>JBBRZM010000005.1:0-113426 GCA_038236695.1 Acidimicrobiia bacterium
ACGAGGGCTCGTGTTGCGAAAGAGCAGCTCAGAGAGTACTTCTTGCTCTACCGAGCGCTCGTGCGCTGGCAGTCGTGCCCAATCCGTGCCCAATCCGTGCCCGATCGGGTGGTAGGCATCGATTTCTCGAACCTCTGGTCTTGGTGCAGAGCGCCGGGGTTCTCTGATGAATCGCCTGGTCAGCGCCGCGTCTGGGGCTCGCGCGCGAGTGTCGTAGTCACCGTGGGACGCGCGCCACTGACCGTCAGCTGCGCGACGGCGCGTGACGTGCCGTGCAAGAAACCGTCGCTCGCCGCCGGATGCGCGTCGACCGCAGGTGTGGGTGCCGAAAACTCGGTTCGGCTCGTGACCAGGTGATTCGCGGCGGTGGTCGACGGCTGGGCACCCTTGCGCGGCTCCACGCGACGGGTGTGCGGAGCCGTCGCAATGCCCAGGTCAGCACCACGATGGGGTGTTCGACACGCACAGGCTCAAGGCGGTCGTCAGCCGCCGAAGAATGCCGGAAGCACCGTGGCCTGTCCGAGCACGAACAGCGTGCCGATCGCAAGGCTGAAGACCGCGGTGATCACCGAGATCGTGACGTAGAGCGGGAAATTCCGGGATGCGCCGAGGAAGCCATAGCTCGACGCGAGGGCGATGAGCGAGTTGGAAGTCAGTAGCCCGGCGATGAAGCAGCCGAGGAGCGCGATTCCCGCCGCGGTGCCTCCGGCACCCGCGGCGGTGAGGAAGATCAGCAGCTGGGTCGGTGTCTCGGCGCCGATGCCGTGGATCATGCCGATCCCGAAGGCGGTGCCGCGTCCGTAGCTGGCGAGCGGATCGTCGGGCATCACGGCGATGTGGCGGTGACGGTGGCGATGGTTGGAGCGGCCCGGCGAGTGCGCCCCACCCACGGCGACAGCCAGGCGCTCGTGTACCGGAACGTGCGCGTCGTCGTGAGCGTGGACCTCGTCGACCGGGTGCTCGTGCTCGTGCTCGATCACCAACAGGTCGGCTGGGTGGCTTCGGAGCCATCGGGCGGCGCGTTGCACACCGGCGAGCACGAGCGTCCAGCGACTCCGCAGCCGGAAGTCGCGACCGTTGCGGGCCAGCGAGACGAACACGTACACACCGAGGACAAGCAGGGTGGCGCCGACGACGCGTTCCATCACGCCGTCGACCGATTGGGGCAGCTGTGCCGCCCCGACGATCGCGAGCACGCCGAGCACGAGCACGACCAGCGCGTGCCCCAGCGCGTACAACGTTGCGAGCAGCATCGAACGCCGGCTCGAAGTCTGTGACCCACCGATGTCGGTGAGCGCGGCGATGTGGTCCCAGTCGATACCGTGGCGCAAGCCGAAGCCGAACGCAGTCGCTACGAGGCCAATGCGGAAGCCTGGGTTCCCGGCGACCGTTGCGAGCATGTGGCTCATCGGCCGCTCCTCGACGGGTGGTGTTCGGGACGCATCAGACCGAGGTCACGGCCCGGGCCACGAGCCATAGGCCGCTGCCGGTCACGACAGCGGCCGTGCCGATGGGGATGAACGTCGCGACGCGCAGCAGCCGCTCCCCGCGCGCCTTGAGGTCGAAGCGCCTGCGCGCGCGGGCGAGCAGCAGGCCGGCCGCGACGAGGGTTGCCGCCATGCCCGCCCCGTAGGCGAGCACGAGCAGCACCCCGAACCAGGCGCGGCCGATCGCGGTGGCGCCGAGCAGCACCACGATCGCCGTGGGCGTGGGCACGAGCCCGCCGGCGAAGCCGAGCGTGAGGAGACTCCGGCGGGACAGCGCCGGAGTCGGCGCGTTGTCGTGGTCGTGCGCGTGGTCGTGGGCCTTGTCGTGATGATGGTCGTGGTCGTGGTGGGCGAAGCCGTGATGGTGGTGGCCCACGGGCAGGCCGAGCCGCCGGCGACGGACGGCGCGCACGAGCAGGGTCAAACCGAGAGCGGCGAAGCAGACGCCGCTCGCGAGCGCCAGCCACGGATACAGCTGCTCCGGCGCGAAGGCCTGTGACGCGGTGAGCACCCCGCCGAGCACGAGCACTCCTACCGTGTGGGTGGCCGCCACCGTCACGCCGATGAGCAGCCCGTCGCGCACCGTGCCTCGCTCGCCCACGAGGTAGGCGGCCATGACCGTCTTGCCGTGTCCGGGCGCGAAGGCGTGCAGCGCGCCAAGGCCGAGGCCGATTGCCAGCGCCACCAGGGCAAGGCCCAGCGTGAGCTTCTTGGCCGCGACACTTGAGGTGAACGACCGGGTGAACGAGTCGAAGCCGCGCACTACCGATCCCGTTGGGCTGCTGATGGGCGTCTCGGTCGGCGCGGCCGCGCCGCCAGCCTTGAAACGGAGCGAGATCCTGGTGTCGTCGAGCGGCGACTTCAGCCGGTCGGCTGGATACTTGGTGAGCCGTTGGCTGATGCTCGTGGTCGGAACTGGGCTGCGCTCGAGCGCCGTGCCGTCGCCAATCGCAGCAATCTCGCGCCAGCCGATCCGCTCGCCGGGATTGGTGTTGACCACCGTAACGGAGCGCTCACTCAACGCACCGGAGATGGCCGCTTCCAAGCGGCACTCGAGCCGCATGGTTGGTAGTCCGGCCTGACCGGGCGGGAATGAGAGCGCACCTGTGGTCTGCGCCAGCGCGACCCGGCTGCTGTCGACGGCGATATGCAGCCCGCGCGCGAGCTTGGGGCACTGCGAGCGTTCGTAGGCTCGCGACTCTCGAGGGTCGACCCGGTCGTCACCGTTGCGATCGATGTCGGGCCGGGTCTGGAACGTGGGAATCTCGGCCATGTCGACGACGTAGTCGACGCTCAGCTTGTCGCGCCCGACTCGCAGCCCGGCATAGTGGTTGACGGTGAAGTTGCCGAGGGGGTGCGCGGACGCGACCGCGGGCGTCACCACCACGACGGTCGTCGCGAGGCTGAGCACGGCGAGGACGCGTCGTACCGTCATCGCCGAGCCCAATCCGGGGGCAGCGCGATCCCGAGCCGGGTCGCGAGGGCGGCCGAGTCGGCGCGGTAGCGGAACGAGAAGTATGGGTTGCGGGCCAGCGCGGCCTGGAGCTCGGTACGCGCGCGCGCGTCGTTGCCGTTCGCGTCGGCGATCATCGCGGCGTGGTAATGGAGCAGGGCATCCTCGGTACCTAGCCGAAGGGCTCGATTCACATAGGGCACGGCCCCCGCGGGGTCGCCGGCGCGAAAGAGCGCCCAGGCCATCGCGTCGGCGGTGTAGATGCTGTCGGGCCGGGCCGTGTACGCCTTGCGGGCGAGGTCGACGGCCGGTGCCGCCGCGGCCGCGTTGGTGGCGTGGTCGGCTTCGAACAGGGCCATTTCGAGGTCGGTGACCTGGCCGGAGGCCTGCTGGAGCTTGCCGATCGTGCGCACGAGCTCGAACGACCGGCTGGCGTCGGCGACGCGGCCGTCGAGCTCCTGAAGGTCGCCGAGCAGGGTCACCGCGGCGGGAAGCGGGATTCGGCGCGTGAGCCGCTCCAGACTCACGATTGCGCGCCGGGTCGCTCCGCGTGCCGCGTCGACTCTCGCTTCTCCCAATTGCGCCAGCACGAGATCCGGCTGGAGCCGGAGCGCGCGGCGATATGCGGTCGCTGCGGTTTGGATGTGTCCCTGGTTGAACTCGAGGTCGCCCAGGAAGGTAGCGACTGTCGCCACGTCGAAGGGCTGGCCCGCGCCGGCCGCTTCGGCCTGGCGCATCGCTTCGACCGCGCCGGGCGTGTCTCCGTGCAGCTCGCGGAGATAGGAGACGCGGGCCAGCGCGGTGAGCCCGGGGCGACGGTCGAGGACGTCCTGAAGCGATGCGGCGGCGGCGGCATAGTGGCCCAGCTCGACCTGCGCGTCGACGAGGACCGTGAGCGCGGTGGGGGAGTCGGGATTCCGCGCGTGCACGCGCTCGCCGAACGTCAGGGCTTCGGCGAACTGGTGTCGCGACAGCGCGAGAACGCCGCGCCCGATGAGCGTGTTGTCGACGTCGGGCTGGCTGGCGTCGGCCCCGTCGAGCGCCTTCTCGGCGAGGTCATAGAAGCTGGGGTTCGCGGTCTGCACGGCCTGGCGCACGTAGGCGACGCCGAGCGCCTGCAGCGAGTTCACGTCGGACGGGTTGCGGGCGACGGCCTGCTCGAGGGTGGCGACGGCGTCGGCCGGTGTGCGGGCAGGGGTCGCCGGGGCCCGTGACCGCGTGGCCGGTCGCGAGCTCACGAGGTTCCCCACTGCCAGGCCGACGACGAGGGCGGCGACGGCCCACAGAGCGGTGAGCGAGACGCGGGAGCGGGGCCGGTGGCCGGCCCCGCTCCCGGTCGCGCGGCCCCGGGCGTGCCTCACCGACGTCACCGAGGTGCCGCCGGTCGGTACGCCCGTCGCCGTCATCGTGCGTCCCCTAGCCGAGAGCCGGCTGGGCGTAGCCCTGGTGGGGCAGCGCCAGGTAGGGGAATGTCGCGAGGAACGCCACGTCGTTGGCGTCGACACCGTCGGTCAGAGCGTTGTTGGGCGCCTTGTTGAAGTCGGGCGTGAAGGGCGTGCCGCCGGCCAGCGCCCGGAGCTCGATGTCGGTGACGTCGTCGACGAGCCGCCGCCCGTTGGGGAACCCGTCCTTCTGGTTGGCGAGCAGGCCGAGACGGTCCTGCTGGGCCAGCGGTGTGGGCGGGATCGACGTGTTGAGCCGGAGCATCTCCGAGCCCTTCACGTTCTTCGGCATGTTCAGGTCCTTGATGCCGGTCAGAAAGATGGACTGGAGGTCCATCCGCGGCGGCTTCGGCACGTCGACACCCGGGTACAGCGCCTTGATGAGCTGCGCGGCCTCAGGATCGAGCACCTTCGGCCCGAACTGCGCGTCGTTGACCGGCTGGGAGGCGTTGAAGCGGTCCTTCGCACCGAGCGGGACCACCACCTCGTTCACGAGCGGCATGCCGAGGCGTGAGATCTGCACCCACTTCCCGGAACCCTTGATGCGGGCACCCTTGTCGGTGAACACCCGCGTCTTGCGGCGGTAGGTGTCGGACCACACGCCGATCACCGGGTCGGAGCCGTTGGTGAGCAGCTTGGTCGGGACCTGGAGCATGATCGCGTGCACGTTGAAGCCCGCCAAGTTGTCGACGCCCGGTGCCGTCGGCTGCTTGATCAGGTGGGCCTGGTTGAGCGGCCGCAGCCCGAGCAGGTCGAAGACCGAGCCCAGGTCGACGAAGAACGGGTCGTCGCGCGGACCGGCGAAGACCTTGATGCCGTTGGGAAGGTCCTTCACCGCAGCGTTGGCCAGGCTGGCGTAGTCGGGCGTGGAACGGGGCCCGATGTTGGCCGGTGCCACCGGCAGGTTCGAGCCGAGCACCTTGCGCTTGCCGCCTCGCACCTCGGTGACGGTGTAGGTCTGCTTGATATTCAGGTTCTTGTCGTCGATCGACTGGATGGGACCCGTGTTGTACAGGAACGTGTCCTTGTTGCCGACCGTCGTCGTGAACCGGAACTCGTAGGTGATCTCGGGAACCGCGTCACCGTTGTTGTCGATCTGCAACGTGTAGCGGACGTCGTCGCCGAACTGGTTGAAGTTCGGGCCGCCGGCCGGCGCCTCGAACGGAATCCAGTTTGCGACGAGCGTCACCGTGTCGGGCTTGTCGGGACTCACGAACGCGTAGGTATCGGTGTTGTCGGCCACCGGGTCCTGGCTGATCAGCGGGGCTTCCCGGTGGCTCGATGCACCGATGCCTACAACGCCCGTGAGCGCGAGTGCCACCCCTACCAGGAGCGCCGGTAGTGCTTTCGGTAGGAACCTTCGTGCTGAGGACATGCGTATCTCCTTCATCATGGGTGTTCGAAGCCGAAGGCGCTACGGCCCCTCAGCCGCAGGCTCCGACCGTCCCGGGACCTCACAGCGTGGGCCCCGCTGACGCTTCGAGCACCCCGATCACGAGCCAGCTCTCGCCGACCGGGGCGGTGACGACGTTCATGGCAACGGGTGCCTTGACGGACGCGACGCGGGCCCAGCTCCCCACGTCGGGTCCGAAGGCGGAGAGGAACGACTCGTCTCCCGGCGTGTCCGGAAGCCCGCCGACGGCACCGAGCCGCGGCGTCCCCTGGGCGTGACACAACGATTCGGCCCGGCTCACGGCGCCGACCCCGAGCAGCGGGCCGTTCCACTGCTTGCCCGGGCGGCAGGCCTGCCGGTCGGAGACCCACGCGCGCGCCGCCGTGACCGCGCCCGACTCGGGCGGATAGATCGGCTCGAGCGTGCTGGGCGCGTACGCGACACGCCAGCCGCCATCTTCGGGAACCGCGACCCACGTGGCGCGTGCGTGCGCCGGCGTCAGACCCGCGATCGGATCGAGGCCGGCGCGCAAGTCGACGTGCGCCGCGATCTCGGCATGGTCGGCGCGCTCCGACACATCGTCGATGCGATACGCGACGACGGGCGGGAGCTGGCCGTGCGCTTCGGTCCACTGCGCGCGCGTCGGCGTCGACGCACGATCACCCGCACTCAGGTATCCGAACGAGCCCGAGAAGTCGCCCGTACGCTCGAGGTCGAGGAAGCGTTCGACGGCGGCACGGGGTGTGGGCGCGGCGGGGGCCGGCGCGTCGCCGACCACCGAGCTGGCGGTGGCGCTCGCGTCGGGAGGTGCATCAGGAAAGACGCCAGCCACAGGGGAACGGCCAGTCATCACCCGATGCGCGGAACGCGAGACCGGCGATGCAGCCGAGCCCCCGCCGCGATCGTGAAGCGAGTGATACACGAGCGCACCACCGAGGCCGATCGCGAGCGCGATCGCGGCCACAGCCACATCACGAAGCGTCCGACGCGCGCGACCGACCGACGCTACCGGTGCTGCGTTCACCTACCCTCCCCATCGAACTCGCAAGCAGCAGGTGTTCGTTCCGAGGCCCGATTCGGATGACAAGAATCCGGGTCGTCACCCACGGTGACGGGAGGTTCTGCTGGACCGCGTACAAGAAGCGGAGGGCTAGTCCGGATCTCTCTACTCAGCGCATATCGGCGCCGATCTCCCCAGGCCTCCCAACCTCAATTGGCTCGCCGCCTACCCTCAAGGCGTGTACGAGTGGTCGCTTCGCGTCCCCCGTTTGGCACGGCCGCGACTTCCGGCTGCGCAGCCGCTGGATGTCTTCGCCCGCGTCCGCCGTCTGGCTCGGTGGTCCCGAAGGCGGACCGGTCGAGGCGAACCCATCGTGGTCGCCCACCCGCACGAGCACCCCGTCGAGGAGATCCACGAGCACGAGCACAAGCTCGTGGCCTCGACGGTCGGGGCGCGTACGTCGGGCGACACCCCCGCCGTTCACCGGCATCGTCACCGGCACGCCGCGCCGATGCCCGACGACCCCTTCCCCGCCTACGGCCGGACAACCGCGTTCGGCGTCGGCATGATCCACGGCATCGGCGCCGCGACGTCCACCCAGCTGCTCATCTTCCTCACCGCAGCCGGCGCCGGAGGCAACGGTGCGGGCGTGCTCGTGTTCCTCTGCTTCCTTGTCGGGATGATCACCTCGAACACGCTCATCGCCCTCGCTGCGACCTTCGGGTTTAGCGGCGCGTCGCGCAACTTCGGGCTCTACGCGACCGTGTCGATCCTGACCGCGACGTTCAGCATCGGGATGGGCGGGCTCTTCGTATCCAGCCGGTCCACGTTGCTACCGGCGATCTCCGGCGGTTAGCCCGGCGCCCTTTGCTACTGCTGCGGGCAACGCACCGCCCAGATTCGTCGCGCTGCACGTCACTCGACTTCCTCGCCGCGCGGAAGGGATGTGCACGTAGACGCCGAAGACCACGGCGTCAATGCTGTCACGCTGCGGGGAACGTCCCCTGCATGACGGCGGGACGATCCGAGGACACCACGCCGGGCGCGTCCTCGTCGGTGACAAGGAAGCCGAACACCGGGCCCGGCATACGGAAGGGCGCGACGCCGGGATGATTGCCGAGCACGGCGGCCGAGATCACGGTGGGCTCCTTGGCTTCCCCGATCAGCGCCCAGAGCTGGTAGGTGCGGCTCGCGGGGAGTGGGGCAAGGTTGTTCTCGGCGAAGAAGCCCGTGCCGTCACGCAGGTACACGACCTTCGCCTTGCGCGTGCCGTCTGCCGACGTGAGCGTGGCGGTGCGGACGCCCTTCTCGGTGCGGGCCTGCTCGGCAGCGCGCTCCACGACCGTGCCGTGCCGCGCGGTGTGGACCCGGTCGAGGCGATGGTTCTCGCGCACGAGCTCCACGCCGAGGAGCCCGATGGCGGCGGCGGCGACCGCGGCGAGCGCCGACGCCAGCCGCAGGCTGATCGTGCGGCGCGGGGACGCGAGCGGGACCACGGACCCCGGTTCCGGCTGGCGGTCGGGTACCGAGGGGAGATGGAGGCGCGGCGGCTCCTCCTCCATCGCGGCGGCGATGCGATCCCACAGGCCGGTGGGGGCATCGGTGCCATGGTGCGCGAGGAGCGCTGCGGCCTCGCGGAACGACTCGACCTCCGCCCGGGCCTGCGGGCTCCGCTCGAGGTAGCGCTCGATCTGGTCGCGATCGTCGTCGTCGACGGCGTCGAGCGCGTAGGCGCCGAGGAGCCCGTGCAGCTCTTCACGGCTCAGCTCACGCGCCATGTCCCACCGATCCGGTGTCAACGAGGGCGCTGCGCAGCCGGGTGAGCCCCGAGCGGATCCGGCTCTTCACCGTGCCTTCGGGCTCGTCGAGCAGGACTGCCACCTCGCGGTAGGTGTGCCCGCCGAAGTAGGCGAGCTCGATCGCGGCGCGCTCACCGTCGGAGAGCGTCGAGAGCGCGTCGCGCACGTGCTCGGCCAGGGTGAGGTCCCACACCTCGTGCTCGAGGTCGTACCCGGCCTCGGCCGTCAGACGAGCATCGCGCTCCTCGCGACGGCGCCGGGACGACTCCGATCGCACGACGTCGACGCTGCGACCGTGGGTCTGCGCGAGCAGATAGGAGCCGAGCGAGCCCCGGTCGGGGTCGAACTTCTCCGGGTGGTTCCAGAGCCGGAGGAACACCTCTTGCACGACCTCCTCGGCCAGCCCGCGGTCGACCACGAGACGCCTCGCCAACCCGAACGCCGCGCCCCCGTGGCGCCGGTACGACTCGGCCAAGGCCTCGTGCTCAAAGCGCGCGATCGCCAGAACGAGCCTGGCGTCGCTTGCCTCTCTCAGATTCTCGCTGCGCACGCACACCATCTTCGTCGCTGGCGAGGGCTGCGGATGAATCACCCCGATCGCGCCTACCCCGCGATCGTATGGGTGCCGAAAACTCGGTCACAGCGCTGAGCTGGGCCTTCGCGTGAGCCTGCATCCGGGACGATGGGGCTCGCCGACGGGCGTCGTGGTGGTCTGAGCGACGGCGATCGACTTCAGACGCCCGTCAACAGACGTGACCGAGTGTCGCGACCGCAACCTCCTGGTGTTGGCAACGGCCGCGAGTGGTGGCTCCCCTTTGCGCCGCACGCGATGATCGAGGAGGACCTCGGCACCCGCGTCGTGCGGACCGGCGTCGGCTCGTGGGTCACAGCGCGGCGGAGATTACGAACCTCTTGCTGTCGCGCACGGTGAACCAGAAGATCGTCGTGATCCGAACGCGACATCGTCATCCGCGGTCTCGCCCGATGCGTGGTGGCTCA
The DNA here is from genome assembly GCA_038236695.1 of Acidimicrobiia bacterium. Taxonomy (GTDB): domain Bacteria; phylum Actinomycetota; class Acidimicrobiia; order IMCC26256; family JBBRZM01; genus JBBRZM01. Next base: position 9,574 of record JBBRZM010000005.1, read on the forward strand.
CCGAGACTGGTCCCGTTGGTGGCGCCCAGATCGCGTTATTGTCCGTTCGCCGCCCTGACTCCCGCGGCTCGATTCGACCTTCTCACGGAGAAGCAGTGGAAACGAGCGGCGAGGAGCCATCCGAGATCCAGCGCGGGGTATCCGGCCACGTAGATGGTCGGGCGCTCGGGCCGACCATCGACCGGCTCATCGCCTCGACGACCGGTGACGTCGCTCTCGAAGACGCCCTCGAGCTCGTGATCCAGTCGAGCCACGAGCTCTTCGCACTTGCTGGCACGGGCCTCATGATCTTCGACGATCTCGACGTGTTGGGTTATGTGGCCGCGGGCGATGCACGCGCTCACCTGCTCGAGAAGGTCCAGGAACAGGCTGCCCAAGGTCCTTGCGTCGACGCGGCGGTCTACGGCCACATTGTCGAGAGCGAGGACGCCAGCGGTGACGAACGTTGGCCCGAGTTGGCGCGCGGATTGCGGGGTCAAGGAGTGCGAGGGGTCCTAGGCGTACCGGTTCGCCTGAGCGCCACGGTGGTCGGCAGCCTTAACGTGTATTCCGAGGACCAGCACGCATGGGACGTCAGCAGACGCGGGTCGCACGCTGAACTGCGCATCGCAACAGCCCAGTAGTTCGAACAACTGGCGCGCTGGGAGGTGCCGCCACTAAGACGTGGCGGCACCTCCCAGCATGCGCAGGGCGTCGCGTCGGTTCAGCCGCCGATCAGACCGCAAGCGGCGGGGACGGTTGCCTCCTGCGGAATCGCCGGATTGAGGTCCGACGGGCCCTTGCTGAAGTCGTATTCGCCGTTGTGGTTCGTGTCGATACCATGCACGACGATGTGGAACGAGTCGAGGTTGTCGGCGACTACCTGGGGAATCTCGACGCCGACCCGCAGCTTGCGGAAGTAGGTGTACGAGCCGTCGGGGCTGGCTACTGGGAACCGCTCGACTGCGAGCCCGCTCGCTGGCGACGTGTCGCCGCTCGTCGTCAGCGAGACGACAATCGGGCCGTAGTCGGGCTGTCCTTCGGTCGTGTTGATGAGCCCGTCGTGATCGATGTCGCGGTCGATCCCAGGGCACTCATGGTTGGCAACGCCGTGGATGTGCTGCGCGTGCACCAGTCCTGGAGCAGCGTCGTGGACTCGGATCCGAACGATCACGAAATCGCCGGCGCGCACGAGATGAGCTTGCGCATTCGTCATCGAGTGGCCCGATGCTGTCGGGTCATGGGGTACCGGGTCCAGCGTCGCTGTATGAGAGGCGCCGTTTGCGAAGGCTAGGGCGGGCAGCAACAGCACGAGCGCCGCGACCGACAGCAACAGTAGGCTCGGCCGACCGAATCTCTTCGAGTTCTTGCTTCGGGGCATTCCGATTCTCCTCGGGTTGGTCTTCGGAAATCGATGTCTGGAGTATTCGAGGCCGTCGGCGGGTCGGATGACGCCGGGCCCGGAACCGTCCTAATGCCGAGGTGTGCCTTCCCTGCCGGCACACGGCCAGGTTTACCCCCACGTATCGGTTTAAACCAGACTCTGGACCGCGTCAGGGCTTCGAAGTCGCGATGAGGGTAGGTACGGAACTACAGCGGCCTTCGACACTCGTGCCGAGGTCGCCTCCACGGCGAACCGATTGAACCTCGCGGAGGCCCAGAAGAGCACTGACACCATGCTGCTCGGCGCCTGGTGTCCCGTCCCCGCGCGAGACGAACCCGGGCTGGCTTTCAACTGCTTCGTCCCGAACCTTCTCGCTCGGCCAGGTCTGTTGGAGAACCTCATCCTCATGCAGGCCCTCCGATCGAAGTTCGCCGCCAACCAGCTAGTCGGCTGAACCCGTCCGCCGCTCATCGTCGCCGGACCGCTGGCCCTGTTGCGAGACGGACACACCGCGTCCCTCTCGGGCGCGCTTGGAGGAGGCGATCGCCGCCCATTCCAAGCGAACTGCCCGACGCCGACGCGCCGAGAGGTTCTCGTGGTCGCCGACGGCTGGCGGAGGCGCCCTTGTAGCGGTGCCTAACAGAACCTGCGGTCGAGCTCCTCGAGTGAGGGAAGTGATGGCCCCTCGCGTTCGAGCCATTCGCGGAGGTGTCGTGTCGCGCGGCAGTCGTCGTCGTTGTATTCGAGGAGGCGGTGTTGGTTCTCGGTGCGCACGCTTGCGTCGGCGTGCGCGGTCGCGAGTTCGTACCACGCGAGGGTCTGCTCGCCGCCGGGGTCGCCGTCGCGCCAGGTGAAGCCGGCGTAGGAAGCGAGCGCCTTGAGGCCAGTGCCGAACGGGGTGAGAAGCTGGCTCGTGACGACCTCGCGCATGTCGACCCACAGCGCGCTCGCTAGGAATGTGTCCACTTCCTCGAGCGTCGGGATACGCGGGCGCCCGGCGAACCGCTTGCACGCGGAGCGCAGTTGGCGGTTCTCCGCGCTGGGACCGCTGTGGCAGTAGGCGCGTAGGCTCAGCCCGGCGTCGGCCGCGTTCTGGCGCAGGTGGGTGAGCCAGGCCCAGAAGTCGGCGAAGAGCTCGGCTTCGCGGTCGTCGTCGAGCACGTCGAACGTTGCGAACGGCTGGTAGCCGGTCGCGATGCCCGGAACGCTTCCCGAGAGCAGCGTGCCCCACAGGTAGACGCGCTCGCCGGACGATTCGAGGTCGATGTCGATCTCGATGTCCGCGCGGGGGACGACGATCTCGGTGACGCCGCGGGCGCGGGCCACGATATTCGTGACGCCGAGCCGGGCGAGGTCGATCGAGGTGGTCAGGTTCGAGAGCGTCGCGCCGGAGTACGCGGCGGTTGTCGCGTCGAGCGCGAGCAAGTCACCGGCAACGCGGATGCCGTGGTCGAGGAGCGTCTGGCGTTGCTTCGGTGCCCGGCTCGGTATCTCGTCGATGGGCGTGTCGGCCGGAAGAGCCGCGGCCTCCTGCTGCCAGCGGGCGAGGTCGACGCCTTGATCAAGCAGCGACGCCGTGGGCGCGTCGAGCGCGGCGAGCTCCGTGCGGGTCGTGATTCCGTGGTCGCGATGGACGACCCACTGCGGGTACCCGATGTTCGGGACGAGCGTCACGTGATCCGCAGCCTCGAGCTCCGGGACGCATACGTCGCGCCACTCGCACTGGTCGCACTCCCGCTTGTACAGCGGGATCACGATTGGCGGGCCGGCACCCGGTTGTCCTTGCGTCAGCGCGCACGCGATCACGTCGAGGCGGAAGCTGAACTCGAAGTCGTACCGTTCCAGGCTCGACCGCCTCGCGCCACCGCTGCGCCAGACGGCGGCGTCGAGGTCGAACCATGTGACGACCCGCTCGGTGCCGATGATCCCCGCATGACGGAGACCGGGTGGCGCGAAGCCGGCGGACTCGAGCATGCGCCAGTAGTGCGCGAGCTGGAGGACGTCGTCCGCGCGCTTGCGTGCCCATTCCTCCGGAGCCGATGCACCGGCCGGGGTGGGGGAGCCGAGCGGCGAGCACCGTGCCGGACCGAACGCACCCTGGGCGGCGGGCTGGAGGGTCGCGTGATTCTTCACGTCGACGGGCACATAGGACCAGGCGGTCCCGCCTCCTGAGGTGCCCTCGACGCGCACGAGGATGTCGGGTCTTCCCACGCGCCTTCCGATGTCGTCGTTTGGTAGCTGCCCGCCGAGGATCAGCGCGACGCCGTCGCGCATCGCGGCGACGGTTGGCCCGATGAGGTCGCGGAGGTCAGGGTCGAGCATGAGGGCCGTCGGATGCGCGGCGCGCAGCTCCGCGAAGATCTCGGCCTCGAACAGCCTGCCGGCCTCGAAGCGTCGCTGTACCGCCTCGGGATGCGGCACCTCCGTCGCGGTGTTCGTGGGGTCGTAGCGGAAGTGCGCGACGACCGGGCACTGCTTGGCGATGTATCCACCCTGGTGAGGAACGGCGGAGACATCGAGTCGGAGATAGCGAAGGGGATCGACGTTCGAGCTGCCTGCACCTGATGGCATCCCGGTCACGCTACCGACGCGGTGCCGCCGTCTTCGGTGCGCTCGCAATCCGGCGGTTGCTGTCCCATTGTCGGGCTATTGTTACGCCCAGCATCAAGAGCGGCCCGGAAGAGCTGGGCCCGGCAACCTGGGATGGACAGCCCAAGGTGCCTTCCACTTCGAGTGGAGATGTGGCCCTGCGGGGCAACCAAGTGTCCGGTGAACCGGCACCCGTGAGCGGGTGTCACCCCGCCGGTGCCGGCGGTCGTGGGTTCGCCCTTGCATCTCGCTCATCGTGTGAGGCCTGGGGTGTCCGCCCGACTAGGAGGACACGTGGGCGGCGGGCGGGGGTTGACGGAACCACTGGGCGTACACGGTTGGGGACATCTCGATGCGGTGCTGCATGAGGGCCCGCGTCGCTTCTCGGGCAGTATCAGTAGCGTCTTCAAGTGTGGAGTCTCGGATGCGACGATGGCGGGGAGCACCGGTCGTGCTGTTTGTCAGTGACGAGCAGTGGCACTGCTTCAACTTCAACCAGCTGGCCGCGGTGCTCCGTCGCCATGGCGTCAGGCCGGTGCGCGTCCTCGCCACGAGGACGCGTCGGTCCCGGCTGACGCGCCTGATGGACCACTGGGTGTACGGCGGCATCGTCTGTGTCGGACAACCAAGCGGCGTCGCAGACCTGCCGCGAGGGATCTTCCGCCGCTTGATGGACCTACTGCTCGGACGGACGCGCGTCGTCGCTCTTTGAGGCGAGGTGTCGGGTGTTGTCGGCGAGGCTCGCGGGTCGACCGAGGAGAAATCCTTGCGCCGCGTCGCATCGCGCGTTGCGGAGCTCGGCGAGTTCGGTTTCGGTTTCGACGCCCTCGGCCACAACGGTGAGGCCGAGGGCGTGCGCGAGTTCGATGGTCGCGAAGACGATGGTCCTGTTGCGGCCGGTCTGGTCGAGTCCCGCGACGAAGCTGCGGTCGATCTTGATGAGATCGACGGGGAACTTGGAGAGGTACGACAGTGACGAATAGCCGGTACCGAAGTCGTCGATGGCGAGACGCAGACCTATGCCATGCAGGTCGGTAAGGGTGTCCCCGACGTGGGGGGCGTCGGAGAAGAGGATGCTTTCGGTGAGTTCCAGAGTGACTGCTTCGGCGGGGAGCTGGGCCCGTTCGAGGGCGTCGCGGACGATGTCGGCGATGTGCGGGTCTTCCAGTTGACGTCCGGAGATGTTGATGGTGACACCGACGTCGCTGGCACCGCGCCTGCGCCAGTCGGCACAGTCGGAGCATGCTTGGGTAAGGACCCATCGGCCGATGTCGCGGATGAGGCCGGTGTCTTCGGCGAGAGGGATGAACTCGCTCGGCGGAATCCGACCGAGTGTCGGGTGTTCCCACCGCAGCAGTGCTTCCATCGCCGTGATGTCATTGCTGTGCATCACTTTGATGGGCTGGTAGTGAAGTTGCAGCTCGCCGCCTTCGCAGGCCCGGTGCAGACTGTTCAGAAGCTCTGCTCGACGTTCGAGTCCTTCGTCGATGGCGGTCCGGTAGATCTCGTAGCAGGCGCGGCCGCGCTGTTTCGCGAGGTACATGGCACGGTCGGCGTGGGCGAGGAGCGCGTCGGCATCGTCGGTGGCTCCTGCGAGGGCGATGCCGATGCTCGCGGAGATGAAGAGTTCTCGGTCCGCGATGTGAAGTGGTTCGGCGATGGTTGCCGCGAGGCGTTGCGCGAGAGCTTCGGCCTCCGAGATGCCGCCAGCGAGGTCCTCGCACAACACGACGAACTCGTCGCCGCCGAGCCGCGCGACAGTATCGCTGGTTCGCACTACTTCTCGGAGTCGCTCGGCGACGGCCACGAGCAGTGCGTCGCCCGCAGAGTGGCCGGCGACGTCGTTGACGACCTTGAAGCGGTCGAGGTCGACGAACAATACCGCGGTGCGTGAGAGACGACGCGAGGATAGGTCAAGCGCGTGGATGAGCCGATCGAGGAATAACAGCCGGTTCGGCAGCCCAGTCAGGGCATCGTGCAATGCCTGATGCTCCAGGCGTCTCCGTTCTTCGACGACCTGGGCTTGCAGCCGTTGTCGTTCGGTATCGAACTGCTTCGCCATACGCATGATCGAGCCGTCGAATCCCGCGCGGACGGCGAATATTGCCTCGTCGATGGTGCCGCGGTCCGTTCCCAGCCGTGCAGCCTCTTCGAGGACGATCTCGGCCGTCGCGTCGCGCCAGAACAAGTACAGCCGGGTCAGTTCGGCCAGCGAAATCGTGTCACGCAGCGGTGCCTTGCCCGTTGCCGCGAGGACGTTCGCCTGTTCTGCGGTCGCGAACGACCCCGTCGTGAGGAACTGCGCGACGGTGATCGTCGCCAACTCGGTCGTCCGCACAATGTCTCGATAGACGTCTTCCTCGGAAACGACGGGCCTGCCCCGTCGCTCCTGCCAGCGTCGCAGGACCACCTGCGCGACGTCGCCGGCGCGCGGGAACAACGCCTCACCCAACTCCAGCCGTGCGCGACCAGCAGGCGCACCCGACGCGCCGACCACAACGGGCCGAAGGGCGCGGCCATGCAGTTCGCCGCCTGGGCCCGCAGCCCACTCCTTGACCGCATCAGGTCCAACAGCATCAAACGCCACGTAATGAGCATCGGCGCGCGCGTCGGTCCGCTTGAGGCGACGAAACCTCGGCTTCGATCTGCCGAGCCAATTCTTGGGCTGGCTCTCTTTGGGCGCATGGAACAGCCCCGCCCGGCTGACTCGGAGGCCAAGTACATCGTGCTTGTGGCCGTTATCAGCGTAGGCGGGGGCTGCTCGTCGTCCAGGAAGACCGGTCCCAGCACGCACAAGCTGACTGTCATAACGCAGACGACCTGCAACCGAAGCATCACCGTCACGGACGCGCACGGTGCGTACCTCGATTCGGAACCCGTCAAGCATTTTGAGGCAGCGGTTGGTCATGCGCTCTGGATGAGTGCTTCGCGTGAGGGGTTGTTGATCTAACGCGGTGGTGGGCAGCTTCGGCGGTTGGAGTCGTCGGTGGCGGGAGCGGGTCGGGTTCGCGGCGTAGGCGGCGTCGAGAACGGCGGAGCGTTGTTCGCGGATCTCGGTGGCGGTGCCGTAGTGCACGGAGGCCGGTGTGTGCAGTCCGATGCCGGAGTGGCGGTGCTCGGGGGGGCGGGGGGTCGCTCTGTCGAGCCCAGCTCTAACGGGTGATCAACTATCGAGAGCATCGCCGGCTCGCGCTGCGACCCGCTCGGCGTGGGGTGCTAGGGCTTCCTTCGTCGACGATGCCGCTGCCTTTGCTTGGCGCAACGAGCGCTCGGCACCTTTCCTTCCGTCGCGAGCGGCGCGCTTCGCGGCCTTGCGCGTACGGCGGCTCGCCTTGCGACCACGCTCCGCGGCGTCGCTGCCGGCGCTGCGGGCGCTCTCCACCCCGCTGCGCACGATCGGCTCGGCAGCGGCGAGCAGCTCACCGAGCCTTCCCGTCCTACGGCCGCGGCGAATTCGCCGCTTGGAGTGCTCGAGCCGCTTGGCGGCGCGGGCTGCCTCGGTGCTGGCGTGCTCCACCCGCTTCTCCGCAGCTGCGATGCGGGTCTCGGCGGCCAGACGAGCCGCCTGCTCCCGTTCGAGGGCGGTCTCGGCGTCACGCCGCGATCGCTCGGCGCGTCGCAGCTTCTCCTTCTTACCGCGGAACGAGACGATGCCAAGGGTCCCCACCGACAGCGTCTTTCGGACCAGCCCCATTGCGGCCTCCCTCGTCTTATCGACGGCGGCAACCTACCCCACCACCTCCCGATCAGATGGAACCCGATCGAGGGTCGTGTTGCGATGATCCCCTGAAACCAAGCCCATTACGTGCGCTCGCGGTGGGACAGCAGTGGAGACATCCGAGGACGGACCCTGCGTCACGCACCCGGCGATCTGGGATGCCAGTGCGCGGCGCTGTGTCAATGAAGGGCGACCAGCCTGGCGTTCGTGAGAGTGAAAGCGCAGTCGTCGAAGTAGAACGGCTTGAGATGATCCTCGAAATCGACGTGGAGCCGCTCACAGCCTGCGTCTCGGGCTCCGTCACGCGCGACGGGCACGAGTTGGGTTCCGACGCCCTGTCCGCGAGCGTCAGGCGTCGGCCGCGCTCGACGCCCCAGGCACCGGAGGCAAGGTCATCGAGCCGATCACGCCGTCCAATCGCGCGCCGCCGCGCTCATTGACGACCTCGATCCGGGCCGACTTTCCGGTTCGGGCGACGCGCACGGTGATGGAGTGCGTCGGTTCCGCGTCGGCAACGGCGGACTCGATGAGCGACGCGAACTCACGCCGGAACACCACCGGATCGGCGAGCACGCGCAAGCGAGACATCTCGATGTCGACGATGCGCCCGGCAAGGAGCGGCTCGACCTCGTCGAGCGAAGCCCGAAGCTCTTCCAGGAGGTCGACCGACGTCAATGACATCTAGTCGGCGAAGACGTCCCGGCTGAGCTGGATGAAGAACGTGTGGTCGTGGCCCTTGTTGTGATCTTCAGAGTTGTACTTCGTCTTGGAAGATCCGTCGGGCACCACCTCTTCGGAGTAGATCGCGCCGACGGGACACACGTCGGGCTGGTAGCACGCGGTGCACGACGTGCACTCATCGGTGTTCACGTACAAGATGCTGTCGCCGAAGATCGCGATCGCGTCCGGATTCGGCGTATGACTGTTCTCGATCTCTCCATTGCCGGCCTGGACCTCCGAGAACAGCACGTTGTTGTTGGGATCGAACTCGTAGATGCATTGCACCGGGCAGACATCGACGCACGCACGATCCTTCACGTCGATGCAAGATTCGGTGATGATGGCGATACCGGACACGAGTCAGGTCACAGCTTGGCTTTGGCGATGCAGATTGCGAGGTGCGCCTCCAGCACCGCTTGGCGAGTTGCGTCCGCCACGCCGGTGTCGGCTTCGGCGGCCGCCTTGGCGCTGTCGCCGGCTTGTTCGAGCTCGATGACCGCCGTCCGCTCGTCATCGGAGTGCGCGGCCTTCTCGGCCTTCTTAGCGAACTCGCTCACCACCGCGATCAACACAGGAGATGCGCCCCGATCGGCACGGACGGAAACCAGCGCACTGTCGGTCTTCGCACGAGCGTCGCGCAGCCGCTCTGCGGTGGTCGTCACGGGCCGAGCGTACGTCCCGACCCCAGCGCGCGCTAACCCACCGCCGACCAGACCCAGGCGAAGCTGATGAGCCGAGCTGTACCTCTAGCGACCCGACGGCATGGCCCGAACCAAGCTGCCCGACTACCTCGGCCGCGCACCGTTCGGCCGTCTTGTTCGGTTCGCACACACGACCAGCCTCGCGGGGAGCCGGCGTTGTGTCCGATTTGCGACCAACGCAACAGTGCCCTCCCAGCGGCGACCCGCGTGGCTGGAAGAACGACGGGATCACACCCGTCGAACGCGCGGCGGCCGCATTTGCGGGCATCGAGGGCATGGACGGGACGTCCTGGTACCACCCCCAAAAGCTCTCCCTCGACTCCGGCGCGGTGAACGGCGGGATCGCGAACCCGGCCGACGCCGTGCTCGACGTGCGCGCGACTCACGGCAAGGACTTGCACATTCCGATCTACGCATTCGCGGCGTCGCTCGGCAACCAGCGGGTGCTCGACGCCGCGACCGCGCTCGCGAAGCAATCCGGCCTCCCGTCGAGCAAGCTCACGCTCGTCAACCGGGCAAGCACCTACGCGCACTGCGACCCGATCGCCGCCGCGCCGAACCAGAACGACTTCCTCAAGACCGTCGAGCCATTCCTCCGCGGCATAAGGGCGTAGGCGCTTGGTCAGGCACTGTTGCGTTGAGTTGGGCGGGGCCGCGTGACACTCCGCCGCGGTCCAGGTCCGTTCAGATGGTTCGGGCGAGCTCGGTGAACGCGTTCGCGACGCGCCGGTGGGCGCGGGCATTGACGCCGAGTTCGTAGTGGCCGCACCGAATGTTCTGCATGAACGCGTGACCGCGCACGAAGTGCAGCGACCAGCCCTCACGAGGTTTTCGCCATGCCCTACGAGGGCTCGTCCCGTTCGACCAGCGTAAACGGCCCGTGCGCGTGGTCGCTTGCGGCGTCGCAACAGGCATGCCAGGGCGGACAATCGAGATGCCACACTGCTCCGCCACTCAGCATGCCTCGATCACAAACAACTGCCGAACGTAGGGCCGCGCGCAACCCCACAAGGGCGGGGGCTGCGCCGGGCTCAGCCTACGAGTGCCGGTTCCGCAGCGTGCGCGTTCTCCAGGATCTCGTCGGGGACGAGGCGACGGGAGACCCACCTGCGCCCGTCACCGTCGGCCCACACGAGCATCGGTGGCAGCACAACGAGCGCGCTCAACAGCGCGACTGCGACGTTCAGGCCCACGACGACGCCGAAGTCGCGCAGCAGCGGGAGCGACGACGTTGCGATGACCGCGACTCCGGACACAGCCGTGAGCGCCGAGACGAAGAACGCGCGGCCCGTGCGCGACGCGGTGACCTTGATCGCGGCGCGCGGCGAGAAACCGCGCCGGCGCTCCTCGACGAAGCGCAGCAGGATCAGCGACGTGAACTCGGTGCACGCGGCGACCACGAGCGGCCCACCGACCGCGGTCATCGGACTGAGCTTGAGGCTGAACGCGTACTCCAAGAGCGACGCGGCGCCGACCGCGATGAGCACGGGGACCAGCGACAGCAGTGCGCGCGCCACGCTGCGGAGCCGCACTGAGAGGAACAGGAAGACAAACAGAATCGCGAAGTAGGTGAGCTCAACCCGGTTCGCCTCGAGATTGTCGAGCAAGCCGACGCCGACCACCGCGAGGCCCGACGGCGTGGCGCGGACCCCGGCGGGCGGATCGGCGGTCTTGCGGATATCGCGCACGACCACTGCGCGCGCGTCGAGGCCGCTCGGGCCGGTGCGGAACACGAGGTTGAGCGCCGTGCCTGAGGGCGCCACCGTCGACAGCTGGACGTCTTTCGGCGCCACGTCGTACGCCGACTTCACCTGCTCGCCGGTGGGGGCGACGTGCTGCGCCCCGGATACGTCGCTGAGGTCGCTGACGATCTCGACGAGGCTCGCCGCGGTGAGCAGCGTCTTGGGGGACTTCGCGAGCTGCTTGCGGGTGAATCCGTCGAGGTAGCCGACGGTCTTGTCGCTGAAGTCCTGCTGCGACTGCACGTAGACGCCGAGCTCGCTCGAGGAGCCGGTCTCATGGTCGAGTACGTGCAGGTCCTTGATCACCTGCGAGTGCTGGTTGACCCATTGGATCGGGTCGGTCTGAAGCGTGAGCTTGTTCTCCACCAGGATCCCGCCGGTGAAGATGACGATGCTCGCGATGGCGAGCCAGATCGCCGCTTTCGCCGAGATGCCGCCGAGCCAGACCACGAGCCGGCCCAGCGGGCCCGAGCGGAAGTCCTTGGACTTCGTGGGCGACCTGTACTCGCGGATCCCCAGGATCGCGAGCGGGCCCATGATGCTGTTGACGCAGATCGTCGCGACCCCGACCGCAAGGAGCAGTCCGAACTGCCGGAGCATCGGCACCTTCGCGAAGTGGAGCGCGGCGAACGCGAAGATGGCGTCGAAGGTCACGACGAGCAGCGCGGGCCCGAGGTTGCGCGCACTCTCCTGGATCGGGTGCGCAGCGCGGGCGACGACAACCTCCTCCTCAATGCGCGCGTGCATCTGGATCGCGTAATCGATGCCGATGCCGAGCATCACGGGCAGGCCGGCAATCGTCACGATCGTGAGCGGGATGCCGAGGTAGCCGACGATGCCGAACGCCCAGATGACGCCGATGATGACGACCAGGAGCGCGAGGAGTCGCCAGCGCACGCTGAACAGCACCAGCAGGATCAGCGCCATGATCCCGAGCGCGAGCGCCCCGAGCGTGAGCATCCCGCCGGTCAGGTAGTCGTTGACATTCTGTAGGAGCACGGGCGCGCCGGTGGTCACCATGGTGGCGTTCGGGAAGTGCAGCTTGGCGGCCGCGGCTCGTACGAAGTCGGCCGACGTGCCCTCGTCCTTGATCGACGCGTTCCCCGGGAGGCGCGTGATCATCTGAGCGTGCCGGTTGTCGGGGAAGTTTGCGAGGAGCGGTTTGCGGATCTTTCCCTGGTTGTCGTGGAGCAGGAAGTCGACGTACGCCGGGTTGTCGAGGGTCCGGTTCGCGGCAGCGGTGGCGTTCAGGCGTGTGAGCGTGATCACGGCGTCGGCGTTGCGCGCGGCCTTCCCGGCGGGCGTCGGGTCGCGCGTAGTGTCGGCGAGGAGGATCTTGCCGGCGGGGCTCTGCGTGGGATCACCCGACGGGCTCGACACCAGCGCGTCGTTGAACTGCAGAGCGGTCATCGGGCTCACCACGTTGACGATTTGGCCACTCCCGCGCAGCGTGCGCTCGACCGCCTTCCACTGCTTGATGTTCGCCGGGGTGACCAGCTCCTTCACCGTGTGGCCCTTGTCCATCGTCACGAGGGTGACCATGGCCTGGCCGCCGAACAGCTTCTGGTACGCGACGCTGTCCTTGTAGACCTGTTCGCTCTTGTTGAGGTAGCTGTCCTGGCCGGTCGCGAACTCGAGTTTCGTGATGCCGAAACCGAGCGCGACGGTGATGATGCCGCCGACGAGGAGGACGGCAATCCAGCGCTTGCCGAGGTTCAGGCCGAGCCAACCCCAGAAGTTGTGCAAGAGCGGTCCCCCCGTTTCGCCGTGGCGAAATGCGGACGTTACACAGTGCTCAAGGACAAAGAAAAGGGGCTACAACGCGCGCCTAGCGTCATGGAGAACCGCTCGACGAGGCTCTTGCCGGCCATCGGACCACTAGCGTTTGGTGAGGTGGCGACTGGGCCATCATGAGAATGCCGCGAGTGAGGTGAGGCGCCGATGGCGACCGACGATTCGAGTGCTCCAAACGACGATTCGGACGACCCGAGTCTTCGTCAGAGGGTTCATTCAGCGACCGGTGACCGTGACGCGGAGGCGAAAGCTCTCGCAGATCGCGCCGGCGAGGACATCAGCGAGGACGACGCCAAGTCAGCAGTGAAGCGCGCCCACGGTGACACCGGTGTCGCGGAGCCAACGACGGAAAGCGACCTCGCCAGTCCCGACGATGCCAAGGCTGTACGGGAGGACGATCCAGCTAGGCAGCACTGAGCGTCGGTGCTGAGCAGGCCGGTCAGGCAGACTGGCGGGTCCTCGAGGTGGAGGCGTCGGCGTGCGGGTGACGCTGGTTGGACATGCGTCGGTGCTGGTGGAGCTCGACGGCGCGACGTGTCTCATGGATCCTGTCTTCAGTGATCCGTTCGAGGAGGGCACTGTCGCCTCGTGCCCGGAACGTACTGTCGAGCTCGACCAGCTGCCGGCTCTCGACATTCTGATCATCTCGCACCGTCATCCTGACCATTTCGATCTCGCGTCGCTTGACCGTGTCGCGCGCGATGTCGACGCGATCTGCCCGCCTGACCCGATCATCGTGCACGCGCTACGAGAGCTGGGTTTCTCGAACGTGCATCCGGTGGTGGCGATGGCTCCGATCCTGGGGCCGGACTTCGAGTTGTTGCCGACCCGCTCCGAGCTCACCTCGATTCCCGAGATGGGGATGGTGTTTCGCGACAGCTCCGGCAGCTTTTGGAACCAGGTTGACACGCTGCTCTCCGACGAGACGATCAACGCGGTGCGCGACCGCTTCGCGACGATCGATCTCCTCTTCGCGATGTATGCGAGCCAGAATTTCGAGTTCTTCGAGAGTCGCGCGACCGGTTTCCCTCTCGAGACGCATCGCCGCAACCTGGAAACAGCCCTGCGGATCGCCCCGAGCGTCGTCGTGCCCGCGTCGGCGGGCTTCCGGTTCTGTGGCAACCACGAATGGCTCAACGCGTTCCTGTTCCCGATCTCGCGGGAACGCTTCGTCGCGGATCTGGCACAGCTCGACGCGCAGCTCGACACCCGCCTTGTCGACCCCGGCGACGTGCTCGAGGTCACGAGCGGCAAGGTCCTGCTCAATGCGGGTGCATCAGCCGTCGCCCGCACGGAAGCTCATGACACGAGGCGCATCGCGTTCGACCCGACCGCACCCATTCCACCCCTCGCCGACCCGAACCCCGACAGGTATGAACCGGCTCGCCTCGAGCAGCTCGCCGTCGGGCTCGTCGGCGCGCTCGGCGAGTGGGTCGTGAGCGCAGCCGAGGGTGAGGACCGTGTCGTGCGCGCCTACCGCGAGCACCAGGTGCGCTACCGGATTGGGCTCGTGTTCCCCGACGGCGTCGAACGACACTTCGATCTTGACTGCAGCGCCGACCCACCACAGCTTGACGAGATTGTCGTCGGTGAACCGGACGCCGACCTGGTGCACCGGATCGCCGCGTCGGCTCTCGCGAGCTGGGCGGACCACCGCCGCAGCTTCTTTTCGGTGCGCGCGTCCTCGCGGCGCTTCGGCACCGTCTACACACTCGGACGCGACGACGCCGGCATCACCGTGGACGCTCAGAGCTTGCCCGACCTTCTGATGTACTACCTGGTGTACGTGATGGAAGGATCCGAGCTTTCGGCGCTCACCGAAGTCGACCAACAGCTCGCGGAGCTTCGAGCTCGGCACGAGAGCCTCGGCGACCAGGTGACCGGCGGTGAGGTCTCGCCTGATCCCGCGACGTGGACAACGACGTGACGACGTTGACGATCGGAGTGCCGAACTTCGGGTCACTGTTCGGGGACCGAGGCTGGGACAAGTTCGTGCAACTCGCGCGACAGCTCGAGGACGTCGGGTTCGATCGTCTCGTGGTCGTCGACCACGTCGTGATGGGCCGCAACACGCACGAGTACAAATGGGGCCCGTTCCGCGGGGCGATCGACGGACCGTGGTGCGAACCGCTCACGATGCTCGCCGCGATCGCATCGACGACCACGCGGATCAGGCTCGGCACCGGCATCCTCATCGCGCCGCTTCGCCCGGCAGCTGTGCTCGCCAAGACGGTGGCGACCCTCGACGCGCTCTCCAATGGTCGAGTCGACCTGGGTGTCGGTACCGGGTGGCAGCGAGACGAGTACGACGCGGTGGGGCTGCCATTCGAGGAACGAGGCCGGCTGCTCACCGAGACGATCGCGGCCTGCCGCGCGCTGTGGGAGCAGTCTCCGGCATCGTTCACGTCGAGCACCGCGACGTTCGACGAGATCTGGTGCGAGCCGAAGCCCATGCAAAGGCCGTTGCCGGTGTGGTTCTCGGGCACGCTCAACGCGCGCAACCTCCGGCGCATCATCGAGCTCGGCGACGGGTGGATCCCGATCATGGACGCCACAGAGGAACAGATCGCACGCGAGGCGGCGCAGTTGCAGCGCGCGTGGGCCGACGCCGGGCGCAC
Organism: Acidimicrobiia bacterium; assembly: GCA_038236695.1. Lineage (GTDB taxonomy): Bacteria > Actinomycetota > Acidimicrobiia > IMCC26256 > JBBRZM01 > JBBRZM01. The sequence goes on from JBBRZM010000005.1 coordinate 24,819, forward strand.
GGGCACGCCGCAAATCCGGCTCACGCTCCCGGCGGTTCGCGACGCCGAGCGTCGGGTCGACCTCGACGCGACCATGGCCGAGGTGCCGCGTCTGGTGAAGATCGGGGCGACCGACGTGCGCGTCGGCCTCGAGTCATTCGTGCGCGCCGAGGATCTCGACCGTGTCCCCGAGATCCTCGAGCCGGTCGTCGCGGCCTATCGGGCACACGCCTGACGCGCCGCCGCCGCGGGCCCCGGCACGCCTCCCGGCTCGCCGGCAGCCGCCGAAGACCATCCCGCTACCCCTCGTTTACTCGAGGATTTCCCCGTGTATTTGCCGGTAATACCTCGAGTGAACGCGCGTTTGAGGGGTGAGCGCCCGGGGGTGCCGTTGATCTGCTCACGGAGGATGTCGGCGTGGTCGCCGGCCCGCGTGCGCGTCGTCGAGCAGTGTCCGCACCGCGGCGGCGTCGAGTGGACGCGGGCTCGGAGGCGCGTCCGCCACGACTCGGGTTGCCGCGTCGCCGAGCGCGTCGGCCGAGAGTCCGAGGTCGGCGAGGCTCGCCGGTGCGCCCGCGTCGACCAGGAGATCGCGCAGCGCACCCGCGGCGTCGGCCGAACCGAGCGCGCGACCGACGGTTGCGACGGCGTCGGACGCGGCCGAAGCTTGGAATGCCACGACATGGGGGAGGAGCACCGCGTGCGTGGCCGAGTGGTCGAGGCCGTAGGTGCCGCCGAGCGCGTGACACAGGCGGTGGTGGAGTCCCATCGTCGTGGCCGAGAACGCCCCGCTCGCGAGGTGCGCACCGAGGAGCAACCGTGTGCGCGCGTCGAGGTCGGCGGGACGTGCGGTCGCGTGGGGCAGTGCTTCGGCGATCACACGGATCGCTTCCGTCGCGAGCAGCGTCGGTACCGGGCTCGCGTCGGGAGCCCAGAGTGCCTCGACGCAATGGGCCAGCGCGTTCCCGGCGCTGGTCGCCGTAATCGCGGCCGGCAGTGAGATGGTGAGCGCCGGGTCGTAGACGCTGACGCGGGGAAGCACCCGCGGATCGCGGCCCGTCTGCTTGTGCTCACCCGTGATGCCGAAGACGGGTGTCTGCTCGGAGCCGGCGTAGGTGGTCGGTACCGCGACAATCGGGATCGTCAGTTGGAGCGCAATGGCCTTCGCGAGCCCGGTGGCCGAGCCGCCCCCGATCGCGACGATCGCGTCGGCGCCGTTGGTGCGCGCCGCGTCGGTGGCCCGTGTCGCCAGCTCCGCGGGTACGTGCTGGGTGACTTCGGTCCACGTGCGCGCGTGCGACGCGCCGAGAGCGGCCGCTACTCGCGCCGCCGCGCCGCGCGCGGAATTGCTCGCCACGATGAAGACATGAGCAGCGCCGAGAGCTGCGGTCTCGTCGGCCACTCGGTCGAGCGTGTCGACACCGAACACGACCCGCCCGGGCGCCGCGTTGTACGTGAACGCGATCGGTGTGCTCAAAAGCAGAGTGAGCCGTGCTGCTCGGTCACAGGACCGTCTGGCCGTACATCTCCCCGAGCGGATCTTTGATGAGCTCGAGGCGGGTGCCGTCGGGATCACGGAAGTACAGCGACGCGCCGCTCATCTCCTCGTAGTCGACGCCCGCATCACTGAGCTTCGCGCGCAGGTGCTCCCAGCGATCAGGCTCGACGGAGATCGCAAGGTGGTGCAGCCCGCCGAGCACCTCGGCGTAGGGCCCGAGGTCGAGGCCCGGGAAGTCGAAGAACGCGAGTCCGTTGCCGTTGCCGATGTCGAAGAAGAAATGGTTGGAGCCGCGGTAGTCGCGATTCTCGAACAAGTCGGTGAGCGGGAACTCGAGGACGTCCTGGTAGAAGCGGATTGTGCGTTCCACGTCGGTGCACAGCAGGGCGACGTGGTGGACGCCGCGCGCGCTGCTCGCTGCTCGGTCGCCGCGTGCGCGCAAGTGCTGCTCGCGTAGCCGTTGACGCTCCCGGTCGATGACTTCCAGGTCTATTGCGGTCTCGCTCAACGCGCCGCCTCCCGATCGTGACTCGTCTGGTGTTAGCAGCATCCGCCACCGGGGACAACTGTCAGGGGTTGTGCCCAAGTCCAGCCGTTGCGAGAGTCCGACGCCCGGCATTCGTGGACCTCACCCAGGTCTACGGTGGGCCGGTAGCCGGGGGTGCCAGGCAGGGAGGCTGCGGTGCAACTGCTCGACGGTGAGCTCGTTCTCAGCCCGACTGACCTGACGGGCTTCGCCGCGTGCGAGCGCCTGACACAGCTCGAGCTCGCGGTGACACGAGGCGAGCTCGAACGTCCGCAACGCGATGATCCGGAGCTCGATGTTCTCGTGCGCCAAGGCGAACTGCACGAGGCGGGCCAACTGGAGCGGTTCAAGGCGGAAGGCAAGTCCGTCGTCGAGATCGCGAACCATGTCTCCGGCCGCGCCGATCTCCAGCGCGCCGAGGCCGACACGCTCGCGGCGATGCGCGCCGGCGCCGAGGTGATCTATCAGGCGACATTCTTCGATGGTCGCTGGCGCGGTCATGCCGACTACCTGTTGCGCGTCGAGCCGCCGAGCAAGCTCGGCGCGTGGTCCTACGAGGTCGCCGACGCCAAGCTCGCGCAGCGCGTCAAGGCCGCCGCGCTCTTACAGATGTGCGCGTACTCGGAGCAGGTCGAACGGCTGCAAGGCCTCGCGCCGCGGCTGATGCACGTGATCACCGGCGACAAGGCGCTGCATGCATTCCGCGTCGCCGACTACGCCGCGTATTACCGATCGCTCAAGACGCGGTACCTCGCGTTCGTCGCCGACCCGGGCGGCGAGGTGTATCCCGACCCGGTCGCGCATTGCGGTGTGTGCCGCTGGGAACCGGCCTGCGATCAGCGCCGACGCGACGACGACCACCTGTCGCTGGTCGCCCGTCTGGGCCGCGACCAGACCCGCAAGCTCGTCGCAGCCGGCATCGCCACGAGGACGTCGCTCGCCGAGAGCCCGATCGACACCGCGGTCACCGGGATCGGCGAAACCACGCTCGAGCGACTGCGTGCTCAGGCCAAGCTGCAGGTCGAAGGCGCCGGCCGTCATCCGCCGAAGTTCGCGCTCCTGGCGCCGGAACCACCCGACATCAGTGGTCACGACCGCGGGCTCGCCGGCCTGCCATCGCCGTCGCCCGGCGACCTGTTCTTCGACATGGAAGGTGACCCGTGGGCGTTGGATGGCGGCCTCGAGTACCTCTTCGGTGTCGTGGACATCGTCGACGGCACGCCGGAGTACCGCCCCTTCTGGGGCCACGACCGTGCGGGTGAGAAGCAGGCGTTCGAAGACTTCATCGACTTCGTGACCGCTCGACTCGCGCAATACCAGGATGCGCACATCTACCACTACGCGGCGTACGAGCAGACGGCCGTCAAACGCCTGATGGGCAAGTACGCGACGCGTGAAGACGACGTCGACGCGCTGCTACGCGGCGGCGTGTTCGTGGATCTCTACCGGGTGGTGCTCCAGAGCGTGCAGATCTCGACCGAGGGCTACGGCCTGAAGAAGATCGAAGCGCTCTACATGCAGCGCGCCGCCGGCGCAGTTGCCGACGGCGCGTCGAGCATCGTCGCCTACGAAGGCTTTCTCGAGACCCGCGACCCACACGTGCTCGACGAGATCTCCGACTACAACCGCGACGACTGCGAGTCGACCCGGCTCCTGCGCGCGTGGCTCGAGGAGCGCCGTCCGGAGGCGGAGCGCAAGTTCGGCGAGATCTCCCGCCGGCCGGCCGAACGAGACCCCGCGCCGTCCGAGGGTGTCGCGGAGCACGACGCAAAGCTCGCCGCGCTCGAAGCGCAGCTTTGCGCAGGCGTCGGGGAGCCCGGCCGGCGTAGCAACGAACAGCAGGCTCACTGGCTCCTTGCCCAGTTGCTGCACTGGTACCGACGCGAATCCCGGCCCGAATGGTGGGCGTTCTTCCGACGGCTCCACGACCTCTCCGGCGACGAGTTCGTCGACGATGCCGAATGCATCGGCGGACTCGAGTACGAGGGTGCGATCGGCCATGTTGATCGCTCGACCGTGCACCGCTACAAATTCGCACCGCAGGATCACAAATTCGGGATTGGCAGCCAGCCGTACGATCCCGCGACGGAGAACGGTGTGGGCATCGTTGTTGCCCTCGACGACGCGCAGGGCACGATCGATCTCAAGCGCGGGAACGCCAGCGAGGTTCCGCACCCGACGAATCTGATCGCTCCGGGGCCGATCAGCACCAAGCAGCTCGGAGACTCCGTCGCAGCTGTCGGGGCCTGGGTCGCGGAGCACGGAATCGAGGGGCCGGGGTCATACCGCGCTGCCCGTGACCTGCTGCGCCGGCACCCGCCGCGGATTCGAGATACTGAACCGGGCGCATCGATCCGGCACGAAGGCGAGGATCCCATCGACACGGCGGTGCGCGTCGCCACCCGACTCGACAACACGGCCCTTGCCGTGCAGGGCCCGCCCGGCTCGGGCAAGACTTATGCCGGCGCGCACATGATCGCGGAGCTGGTGCGTCACGGCCGCCGCGTCGGCGTGACCGCGAACTCGCATGCCGTGATCGGCACGCTGCTCGAGGAAGTGTGCGAGGTCGCGAAAAAGAAGGGCGTGCCGCTTCGGGCGCTGCAGAAATGCGCCCCGGAACAGCACTGCGGCGTCAACGCGGTCGAGTCGACAACGAACAACCAAGACGTCATCAACAGGATCAAAGCCGGTGATGTCGACCTCGTCGCCGGTACCGCGTGGCTCTTCGCCCGCAACGACATAGCCGACACGCTCGACGTGCTGTTCGTCGACGAGGCGGGGCAGATGTCGCTCGCGAACGCGGTGGCGGTGAGCCGCGCGGCGCGCAGCATTGTGCTGCTCGGCGACCCCCAGCAGCTCGCACAGCCCGGCAACGGCACGCACCCCGAGGGCGCGGGTGCGTCAGCACTCGGGCACCTGCTCGGCGAGCACCAGACCGTTCCGGGAAATCTTGGGCTGTTCCTCGACACCACGCATCGGATGCATCCCGACGTGTGTCAGTTCATCTCGGAGGTCTCATACGAGGGGCGGCTTCATTCCGAACCGTTGCTCGAGCGTCAGCGCGTCAACGGCGCCGGGGACTCGCTGCTCAACGGGTCAGGACTCCGGTTCGTTCCTGTCGAGCACGCCGGTGACCGGAGCGCCTCGACCAACGAAGCCCGCTGCGTCGCGCAACTCGTCGACGCGCTCGTCGGCGCGACATGGATCGACAAGGATGGTGTCGAAGCCGTGCTGGAACTGCAAAACGTGGTGATCGTCGCGCCGTACAACGCGCAGGTGGCCTGCCTTCGCGAGCAGCTTCCCGAGGGCGCCCGGATCGGTACTGTCGACAAGTTCCAGGGCCAGGAAGCGGCGGTCGCGATCTACACGATGGCCACGTCCAGCGCCGAGGACGTGTCGCGCACGATCGAGTTCCTCTACGACCTGCACCGCCTGAACGTCGCGGTGTCGCGCGCCCGCGCGCTGTCGATCATCGTCTGCAGCCCTGAACTGCTCCGGCTGCACTGCCGGAACCCGGAGCAGATGCGCCTGGTCAACGCGCTGTGCCGTTACGAGGAGTGCGCGACCTGATCGACGCTCCGGTGCCGCGCCGGCGCTGACCGCCGGCTCGTGAGCAGGCGTTCGAGGTCGCGCAGCTCGCGGCGCATGCTCCAGCGTAGATACGCGCGGATGAGTGACTTGAGCGGCACGAGCGCGACGGGCAGCACGTACTGCTCGTAGTGGATGACAGTGCAACCGTCGGCGGTGGGCGTGACGATGAACCCACCTTCGATCGTCGCTTGCTCCGGCGGCACGCCCGCATTGCGACTGTGGAACCCGCCCTCGTTGAGCTCGTAGTCGAACTCGCCCCGCCACGGCACGCCGGCGAAATGGCCGCGCACCTTATAGCTGCCGCGCGTCGGGTCGGTGGGGGTGACGTCGACGGCGTCCGCCTTCACTTCCGTGTGTTCGATGTTCTTGATCTCCCAGATGGCGGTGCGGGCCACTTCTTTGGGACACGGCATCTCGCGGGCGCTCACCGTGGTGATCCGGCGTGACATGAGCAGCTCCTCGTGTGGGCCGGCGCGGCTCGTTCTCGCGTGCATTGTGACAGCCGACGTGGCGCCGCGCCGCGAGTCGGAGCGCTCAGGGGGCTCGAGCACCCTGCAACACGAGGTAGACGCCGAACGCGCCGAAGAGTGCCCCCGCCAGCCAACCGCCGTACTTCGTCAGCGTGATGCCGACTCGGCGGAGCACCCGATCCGCGCCCGAAGGAACCATCACCGCCAGCGCGACCGGCAGAACCAGCGGCAGGAGGACGATCGCGATGACGATCGCAGTGACGAGCACGCGCGCCACTCGCGACCTCTGCCAGGTCCATTTCCTTCAGCGCGGCGAGGTGCGGCGAGGTAGAGCGCGAGCGTGCTGAAGTTCTTGGCCATCATGGCCACGCCGAGCAGGCCGGCTCGCAGCGGTCCGCCCGTGGGTTTCTCGTGGCTGACGGCTCTTTGGGTCCGTGCGTCGCTCGGCGGATCACGGCGCCGATGCTGACGGTGATGAGCAGCACGCCGAGCACGACGTCAACGGCACCCGAAGCGGCTGAATGACGCGCGCCGTGGAGGCGCGTGCCCATCCCGAGTTGGACGGCCACCGCGATCGCGACGAGCACCGCGGCGCCGCCGCCGCCGGCGAACGCCGTTGCCCGCACGCGCGCCCGCGACTGGCTGGTGAGTGTGACGACCGTGATGATCACCATGGTCGGGCTCAGCGCCGCACCGACCGCGAGCGGCACCACGTGCGCGAGCAGCTTGCTCATGTACCGGCGTCGGGTCGCGGGCCTGCCATATCCCACGCAACGCTACGACCGGTCTCGTTCCGTGATGCCGATTCCTCGGCCGCGGTGCGGGCCGTCCACCCGGAAGACCGCGTCGTCGCTGGTTGCGGTGCAATCGCCCGATAGACCGTTTCGATACCTCTCGTTACGGATACAACACTATTTGCGCAAACTGATCTCAGGCACAAAACAAACCAGGAGGCGGAATGAGAACGAGACGGATGATGCTCGCTGCCGCGACGGCCCTTGCACTCAGCGGGGCGCTCGCGGGGATGGCACCGGCGGCGAGCGCCAACGACGGCCATAACGGCCGCCGTGACGGCCATAACGGCCGCCGTGACGGCCATAACGGCCGCCGTGACGGCCATAACGGCCGCCGTGATCGGCACCGCGATCAAAGCGTCGTACGGCCGGGTCAATCGATTCAGGCTGCGATCGACGCCGCGCAGCCCGGCGACACGATCATCGTGCGACCGGGCGTGTACCGCGAGAGTCTGGATATCGGGGCCAACGGCATCCGTCTGATCGGCTTCCATGCAGTGCTCGAGCCCGGCGCGACGCCCGGCAACAGTCTCTGCAACCAGCCGGACCCGTCAGACCCGACCGCCCCTGTGCCCGAGACCGGTATTTGTGTCCACGGCCAGATCGACCCCGCCACCGGTGACGTGCTCCAGACGGTCGACAACGTCGTGGTCGCAGGGTTCACAGTCAACGGGTTCACCGGCGACGGCACGTTCGTCTACGGGGGCCGCAACTTCAGTGCGTTCAACGACGAGTTCTCGCACAACGGCGGCTACGGTATCTTTGCGTTGCGTTCGGAGAACGACAACTTCGTCGGCAACCTGTCACACGACAATGGCGACGCCGGGTTCTATGTGGGTGAGTCACCCGACGCCAACGTCGTGATCGAGCACAACGTCTCGTGGCGCAACACGGGTGAGGGACTGCTCTTCCGCGACTCGTTGGGTGGCCACGTGTCGGACAACGTCTTCACGGGCAACTGCTTCGGTGTGTCGGCGTTCAATACCGGTGTTCCTGGTCCGGGTGGGTCCGTGCGGATCAGCGACAACTGGATCGTCGCCAACAACAAGGCCTGTCCTGGAACGGACGGACCGGCGCTCTCAGGTATCGGGCTCGGCATCGCCGGCGACAGTAACGTCGTGGTGCGTCACAACGTCATCATCAACAACAACCCGAGCGGTCCGTCTGACGTGCCGACGGGCGGTATCGTGCTCGTCGACACGACCGCGTTCGGTGGCGCAACACCCGACAACAACACGATTGTCGGCAACTTCCTGCACGGCAACGTGCCCAACGACATCTTCTCGGATGGCAGCGGCACCGGGAACGTGTTCAAGCGCAACCGTTGCGACACGTCGGATCCGGCGGGTCTCTGCACCTGACGGTACGCACCGAAGGAGCTCAATGATCGTGGCCGCCTGCTTCGGCAGGCGGCCACTGTCGCGTCATCAGTCGCCGTTTACGAGCGCGGTCGCCCAGCTGTAGTCGGCTTTGCCGGCGGCGTTGCGGTGCACTGTGTCGACCAGGTGCACGGTCCGCGGCGCCTTGTACCGGGCGAGCCGGCCTGCGCAGTGGGCGCGGAGCTCGTCGAGGTCGGGGGGATCGTCGGCGCGCGTCGGCTGCACCACTGCGACGACGCGCTGTCCCCATTGGTCGTCGGGCGTGCCGACAACGACCGCGTCGGCAACCTTGGGATGCGAAACGAGCGCCGCTTCGACCTCCTCGGGATACACCTTCTCGCCGCCGGTGTTGATGCAGAGTGAACCGCGCCCGAGCAGCTCTACGATGCCGTCGGCATCGATCCTCGCCATGTCGCCGGGCAGCACCCACCGCCGTCCGTCGATCTCCACCAACGTGCGTGCCGTGCGCGCCGCGTCGCCGTAGTAGCCGACCGGCACGAAGCCGCGCGTTGCGAGCCGCCCCACCTTTCCCGAGCCCGGAGTGATCGGGCGCAGCTCGTCGTCGACCACCATCGTCTCGGCCTTCGCCGCGAAGCGCAGTGATTGCGTGGTCGGCGCCCCGGCGCGGTTCGTGACCGACACGGCCTGCGCGGGCGACTCCGACGAGCCGATGCCTTCGATGATCGCGAGCAGGCTCGGCAATGCGTCGAAGAGTCCCTGCTTCACGTCGGCCGACAGCATGCTGCCCCCCGAACCCAGCATGAGCAGCGACGACGTGTCGTGCGCGTTGGACGCATCGCGTAACGCGGCCAGCAGCGGACGTCCGCTCGGGTCACCAACGAGGTTCAACGCGACGATCCGCTCGCGCTCGATGAGGCGCAGCACTCGCGTCATGTCCATGTGCGCATCGGTGTAGATCACGGCGCGCCCGCCGCCCAGCAGCGTGCCGAGCGCCGACCACTGGCCGCCCGCGTGCATGAGCGGCCCGAGACCGAGCGAGACAAAGTCAGGTGGTTCGCATCCCGGCGGGAGGAACGGACGGACGCGCCCGGCCGGGTTCGCGGCGACTGACGGACCGATGTCTTCGGGCCGTTCGATGCGTGGACCACCGGGGTTCCCGCCGCCGAGCGCGGCGAAGAAGATGTCTTCCTGGCGCCACACGACACCGCGCGGCAGACCGGTCGTGCCGCCGGTGTACAGGATGTAGTGGTCGTCGGCCGAGCGCGGCGGGAAGTCACGAGCCGGGGAGCCGGAGCCGAGGACCTCCGCGTACGGAACGCTGTCCGCTGCTGCGTGTGCATCGGTGGTGTCGTCGACCTCGATCACAACGCGCAAGCGCGGCGAACGAGTTCGGACCGCGTCGATACGGGGCGCAAACGATCGATGCGAGATCAACGCCACGAGGTCGGCGTCGTCAAACAGGTAGGCAAGCTCGTCTTCGACGTAGCGATGGTTGATGTTGATCGGAACAGCCCGGAGCTTGTAGCAGGCGAGCATCGCTTCGAGGTACTCGGCGCCGTTTGCGAGCAGCAGCCCGACATGCTCGTGCGGCTCGACGCCGAGCCGGCCGAGGCCGTGCGCGAGCCGTGTCGCGCGCTCGTCGAGCTCGCGGTACGTGAGGCGCGTCGGTCCGGCGACGAGGGCCTCGCGCTCAGTAACGTGATCAGCGACGCATTCGAAGAGATCAGCGAGATTGAACTCCAACCGCCGCCCTTGCTGTCGCTCACACCGGACCGTCGCTACATTGCGATTCTGCCCGCGACCCGGAGGGCCCGCCATGACGGCCGGCGAGATCACGCCGATGCTCGTGCGAGACGACGGCTTCGTGCCGAAGGAGCGTTACCTCTCGCGCGAGTTCCTCGATCTCGAGATGGATCGTCTCTGGCCCAGGGTCTGGCAAATCGCGTGTCGCGAGGAGGAGATCCCGCAGCCGGGCGACTATCTCGAGTACACGATCGGCGACCAGTCGATCCTCGTGGTGCGCAGCGGACCTGATGTCATCACCGCGCACTGCAACGCGTGCGTGCACCGCGGCACGCGTCTCGCTGCCGGCCGGGGCCATTTCGACAACGGCGAGATCCAATGTCGTTTTCATGGCTGGCGTTATGCGCTCGACGGCGAGCTCACGCGGGTCGTCGACCGTGAAGACTTCGCGGCGTTGCCCGACGAACTGCGCCTCGGCGAGGTACAGGCCGAGCGCTGGGGCGGTTTCGTCTTCGTCAACATGGATGCCGATGCCGAGCCGCTGCTCGACTTTCTCGACCCGCTCCCCACACTCCTCGCGCCGTATCACCTCGACGAGATGCGGCTCCGAGGCTCCTTGAGCACGTTCATCGCCGCGAACTGGAAGGTGGTCGTCGACGCGTTCAACGAGGCGTACCACGTGCAAGGGACGCATCCGCAGCTGTTGCCGTGGACCGACGACGTGAGCATCGAGTACGAGCAGTTCACCACCCACGCGCACTACGGCCGGCTCCCGAACTCCCGCCGCGAGCTGCGTCCGAGCCCGCGGCTCGACATCGGAGCCGACGACGTCGACGAAGGCGAGATTCTCGCCGGGCTCGTGCGGGGTCTCGGCGGCGCGTTCCTCAATGAGGAAACCGCGCTGGTCGACGAGCTCCGCGCGGCCGACCTTCCACCCGGCGCGCTGCTTCCCACGTTCCAAGCTCGCCGGCGCGAGCTCCTCGCCGCCCGGGGACTCGACGTCTCGGCATTCGCCGATGAACAGCTCACCAGCGCGGACGACGTCTTCGTCTTTCCCAACGTCGTCGGGCCGATCTACCCCGGGAGCGCGATCGTGTTTCGCATGCGTCCCGACGGCCTCGACCCCGACCGCTCCATCAAAGACACGTGGGTGCTCGAGTGGCCGAGCCCCGTCCACCCGCCTCGCGCAGTCGAGCCCCGGCTCTACACCGACTGGACCACGCACGACTGGGGCATCGTCACCAACCAGGATTACGCCAACATGGTCGAGGTGCAGACCGGTATGAAGTCACGCGGCTTCCAGGGGTCGCGCCTCAACCCGCGCCAGGAGAGCAACGTGCTTCACATGCACCGGGTGATCGACCGTTACCTCGTGCAGTAACCGCTTACGAGCTCGGATGGGCCGGCGCACGGGTGAAGTGGTACGAGATCGTTGACGCGGAGGAGGTCTTCTTCGAGTCGGCGGGTCGCGTCGACGACGACCGCCCGCGCCGGCGACGTCGCCGCGTGCTCGCCGTCGAGGCGGAGCTCCACCAAGCTGCGGTGAATGTCGTAGAGCGTGCCGAGCTCGGTGCGATGGTCAACCGTGATCGCGTCGGGCACGTCGATACCGCGTGCGCGCATAGCAGGGAACAGCACTGCGTCTTCGGCCGTGGAGTGGGCGGTCACGACCTGACGCAGGAAGTCGAAGCGTGCGTCGAGAGCGTTGAGCCCGTCAGCGTCGGTCGGCATCTGCGCGACCGCGGCGCGGAGCTTGGCGACCTCGACGCGCAGCGCGGTGTGGATGTCGTACCAGCCTCGCAGCGGTCCGGTGCTCCCGTCGGCCATGCGTTGCCTACGAAGTCTCGGACGCCACGGCCTTCTCGACGTGGTGCTCGAACGGAGTGACGTCGGGCCACAGCGAGAGAATCACGTCGAGAAACTCCTCGGACGCGTCGAGGTTGCCGAGATGGCTTTCGCCGTGACGCACGCGTAGCTCTGAGTCTGCGACCAGCGCGACCTGATGCTCGCCATGCTCGAGCGGCACGATGTGGTCGGCGTCGCCGTACCAGAAGCGGATCGGCACGCGGATGTCTCGCAGCAGAAAACCCCAGTCGCGCGCGAACAGCACCAGGTCGTACACGGCCGCCCGGAGCCCCTTGCGGGCAGCGGTGTTGAGGTCGTCGAGGAACATCTGCTGCATCTCGGGGCGTCGGAAGAGGCGCCGGTCGCCCTCGGGCGACGTGAGCATGTAGACGAAGAGCGCCTGCTTGCCGAGTGGGCGCATCACACGCGCAAACCCGGTGAGCCCGAAGCCGAGCGCGCCACGCGTCAGCGTGAGCAACCGCTCGAAACGCGGCGCGATGCCAAGGACGCCGCCCGCAGCCGCCTCCTCGCCGCGCGTCGGCGCAACCCCGCCGAGCACGACACCCGCGACGATCCGTTCCGGCATCGCGTACGCGCACGCGAGCACGTAGGGACCGCCGCCGGACAACCCTACGAGGGCGAACCGATCGAGTTTGAGCGCGTCGGCGAACTGCCGGATGTCGTCGGCCGACGCGAGGACGGTCGGGTGTTGATACCGCGTCGAGCCACCGGTGCCCGGCCGCTCCACCGCGATGATCCGCATCCCGCGCTCGGCGGCGGCCGTTCGGGCCGTCGGTGGGATCTGGCCCCGAGCGCCGGGCGTGCCGTGGAACCACAGCACCGGCAGCCCATCGGGGGAGCCATACTCCGCGTAGCCGATCTTGCGGCCGTCGCGCAGCTCCAGCGTTCCCTCGGTCAGCGCGGGTTCAAGTTCCATGCCGGTGAGCTTGCCCGAACCGCGAGCCGCTGACGAAATCGTACATATTTCGACCGGTTCCGGCAGTGCGCGTTCTTGCGTCAGTAATCGGGGTGACAGCCCGGCTGTTGACGCAAGAATGAAATCGCGCGCGGCTCAGCGCAGCAGGTGGCGGCCCCACACTGGTGGTAGGTCGAGGGTGGAGAGCAGTCCGGACGGCGCTTCGCACACGGCGGGGATCGCGTTGAGCAGCCGCATCGCGGTGGCGAGCAGGCCGCCGGTGTTGTGATCGCCGTCCTCACCGAGAAGCTCGAGCTCGCACTTCATCGTCGGGTTGCCGGAAACCAGGATTCGATACGACCCCTGCCCGGTCGGCTGCGGCCACTCGGGCGCGACCGACTCGTGCATGCGGGTCGCGTGCTCGACGACGAGCTTGGGCGCACCGCCCACGATGCCCTGGATCTCGAAGCGCAACCCCGCCATCGTGCCCGGCTCGATCACACCGATGCCGGTATCGAGCGCTTCGGGCGCGCCCCACTTCTCGTGCGTCTCGCGGATCTCGTCGAGCTCGACGCCGAGCCCGTCGGCCAGCATCGCGACCACGCCGCCCCAGGCGTAGGTGAGCGAGCCGGGCAGCAGCATCAGCGGCGTGTGGTCGAGCGGCTTGCCGAAGCCCATCGTCTCGAAGAGCACCTCGGGCTGGGTGTAGGTGGAGTAGTCGAGAATCTCCATCACGCGGATCGAGTCGATACGAGACGAGAAGCCGGAGAGCACGAGGGGGAGGAGGTCGTTGGCAAAGCCGGGGTCGATGCCCGACGTGAAGAACGACGAGTCACCGGCCTTGCACGCGGCGGCGAGCTTCTCGACCATCCCGGCGTCGGCCGCGCGCGGGTAGATCAGATTGACCACCGACGACGACACCACGTTGGCGCCCGACGCCAGCAGCTGGCACATCTCGTCGACAGCCTGGTGGGGACGCAGGTCGCCAGTGGCATTGTGCGACACGCAATCGGCACCGAGCGCGAGGATCTCGCCGACGTCGTTGGTGGCGATGACTCCCACCGGCTCACGCCCCACCAGCTCGCCGGCGTCACGCCCAGCCTTGTCGGCGCTGTGGACCCACAGTCCCACGAGGTCGAGGTCGGGATGGTCGAGAATGCCCTGGAGTGCGAGCTTGCCGACGTTGCCAGTGCTCCACTGGACCACCCGATGTGTCATGGTCTGGCCTTCTCCTCGGAAAATTCACGTGCCGGCGGCCCGGCGATCGGGTACACCATGTCAGACAAGAACGCGATGGTGCCCGCCGACCCGGAACATCCCGAGGGGTTGAGGTGTTCTTGCGCATGTCGACTGGTCTTCCCGCCTCCCCCGGGGCGGATGTGGCCGATGGAGGTTCGTCGAACGTGGCCCAGGCAATGAGACAGCGAGTTGAGCGCGAGGACGAGGATCTCGTCCGGCTCTATCTCGATGACATCGGTCGGCACCCCCTGCTGGCCAAGGCCGACGAGGCGCGCCTCGCCCAGGAGATCGAGGCCGGGGTCGCCGCTGCCGAGACGCTCGCCGCTGCCGGCCCGGGCCTCAAGCGCACCGAGAAGCGCGAGCTCAGCAAGCTCGTGGCCCAGGGCGATGCCGCCCGCCAGACCTTCATCAACTCCAACCTGCGTCTGGTCGTCTCGATCGCCAAGAAGTACCAGGCGTCCGGGCTGCCCCTGCTCGACATCGTGCAGGAGGGCAACCTCGGCCTGCTCCACGCGGTCGAGAAGTTCGACTGGCGCAAGGGTTTCAAGTTCTCCACGTACGCGACCTGGTGGATCCGCCAGGCGATTCAGCGCGGCATCGCCAACAGCGCCCGCACCATCCGTCTGCCGGTGCACGCCGGCGACATGGTCCTCCGGCTCCATCGGGCCCGCGCCCAGCTCGAAAGCGAGCTCGGGCGCACGCCGACCGTTGCGGAGCTCGGCGTCGAGCTCGACCTGCCCGAGGTGAAGGTCGTCGACCTGCTGCGCATCGCCAACGATCCGGTCTCGCTCTCCGAGCCGGTGAGTGAAGATGGCGAGACCGAGCTCGGCGACCTCGTCGAAGACGCCTCGGCACAGTCGCCCTTCGACGCCGCTGCGCTCGCGGTGCTTCCTGCGGAGATCGCGAAGCTGCTCTCGTTGCTCGACGAGCGTGAGCGCCAGATCGTCGCGCTGCGCTTCGGGCTCGATCGGGGAGAGCCGCGCAGCCACGACGAGGTCGGCGAGCTGTTCGATCTCACTCGCGAACGCATCCGCCAGATCGAGGCCCGAGCGCTCGCCCGCCTGCGTCACCCGTCGGCCGATACCGGCGCCCGCGACCTCCTCGCCGGCTGAGGGTGCGGGTCGAGGTCCGGGGACGGGGCGCTGCTCGCGACACCCCATCCCACGGCCTCGAAACGCGGAGTGCTCTGGGTCAAGCGCCGGGATCGCGCTCGTCTCCGCGCCGCACTATTCGACTCGGGTCAGTAACGCGCCAAGATGGTCGAGCATTGGAACGTCGTCGACTCGATGGCGCTCATGCAGCAGCTCGGCGCGGTGCCGGTCGCCGGCTGAGGCTGCCTACGAGGCGCTTCGCTCGGGGAACGGCACGCCCTCGACATTGTCGTCGCGCTCCACTCGTAGCGAGTTGAGCGCCATCGACACGAGGTGGTACTGCCCGACACAGAACAGCAGATCGAGCAGTTGCTGTTCCGTGTAACGGTCAGCGAGCGCGAGCCACGTGGGTTCGCTCAGGCACGAGTCGTCGTGCAACTCGTCGGCGGCGCGCAGCAAGGTTGCTTCGAACGGGTCCCAACCCGGCTTGTCGGGCCCGGCGGCGACCTGCGCGATCTCCGCGTCGGTGATCCCGGTCGCGCGTGCGATCACCACGTGCTGGCCCCACTCATACGGCGCGCGACAGCGCCAGCCCGTCCGCAAGATGAGCAGCTCACGATCGCGTGCCGGGAGGGTGCTCTTGGCGAGCACGTGCGAACCGAACACGAGCCAGCGCTTCAGGAGCTTCGGATGCCGGGCCAGCGTCGCGAAGATGTTGAGCACCCGTCCGCCGCCGGGAAGGTCGGGCGAGAGCATCGCGCGGGTCTCGTCGTCCCATTCGGACTCAGGGAGCCGGGGGAGTCCGGCGTCGGGCACAGCAACTCCTTTCGGGGCCGGGTGTGAATCTAATGCCGGTGTTCTCCGCCCGGCTCGGATTGGCTACCGTGCAAGGACGGTGGCAGACCCAATGCCGGTCGCCGCACGCCCGAGGGGAGTGGCATGGCGCAGCTCGACTACCAGGCGTTCGACGCCGACAACCACTACTACGAGGCGGTCGATGCGTTCAGCCGTCACCTCGACCCGAAGATGGTGAAGCGCACGATGCAATGGGCCGAGATCGACGGGAAGCAGCGGCTGCTCGTGGCCGGTCGGGTCAACCGGTTCATCCCGAATCCCACGTTCGACCCCGTCGCGCGGCCCGGCGCGCTCGACGAGTACTTCCGGGGCCACAAAGCGGGCGACGATCTGCGCTCCGCGTTCGGCGAGCTCGATCCGATCAGTCCTTCGTACCGCAACCGTGACGCGCGTCTCGCGCTCATGGACGAGCAAACCATCGAAGGCTGCTTCCTCTTCCCGACACTCGGTGTCGGTATGGAGCAGGCACTGGTCCACGACCCCGAGGCGGCGCACGCCGCGTTCCACGCATTCAACGAGTGGCTCGACGAAGACTGGGGCTTCAGCTACCGCGACCGCATCTTCGCCGCGCCGTACTTCACGCTGCTCGATCCCGACCGCGCCGTCGACGAGATCGACTGGGCGCTGGCGCGTGGCGCGCGCGTGATCGTGATGCGCGCCGGCCCTGTGCAGGCACCCGGCCGATTCCGCTCACCCGGTGACGCGGTCTACGACCCGTTCTGGGCGCGCATCAACGAAGCCGGCATCACCGTCGCGTATCACTCGGGCGAGAGTGGCTATCACCGCTACGCCGAAGAGTGGGGCGAGAGCGGCGAGATGGAGGCGTTCCGCCAGAACCCGTTCAAGACGATCACGTCGGCCGATCGTCCGATCTACGACCTCGTCACCGCGCTCGTCTGTCACGGCGTGCTCGCCCGCCATCCCAACGTTCGGATCGCCACGATCGAGAGCGGCAGCGAGTGGGTGCCGGTGCTGGCGAAGAAGATGAAGAAGGTGTACGGGCAGGTGCCGAACGCGTTCCCGTCGGGCGACCCGGCCGAGACCCTGCGCGAACGCGTCTGGGTCTCGCCGTACTACGAGGACAATCTGCTCGAGCTGAAGGACACGCTCGGCGCCGGGCACCTCCTCTTCGGTTCCGACTTCCCGCACGCCGAGGGGCTGGCCGATCCGGTCGCGTTCGCCAAGGAGCTCGACGGCTTCACCGACGACGAGATCCGCCTCGTCATGCGCGAGAACGCGCTCGGCCTGTCGAAGCCAAAGGTGCGCACGTAGCGCGAGAGCACGTCAGCAACATCGTTTACTCGAGGTATTCCCGGCAAATACCGGGGGGATTCCTCGAGTGAACGCGGGTTGTCGCTCAGCCCCGCTGGTCGATCGCGACTTTGATCGCGCCGGTGTCGCCCTGGGTCGCGATTGTGGCGAACGCGCCGCGCCAGTCGTCGAGCGCGAACTGGTGGGTGAGCATGCCGCCGAGATCGATGCGGCCGTCGCCGACGAGATCGAGGTAGTGCTGGATACCGTGCTGGCGTACGCCGTCGATCTTCTCGAAGCCGAACGCGTTGGAGCCGACCATCGAGAGCTCCTTGAAGTACAGCGGCGTGTCTTCCCACTGCGTCGGGCCGTGTACGCCGGCCTTCACGAGCGTGCCGCGCGCCTTGAGGACGCGTGAGCCGACTTCAAAAGTCTCCTGCTTGCCCACGGTGTCGTAGACCACGTCGATGCCACCCGGATACGCCATCGGCAGGCCCGCGCTGGACTGCAAGACGCCGCCCGACCAAGCGGCCGCCTCCTCGATCACCTGAAGCGCGGGCTCGTGGCCGATCACGGTCGCGCCGAGCTTGCGGGCCAGCTCCGCCTGCGCGTCGAAGCGGGCAACGACCAGTACTTCCACGTCGGTATACAGCGCGCGGAGGATCGCGGTCGCGCAGGTGCCGAGCGCGCCCGCGCCGTAGATCATCACCTTGCCGCTCGGGGGAGGCGAGTGGCGCGTCACCGCGTGCAACGACACGGTGAAGGGGTCGGCGAACACCGCGACCTCGTCGGAAATGTCGTCGGGCACCTTGAAGAGCATCGAGTCGTGCGCCGGCATGAGCTGTGCGTAGCCGCCGGATGCGTCTTTCGACGTGCCGGTGTGGATGCCGGGTGCGATCGGCCCGCGAGAGAAGTTCCAGCACAACGAGTAATCGCCGACCTCGCATGCCGGACAGAAGGGTTCGACACCGCGCGGCCCGCATGACAACCACGGGTTGAGCACGACGCGGTCACCCACGTCGAGTCCCTCGGCCTCAGGGCCGAGCGCGACGACATCGGCGACGACCTCGTGGCCGAGCACCTGCGGGAAGGAGACGAAGGCCGTCATCGGGTTGTCGAGACCGACGTTGCCCCAGTCCATGAACACCTGCTTCGAATCGGAGCCGCAGATGCCGGTGAGGCGGGGCTTCGTGACCACCCAGTCGGGGAGCAGGAAGCCGGGGTCGTCGATCTCGAGCAGGTCCATCGGCGTGACCGCGAGATTGCGCAGCAGCGCGTCATCGGTCTCGGGGATCGGCTGGGGCTCGTGTTCCACCCCGAAGAGCAACGCCTTCATGGGTCTCCCTTGTTCGCGGACTCGGCGGCCCAGCGTACGGGTGATGCCCCGTCGGGGCTATCGCGCCACGGCGTATCGTGGCGCCGCGATCGCATTTCAATCCACTGTTCTGTCTCTCCGGGGAGGCGCTGTGAGTCGGCGAGGCGCATCCGTATCGAACGACGGTCTTCGCTTCGTGCGCGTGCGGTCGGTGTGGTGGCTGGCGAACTTCGGCGGAATGGTCTCCTTCGGATTGATCGCGCTGGCGCCGCCGGTCAACCGCTGGTACCGACGCAACGTCAGCGACCGCACCTCGAACACCGTTCTCCGCACCGGGTTCGCGCTAGCCGCGCTGACCCACGTTGTCGAGGCCCGGTACGCGCGTCGAGCCGCCGCGCGCGCCGGTTACTCGGGCCGCGACAGCCGGCGCTGGTACGGCCAGACGCTCCTGGTCGGATTTCCCTCGGTGCGGGCGTTCCGGAGAGCCCGATCGGCCTGATGGGGCAAACTGGAACCTGTTCTACCTTGCGGGTACGGTCAATGGCTCGAGTCCCGGCCGGTTCACATCCCGGCGGCGGAAGGATTCTCCATGTACGTCGGCTACACCGAGGAAAATGAAGCGCTTCGCCAGGAGCTCCGCGAGTACTACAGGGACTTGCTGACTCCCGAGATCGAAGACCTGCTCTCGCGCAGTGAGGGCGTGGGGCCCGTCCCGCGCAAGATCACGAAGCAGATGGCCGCCGACGGCTGGCTCGGCATCGGCTGGCCCAAGGAGTACGGCGGCCAGGATCGCACGCACATCGAGCAGTTCGTGTTCTTCGACGAGTCGATGCGCGCGTCCGCGCCGGTGCCCATGCTCACGATCAACTCGGTCGCGCCCACGATCATGCGCTACGGCAGCGACGAGCAGAAGGCGTACTACCTGCCGAAGATCCTCGCCGGCGAGCTCCACTTCGCGATCGGCTACACGGAGCCCGACGCCGGCACCGACCTCGCGTCGCTCAAGACGAGCGCGGTGCGCGACGGCGACGAGTACGTGATCAACGGCACCAAGATCTTCACCAGCCTCGCGACCGACGCCGATTACGTCTGGCTCGCGGTGCGCACCGATCCCGAGGTGAAGAAGCACAAAGGCATCTCGATCATCATCGTGCCGACCGACGTTCCCGGCTTCAAATGCGTGCCGATCGAGAACTTCGGCGAGCTCAACACCAACATGACCTACTACGAGGACGTGCGGGTGCCGGTCGGCAACCTCGTCGGCGGCGAGAACCAGGGCTGGAACCTCATCACCAACCAGCTCAACCACGAGCGCGTCACGTTGTGCTCGTCGGGCATCGTGGAGCGTCAGCTCGACGACGTGTGTCGGTGGGCGCAGGACACCAAGCTTGCCGACGGCCGCCGCGTCATCGACCAGGAGTGGGTGCAGCTCAACCTGGCGCGCGTGTACGCCAAGCTCGAGTTCCTCAAGCTCGCCAACTGGAAAATCGCGTGGGAAGCGACCGTCGGTACGCCGCTCAATCCGGCTGACGCGTCTGCGATCAAGGTGTTCGGCACCGAGTTCTACCTCGAGGCGTTTCGGTTGCTGCTCGAGGTCATCGGTCCGCAAGCCACGTTGCGGCGCGGCGCACCCGAGGTCGTGCTCAAGGGACGTCTCGAACGGCTCGTGCGCTCGATGCACATCCTCACGTTCGGCGGCGGCACCAACGAGCTCCAGCGCGACCTCATCGCCATTTTCGGTCTCAACATGCCGGGTTCGCCCCGCTGACCCGGCACCCCCACCAACTTGCGTCAGTAATCGGGGTCACACCCCGGTTGTCGACGCAAGAACGGTCGGGGGACACGAACAGGAGCGAGATGGACTTCTCACTGAGTGACGAGCAGCAGGCGCTGCGGGGGCTGGCGCGCCAGATTCTCGGCGATCGCATGACGCCGGCGCGGCTGAAGGAAGTTGAGGCCGGACCGGAGTGGTTTGATCGCGAGACGTGGGCCGAGCTCGCGAAGGCAAACCTGCTGGGCGTCGCGGTGCCCGAAGCGCACGGCGGTCTCGGCTACGGCTTCCTCGAGTTGTGCCTCGTCCTCCAGGAGCAGGGTCGCACCGCCGCGCCGCTGCCGCTGCTCGCCACGTTGGTGATGGGCGCGCTGCCAATCGCCCGCTTCGGCAGCTTGGAGCATCAGGCCCGCTATCTTCCCGGCGTCGCGAACGGTCTGGTCGTCCTCACCGCGGCCCTCACCGAGATCGGCGCGCCCCCCGAGTCGCCCACGACGGTGGCGGTGAGTGCCGGCAACGCGTGGCGTCTCGACGGCACGAAGATCTGCGTGCCCGCGGCGCACCTTGCTGACGTTGTGCTGGTGCCGGCGCGCACCGATGACGGTGTCGCGGTGTTCCTCGTCGACCCAAAGGCAGACGGGGTCACGCTCGACCGGCAGGACACACTCAACCTCGAGCCGCAATTCGAGATGACGTTGCGCGGCGTGACCGTCGAAGCCGCCGACGTGCTCGGCAACGTGGCCGACGGCGCCGCGATCCTCAACTGGCTCCTCGCGCGGTCGACGGCCGCGCTCTGTGCGATCGCCGCCGGTGTCAGCGACGCCGCGCTGCGTCTCACCGCGCACTACTCGACCGAGCGCAAGCAGTTCGATCACGCGATCGGCACGTTCCAAGCCGTGGGCCAGCGGATGGCCGACGCCTACATCGACGCGCAGGGCATCGAGCTCACGATGCTCCAGGCCGCGAGCCACCTCGACGGCGACGAGTCCGCGCCGCTCGACGTGGCCAGCGCCAAGTTCTGGGCGTCGGAGGCGGGCAGCCGGGTGGTGCATGCGGCGCTGCACGTGCACGGCGGCATCAGCATCGACGTCGACTATCCGATCCACCGCTATTTCCTGTGGGCCAAGCAGATCGAGTTCAGCCTCGGTTCGGAGACGGAGCAGCTCCGCCGCATCGGCGCCATTCTCGCTGCGGAGCCTGCGGCTCCGGCCTGACGTCATCCGTGGCACCATCGGCCGGTTAGCCGGTGCGCGTTGTCGAGAACGGGACGCTACGGCCTCGCGGCGCTCAGCCGGCCCCGGCAACGAGTTGCTCGCTGACTTCCCACAGGCGCCGGGCAGCATCCGCGTCGACGCCGTGTTTGGATGGCGCGGTGGGCCGGCACTTGTAGAAGTACTCGCCGGTGATACCCGCGACGTCGGGTGACGACGCGAGATAGGTGGACGTGCGCGCGCCTTTCTCGGGGCTGATCGCAAACGGTCGTCCGAGCACCATCCCGATCGTGCCCAGCACACCGGCATCGCCGTCGCGGCTGAACCTGCTGGCGACGAACCCGGGGTGCAGCGCGTTCGCCGTCACCTGCGTGTTACCGAGTCGGCGTGCGAGCTCGCGCGTGAACAGAATGTTCGCGAGCTTGGTCTTCGAGTAGGCGGCGTAGGGCCGGTAATGACGGGTCGACTGCAAGTCATCGAACTCGAGCCCGCGGCGGGCCCAGTTGTGCGCGTGCGACGACACCACGACAACCCGCGCGCCCGCGGTGTTCGATTGCAACCGATCGAGCAGGAGATTCGTGAGCAGGAAGTGACCGAGCTGGTTGACACCGAACTGCATCTCGAACCCGTCGGCAGTCTCCTGCCGCTTGCTGAGCACGAGACCGGCATTGTTGACCAGCACGTCGAGTCGATCCTGTTGGTCGAGGAACTGCTTCGCGAACGCGCGGATCGACTCGAAGCTCGCGAGGTCGAGTGCCATGACCTCCACGTCAGCGCTGCGCCCGCGGGCCTGGATCTCCTTGCGCGCCGCCACTCCTCGTGATGGGTTGCGAGCGGTGATGATCACGCGCGCACCGAGGCGGGCCAGGTTGACTGCCGTCTCCTTGCCGATTCCAGAGTTACCGCCGGTGATGACGACAACTTTATTGTGCAGTGCACTCGTGGCCATGCTGTCTCCTGAGCGGCGCGGGCTCGAGGCCGCGGATGAGTGCGTCTGCGCTTCGGGACCGTATCCCGCGCGTGTCCCGCGCAGCGCCCGGATCGAGCGTCTCACTCATTCCCAACCCTGCATGTCCCATATCGCGCGCGGCGCGGAGAGTGACGGGCACCCTTGCCATGTGGCGCGCGCTCACGTAAGGTGCAGAGGTCCTCAACTCGAGGGCGTTTTCCGCCGATGACTTCCTCGATGCCTCTCCGCGCGCGCATTTGCACGCTTTTCCTCGCGGCCGCGCTCGTCGGCCTCGCCGCGTGCGGCCCCGATGGGTCGGGTGGTCCGCCGACCGGCTCCTCGATCATGGGCCGCTCGACGATGACGGCGCAGCAGATCGGCAACTGGTTCCGATCGAATGGCAAGACCGCGAACCTTCCTTGGGGTCTGACCGTCGACGGTCTCGCGCAACTCTTCATCGAAGAGGGCTCCGCTGCCAACGTCCGCGGCGACGTCGCGTTCGCGCAAACCATCATCGAGACCGGCTGGCTCAGCTTCCCCTCCTACGGGCAGGTGCATCCGGCGGACTTCAACTACGCGGGCCTGGGTGCGTGCAACAGCTGTAGCGGCGGCTACACATTCCCGGACGCGCGTACCGGTGTACGCGCCCAGATGGAACTGCTGCGCGGGTACGCGGATCGCAGCTTCTATTCGGCGCTGCTCAACCCGCCCATGTCATACCGCGGCATCGCGCCGAACTGGACCGACCTCAACGGACGCTGGGCGGTACCCGGCACGACATACGGCCAGGGCATCCTCAGCATGTACCAGAACATGCTGATCGGCGCGGGACTGCCCGGCAACTGCCCCGCCGACGGGCTCAGCTTCCCGAGCGGCGTCAACTGCCCGGCGAACCTGGCCCAACCGGGTCGCGCCGTCGCGAGCAACCCGCTCGGCGGCTACTACACCCTGAGCGGCGACGGCACCGTCACGCCGCGAGGCGGCGCACCTGACTACGGCTCAGCCCACTTCGGCTGGGACATCGCACGCGACATCGCGGTGATGCCCGACGGTCATGGCTATGCCGTACTCGACGGTTACGGCGCACTGCACCTGTTCGGCTCGGCGACCGCGCTCGGGCCCCTCGGCGGTCCGTATTGGAACGGGTGGGACATCGCGCGCAGTGTCGCCATCAGTTCCACCGGTCACGGGTACGCGGTGCTCGACGGGTGGGGCGCGCTCCACTCGTTCGGCGACGCGCCTACCCTCACGCCGCAGTACTGGCAAGGCTGGGACATCGCCCGCAGCCTCCAGTTCACGCCCGACAACGGGGGCGTGTTCGTGCTCGACGGGTGGGGTGTGATCCACACGGCCGGCACGGCGACGGTGCCGGCAGGCGGCCCGTACTGGCAGGGCTGGGACATCGCGCGCGACTTTGTCGTGTACGCGTCGGGCACACCCGACAAGTGGGGCTTCGCAGTACTCGACGGGTGGGGTGTGATCCACGCGGTCAACATCTGGTGGCGCGGCGCGCCGGACAGGTTCTCTTCGTTGATGAGCGACCGTTGGCGCGGCATCACGTTCGTGGCCGGCAACTACGTGGGAGTGCGTAACGACGGGACTTCTGCGACCGGCTAGGCCGGTCCGCAGCGGCTTGTGCCGGCGCGCGGTTCAGAGCCTCACGACTGACCGCAGCACTTCGCCTCGCTCCATCTTGACGAAGGCCGCCTCGACGTCGTCGAGTGTGATGGTCTCTGACACGAAGCGGTCGAGATCGAGCTTCCCTTCGAGATAGAGATCGATCAGCATCGGAAAGTCGCGCGTCGGCAGGCAGTCGCCGTACCACGAGGGCTTGAGCGCGCCGCCGCGGCCGAAGAACTCGAGCATCGGCAGCTCGATCTTCATCGACGGATCGGGGACGCCGACTTGCACGAGCGTGCCCGCGAGATCGCGCGCGAAGAACGCCTGCTGCATCACTTCGGCCTTGCCGACGGCTTCGATGCAGACGTCGGCGCCGTTGCCCTCGGTAACTGCACGCACCGCCTCGACCGGGTCGGTGCGGCTCGAATCGATCGTGTGCGTGGCACCGAACTCGGTGGCGAGAGCGAGTTTCTTCGCGTCGACGTCGATGGCGATGATGCGACGCGCGCCCGCCAACGCCGCGCCCTGGATCGCGGCGTTCCCCACACCGCCACAGCCGAACACGGCGACCGTGTCACCGCGCTGCACCTGGCCGGTGTTCATCGCTGCCCCCAGCCCGGCCATCACGCCGCAGCCGACCAGTCCGGCCGCTTCCGGATTCGCCGCGGGGTTGACGTTCACCGCCTGGGCGGCGGCCACGAGTGTCTTGTCGGCGAACGCGCCGATGCCGAGAGCGGGCGAGAGTGGGGTGCCGTCGAGCAGCGTCATCGGCTGCCGCGCGTTCTGGCTGTCGAAGCAGTACCACGGACGGCCGCGACGGCAGGAACGGCAACGTCCACACGGGGCGCGCCACGCGAGGATCACGAAGTCGTTCGGCGCGACCGTATCGACGCCGTCGCCCACCGCTTCCACGATGCCGGCGGCTTCGTGGCCCAGCAGGAACGGATAGTCGTCGTTGATCGCGCCGGCCCGGTAATGCAGGTCGGTATGGCACACGCCGCACGCCTGCACGCGCACGACCGCCTCGCCGGGGCCCGGATCGGGCACGACGATCGACTCGACCGACACCTTGGCGCCCTTGCTCCGGGCGACGACTCCTCGAACCGTCTCCGCCATTGCGCTCTCCCCGTGTCGCGGTGGAGCTTTTCTAGCGCATGTCGAGGGTGACGCGGATGGGGCGATGGTCGGAGCCGACATGGTCGAGCACCGCGGCGTCGAGCACTTCGATGCCCGGGCTGAGCAACACGTGATCGATCTGGCTGTGCGGACGGTGCGACGGCCAGGATCGGCCCCGCACCGTCCGCCGCCAACCGGGCAGACAGGCGGAGACGCTCGGGCCCCACAAGTTGAAGTCGCCCGCGACGATGGCAGGACGGGCACCGTCAGGGAGCTGGGTCCGCAGGCGCCGCATCTGGATCGGCGGTCCGTGCGGCAGACGCGAGGTCAGGTGCACGGCGACGACGTCGACAACGGTTCCGTCGACGTCGAGGCCGAGATGCAGCGCGTGCCGATCGAGAGCCGGATCGCCCAGCACCCGCCCGACGGGCAACTCGGCACTGCTCACGAGGGGGTAGCGCGTGAGGACGGCGATGCTCACGGTTCCGTTCCCGGCGCCGGGAAGGCGCAGGCGTGGACCACGCTCACCGAGGACCGCCCGGCCCAGCGGGACGGTGTGCAGCTCGTCGCCCCGGCCGGCTGCTGCTTTCTCGACCGAACTCACATCGCCGTCGGGCTGCCACACTTCTTGCAGCACGATCACGTCGGCCTCGAAGTCGCGCAACACCTGCTCGAGGTCATACGGCGGACAGCCGTGATGATCGCGGGGGGCGTGGAGCCCTGCGTGGGTGTTGAACGATACGACCGTTAATTTCGCCATGAGCCTGTTGCAAACGGTAGTCGGCCCCACACGTAGTCTCTGACGCGGCCGTCAGGCCGACCGCCGGACGACTCATGACGAGCGCCCGGGCGACGAACAACCATTGGAGCGCACTCGAATGACCAACGCCTTGCAGGCCTACGACCTCTCGGGCCGGGTGGCCGTGCTCACCGGAGGGGCCAGCGGCATCGGACGCGCGACCGCGCAGACGCTGGCAAGTGTCGGCGCTACTGTCGTGCTCGGCGACATCGACGAGAAGGGCGCGCAGGACACTGCCGGCGGCATCGTCGCCGACGGCGGCACCGCACTGGCGGTGCGTACCGATGTGACGCAACGCAATGACGTCGACGCGCTCGTCGAGCGGGCTGCCGTCGAGTACGGCCGCCTCGACATCATGGCCAATATCGCCGGCGTGCCCCACAACAAGATGGTCACGGAGGTGACCGACGACGAGTTCGAGCGCATCCTCGCGATCAACCTCAAGAGCGTGTTCTACGGCTGCCAGGCCGCGATGCGCGTGATGGTGCCCCAGGGGTCAGGCAACATCGTCAACATCTCGTCGGGCGCGATCGACACGCCCGCGCCCACGCTCGCGTGCTACGGCATGACGAAGGCCGCGGTCGCGATGCTCACGAAGACGCTCGCGGTCGAAGCCGGTCCGAAAGGCATTCGCGTCAACGCGCTCGCACCGGGCGTCATCCTCACCGGATTCTCCCGCCACAACTTCGTCGACGACACCGGCGAGGTCGACGAGGAGAAGTTCGAGGCGTACAAGAAGCGTTTCGGCGCCATGGCGCCGCTGGGACGCGTGGGCACACCCGAAGACATCGCCAACGCGATCCTCTATCTCGTGTCCGACGCCGCGTCGTTCGTGACCGGACAGATCATCCGTCCCAACGGCGGCGTGTCGATGCCCTGGTGAGAGTGGCCGCGCCGACTCAGTCGGTGCGCCCGTCTTCGAGGCTCGAGAGCACTTCGGCGTCGATGGCGGATGCCTCGGGGCCGTAGCCGAGCACCGCGGTGCCGAGCGCGTCGCAATGCGGGCACGCGAGCGCGACCACCGCGAGCATGTCGGCCGGATCGGAAGCCCCTTCGAGCCGGCACAGCCGGCGCAACAACGTGTGATCGGCAGGCGACCGCTTGCCACAGGCGACGCACTCCACCTGCGCGCCCGCTCGCGGCACGAACTGGCCGGTGAACCCCTGCGCCTCGAGACCGTGCAGTACCTCGAGGATGGTGCGGTCTTCGCCGTGGCCGTAGACACCTTCGGACGCCATGCGATCAGTCTCCCCACGCATCGCCGCGATCACTCCCTGTTCGAGCTACCCATACTTGTCGACTATCCTGGTCGATGCGAGCACACAACCACGTTCGCGGGTCACCTCATCGCCCTTCGTCGGCAGCGCATCGCGTTTTCGTGCACGGAGTCGCCTCGAGGCTCGGCCCACCGCCGACCCTGGCGGCACAGCACGATCACAACGCATCCGACGAAAGCGAGTTCCATCACCATGGCAACCACGTTCGAGACGCTTGGCGTCTCACCCGATCTCGTCGACGCGCTCGCGCGCGACGGCATCACCGAACCATTCGCGATTCAAGCGCTCACGATCGCCGACGGCCTCGCCGGCCGCGATATCTGTGGCAAGGCGAAGACGGGCTCGGGGAAGACGCTCGCGTTCGGTCTTCCCCTGTTGGAGCGCATCGCGCAAGCGCAACCCCACCGCCCCCGAGCCCTCGTGCTCGTGCCCACACGCGAGCTCGCGAAGCAGGTCAAGCAAGTGCTGGCACCGCTCGGCAAGCTGTGCGGCCGCCGCGTCGCCGCGTTTTACGGCGGCACCTCGATGGACCCGCAGATCCGCGCCCTCGAGAAAGGCGTCGACGCCGTCATCGGCACGCCCGGACGACTCATCGACCTGATCGAGCGCAAGGAGCTGTCGGTCGCAGGCGTCGAGGTGCTCGTGCTCGACGAGGCCGATCGCATGGCCGACATGGGTTTCATGCCCCAGGTGCAAAAGATCCTGCATCGCATCGAAGTCGAGCATCAGACGATGCTCTTCTCGGCGACGCTCGACGGCGCGGTCAAGCGTCTCGTCTCGCGCTACATGCACGATCCGGTTCACCACGAGGTCGCCTCGGAAGAAACGACGGTCGACGAGATGGAGCACCGCTTCCTGCAGGTGCACCAGATGGACAAGGTGAAAGTCGCGGCCGCAATAGCGGAGGGTGCCGAGCGCACGCTCATCTTTGTGCGCACCAAACGCGGCGCCGATCGGCTCGTGCTACAACTCCGGCGGGAAAACGTGCGTGCCGGCGCGATCCACGGCGACCTCCGGCAGGGCGCACGTGAGCGTGCGCTGGCCGACTTCTCCTCGGGCAAGGTGCGCGTGCTCGTGGCCACCGACGTGGCGGCGCGCGGCATTCACGTCGATGGCGTCGACGTCGTGCTGCATTACGACCCGCCCGAAGACGAGAAGGCTTACCTGCACCGCTCCGGCCGCACCGCGCGAGCGGGCGAGGTCGGCGTTGCCGTCACGATGATGCTCTATAACCAGGAGAACGCCGTCCGCTTGATCCAGAAGCGGCTCCGGATCGACGAACCGATCGAAGAGGTGTTCTCCAATGACCCGCGTCTTCGCGACGTGCACGCGTGGAACGGCGAGCGCGATGCGCACGACGAGGTCGCCGCCACCGGGTGAACCGTGTCGTCAGTGGCGCTCGCGCTCGTGCCCGCCGTTGTCGCCATGGCTCGGCGGACGGATCAGCTCGACGTGTACCTGCGGCATCGGCGGTTCGAGCACCTGGATCATCCCGCGTCGACGCGCCTGGGCAAGATCGCGTTGCAGGGCGAGCTGACGCTTGCGTCGACGTTTGACCGCGCGCCGGCGGAGCAGCACGAGCGCGACGAGGGCCACGATGATGACGGCGATGAGCCTCGGCACCGAGAACCAACCGCTGCCTGACGCGCTGGTGTGCGTCGCCGGTGTCTTGGTCGCGCTGCCCGACGGAGCTCGCGGCCGAGTGCTTCCGGCGGCCGCGCTCGAACCGGGCCGCGATGTCGTCGGCGGGGTCGCCGTTTGCGTCGCGCCCAGCACCTGCGGTGCGCCCAGGCCGGCGCGCCCGAGCGCGCGGGGAAGATTGCTCCACGCGTCGGCGCGGGTCTGCGCGGTGAGCACTCGCGGCGCGGGGATCTTCTCTCCGGGGCCGCGTGCGTTCTGTGGCGACAGGAATCCGACGTCGAGCAGGGCTTGCGCGTACTTGTAGGTGTCGAAGTAGCCGAGTACGACCGCGATCATCGTGCGGCCGTTTCTGGTCGCGGATGCCACCAACGTATGGCCGGCCTTGTCGGTGAAGCCCGTCTTCATGCCGGTCGCGCCTGGGTACATCGACAGCATCAAGTTCTCGTTCTTGATGCTGTGCACGATGTTGCCCGGGCCGGTGAACTGGAACTTCGGCAGCGTCATGCTCTGCGCGAGCTCCGGCACCGACAATGCGTTGCGGGCCACGATGGCGAGGTCGAACGCGCTCATCGTATCGCCGTCGCCGAAGCCCTGGTCGTTGTCGAGGCCGGCCGGGTCACCGAAACGGCTGTCGCGCAAGCCGAGCGCCTTCCCCGTTGACTGCATGGTCGCGGCGAAGCTCTCGAGTGAGCCCGACGCGTTCTCGGCGAGCGTGTAGGCGGCGTCATTGGCCGACACGAGCAGCAACGACTTGATCGTGTTGTCGAGCGTCCAAACCTCGCCCGCCTGCATGTTGATCTTGCGCGCGGCCACACCCGCGGCACGGGCGCTGACCGTGAGCGGCGCGCTCACCGGCAACGTTTGGAACGCCGTGACCGCGGTCATGAGTTTCACCGTGCTCGCCGGTGGGAGCGATGTGTGCGGGTTGGACGCGTCGAGCACGACACCGGAGTCGGCATCGACGATGATCCACGCTTTCGGCGGGGCGCCCGGTGGGCTGGCGTTGGGCGCGGGCGGCCGAGCATCGGCCGGCGCGGCGCGTGCGCCCAAGAGCGCGACGAGAACGACAAGACACCCCAGCAGTGCCCGGACCGGGCGTGACATGTGGCGTCAGCGTACGGGAGGGCGAAGGGTCGAAGTCGGACTGGGCCGTACAGAATCGGCCCGGATCGGCGAGAGGCGCTGGCTAGGGTGGCTCTCGTGACCTCCCGTGCCGACCGCATCTCGCAGAGGATCGCGGCCATTACCGAATCGGCGACGCTTGCCGTCGACGCGAAGGTCAAGGCTCTGAAGGCAGCGGGTGAGCCGGTGATCGGCTTCGGTGCCGGCGAGCCCGATTTCCCGACGCCCGCGCATATCTGCGACGCCGCCGCTCTCGCATGTCGCGAACTGCGCGCGCACCACTACACCCCGGCGGGGGGATTACCGGAGCTGCGGGCGGCCGTTGCGGTCAAGACCAAGCGCGACTCGGGCTTCGACTGTGGCGCCGAGCAGGTGCTCGTGACCAACGGGGCGAAACACGCGGTGTACAACGCGTTCGAGACCCTGCTCGACCCTGGCGACGAGGTGCTGCTTCCCGCGCCGTACTGGACGACGTACCCCGAGGCCATCGCGCTCGCCGGCGGCGAACCGGTGGTCCTGTCGACGACCGAGGCCACCGGATTCCGGGTGACGGTCGGCCAACTCGAGGCGGCGCGCACGCCGCGAACCAAGGCGCTGATGTTCGTCTCGCCCAACAACCCGACTGGCGCGGTGTACCCGCCCGAGGAAGTCGAGGCCATCGGGCGCTGGGCCGTCGAGCACGGCGTCTGGGTCGTCACCGACGAGATCTACGAGCACCTGACGTATGGCGACCACCAGTTCACCTCGATGCCGGTGCTCGTGCCCGAGCTGGCCGATACCTGTGTCGTCATCAACGGCGTCGCCAAGACGTACGCGATGACCGGCTGGCGGGTGGGTTGGATGATCGGTCCCACCGACGTGATCAAGGCTTCCACCAACTTTCAGTCGCACACCACGTCCAACGTCGCCAACGTGTCGCAGCTGGCCGCACTCGCGGCTGTGAGCGGCGACCTGGAAGCCGTGGGCGAGATGCGTGCCGCGTTCGATCGGCGCGGCAACACGATGCACCGCATGCTCGACGCGATCCCCGGCGTGACCTGCATCGAGCCACAAGGCGCGTTCTACTGCTTCCCGTCGTTCGCGGGCGTGCTCGGACGCGAGATCGCGCGTCGCATTCCGCGGACCTCACTGGAGCTCAGCGAGGTGTTGCTCGAAGAGGCGAAGGTGGCGGTGGTGCCGGGCGAGGCGTTCGGCGCGCCGGGATATGCGCGCTTGTCGTTCGCGCTCGGCGACGACGACATCGTCACAGGTATCGAGCGCATCGCGGCGTTGTTGGGCGCATGACCCAACGAGTGCTCGTCACCGAGCAGCTTGCCGCGCGTGGGCTCGACGCGATGCGGGCTGCCGGGCTCGACGTCGACGTGCAGCTCGGCCTGGGGCCCGAGGAGCTGCTCGGTGCGGTGCCGGGCGTGCATGCGCTCGTGATCCGCAGCGCGACGCAGGTGACATCCGACGTGCTCGACGCCGCGAGCGACCTCGTTGTTGTCGGACGGGCCGGCATCGGCCTCGACAACGTCGATGTCGAAGCGGCCACTCGCCGCGGGGTGATGGTCGTGAACGCGCCGCAGAGCAATGTGCTGTCGGCCGCCGAGCACACGATCGCGTTGATGCTCGCGCAGGCCCGCAACATCCCCCAGGCCGATCGCGACTTGAAAGCCGGCTCCTGGAACCGCGCGCGCTGGGAAGGCGTCGAGCTGCACGGCAAGACGCTCGGCATCGTCGGTCTCGGACGCGTCGGCGTGCTCGTGGCCCAGCGCGCGCTTGCCTTCGGGATGCACCTCATCGCGTACGACCCGTACGTCAGCAACGACCGTGCTCGCCAGCTCGGCGTGCAGCTCCTCCCTGCGCTCGACGAGGTCGTACGGGAGGCCGACTTCCTCACCGTGCATCTGCCGAAGACGCCCGAGACCCTCGGGCTCATCTCCGCCGACCTGCTTGCCAAGGCCAAACCCACGTTGCGAATCATCAACACCGCACGCGGCGGGATCGTCGACGAAGAGGCGCTCGCGGCCGCAGTCGCGGACGGGCGCATCGCCGGCGCGGCGCTCGACGTGTTTGCAGCCGAGCCGACCACCGAGTCGGCACTGTTCGCGCTCGATCCGGTTGTCGTGACACCGCATCTCGGCGCGTCCACTGCGGAGGCGCAGGACAAGGCCGGTCAGACGATCGCCGAGCAGGTGGTGCTCGCGTTGCGGGGCGAGTTCGTGCCGTTCGCCGTGAACCTCGCGGCGAAGGAAGCCAACGCCACGGTGCAGCCGTTCCTGCCGTTGGTCGAACGACTCGGCCGCCTGTTCACCGCGCTCGCCGGTGGCGCCGTCGACACGCTCGAGCTCAGCTACGAGGGTCAGATCGCCGACTATGACTGCCGGGTCTTGACGCTCGGCGCGCTGAAGGGAGTGTTGGGACCGGTCATCGAGGAGCCGGTGACCTTCGTGAACGCGCCCCAGCTCGCTGAGGAGCGCGGCCTCAGCGTGCGCGAGACCACGTCGTCATCGGTACGCGACTACGTCAACCTCGTCACGTTGCGTGGTCGGCGCGGCGACCGTCACGTGCACGTGTCGGGCACGCTCGCCGGTACCCATGAGATGCCCCGGATCGTGGCGCTCGACGAGCACATCGTCGACCTGCCGCCGTCGCGCCACATGCTCGTGGTCCACAACGACGACCGTCCGGGCATGATCGGCAAGGTGACGTCCGCGCTCGGCGATGCGGGCGTCAACATCTCTGACATCCACGTGGGCCGCGGTCCCTCGGGTGATGCCGCGCTCATGGTGCTCTCCACCGATCAGGCCTTGCCGGCGTCGGTGGTCGAGCAGCTCAACGCGTCCGACGGCATCCAGACCGCGCAGGGCATCGAGCTCGACTGAGCCGGCGGCAGCGCGTCAGGGACGAGTGATCCCGTAGATCGCCACCTCGTTGCCGTCGAGCTCCCACATTCGCTCGTAGTGCTCACCGAGGCGCTCGGCCACCGCGATGGAACGCGCGTTGTCGGGGCGAATCACGCTGATGACGTGGTCGGCGCCGAGCGCGTCGAACGCGTAGTCGAGTGACGCTCGTCCGCCCTCTGTCGCGTATCCGCGACCCCACGCCTCGCGTGCCAGGGCCCAGCCCACTTCAAGGCCCGGCCACCCCTCGGGGTTATAGAGACCGATGCGTCCGACCAACCGTCCGGTCGAGCGCTCCTCGGCGGCCCAGAGTCCGTAGCCGCGCAGCTCCCAGTGCCCGAGCGCCATCGCCATGGCGCGCCACGCGTCGCGTCGCGACCTCACCGGCCCGAGGAACTCCATCACCTCGAGATCGGCACTCATCGCCGCGAACGCGTCGAGGTCGTCGTCGCGGAACTGGCGAAGCAGGAGGCGCTCCGTCTCGAGCGTGACCACTTACCGCTTTGCCGGGCGCAGACCGTCAGCCTCGGCGGCGGCGGTGTCGACATAACAGCGATCGGCGCGTGCGCGGTCGTAGTTCGCGCCACCCGGGACGTGATAGATCCCGCTTGCCAGCTTGGCTTTGATCGGATGCGTCGCCGGACACGCGCCGTCGGTCGCGTCGGCCCACCCGGTTGCGCTGACTCCGGACGCTGCTTGCTCCGTGCGTGGCTGCGTGGGCTGAGGTTGGGGCGGATACGGGAACGGCTGGTGTTCCCACGTGATCGTCGACGGCTGCGAGCGACTCTGGAACGCGCGCCAGATCGCGTAGCCGATGCCCGTCAGTATCCCGAGCTTGAGCGTCCTGCGAACGAGTTTCGTCACCGCCGGCACCTCCTGTGCGCCGGGAGTCTCGCACGTCGGCGGCAAAGTGAGTTGACTTCGTCGCCGGCGCCTGGCAACCTGATTGGTTCATGATCAAGGAACTGCACACCCAGCACCTGCTCCTTATCTAGCGGCGAGCACCCCTTCGGTGCTCGCGGACGCCTCCTCGTGCCTTCAGGCCGGGGGGGTTTTTCGTTGCGAAACTTGAATCGGAGACTGCGATGGACACCGTGAAGATCTTCGACACGACACTGCGGGACGGCGAGCAGTCGCCCGGCATCTCCCTCGACGTCGCCGAGAAGCTGGAGATTGCCGAGCAACTCGCCAACCTCGGCGTGGACATCATCGAGGCCGGCTTCCCGATCGCGAGCGAAGGCGACTTCGACGCGGTCGAAGCCATCGCCGGGTCCGTGCGGGGCACGACGATCGCGGCGCTCTCGCGCACCGGGTTCAAGGACATTGACCGGGCCTGGGAGGCGGTGCGGCACGCGGAGCAGCCGCGGCTGCACGTCTTCATCGCCACGTCGGCCATCCACATGAAAAAGAAGCTGCGCATGACCGAAGACCAGGTCAAGGCGGAAGCCGCGGCCGGCGTGGCCCGGGCGAAGAGCTATTGCGACGACGTCGAGTTCTCGCCCGAGGACGCCAGCCGCTCCGAGGTCGACTTCATGTGCGAGGTGTCACAACTGGCCGTCGACAACGGCGCAACCACCCTCAACATCCCCGACACCGTCGGCTTCGGCATGCCCGAGGAGTTTGGCGAGCTCATCGCGTACGTCCTCGAACGCGTGCACGGCGATTACATCGTCTCCACCCACTGTCACGACGACCTCGGCCTGGCGGTGGCCAACTCGCTCGCAGGTGTCAAGGCGGGCGCGCGGCAAGTGGAGTGCGCGATCAACGGGCTGGGGGAGCGTGCGGGCAACGCAGCACTCGAAGAGGTCGTCATGGCGATCAAGACCCGTCGCGACTTCTTCAGCGCGCTCGACACGCGGGTGCGCACCGAGGAGCTGGCGCGCACGTCACGCATCGTCGCCCGGCTCACCGGCTATCCGGTGCAGTACAACAAGGCGGTCGTCGGACGCAACGCGTTCGCGCACGAAGCCGGCATCCATCAGCACGGCGTGCTCGAAGACAGAGAGACCTACGAGATCATCGACGCGGGCACCGTGGGCCAGCAGGCGGCGCAGATCGTGCTGGGCAAGCACTCCGGCCGCCACGCGTTCGCCGACACGCTGGCGAAGATGGGCATCAAAGTGCAGGGCGACGCGCTCAACGCCGCGTTCACCCGCTTCAAGGAGCTCTCCGACCGCAAGGTCGAGATCACCGAAGCCGACCTCGAGGCGATCGTCGTCGAGGAGCTCGGCACGAGCCTCGTGCACCGGTTCAGCATGGTCAGCCTCGACGTGCACGGCGGCACGCTGGCAACGCCGAGCGCGACGGTCGTGCTCAACGACAGCGAGTCAGGCACCAAGGTCGACGCGACCGGCGAGGGTAACGGCATGATCGACGCCGTGATCGCCGCGACTGCCGCGGCCACCGGCGTGTCCGGCACCGTGATCGACTTCAAGGTGTCGTCAGTGACCGGCGGCGGCGACGCGCTCGGCGACGTGGTGATCCAGCTCGACGTCGACGGGCTGAAGGCTGCCGGCCGTGGCGTCTCCACCGACGTCGTCGAAGGCTCGGCCCGCGCCTACCTCAACGCCGTCAACCGCATCGTCCGCATGCGCGAGCGCGGCGACCAACGCGACGTTGAGGTCGGGCCGTGACTTCAGTCGCGCTCCCTGCGGCGGGACCACACCGTTTGTGCAAAAGGGGTTCCTATACAACGCGCTCGCGCACAAACGGTTGCGGTTGGTGTCGTCATGACTGAAGGGGCGGCGGTCAATCTGTGGACGGAAGCGGCATGGGCGCAGCGGTACCTGTCGGAACGCGACGACATCCCGCATCGCGTCGAGGGACTGGCGGTGCTGCTCGAGGTGCTGCCCACCGCGCCGGCTCGGGTGCTCGACCTCGGCACCGGCGACGGCAACACGCTCGCCATGGTCCTCGACGCGCGACGCGGCGCGACCGGTGTTGGCGTCGACTTCTCGGCCGAGATGCTCGGGCTGGCCCGGGTGCGCTTCGCAGACGAGCCGCGGGTCGAGATCATCGAACATGATCTCGACGTACCGCTTCCCGACTCGTGGGGCAGCTTCGACCTCGTCGTGTCGAGCTTCGCGATCCACCACTGCCACGACGAGCGCAAGCGCGCGCTCTACGGCGAGGTATTCGACCGGCTCACGCCCGGCGGCACGTTCCTCAACCTCGAGCACGTCGCTTCGCCGACAGCCGAGCTGCACGCGGAGTTCCTCGCCGCGATCGGCAAGAAGCTGGGCGAAGATGATCCGTCCAACAAGCTCGCGGCGGTGGAAACCCAGTTGGAGTGGTTGCGCGCGTTCGGCTTCGACCAGGTCGAGTGCTACTGGAAGTGGCGTGAGCTCGCGCTGTTCGGGGGCGTCACGCCCGGGTCGTGATCCTCGGGCTCCAGCTCGGCCGCTGGGCCTCATACGCCGTGATGTCGGCCTCGTGCGTGAGCGTGATGCCGACGTCATCGAGACCGTGCAGGATGCGGTGATGGGTGTGATCGTCGAGCTCGAACGGCTCGTCGAGGTCGATGGCCGGCACCGCGACGCGCCGGTCGACCACGTCGACCACGATCTCGATCATGTGATCGGCCTCGACCGCGCGCATGATGCGCTCGATCACCGGCTGGGGGAGCGCGACGGCCACGAGCCCGATCTTGTGGCAGTTGTTGCGGAAGATCTCGGAGAAGCTCGGCGCCAGCACCGCACGAAACCCGTAGTCCTGCAACGACCAGGCGGCATGCTCGCGTGACGAGCCGATACCGAAACTCGGCCCGGCGACGAGGATCTCCGCGCCTTCGTAGTGCTCCTGGTTGAGGACGAAGTCGGAGCTCTCACGCCACTCGGCGAACAGTCCCTCGCCGAACCCAGTGCGCTCGACGCGCTTCAGCCAGTCGCTCGGGATGATCTGGTCGGTGTCGACGTTGGCCCGATCGAGCGGGACGGCGCGGGCGATGATCTCTCTGACCGGCTCCATCAGCTCAAGTCCTCGGGGGTGGTGAAGCGGCCGGCGATCGCGGTGGCGGCCGCGACCGCGGGTGAGACGAGGTGGGTGCGTCCGCCCTTGCCCTGACGCCCCTCGAAGTTGCGGTTCGATGTGGACGCGCAGCGTTCGCCCGCGGCCAGCTTGTCGGGGTTCATGGCCAGGCACATCGAGCACCCGGCTTCACGCCACTCGAATCCCGCGGCCGTGAACACCTGATCGAGACCCTCGGCCTCGGCCTCGGCCTTCACCTTCATCGAACCGGGCACGACGAGCGCGCGCATCCCGTCCTTCACCCTGCGACCCCGGGTCACGTCGGCCGCGGCCCGCAGATCTTCGATGCGCGAGTTGGTGCACGACCCGATGAACACCGTGTCGACGGCGATATCGCGAATCGCGGTGCCGGCTTTCAGGCCCATGTACAGCAAGGCCCGCTGGGCCGACTCGCGGGCGATCGGGTCGGTGAAGCTCGCCGGATCCGGCACGACGTCGTCGATGGTCGCGGTCTGCGCGGGATTCGTGCCCCAACTCACCGACGGCCGCAGCGCTGCCGCGTCGAGCACCACTTCCTTGTCGAAGGCCGCGTCGGCATCGGTGGTGAGTGCCCGCCACGCGTCGAGCGCCCGTTCCCAGTCGGCGCCCTTGGGTGCGTGGGGACGGCCCTCGAGGTACGCGAACGTCGTATCGTCGGGTGCCACCATGCCGGCGCGCGCGCCCGCCTCTATCGACATGTTGCACACGGTCATGCGGCCCTCCATCGACAGGGCACGGATCGCCGAGCCGCGGTACTCGATGATCGAGCCGATACCGCCACCGGTGCCGAGACGGGCGATGATCGAGAGCACCACGTCTTTTGCAGTGACGGCGGCCGGCAGGTCGCCGTCGACCGTGACTGCCATCGTGCCCGGCTTCTCCTGGGGGAGTGCCTGCGTGGCGAGTACGTGCTCGACCTCGCTGGTGCCGATGCCGAACGCGAGCGCACCGAACGCGCCGTGCGTTGACGTGTGGCTGTCGCCACACACGATCGTGAGCCCCGGCTGTGTGAGCCCCTGCTCGGGTCCGATCACATGCACGATCCCCTGACCGGGATCACCCATCGGGTAGAGCCGGATGCCGAGCTCGGCGCAGTTGCGCCGGAGCACGTCCATCTGCTTCGCCGAGATCGGATCTTTCACCGGCTGGTCGATGTCGGTGGTGGGCACGTTGTGATCCATCACCGCGAGCGTGAGGTCGGGCCGGCGCACGGTGCGCCCACTCAAGCGGAGGCCGTCGAACGCCTGGGGCGACGTGACTTCGTGCACGAGATGCAGATCGATGTAGAGCAGGTCGGGCTCGCCGTCGGCTCGATGTACGACGTGGCGTTCCCACACCTTCTCCGCGAGTGTCTGTCCCATGGGGCCTCATTCGAGCAGAGGGTAGGCGTCTCAATATATGAGACGCTAGTATCGAGATATGGACAGTGTAGGACGACGGCGAGCGGCCCGCAAACTCGATGCCGTCGTGAGCGGCGTGGGTGTGGTCGACAAGGCCGTCGCCATCCTCGGCGCGGTGGCCGAGCTCGGATCGGCGAGTCTCACTGATCTCGTTGCCGCGACCGGGTTCGCGCGCCCCACGGTGCACCGGCTCGCGGTGGCGCTCGAGGACCACGCGTTGCTCGGACGCGACGAAAGCGGACAGTTTCACCTCGGCCTGCGGTTGCTCGCATGGGGCGCACGCGCCGGCACCGCCGTGGAGCTCGTGGACGCCGCTCGACCGATCCTCGCCGAGTTGCGCGACGCGACGGACGAGTCGGCGCAGGTCTACGTGCGCGAGGAAGACCGGCGCGTATGCGTCGCCGCGTCGGAGCGTCCGAGCGGGTTGCGCGACACCGTGCCGATTGGTGCGTCGCTCCCACTGACCGCCGGCTCGGGGGCGAATGTGCTCATCGCGTGGGCCGACGATGCCGACCGCTTCGGCATTCCGCCGGCTCGGTTGGCTGCGGTGCGACGCCGGGGGTGGGCGGCGAGCGTCGGGGAGCGCGAGCCGGGCGTCGCCAGCGTCAGTGCGCCGGTGCGAGACCCCTCCGGCGCGATCGTGGCCGCGATCAGCGTGAGCGGACCGATCGATCGTCTCGGCCGTCAACCCGGGCGGCGTCTCGCCGCACGCGTGACCGCGGCCGCCAAAGCGCTCGAACGGCGGGTCTGGACGGGCTGAGCGGGCCCGAATCGGGTGCCAGCGTGGGTTCACTCTCGTGTAACAGAGGTGAAACATACCGGCCGTACCGTCGTGGCCATGGACGTCGTCCTCGTGCGTTGGCCCGAAGAACACGACCGTTTGGAGGAGCTTCGGGCCACCGGCTCGGCCCGGCTCCTGCTCGTCGGGCCCGACGCGCTCCCACCCCAACCGGCCGACGCGCTCGAGGACTGGATCCGGCTACCGGCCGACGACGGCGACATGCGGGTACGGGTGGCGACGCTCGAGGCCCGGGTGATCGGCGATCAGGTCATGCCCGAGATCGACGACGACGGCCTGCTGCGTTTCCGGGGAAGCTGGGTGTCGCTCTCGCCGGTTGAGCGCGCGCTCGCAGCCGCGCTGATCGACCGTTTCGGCGCGGTCGTGGGTCGCGACTCGTTGGCCCGCCGAGCGTGGACGGGCGGCGCGCCGACCCGCAACGCGCTCGACGTGCACGTCCTCCGGCTTCGGCGCCGGATCGCGCCGCTCGGGCTCGAGGTCCGGACCGTGCGCTCGCGTGGCTATCTCCTCCAAAGCCTCGCACAAGACGGCGTCAGCGCGCACTAAGCGGATGACGCGCACCACATGAGCTCGGTCGGCGAGGTACTCCTCGACATCCTCATCGTGCTCATCGCGGCCAAGCTCGCCGCGGAAGTCGCCGAACGTGTCGGCTTCCCCGCCGTTGTCGCCGAGATTCTCGCGGGGGTCGTGATCGGTCCGTCCGTGCTGAGTTGGGTCAGTGCCAACGAGACGCTCCGCGTGCTGGGTCAACTCGGCGTGATTCTGCTCCTTCTGCAAGTGGGCATGGAGATGAACCTCGGCGAGCTCGGCGCCGTCGGTCGCGCCTCGATCGGGGTCGCAGTCGTGGGCGTCGTCGTGCCGATGGCGGCGGGCTTTGGTGTCGCGACGGGGTTCGGCTACGACGGCAACACCTCCCTGTTTCTCGGCGCCGCGCTCGCGGCCACCAGCGTCGGCATCACCGCGCGCGTCTTCAGCGATCTCCGCGCCCTCGCGACCGTGGAAGCGCGGACCGTGCTCGGTGCGGCCGTGGCCGACGACGTGTTGGGCCTCATCATTCTCACCATCGTGGTGCGCGTCGTGACGGCGGGCTCCGTGTCGCTGCTCAACATCGCCGGCATCTTCGGCATTGCGCTCGGCTTCCTGGTGGTCACCACCGTGGTCGGCTCGAGAGCGGCGCCACCCTTGTTCCAGGCGCTCAACCGTTACTCACGGTCGCCGGGCACGCTGGTGGCGGTCGCGCTCGCGTTCGCACTCGCGTTCGGCGAGCTGGCCGACGCCGCGAAGCTCGCCCCGATCGTGGGCGCCTTCGTCGCGGGCCTCTCACTCTCGCGCAGCAACACCTCCGACCAGATCACCCGTGAGCTTGCGCCGGTCGGGCACCTGTTCATTCCGGTGTTCTTCCTGCAGATCGGTATCGACGCCCAAGTCGATCAATTCTTCCGGCCGTCGGTGCTCGGTATCGCAGCCGCGCTGTTCGCAGTGGCGGTCGCCGGAAAGCTCGTGGCCGCGGTCGGCGCAGCCCGCTCACCCGGCGACAAGGTGCTCATTGGCATCGGGATGATTCCCCGCGGCGAGGTGGGGCTGATCTTCGCGACGATCGGGTTGCAGGAAGGCGTGCTCGGACGCGATCTGTACGCCTCGCTGCTCCTCGTGGTGCTCGCCACGACGCTGCTCGCGCCGCCACTGTTGCGGTGGCGCCTCAACCGGGTCCGCGCCGAGCGCGGCCGGCGGGCCGGCGCTACGTCGCCGATGCCGGCGGGTGGATGGCTGCGCACCCGTGATGGCGCCGTCGATCTCGCGACAACGCCACCGGATCGGATGGCGCTCAACGTCGGGCTCCAAGCTGCGCTCGCCGTGGCCGATGCCCGTCCCGGCAACGACTTGCTCGAGTGGTTGGGCGGGCTGGGGAACGAGCCGCTGCGTTGGGACCGCGACTCAACTGAGCTCCTCTTTGCCGTGCTGCAACGTGGCAACGAGCGCACCTGGCGATTCCTCGAGACGAGCGGCGTGCTCGAGCGCGCGCTGCCAGAGCTCGCAGACGCGGTGCGACGTCGTCGCGCCGACCCGTTCCTGATCGATCCCGCGCAAGTGCTGCGGTTCTCGCTGGTGGAGCGCATCCGCGATCTCGCGGCCGGTGATCCGCGCGCGGCGGCCCAGCGCGCGCAACTGACGCACCCGGAGTG
The DNA here is from genome assembly GCA_038236695.1 of Acidimicrobiia bacterium. Lineage (GTDB taxonomy): Bacteria > Actinomycetota > Acidimicrobiia > IMCC26256 > JBBRZM01 > JBBRZM01. The sequence goes on from JBBRZM010000005.1 coordinate 66,050, forward strand.
GCTCCTGCTCGCGGCGCTCATTCTCGACACTGCCGGGGAGGACGCGTCACCGGTCGAGCCCGCCCGCCGACTGGTGAAGCGGCTTGACCTCGGCGCGGCCGCGGAGCAGGAGATCGCGCTGCTCGTGGGTGACTCGAACCTCATGCGCGCGGCGGCGAGTCGAGTCGACGCGTTCGACGAAGAGCGAGTGTTCCAACTCGCCGCCCACCTCGAACGGCCCGAGCGCGCGCGAGCGCTGTACCTGTTGACCCTCGCGCTCGGCGATTCCGACCGGGTAGAGCACGAGCGGCTCGATCAGCTCAACGGTCTTGTGCTCTCGTTGCTGGAGCGGGTCGACCTCACCGGCCTCGAGGCCCGCAACCTGGTCGAGCGTCGTCGTGCCGAAGCGATCCGTACCGTTGCGGATGATCCGCGCGTGGTCGAGCGAATCCAAGTCGCGCCGCGCGCCTATTTGCTCACACAAGAGGCATCCGACGTCGCGCGGCAAGTCGCATTGCTCGAACCGTTGCCGGCGCGCGGTCGAGCGCGGGTCAGCGTGACCGAGCTGCAACGAGCGGAGGCGGGCGGATCGGAGTGGCGGGTGGAGGTCGCGTGCCGCGACCGTCCGGGGCTGCTGGCGACAGTCACCGGCGTCCTCGCCGATCATGGCCTTGATGTGCTCGACGCAGTCGTCGCGACGTGGCCCGACGAAGGCGCGTTCGAGTCATTTCTGGTGCAGCGCGCGGGTCCCGCGCCACCGTCACCTGGTGCGGATCAATCACGAGCGGTCGATCCACCTGATGCTGACGAGCTCGCGGAGGCGATCGTCGTCGCGTTCGGCGCGCCGCTCAGCTCACCGCCGAACCCTCAGGCCGACGTGACCTTCGATGACGACGCATCGCCCTGGTACACGCTGTGCGAGGTGCGCAGCCCCGACCGGCCCGGCTTGCTGCACCACATCACGGTGGGGCTCGCGAGCGCCGGGGCCGACGTGCACTCGGCTCGGCTCGTGACCACCGCCGGCCTCGCCGTCGACCGGTTCGAGCTGACCGACCGCAACGACCGCAAGCTCAACGAGGGCACGAAGACTGCGATCGTCGAGGCGATCGCGAACGGCGTCACCCCCCGCAAGCGGCTCGTCGGCCGGAGACGTCACTGACCAGTCGAGCCATGCCACGCTGAGCGCCATGAGGCTCGGCGTCGACACCGGGGGCACGTTCACCGACCTGGTGACCGACGGCGGTGGGGTGGCCAAGGTCTGCTCCACACCCGACGATCCGGCAACGGGTGTGCGCGAGGCAATTGCCGCGGCGGTCCCGGCCGATACACGCGCCGAGTTGTTGGCGCACGGTACGACCGTGGCGACCAACGCGCTGCTGCAGCGGCGCGGGGGGAAGGTCGCGTTGGTTGCGACGAGCGGCACCGGCGACATCATCGAGATCGCGCGCCAGGTGCGTCCGTCCCTGTATGACACCTGGGCCGATCGACCGGCGCCGCTCGTACCCCGCGAGTTGCGGTTCGAGGTGGGAGGGCGCCTCGACGCCCGCGGTCACGAGATCGAGCCACTTGCGCTCGACACACTCGACTCATTTCCCGCCGACGTCGACGCGGTGGCCGTCTGCCTGTTGCACGCCGACCTGAACGCGGCGCACGAGCGCGCCATCGCGCGCGCGCTTCGCGCCGCGGGATTCGATGTGACGTGTTCGCATGACGTATCGCCCGAGATGCGGGAGTACGAACGGATGGTCACTACGGTCGCCAACGCGATGCTGCGGCCGGTCTGCCGTCCATACGTGCGCGACCTCGCCGCGCTCGCCGACGAGGTGCTCGTCATGACATCGGCGGGTGGCCTGATGCCCGCGGTGCAAGCGGCGGAGCTTCCTGCCGCGCTGCTGCTCTCGGGTCCTGCAGGCGGCGTTCGCGCCGCGGCCGAGCTGGCTACCGCGTGCAAACTGCCCGACGCCGTGAGCTTCGACATGGGCGGCACCAGCACCGACGTGTGCCTGGTGCAAGGCGGCATGCCCGCGCCCGCGCCGTCGCGAATCGTCGCCGGCTTTCCGATCCGTTTGCCGGCACTCGACATCCACACGATTGGCGCGGGCGGAGGATCGATCGGGCGCCTGGATGCCGGGGGAGCGCTCGTGGTCGGCCCCGAGAGCGCGGGCGCGACGCCGGGGCCGGCTTGTTACGGACGCGGTGGGGAGGCTCCCACGGTCACCGACGCCGATCTCGCGCTCGGCCGTATCCCGCGCGAAGCCGCGTTCTCCGATCTCGGCCGACTGGACGTACCCGCCGCTCGTTCGGCGCTCGAGCGTGCCGGTGTCTCGGCCGACGGTGTGATCGCCGTCGTCGACGCGGCGATGCAGCGCGCGGTGCGGTCGGTGACGGTCGAGCGCGGTGTTGATCCTCGCGAGCTCGCGCTCGTCGCGTTCGGCGGTGCCGGTCCGCTCCATGCTTGCGCCGTGGCCGACGCGCTGGCGATGCGCGCGGTAATCGTGCCGCCGCGGGCGGGCGTGTTCTCGGCAGTGGGGCTGTTGTGTTCACCGCGCCAGCGCGAGCTCGTCCGCAGCTGGTCCACGCCCGGCGAGACCGACGGACTGGCCGACGCGCTCGCTGCCCTCCAACAAGAGGCGGTCGCGCTCGTGGGCGGCGACTCTGCAGGAGTCGAGGCGTTCGTCGACTGCCGGTACGCGGGACAGAGCCACGAGCTCACCGTCCCGAGTGTCGATGCGTTCCACGACGAGCACGCGCGCCGCAACGGCTACGCCCGCGCTGACGCCCCGATCGAAGTCGTCGCGCTGCGGGCACGCGCCCGCCGCGACGCGCCGCTCGAGATCGATGCGCTCCCGGGAGTCCCTCGTCGCCGCGTCGTCGGTCCGCAGGTCGTGGCCGAGGCCGATTGCACGGTGTGGGTGCCCGACGGCTGGAACGCCGAGCCCGGCCCGCTCGGCGCCTGGATCCTCCAGCGAAGTATGGCTCGATGAGGCTCGACCCCGCCTCATTACAGGTGTTGATCTCGCGCCTCGTCGGCATTGCCGAAGAGATGGGTGGCGTGCTGCGCCGGGCCGCGTACAGTCCCAACATCAAGGAGCGCGCCGACTGCTCGGCCGCGTTGTTCGCGGCCGACGGCGAGCTGCTCGTGCAGGCGGAGCACATTCCCGTGCATCTCGGCTCGATGCCGGCCGCCGTGCGCGCCGCGATCGATGCAACTGCGGATCATGGCGTCCGGCCCGGTGAGCAGATCGTGCTCAACGACCCGTTCGCCGGGGGGACGCACCTCAACGACGTCACCCTCGTGGCGCCGTCCTTCGTCGATGACCACCTCGTCGGCTGGGTCGCGAACCGCGCGCACCACGCGGACCTCGGCGGAATCGCGCCCGGCTCGATGCCGCCCGACGCGCTCGAGATCGACGAGGAGGGACTGCGGCTGCCGCCGATGCTGCTCACGGCCGCCGTCGAAGCGACGTTCGCGTCGAGCTCGCGCACACCCGCCGAGCGCCGCGGTGATCTCGACGCGCAAAAAGGAGCGAACCGGCTCGGGGTCGAACGCCTCACTGCGCTGGCTCGCCACCTCGGTGCAACCGCGCCCGATGCGTTCGCCGAGATCATCGACTACGGCGAGCGCCGCATGCGCGCCGCGCTCACCGAGCTGCCCGACGGCGAATGGCGCTTCGACGACGTCCTCGACTCAGCCGGTCCGCGTGCCGAACAGCAGCAGTCGACTCCGGTCGTCGTGACGTTGCGCATCGCCGGTGAGACCGCGACCTTCGACTTCACCGGTACGGGGGCCCAGCGCCCGGGCAACGTCAACGCGGTCGAAGCGGTGACGGTGAGCGCGGTCGCGTTCGCGTTGCGGTGCGCGACCGACGCGACGATCCCCGCGAACGGTGGCGCCATGCGACCGGTCACGGTGCTGACACCGGTCGGCACGGTCGTCGCCGCGCAACCGCCGGTCGCAGTCGGCGCGGGAAACGTCGAGGTGAGCCAGCGCGTTGCCGACGTGTGCCTGGGTGCGCTCGCGAGCGCAGTGCCCGACCGGCTCGGCGCCGCGAGTCAAGGCACGATGAACAACGTCATGCTCGGCGGTGACACGTGGGTGTACTACGAGACGATCGGCGGCGGCCAAGGTGGCCGGCCCGGTCGCGCCGGCATGAGCGGCGTGCACACCAACATGACCAACACCCGTGACACGCCGATCGAAGCACTCGAACGCGCATTGCCGGTACGCGTCCGCGTGTACGGGCTGCGCACGGGGAGCGGCGGTGCCGGTCGCTGGTCGGGCGGCGACGGGATCCGACGCGACCTGGAGCTCCTCGCACCGGCGACGGTCTCGCTCGTGACCGAGCGCCGCACGAGCCGGCCGTGGGGACTCGCGGGTGGCGGCCCGGGCGCGCCGGGCGAGAACTGGTTGTTGCGCGGCGGCGTCGAGGCGACCGCCGAGCGCGTCGCCGACAAGGTGACACTGCAGCTGCAGCCGGGCGACGTACTGCGCATTCTGACGCCCGGCGGCGGCGGGTGGGGCGAACGCAGTTGAGGAAGCGTCAGTCGAGCGGGCGGACGCTCACGACTTCGACTTGAAACGCGCGGCGCGGGCCGTCGTAGCTGACGACCTCACCGGGCGCGTGACCGACGAGCGCCTGACCGAGCGGCGAGCTCGTCGACAGGACGTCGAGCTCGGGATGCCGCTCTTCGATGGAACCGACGAGGTACGACATCGTGTCTTCGTCGTCGGCCATGCGGATCTCGACGACTGTGCCCGGCGCGACGACATCGCCTGCGGTCGCTTCGACCACGATCGCGTGCTTGAGGAGCTGCTCGATCTGGCGGATACGCGCCTCGTTGTGACCCTGCTCGTTTTTCGCCGCGTCGAAGTCGGCGTTCTCGCGAATGTCACCGTGCTCGCGTGCCTTCTCGATCCACGACGAGATTTCCTTGCGCCCTTTGTTGGAGCGCTCCTCGAGCTCTTCTTGCAGGCGCTGATGCGCCTCGGGTGACAGATGCGGCTGTTCGGGTCGTTCCATAGCGACGAAGATACCTGCCGCGCCGGCGGGCACTGACCATGCGCCGGTTACTCGTTTGACAGTGCTCGTTCGGAATGGGAACCTAATAGTTCTATGTGTGACGGCTCGACCACCGCGCGCTACGACGCCACAGACGATCGTTTCGACGACGGCTTCGGCGTCATCGTCATTTTGTAGCGAGCGCCGGCACCCCGGCGTTCGCTCTCGACCGTCCACTTCGGTGGGCGGTTTTTCATTGCCCGACTCTCCGACAGACCGCATCAGACCCAGTCAGACAGGAACACCGTGACCTACAGGATCGGCATCATCGGCGGTGACGGCATCGGCCCCGAGGTCGTTGCCGAAGCCGAGAAGGTGATGCGCGCCGCGGGCGTCGATCATGAGGCGGTGCCGTTCGACCTCGGCGGGGCGCGCTATCTCTCGACCGGCGAGGTGCTGCCCGACGCCACACTCGACGAGATCCGTACCCTCGATGCCGTGCTGCTCGGCGCAGTCGGCACTCCCGACGTGCCGCCGGGTGTGCTCGAGCGCGGCCTGCTGCTCAGGTTGCGTTTTGCGCTCGACCTCTACGTCAACCTCCGGCCGTTCGTTGCCGGGCCGAGCGCGTACAACGACGGCGTCGACATGGTTGTGGTGCGCGAGAACACCGAAGGTGTGTACGCGGGCGAGGGCGGGTTCCTGCGCCACGGCACGCCGTACGAAGTCGCGACGCAGGGATCGGTCAACACGCGGATGGGTGTGGAGCGCTGCGTGCGCTACGCGTTCGACCTGGCGCGGTCGCGTGACCGCAAGCACCTCACCCTGGTGCACAAGACCAACGTGCTGACATTCTCGGGTGACTTGTGGCAGCGCACGTTCAACGACGTGGCGACCGAGTATCCCGACGTCGCCACCGGCTATCACCACGTCGATGCGGCCTGTATCTACTTCGTGCAAGACCCCGGCCGCTACGACGTCGTGGTGACCGACAATCTGTTCGGCGACATCCTCACCGACCTTGGCGGCGCGGTCTCGGGCGGCATCGGCCGTGCCGCGTCGGCCAACCTCAACCCGGCGCGCACCGGGCCGTCCATGTTCGAGCCGGTGCACGGCTCCGCGCCCGACATCGTGGGCACGGGCACGGCCGATCCGCGCGCCGCGATCGTCTCTGCCGCGATGCTCGCCGAGTTCCTCGGCGAGGCCGACGCCGCTGCACGTATCCGAAAAGCAGTTGCCGGATCCGACGACGTGGTGGGCACCACGTCCGAGGTTGGCGACGCGATCGCCCGCGCGGTCTGAGCGCGGTCAACAGAAAGGCAGCACCGAAATGCCGTTCGAGACCACCGAGAAGATCTGGATGGACGGGCAGCTCGTCGATTGGGACGACGCGCGTATCCACGTGCTGACGCACACGCTCCATTACGGGTCCGGTGTGTTCGAGGGCATCCGGGCGTACCCGACCGCCGACGGTCCCGCGGTGTTCCGCCTGACGGACCACATGCGACGGCTCCACGAGTCGGCCGACCTGTTCATGATCGAGATGCCGTACTCGGTCGAGGAGCTCGTCGAGGCGACGAAGGAGACGATCCGGGTCAACGGCGTGGAGTCCTGCTACATCCGGCCCATCGTGTACCTCGGGTACGGCGAGATGGGTCTCAACCCGCTCACGTCGCCGGTGCAGGTGTCGATCGCGGTGTGGCCGTGGGGCACGTACCTCGGCGACGAGGGGCTCAAGCACGGCGTGCGCATGAAGGTGTCGTCGTGGCGGCGCATCGATCCCAACGTCAACCCGGTCGCGGCCAAGGGCACCGGCATCTACGTCAACTCGAGTCTCGCGAAGGTCGAGGCGCTCAAGGCCGGTTACGACGAGGCGATCATGCTCAACACGCACGGCTTCGTCGCCGAATGCACCGGCGAGAACGTGTTCGTGGTGCGCGACGGCGTGCTGGTGACGCCGCCGCTGTCGTCGGGCGCGCTTGAGGGCCTGACGCGCGACTCCGTGATGACGATCGCACGCGACCTCGGCTACGAGGTGCGCGAAGACAACCTGCTGCGCACTGATCTGTATCTCGCCGACGAGGCGTTTCTCACCGGTACCGCCGCCGAGATCGTGCCCATGCGCTCGGTCGACGACCGCGAGATCGGCGAGCCGGGCGAGATCACCCGCAAGATCCAAGAGACGTACTTTGCCGCGGTCCACGGCGAGCTCGACACCTACCGAGACTGGCTCGAATATGTCCGCTGACAAGCCCATGCCAAACGGTGGTCGTGTAACGGTGATCCGGGCAGGGTGAACCGATGTCGCTGAACGAGCCGCTCAACACCCGTGATCGCTCCTGGCCGGCGGCGGTCGAGATATACGACACGACGTTGCGGGACGGGTCGCAACTCGAGGGCATCTCGCTGACCGTCGACGACAAGCTGCGCATCGCCGAGCAGCTCGACTGGCTCGGCGTGCATTTCATCGAGGCCGGCTGGCCGGGCGCGAATCCGAAAGACGACGAGCTGTTCCGGCGCATCGGTAACGAGCTGAAGCTCGACACCAGCCGGCTCGTCGCATTCGGCATGACGCGTCGCATCAAAGGCAAGGTCGACTCCGACGACACGCTCCGTCATCTCGTCGAGTCCGGCGCGCCGACCGCGTGCATCGTCGGCAAGACCTGGGACTACCACGTGCTCGAAGCGCTCGAGACCGATCTCGACGAAGGCGTCGCCATGGTCGCCGACTCGGTCCAGTTCCTGCGCGCCCAGGGCATGGAGGTGCTCTTCGACGCCGAGCACTTCTTCGACGGCTACAAGCGCAATCCCGAGTTCGCGCTGCGCGTGCTCGAGGGCGCGGCAGTGAAGGGCGCGTCGCATCTGGTGCTTTGCGACACCAACGGCGGGTCGTTGCCGCACGAGGTCGAAGGCATCGTGCGCGAGGTCGTCGCCTACTTCGGTGACGACCTCGTGATCGCGGTGCATCTACACGACGACGCGGGCACCGGCGTCGCCAACGCGCTCGCCGGCGTACGCGGCGGTGCCACTCAGGTGCAGGGCACGATCAACGGATACGGCGAACGCACCGGCAACTGCAACCTCACCACGATCATCCCCGACCTCACGCTGAAGATGGGCATCGAGACGATCCCGCGCGACCGGTTCGAGCGGCTCACACCCGTCGCGCACCACGTCGCCGAGCTCGTCAACATGGCGCTCAATCCGCAGGCGCCGTTCGTCGGCTCGTCGGCGTTCGCGCACAAGGCCGGTATCCACACGAGCGCGATCGCGAAGCGCCCCGATGCGTATGAGCACGTGCACCCCGACATCGTCGGCAATGGCACCCGTTTCGTGGTCTCGGAGCTCGCCGGTAAGTCGACGCTCACACTCAAGGCGCAGGAGCTCGGGATCGAGCTCGACGGGCCACAGCTCAACGAGGTGATCGACACGCTCAAGCGACTCGAGCACGAGGGGTACCACTTCGAGGTGGCCGACGCGTCGCTCGAGCTCCTCATGCGTCACGCGACGGGTTGGCGCCAGCCGTGGTTCCGAGTCGAGACGTTCCGGGTGATCACCGACGATCGCGCGGCCGAGGAGACGCCGGGCGGGGTGACCACCGAGGCCACGATCAAGGTGCACGTCGGCGGCGAGCGGGTCATCGCAACCTCGGAAGGCAACGGGCCCGTGAACGCGCTCGACGGCGCGCTCCGCAAGGCCATCGGCACGCGCTATCCGGCGCTCGGCCGCGTGCATCTCACCGATTACAAGGTGCGCGTGCTCGACACCCAGAAGGGCACCGGCGCCGTCACCCGCGTGCTGGTCGACTCCACCGACGGCGAGCGCACGTGGACGACCATCGGCGTCAGCGACAACATCATCGAGGCGTCGTGGCAGGCGCTGGCCGACTCGTTGGTGTACGGCTTGCTCCAAGCCGAGCAGCACGGCTAACACACGCCGATGCCGACCGATCCCTACATCCCCGCCCGCCTCGAAGACGAGCCGCGCCAGGAGACCAACCTTGCGCCGGGCGTGAAGCTGCCTGCTGCGAACGCGTGGCGCGCCGATCGTCCCGGTGACCTGGAAGCGGGCCAGCCGAGCGGCGCGCTGCTGGGCTCGCCGGGTCCCAACGTCGGCTACGCGCTCACGCTGGTCGAGCGCATCAAGGATCGAATCGTCGTTGCCCCGCATGAGCGCGTCGAAGACGCCATGGGCGTGATCGCCGAGATCGCGATGAAGCGCGCCGCGTTGTTCGGGCGGGCGCCGATAATGGCCGACATCGAGGTGGCTCGTGCCCTGACCGGCTACGACGGCAACGTGCCCGACGACTTCGCCGAGTGGCGCGTGCGCGCAGTGCACGACGCGAACCACGACTACGTCCGACGTCGCTCGTTGATCGACGCCGTGGCCGACGACGTGTTGCGACTCACGTCGAGCGCGTTCGCGGCCCAGGTGTCACGCGCGCAGGAGGGCCTCCGCGCCGCGGCCGCCGCGGCCGCCGGCTCGACGTGAGCTTCTCGCTCACTCAGGAGCAGCAAGAGCTCAAGGCGGCGCTGCGGCGCTTCGCCAACAAGGAGATCGCGCCGCAGGCAGCCGCGGCCGACGAACGCGAGGAGTACCCCTGGGGGTCATTCGACGCCTGGCGTGACTTGGGCTTCGTGCGGGCGCTGTACCCCGAAGCGCTCGGCGGTGAGGGTGGCGACACCTTGACGTACGCGCTCGCCGTCGAGGAGGTGGCGCGTGTCTGCGCATCGTCGTCGCTCTTCGTGCTCATCTCGCGGCTCGGCATGACCGCGGTGATGCTCTACGGCAGTGACGAGTTGCAGGCGAAGTACGTGCCGCGCGTCGCGTCGGGCGAGTGCCAGGCGAGCTACTGCCTGTCGGAGCCCAACGCCGGCAGCGACGTCGCGTCGATGGCGATGCGGGCAGTGCGCGACGGCGACCATTACGTGCTCACCGGCACCAAGGTGTGGATCACCAACGCCGGGATCTCCGACTTCTACACCGTGTTTGCCAAGACTGATCCGGATGCCGGCCACCGGGGGATCAGCGCGTTCGTCGTGGAGAAGACGTTCCCCGGCTTCTCGATCGGCAAGCTCGAGCACAAGATGGGCGTGCGCGGCTCACCCACCGGCGAGATCGTGCTCGACGATGTGCCGGTGCCGGCCGAGAACCTCATCGGCGAAGAGGGTCAGGCGTTCGGCTACGCGATGGCCGCGCTCGACCGCTCCCGGCCGATCGTCGGGGCGCAGGCCGTCGGCATCGCCCAGGGCGCGCTCGACGTCGCGGTCCGCTACGTGGCCGAGCGTCGTCAGTTCGACCAGCGCATCGCCGACTTCCAGGGCATCCAGTTCATGCTCGCCGACATGGCCACCCAACTCGAAGCGGCTCGACTGCTCGTGTACTCGGCCTGCGCCAAGATCGACGACGGCGCTGCCGGTGTCACCCGCGCCTCGGCGATGGCAAAGCTCTTCGCATCCGATACCGCCATGCGTGTCACCACCGATGCTGTGCAGCTGCTGGGCGGCGCGGGCTACACGCGCGAGTTCCCCGTGGAGCGAATGATGCGGGACGCAAAGGTCACGCAGATCTACGAAGGCACCAACCAGGTGCAGCGCATCGTCGTTGCCCGGCGCGTGCTCGACGAGCTGGGTCCGGAGAGCTGACCGGCGCCTCGTACACTCCCCGGATGGCTGACGTCCGGGTCCGCTTCTCACCCGCACCGAGCGGGTCGCTGCACGTGGGCTCCGCGCATACCGCGCTGTTCAACTGGCTGTTCGCGCGCCATCACGGCGGCACGTTCATCCTGCGCGTCGAAGACACCGACGTCACGCGGTCTCGTGCCAAGTGGGTCGAGGGCATCCAGACGACCATGGCATGGCTCGGCCTCGATTGGGACGAAGGCCCGGTGCTCCAGAGCACTCGCTTCTCGCGCTACCTCGCTGCCGCCGATCAGCTGATCGCGAGCGGCCATGCCTACGAGTGCTACTGCACCGAAGAGGAGCTGAAGGCGCGCAATGAGGCGGCGATGGCCGCCGGCCGTCCCCCCGGCTATGACGGCCACTGCCGCGATCTCTCGCCCGACGAGCGAGCCGCGCTCGCGGCCGAGGGCCGCACCGCCTCGATCCGGTTCCGCACGCCCGACGACGGCGTCAGCACCTTCGACGATCTCATCCGCGGCGAGGTCAGCGTGGAGTGGACCCACATCGCGGACTTCGTGATCGTGCGCTCGGGCGGCACCCCGCTGTTCTTCCTCGCCAATGCCCTCGACGATCTCGAGATGGCGATCACCCACGTCATCCGGGGTGAAGACCTGCTCGACTCCACGCACCGTGTGCTGGCGCTCCGAGCCGCGCTCGGCGCGCCCGACCGATCGGTGTACGCACACCTGCCGCTGCTGGTCGGCGCCGACCGCGGCAAGCTCTCGAAACGCCACGGCGCGGTGGCGCTCGAAGACTTCCGCGACCGTGGCTACCTCCCTGAAGCGCTCTTCAATTACCTCGCACTGCTCGGGTGGTCACCCGACGACGACCGCGAGATCATGAGCCGCGACGAGCTCGTTGCCGCCTTCGACCTCTCTGGTGTCACGCATTCGGCTGCCTTTTTCGACTACCAGAAGCTCGACTGGTTCAACGGCCAGTACTTCCGCAAGCTCCCGACGAAAGAGTACGAGGCACTAGTGAAGCCGCTCCTTCCCTCTGTGGACGACCCGGGACTCGTGAGCATGATCGCGACGACGACGCAGAGCCGCGTCGTCACCCTCGACCAAGTGGTCGAGATGTCCGACTTCCTGTTCAGCGATCCGGAGATGACCCCGGAGACCCAAGAGTTGCTCGCGGAAACGCCCCGAGTGGCAGAGGTCCTTGACGCGGTGATCACCCACATCGAGCAGTGCGACTGGACTGTCGACGGCATCGCATTCCAACCCGTGATCAAGGAGCTCGGCCTCAAGCCCAAGCAAGTGATGCCAGCGCTCTACGCCGCGGTCGAAGGCCGTCCGGCCGGGCTTCCACTCTTCGACTCAATGCATGCGCTCGGACGCGAACGCACGCTCGATCTCCTGCGCAAGGCACGAGCTGCGGTGCCCGGCGACGGATGATGCCGTTCCGGAGGGTGCGTTGGGCGATCGGTGTCGTGGCGCTGCTCGGCTTCACGTACTTCGCGGTGACGTTCATGCAGGTGTGGTGGGCTGCACGTCACGACAACACGCGCCCGTCGCAAGCCATCATCGTGCTCGGCGCGGCGCAGCACAACGGCCGGCCGACCGCAGTGTTCCGCGCCCGCCTCGATCATTCCGCCCAGCTGTACCACGACCACGTCGCGCCGTTGATCGTCGTCACGGGCGGCAAACAGGCCGGCGACAAGTTCACCGAAGCCGGCGCCGGCGCCGACTACCTGCACAGCAAAGGAATCCCCGACGCCGCGATCCTGCGCGAGACCACTGGTGTGTCGTCGTGGGACTCGCTCGCCGCGTCGGCGCGCATCCTGAAGCAGCGCGCCGTCACCAAGGTCGTACTCGTGTCCGACCCGTTCCATTCGCTGCGCATCCGCCTCATCGCCGGTGACCTCGGACTCGACGCGGTCACGTCGCCGACGCACACGAGTCCGATCACCGGCGCAAGTGAGTGGCGACGCTTCTTCAATGAGGCAGTGCGCGTCGCGGTCGGACGGATCATCGGGTTCAACCGGCTGTCGCGCACCGGGCGGGTGGGGAAGCTCGTCTCGGGAGTCGCTATCCTGGCGACACCTTCGGGGGTGGTGTAATCGGTAACACAACAGGTTCTGGTCCTGTCGTTGGGGGTTCGAGTCCTCCCCCCCGAGCCCGTCGGCGAGTTGCCACCTCGCCGGCCGCACGCCGCGACCGATCGGCGTGCACCCGGCCCCGTCGTCTAGTGGCCTAGGACGCCGCCCTCTCAAGGCGGAAGCGGCAGTTCGAATCTGCTCGGGGCTGCTGCCGGGCCCGGCCTCGTTCGGAGGTCGGGCCCTCTACTCATGGTCGCCCTCACTTGCCGGCCGGGATACCCGGCCGGCGGCCCCGTCGGCGCCCCTTCGGGGCGGTCGCCGCTCGTTCTTTCTGGTCGCGCTCTCTGCGCCGTCGGGATACCCGTCGGCGCCCCTTCGGGGCGGTCGCCGCTCCTGCTCCTCGACTCCGCTCGCTGCGCTCGTCGCGGCGGCTGGTCTCGCGGGCTGTCCGCGTCCGCGGTGGCTGGTCTCGCCGGTTGTCACGCGTTCCGTGCTGGCGTGTGTCGTGGTCGTTTTTCGCCACGGTTCGGCGCGTGGGCGGTGCGTCGCGCGCTCAAATTCGTGTTCGTGACGCGACACGGCTTGTCCGTTCTGCACTAACCGTGTGCATCGCAAACCGACGAAATTTGCTGGGATCGCATTTTTTTTCTTGACGTGCAGAACGGCGAACGCGCGGCGCTGTCACCCGTTGTCATCGTCAACACGACTGCGAACGCGACGTCGTCACGCGCGTGCGCTGATGGTGCAAATCTGTTGTATCTATTGTCATCGAGCGGCGAATTCATCATTCGCGTCGGTGCGCGCGACACCCGCAGCGCGCGTGACAACACTCCGTACGACGTGTGGACACCGCTTCCCGACACGCGGCGCGCGGACGTGCAAAACATCGGAAATGCTTGACCTCGCGTCCTGAATACGTTCAACTTCTGTGGGTACACGCGCATAGCGCGAGCCAAACGCGGAGGTTGGCGTGAACAAGTCAGAACTCGTTGACGCGGTCGTGGCGAACGCGACATCCGAAGGCGCGGACCTCGGTAGAGGTGACGCCGAGAAAGCCGTGAACGCGTTCATCAAGGCAGTGCAGGACGCGGTAGCGCAAGGCGACAAGGTCACGCTGCCCGGCTTCGGTGCCTGGTCCCGTACAGACCGTGCGGCTCGCATGGGGCGCAATCCGCGCACCGGCGAGCCGGTCCAGATCGCGGCGTCGAAGGGCGTGAAGTTCTCGGCGGGAGCCGCCTTCAAGTCCGCCGTGAAGTAGGTGCGAGGGGCGTCTTGCCGTTCGACCTGCATTCGACAGTAACCCGACTAGAGAGGTGGTGACCGTGCCTCCGGCAAAGAGACGAACAGCACGGAAGTCAGCAGCAAAAAAGACGGCGCGTAAGCCGGCCAAGAGAAGGCCCGCGAAGCGGCGTGCGGCGAAGAAGACGGCGGCACGTAAGCCGGCGAAGCGTCGCAAGAAAGCAGCGAAGCGCAAGGCTCCGGCGAAGAAGCGGGCGGCCAAGAAGACCGCACGCAAGCCGGCGAAGCGTCGCAAGAAAGCAGCGAAGCGCAAGGCTCCGGCGAAGCGTCGCAAGGCTGCAAAGAAGCGCAAGGCTCCGGCGAAGCGTCGCAAGGCTGCAAAGAAGCGCAAGGCTCCGGCGAAGCGTCGGGCGGCCAAGAAGGCCACTCGCAAGCCGGCCAAGCGTCGTCCCGCGAAGCGTCGCGCCACAAGGCGTCGCTAACCGCTACACCCATCCAGACCCAAGCAAGATGGAGGGGCCTTCGGGTCCCTCCATCTTCGTTTCGCGACACGGATCCTCTGCCGGCGGTGTTGCGCACGGCACGCTGCGCGCCGCGTGATCAGAGGTCGTCGATGCGCTTGAACGCCTCCGCGAGCTCCAGGTTGGTCTGCGCCGCGGCCGCGCGCGCCTTGTCGGCGATACGTGCCGCGAACGCGTTGCGTTGCGCAGAGGCCGACTGCGTGTCGTCTCCGATGCCCATCGTCGAACGCCATTGGCTCCGATGGCACAGCAACGCCGCAACTTTCAGGTCGATGAAACCCTTCACCCGCTCGAGATGGTCGATCTGTTCGGCCTCGAACAGCAGCAGCGTCTGCGGACGGTGCGGTGTGTGCTCCTGCTCCGGGAAGAACAGCGGGTCGCGCGCCGCGACGATTGCCTCGATCGTGAGCTCGCCGGCGCGGCGATGATCGGGGTGGAGCCGATATCGCTTCCACGGGTCGTGACCGAGCACGACGTCGGGCCGAATTTGGCGCAGCATGGCGCAGACAGCCGCCCGCTGCTCCCGGCCGTTCTCGAGCTCGCCGTCGACCACGCCGAGCGTATGCACGGCGTTGCTTCCCAGCGCTGCGGCCGCGGCTCGTTGCTCCTCGAGCCGGACGCGGGTGAGGTCGTGCACGTCGACGGCAGCGTCCCACGAGCCCTTCGAGCCGTCGGTGAGGACCAGGAGATGCACCGAGGCGCCGGCCGCGGTCCATTTGGCGAGCGTCGCCCCGCAGCCGAACTCGATGTCGTCGGGGTGCGCGCCGATTGCCAAGACTTGCCCCGGCACCGCAAGATCGACTGTCGCCGGGGGGTCGTTGTCGCTCACGGAATCAGCTCGACTCCGGCGAGGTCAGCCGGCACGTCGACGTCGAAGGCGAGGTCGGGGTCGCGCACGACGCGCAACCCGAGGCCCAGTCGCCGTGACTCGGCTGCGTGGCGTCGAAATGAGCCCGGTCCATAGGCGAAGCGGAACGGTGCGTCGGCCGGTACCGAGAGCACCGGCGTGCCGTCATCGCGGTGGCACGGCACCAGCGCGGCAATGGGTCGAGATCCGTCGCGGGCCATGGTGCCGAGCGCGCGCGCCCGAGCGAGATCGGCGTGGGCCACGATCACACGCCCGCAGCGACGCGCGCGGAAGTGCGTTCGACCGGCGTCGGCGGCGGCGTCGAGCGTGCCCGGATCCGAGAGCACCGTCAGCCCGAGCTCGGTGGCCCAGTCGAGCACTTCGGGCGCACTCGACACCACGACCACCGGCAGATCCCCGGCTGCGGCGACAACCGTTGCCGCAAGCCGACGACCGAGGTCGGCGCGGTCAGCGTCGGCCACGCGCGTGGCGAGCCGCACCTTGCCGAGCGCGAAGGCCCGGATGGGTACGACGACACCTGTGGTCGCGGCGGCGTTCAACGGCGTCGCCATTCAGCGAAGGCACACCGCCCGATCTTGACCGATTCAAGTTGCATCTCGGTGCGTATGCTACCGGCCGTGGAAATCGTGTATCCCTTCGCGCGCGCCACGTGCGTCGTGCCGGTCCGTCACGGAATGCAGTGGACGATCGAAGGCGCGCATCGCATCCCGGTGCGCGGGCCAGTGATTCTCGCGAGCAATCACACTTCGTACCTGGATCCGTTCGCGCTCGGCAACGTTGCCGACCGACGCCATCGGCGGCTGCGCTTCCTCGCCAAGGCCGAGCTCTTCGACAAGCGGGGCGTCGGCTTCGTGCTTCGTCACGCCCGTCAAATCCCTGTCAAGCGTGAGACCGCCGACGCGGCCGGATCGCTCGACGCCGCGGTCGAGGCGCTGCGGCGGGGCGAGTGCGTCGCGGTGTTCCCCGAGGGCACCATCTCGCTCGACTTGGAACCGATGGCGGGCAAGACGGGCACCGCGCGCCTTGCCGCGCAGACAGGAGTGCCGGTCACGCCGGTCGGTCTCTGGGGCGCCCACCGCATCCTCTTCAAGGGGCGCAAGCCGAGGTGGCGCTGGGGGATCGCGGAGGTGGCGGTGGTCGGACAACCTGTGCGTGTCGGTGCCCATGACGACGTGCACGCCGCCACGCAGCGGATTATGACTGCAATCGCGACGTGCATCGCGCGAGCGCGCGAGATCTATCCGCAGCGTCCCGCGCCCGGAGAGGGCGACTGGTGGGTACGACGACCCGAAACCGTCATGGTCCATCAGGCGCACATGACCGAAGCGGGGCGGAAATGAGCACGAGCACGAGCACGAGCACGAGCAGAGTCGCGGTCATCGGCGCCGGATCCTGGGGTACCGCGGTCGCCGGTCTCGTCGCCACCAACGCGCCGACGGTGCTGTGGGCTCGCGAACCCGACCTCGCGACGCAGATCAACACGAAGCACGAGAACCCCAAGTACCTGCCCGGCATCTCGCTGCCCGCCGATCTCGTCGCCACGAGCGACCTGGGCGAGGCGTGCCTCGGCGCCGACGTCGTCGTGATGGGGGTGCCATCGCACGGCTTTCGCGACGTGCTCGCGGCTGCCGCGGACGCGATCGGCCCGCACGTGCCTGTGGTGAGCCTGTCGAAGGGCGTCGAGCAAGGCACGCTACGACGCATGACCGAGGTCGTCGCCGAAGTGCTGCCGGCCCACGACCCGGGTCGCATCGGCGTGCTCACGGGGCCGAACCTGGCCCGCGAGGTCGCCGAGGCACAGCCGACGGCGTCGGTGGTCGCGATGCGCGACGACGCGATCGCCGCGCAACTGCAGCAGCTCTTCATGACCCGCACGTTCCGCGTCTATACCAACCCCGACGTGGTCGGTTGCGAGATGGCCGGCGCGCTGAAGAACGTCATCGCGATTGCGGCCGGCATCGCGGCCGGCCTCGGCTATGGCGACAACACGAAGGCTGCTCTGATCACCCGCGGCTTGGCGGAGCTGGCCCGCCTCGGCATCGCGCTCGGCGGTGAGCCGCTCACGTTTTCGGGTCTCGCGGGCATGGGCGACCTCGTGGCCACGTGCATCAGCGACAAGAGCCGGAACCGCACCGTCGGCGTGCAGCTCGGCCATGGGCGCAGGCTCGACGAGATCGTCGCCGACATGCACATGGTGGCTGAGGGGGTGAAGACGACTGCCGCCGTGCTCGAGCTCGCCCAAGCCGTCGGCATCGACATGCCGATCTCGGCGCTCGTCGGGGCGGTGCTCTACGAGGGCCGCAAGGCCAGCGACATCGTGCCCGAGCTCATGTTGCGCGAGGCGAAGCCCGAGCTGCACGGCTTCCAGTGAGCGAACCACGCGACACGCTGGTTGGCGCCCTCGGCGGTCGAGTACGGGCGCACGTCGATACGCGAGGACGCGTCCGCACCGACGCGGGTTGGGAGCTCGACTGGTGGATCGGCGCCGACGATCGCTGGCACGTCCCTGCCGATGAGGTCGCCGTTCGCCAGCACACGATCGGCGCCGCGCCGGTCGTCGAGACGTCGATGCGAGTGCCCGGTGGCGACGCCGTGCAGCGGGTGTACGGCGTCGGCGGGCCGGCCGACGTGCTCGCGATCGACCTCGAGAACATGTCGGGTGCGCCGTTCGTGGTCGCACTCGTGCTGCGGGCGGTTGCGGGCGAGCCGCTCGGACGGGTCGCGGTGCACGACACCCACCTGCAGATCGACGGGCGACCGGCGGTGCTGATGCCGAGTCGTCCGGCTCGGTGGGCGGTGTCCAGTACCGGCGACACGCTCGACATCGTGCGCCGCGGTGATGCCCGCGCAGACGCGATGCCGTCGCTCGACTGCCGCGCTGCCGGCGCCGAGGTCGCGCTGCTCTTGCCGTTGCCGCACCGGATGCACCTGCGATCGGCGGTGATCACTGACGGCCGCGACGCGGTGGCGGTCGATTCCGTCGATCTCCGTAGCGTTCCGTCGGCCGAGCAGGCGGCGGCGGGATGGGCGGCGCAGCTCAAGCGCGCGATGCGAGTCGAGCTGCCCGACGAGCGACTGCAGCGCGCCATCGACTTGGCCCGGTGCCAGATACTCCTCGCGGCGGAGGGCGCGGCCCGACCCGATCCGTCCGTGGTCATGGCGCTCGAAGACTGGGGCTTCGACGCCGAAGCGGATGCAGCATGGCGGCGTCTCGGCGTGCGCGGGCGCCGGCGGGCGGCCCGACGTCTGCCGCCGACGTCGTGGCTCGATCTCAGCAGCGAAGACAATCCCGCCGGTCTGCTGGTCGACGCGCGCGCGGTGCTTGCATCCGACTCCGACGACGGCGAGGTCACGTTGCTCACCGATTGGCCGCATTCGTGGCCCGGCGCGTCGCTCGACGTCCACGACGCGCCCACGCGCGCCGGACTCGTGTCGTACGCGGTGCGCTGGCACGCGATGTGGCCGGTGCTGTTGTGGGAGTGCGAGCAGCCGGGGGTGCGCTTGCGCTGCCCGGGGCTCGATCCCGACTGGGCGACCGATGCGCGCACCGGCGAGAAGCTCCTGACACCCATCTCGGTGTCGTGACGACGGGCTCAGTCGAGCCGTAGCGTCGCGATCTCCCACGGGCGCAGCGGAACCGATCCTGCGAACGGTCCCAGTCGCCGGCCGCGCAAGTCGATCGCCGAGGCCGTCACCGGCACGCCTTCGCGCTCGACTCTGGCGGTTGTCGGGTCAGGCGACGGGTTGAAGATGCGCAGCACGGTCCCGCTGCCGTCGTGATGCACCGCGGCGACGGTTGCACCATCGACGGACAGCGCCTGTCCGGTCGCGGCTCGGGACGCGCCGGCGCGTCCGCCACCGCGCACGCGTTCGAGTGGTACGAGAAACTCGTCGGCGCGTGCGTGACAGTCGGCGCTGCGCCAGTCGCCGCGGTGGGGCAGCAGGGCGTAGTCGACGGCGTGACGACCGAGGAGCTGGGGGCCCGCCAGCTGGTCGAGCGGACCGGCCGGGCTCTGGCGGAGCGCGAGGTCGGCGCGGGAGAGATAGCCGGTCGCGCGCAACAGCGTGAGCGCAAGCGCCGCGCCGTCGTCGACGACCTCGTACTCGAGGAGGCCGTCATGGAGCAGCCCGAGCCCCACCGTGCCGTCGGAGACGGACACGAACCGGCGGGAGACAAACGTCGGCAGCCCGGCCTCGTGGGGTCCACCTTCGGCAGTGAGCCCTCGGTGCACCACGGCGTATGCACATTCCGCGTCGGAGCCGTCGACGGTCGCCGGCAGCGGAAAGTGAGCCCGAAGCCGGTGGTCGCGGCACACGTTGTCGAGCTCGGTGTGGATCCGCACGAACTGTTCGTCGGCGCGCAGCTCGAGGGTCGTCTGCAGGGTGACTGCAACGACGTCGGCGCTGCGCTCGGAGCACGACATGAAGTCGCCGATGGCGTGCGTAGGCCAGCGATAGGCCGACTCCACGAGCAGCCGGGCGCGCACCGGGCCGGCGTCGAGCACCGACACCGCGACCGACTCCGGCCGCTCGACGACGAGATCCTCTGCTGGTGGCGAGTAGTTGTAGGTGTCGCCGCCGTCGCCGCCGTCGACGTACCGATTGCATCCCCGAAGTTCGAACCCGTCGGTCGTACGCACCGAGAAGGTGCCGTCGCTCGCGTCGACCGCGACCGCAAGGTGCCCGTTGGCGAGCGTGTGCCCATTGGCGCGGACGGCCGAGGACGGGCCGGGGCCGGACGCGACTGTGTACGTGTCCCAACCGAACCCGGGCACGTCGCGCGCCGTGAAGACCACCTCGGTGGTCGGCGCGAGGAGCACGCGGAACCGGAACGTCGTGCCGCGCTCGCCCAGCTCGAGCAGGTGATCGCGCAATTCCTGCAAGTCGATGGTGGAGTCGCCGGGACCGGCGGCTCGGAAGACCAGGTCGATGGTGCCGTCATCGGCGGTCGTCATCTCGTAGCCGGCGATCTGCTCGCCCGCGAACTCGGGACCGCGCATGAGGTCGAGCACCCAGCGCACCTTCTGGCCGGTCACCAACGTCGAGAAGCCCTCGCCACCCACGACCCGCTGTACCTGCGTGAGACACGGTGTGCCGTCGGCGCGGACCATGTGCACGGCACCGTCGCCGCGCACGTAGCCCTGCACCAGCCCGCCGCGCTCGTGTTGCGTCGGATTCACGACGATCGTCGACGATGGCGGCGCGTCGATGTCGGCTGCGAGGCGACCGATCGCGAGACGGGTGAGCGCGTCACCGATCTGGCGCGCCTCCGCGTACCGCACCAGCACCTGGTCGACGACTTCGTCGGCGCTGCAC
Source organism: Acidimicrobiia bacterium (assembly GCA_038236695.1). Taxonomy (GTDB): domain Bacteria; phylum Actinomycetota; class Acidimicrobiia; order IMCC26256; family JBBRZM01; genus JBBRZM01. The sequence continues at coordinate 86,692 of JBBRZM010000005.1, forward strand.
GCGCACGACGAGTCGTGCGCGGAGTTGAGCACAAGCTGCTTCCACGCGACATCGAGGAGTGCGCTCGGGTACTCGTCGGCCGTGAGCAGGAGCGTGCACAGCGGTTCGGCCCGTCGTTCGATCGCTCGCTCGGCGACGGCACACGCGTGGTGCACGTCGACGCGGTTCGACGCGACGCCCATGAGCACGTTGGCGCGCGCTCCCGACCGGAGCTCGCCGGGCCACGTGGCGAGCCCGTCGACCGGTTGCTCGGTGAGGAACTCCGCGAGCGACGTGACCACGAAGCGGTAGTCGTCTTGGTGCTCGTTGGCTTCTGCGACAACCCGGCCGAGCCACGGCTGCGGCAACTGATGGTCGGTGCCGTTCATCAACAAGATGCCGCCGCCCGGCAGCCGAGCGGGGCCGAGCTCGAGCTCGTAGCCGTGCGCACGCCCGACGAGTTGCTTCGCGTCGTCGGGAAGGTCACAGCCGTTGGAGTACGACCCATAGAGATATTCGGCGCGCACGCGCGACCCGTCGGGCGCTTCCCACCAGAAGGCGGTCTTGTCGATCGCTTCCGGCACGCCTCGCCACACCACCGCGTGCTCGAGCCCGGCGAGGCGAAGGATCTGGGGCATCTGCGCGACGTGGCCGAACATGTCGGGGAGGTAGCCGACGGGCATCGCGCCGCCCAGCTCCGTGGCGCGGCGCAGCCCGAGCTGGAGGTCGCGCACGATCGTCTCGCCCGACACCATGAACTCGTCCATCAGGATCATCCACGGCCCCACCGAAACCCGACCGCTCGCGATGAGCCGGCGCAGCGTGCCGGCGGCTTCCGGTCGGATCTCGAGGTAGTCGTCGAGCACGGCGGTCTGGCCGTCGAGGAGGAACCGGGCGTAGGACGCATCGCGTTCGAGGAGCGCGAGGAGCTGGTCGAGGAGGCCGACGAGCCGCACCCGGAACGTCTGGAACGGTGCGTACCACTCGCGGTCCCAGTGGGTGTGGGGAACGATCGCGACGGTCGTCGGTCCGGCGGGCATCCGGTCAGGATACGGCCGCGCCCCGCGCCGGCCCGGCTGTCAGCAAGCTGTCAGCTCGGTGCCGCAGTTCGTTCACACTCCAGCACCCGATAGGTAACCCGTCCTCCTTACTGTCAGGCGACGTGCCGGACGGGCGGGCGGTGACCATTGGCCACTGCTGTCCCATGTCTCAGGAGGGTTGGCGTGAGACTACGAAGGAAACTCGCGATCACCGGCGTGCTCGCGACGCTGATGGTGGTGCTGGGGGCGGGCGTGGCGTCTGCCGCCGGACCCGCGCCGGTGTACCAAGGCCCGGCAGTGTCGCCCAGCGACATCGGCGTCAGCCTCAACATGCTCTGGATCGTGATCGGCGCGGTACTCGTGATCTTCATGCAGGCCGGTTTCGCGATGGTGGAGACCGGCTTCTGTCGCGCGAAGGCTGCAGCCCACGTGTGCTCGACGAACTTCATGATCTTCGGTCTCGGGATCGTCGGGTTCTTTCTCGTCGGCTACGCGTTCATGTTCGGCGGCTTCAGTGTCGCGCCCGGCGTCGGCAACTTCGGGTACGACAAGGCCATCGGTGGACCGCTGATCGGCAGCGGCCACTGGGTGTTCCTCTGGCACGGCGGGTTCGCGATGAGCAACCTGCACAACCTCAAGAACCTCGCACCCGTCGCCGCGTTCTTCCTCTACATGTACGCGTTCATGGACACCACCGCGACGATTCCGACCGGGGCCATGGCCGAGCGCTGGAAGTGGAAGAGCTTCATTGGTTGGGGCGTGTTCTGCGGCGCGATCTACTTCCCGCTGTTCGGCGCGTGGACGTGGGGCGGCGGCTGGCTGAGCCAGCTCGGCAACAGCTTCCACTGGGGCTTCGGCTACGTCGATTTCGCCGGTTCGGGCGTCGTGCACGCGATGGGTGGCGTCGCCGGTCTGGCCGGCATCCTCGTGCTCGGCCCACGAATCGGGAAGTACGGACCCGACGGCAAACCGCGCACGCTCGCGGCGCACAACATCCCGATGGCATTGCTCGGTACGTTCATCCTGCTGTTCGGCTGGTTCGGGTTCAACGCGGCGTCGACGTTCGCGGCCACCGATGTGCGGTTCGCAGTCGTCGCGCTCAACACCGCGATTGCAGCCGGCTTCGGCGCGGTCACCGGGATGTTCTGGGCGTACCGACGGTTCGGGAAGCCCGATCCCGGCATGATGGCCAACGGCATGCTCGCCGGCCTGGTCGCGATCACGGCGCCGTGCGCGTTCGTGAACCCGGCCGGCGCCGCGATCATCGGTTCGATCGCCGGCATCATCGTCGTGATCTCGATCATCTTCCTGGAATCGCACGGCATCGACGACCCGGTGGGCGCGGTTTCGGTCCACGGCGTGTGCGGCATCTGGGGCGTGCTCAGCGTCGGTCTGTTCTCGACCGGCGAGTACGGAGCCGGCTTCAACACCACCCTTCACGGCGCGGCGGCGAAGGCTCCCGGTGTGACCGGGCTCATCTGGGGCATCTTCGACGGCCACGAGAAGCTCGGTGCCGGCCAGCTCGCATCGCAAGCCGCGGGCGCGCTCGTCATCTGCACCGTGATGTTCGGCGTCGCGTACACGTTCTTCAAGGTCCAGGCCAAGTTCCTCGGCGGCAGCATCCGGGCCGAGGAGGCGCACGAGCTCGAAGGTGTCGACCGGCCCGAGATGGGCGTGCTCGCCTACGACAACCTCGTGCTCAACGAGCTCGACATCGTCGGCATGGAGGGCGAGCCCGAGGTGGTGATGAGCGGAGGACCGTCGCCCGACCCGACGACGGGTCGTTAGCAACACCGCAATCCCCCCGCGGAAGCGGCCGGCGGGCAGCACAGCCCGCCGGTCGCGTCCGCCCGCTCGTCATAGGCTGACGCCATGCGCGTCGTCCTCGGTTCCGACGAGAAGACCGAGCTCACCGACGCGGTCGCGGCCGCGCTGCGAGAGCAGGGCCACGACCTCACCCTGGTGGGCCCGCCGGCAGGAGAGGCCCTCGAATGGGCCGACGTCGGACGCCGTGTGGGAGAGGCGGTTGCGCAGCGTCACGCCGACACGGGCGTGCTGTTCTGTTGGACGGGTACCGGCGCGTCGATCGCGGCAAACAAGGTGCGCGGGGTGCGGGCCGCGCTGTGCACCGACGCCGCCACCGCCGAGGGCGCTCGCAAGTGGAACGACGCGAACGTCCTCGTCATGAGCCTGCGGCTGACCAGCGCCGACGTGGGACGCGAGATGCTCGATGCGTGGTTCTCGACCGCACCTGACCCCGGTGAGGCAGCCAACATCGCCCGGCTCGAGGCGACCTAGATAGGCTGCGCGCATGTCGACGTATGTGATGCTCACCACACTCGGGCCCGACGGCTGGGCGACCGTGCGAGAGAACCCGGAGCGGATCCGCCAGGTCACCCAGGAGGTCGAGGCCATGGGCCTCAAGGTCGTCGCGCAGTACGGCCTCATGGGCCAGTACGACTTCCTCAACGTGATCGAGGCGCCCGACGAATCCACGATGGCCCGGGCGGCGATCACGCTGGCGGCCCGCGGCACGATGCGCACGACCACCTTTCAGGCCATCTCGGTGGAAGACCTGATCGAGGGACTCAGTCGCGACCTCGACACGGTCTGACGCGCGCGAAGCGCGTCAGACCCACCACATCGAGTGCTTCTTCTCTTCGCGAAGCTCGTCGTCGACGAAGAGGGAGGGCAGCACGGAGCCGTCGCTGCGTCGCCGCACGCGATAGCGGGGGCCGTCGCCGTTGGCGACGACGACCTCCTCGACCTCGAACCCGCGCGCCCAGCGCTGGTCGAAACGAGATCGAACTTCGACTCGGATTCCCGGTTGCACGCCGGTGATCGTACCAAGTCGATGTTTCGATCTGAAGACGTGCGCGTCCCATTTTTGAAGTTGTTATCGTCCGGTAGTGCGATTGATCACCACCACGACACCTGCGCGTAGTGCGCCGCCCACGCTACGGATTGAACGGCGCTGTTGGGATGCCGGCGAACGCGTCGTTGTCGGCATCGACGAGGTCGGTCGGGGCGCGTGGGCCGGGCCCGTGACCGTCGCCGCGGTCGTTCCCGGTCCCGTGCACCTGCGCGGTGTGCGCGACTCCAAGCAGCTCACGCGCGAGCAGCGAGAGGTGGCGGCGACGGCCGTGCGGGGGTGGGCCCTCGCCTTCGCCGTCGGCCATGCGTCACACGAGGAGTGCGACGAGCTGGGCATGACCGCGGCGCAACGGGCGGCGGGCCGGCGCTGCCTCGAACAGCTCGCCGCGCAGGGCTTCGTTGCCGACCGCATCATCCTCGACGGCTCGTTCGACTACCTCGGCCTCGGGGCCAAAGTCACAACTGTGATCAAAGGTGACAGCAAGTGCCTGTCGGTTGCAGCCGCGTCATGCCTCGCCAAGGTGACGCGTGACCACTACATGATCGAGGAGTCGGTGCACTACCCCGCCTACGGCTTCGAGTCCAACGTCGGGTATCCCGCGCCGGTCCACAAGCATGCGCTCGCCGGCTACGGACCGAGCGCCATCCACCGCAGATCGTGGGTGTTCATGGACGGGCTGTGCTGGCGCGGCGTCGCGCCGCCACCCGGTCGGCTCTTCCTGTAACGTCGGGCGTCTTGACGGCCGCGCCCACAGCGGCGTTGCATGTGGCGTCAGCGGGCGTCGTCGAACGGGGAGCGAACCATGAGCACGGACCTCGGTGAGTTGCACGCACGGGCACTCGACTCGACCCGCCGATTCGTGGCCGATGTCGGTGCTGACCAGTGGCAGCGCGCGTCCGATTGCAGCGACTGGACCGTACGTGAGCTGGTCAACCACATCGTGAGCGGCAACTTCTGGGCCGGTGAGCTGACCGCCGGCAAGACGATCGACGAGGTCGGCAACCGCCTCGACGACGTGCTGGACGACGACCCCGTCGGCGCGTACGACGCCTCGGCGAAGATCGCGGGCGACGCGTTTCGGGCGCCGGGCGTGATGGAACGTTCGTGTGCCGTGTCGTACGGGCCCGTTCCGGGCGAGATGTACGCGGGGCATCGCTTCGTCGATGTGCTCATCCACGGCTGGGACGTCGCCAAGTCGACCGGCCAGGACACGAAGCTCGATCCCGGCCTGGTCGAGGCGTGCTGGGCCGTTGTCGAACCACAGGCCGACATGCTCGTCGGCAGTGGCATGTTCGGCACCAGCTTGGAGACGCCACCGGGGGCCGACCGCCAGACGACACTGCTGGCGCTGCTCGGGCGCACGGCCTGAGCGGTTCCGCCGGGCTCATCGACCGGCCCTAACCTCGAGTCCATGGGCCAAGAGATCACTGTCACCGCACGTGCGGGCGCGTCGCCGTCCGTGCACGTCTTCGAGTGCAACCGGTCGCTCACGAGCATGTCGATCGAGCGGTACGCATCGGCCGGCGCCACCGAGGGTGCCCGCCCGCCCGATGTGCTTGCCCGGCGGCTGTTCGATCTCGGCGCAACCGGGGTCACCGTGTACTCCAATGTCGTGACGGTGGAGGCGCCGCCCGAGCGCTGGCCCGACCTCGAGCCCAAGATCGTCGAGACGCTGGAGAATCTCTTCGGTTACTACGGCGACGAGGCGGGCTGGTCGCCCGACAACCTGCGGGCCATCGGCGTCGAGCCGGTGATCCCACCCGAACCCACCGCGTAGCCCTGGCGCCAGGGGCGGAGTACGCATGTCCCGTTCTTGGCAGAGTTTTCTACCGTGTGGGGCGATAAGTCTGCCAAGAAGCGCGCTACGGGTCGGCGGAGACGGGCCGGCCTCGCGCCAGGGCGGAGTCGGTTCGGTCGGCACTTGCCGATCGAACATATGTTCGATACGGTGAGCTGGTGACGGTAACTGCGCTTCCCCGGCGTGACCGTGAGGCACGCGAGCTCCTTGACAACGCGGCGCGGGTGGTGCGACCGGTGGTATTGGCGCGTGACCGGGTGTTGCCGGTCACCGGCCGGCTCGGCGAGTTGTTGCCGGGAGCAGCGGTGCAGCGGGGTGCGACCGTCGTGGTCGACGGAGCGCACGGCGCCGGAGTCACGTCGGTGACGTTGCTGCTCGCACGCGCGGCGACTGCCGTGGGCGAGTGGGCCGCGGCCGTCGATCTCGAAGGCACCCTCGGCGGCTTGGCCGTCGCCGAGCACGAAGTCGTGCTCGAGCGGTTCGCCGTTGTCCGGCGGGTGCCCCCCGCCCGCTGGGCCGCGGTGGTCGCCGCGTTGCTCGACGGCGTGAGCCTCGTGCTCACGGCAACGCCCCCACACGTACGCGCCGGCGACGCGCGCCGGCTGGCAGCCCGCGCCCGCGAGCGTGGCGTGGTGCTGGTCGCGACCGGGCGGTGGCCGGCCGAGGCCACATTGCGTCTCACCGTCGATACCACGGCGTGGTCGGGGCTCGACGCGGGTGGCGGGCTCCTCGGGGAGCGCGAGCTCGCCGTGCAGGTCGACGGGCGAGGTGTCGCGGCCCGGCGCCAGAAAGGTGCATTGGCACGCGCGGGCTGAGGAGGTGAGCGTCCGTTGGCGGAGCGGACGTGCTGCGTGTGGTGTCCCGACTGGCCGGTCGTCGCGCTTCGACGTCGCGATCGGTCACTGCTCGACGCGCCCGTCGCAGTACTCGACGGCGACATCGGGCGTGGGGGCATCGTGCGCGCCGCCTCGCGGGAGGCACGCGTCGAAGGAGTGGTCGTGGGGCTGCGCCGGCGCGAAGCCGAGGCCCGCTGTGCCGGGCTCATGGTGGCCGCCGCCGATTCGCACGTGGAGGCGCGTGCGTTCGAAGCGGTCGCAACCGCGGTGGAGACGATCACCCCGCGTCTGGTGCTCGAGCGGCCCGGGCTCCTGACGTTTCCCACTCGGGGCCCGTCGCGCTACTTCGGCGGCGACGACCGGCTCGCCGCGCACGTGCGCGACGCGGTGCTCGGTGTGGGTGTCGACGGGGTGCGCATCGGCATCGGTGACGGTCGTTTCGCAGCTCGGCTCGCGGCCCGGGCGGCTGCCGCCCGCGATGACAGTGTGTACGTCGTCGATGCGACGGCTGAGTTCCTCGCGCCCTGGTCGGTGCGCGCGCTGGGCGATCCCGAGCTCGCCGACCTGCTGGTGCGGTTGGGCTTGCGCACGCTGGGTGCGTTCGCCGCATTGCCCGAGCCCGCGGTGCTCGGCCGCTTCGGTGCCACCGGCCGCGGCGCGCACCGGTTGGCTCGGGGCCTCGACGAGTGCGCCGCACCCCCGGCGCCGCCACCGCCCGAGCTGACCGAGACCGCCGAGCTCGATCCGCCCGCAGTGCGAGTCGAGACCGCGGCGTTCGTCGCCAAGGGTCTGGCCGACCGCCTTCTCGACCGGCTCGGCGCGCTCGGCCTCGCGTGCACACGGGTCCGTATCGAAGCCGAGACCGAGCACGGCGAGCAGCTGGCACGGTGCTGGCGTCACGAGGGTGCGCTCACACCCGCCGCGCTCGCGACGCGCGTGCGGTGGCAGCTCGAAGGCTGGCTCGCGGCCGGAGACAGTCGTCCGCATGACGGGTCGCGTACCGATCCCGATCTCGCGGATGCCGACATCGTCACCGGCGGTCTCGCGTTGCTGCGGCTCGTGCCGGACGAAGTGACACCGGCGACCGGCCGGCAGCTCGGGTTCTGGGGCGGTGACGCGGCCGCGAGCGATCGAGCGGCGCGTGTGCTCACGCGGGTGCAAGCGATGTTGGGACACGACGCGGTAGCCACCGCGGTGCAACAGGGCGGCCGTACACCGGCAGAGCGGGTGCGCTGGGTGCCATGGGGGGATCCGCGCGAGTCCGAGTCGAAGGGAGCACAGGAGACACCCGGGTGGCCGGGTCAGATCCCCGGTCCCGCGCCGGCGCGCGTGTTCGATCCGCCGTTGGTGGCGGAGCTGCTCGGCGCCGACGGACAGCCGGTCACCGTGTCGGGCCGCGGAGCGGTGTCGGGTGCGCCGATCGCGTTGCGTTGTGAACGGCTGTGGTCCGCGCGCACGATCGTTGTCGAGTCGTGGGCCGGTCCGTGGCCCCACGACGTGCGGTGGTGGGACCGTCTGGCGCGCCGGCGTCGCGTGCTGTGGCAAGTCGTCGTCGACACGAACGAGACACCGCGTGACGACCATCACGGCGGCGGCAGCGCAGTCGCATGTCTCGTCGCCGTCGAGCAGGGCCGCGCCGGCATCGAAGCGCTCTACGACTAGTCGCGCGATGTCCGTCACTTCCCGATACGCGGAACTGCACTGTCACACCAACTTCTCGTTCCTCGACGGCGCCAGTCATCCCGAGGAGCTCGTCGAGGAAGCCGTCCGGCTCGGGCTGCACGCACTCGCGGTCACCGATCACGACGGCTTCTACGGGATCGTCCGCTTCGCCGAAGTTGCACGCGCACTCGAGCTGCCGGCGGTGTTCGGCGCGGAGCTGACCCTCGGCGCCACCGCATCACCCAACGGCGATGCCGATCCGCCCGGCGAGCATCTCGTCGTGCTCGCACAGGGACCGGTCGGGCACGCCCGGCTCGCCCGTGCGATCAGCGAAGCGCAGCTCGCGGGGGAGAAGGGCGCGCCGCGCCACTCCGTTCCCGCCCTTGCCGACGCGGCGCGAGCTGCCGTTCACGTCACCAACGGTTGTGCCGGCACGGGCAATGACCACTGGTTCGTGCTCACGGGCTGTCGCAAAGGCGCGGTACCCGCCGCGTTGCTGCGCGACGGTCCCGCGGCCGCGCAACGCGAGCTGGCGCGTCTCGTCGACGCGTTCGGTCGCGACCGCGTGCTCGTCGAGCTCTGGGACCACGGCGATCCGCTCGACCGGCATCGCAATGACGCGCTGGCCGAGATGGCGATCCGAACCGGTGTCGACGTGGTCGCGACCAACAACGTGCACTACGCCACGCCACAGCAGCGGCAGCTCGCGACCGCGCTCGCTGCGATCCGGGCCCGCCGCAGCCTCGACGAGATCGACGGGTGGCTGCCCGCAGCGCCGTTCGCTCACTTGCGTAGTGCTGCCGAGCAGCATCGTCGCTTTGCCCGCTGGCCCGGTGCGGTCGCTCGCAGCGTGGAGATCGCCGATGCGTGCGCGTTCGATCTCAAGCTCGCGGCGCCCAACCTTCCCGACTACAACGTGCCGGCCGGTCACACTCCGATGAGCTGGCTGCGCGAGCTGACCTTCCGCGGCGCGGCCGTCTTCTATCCGCCGACTCATCCGCAGCACGAGCAGGCGCTCCGCCAGATCGACTACGAGCTCAGCGTGGTCGGTCAACTCAACTTTGCCGGCTACTTCCTGTTATTGCACGACATCGTCGACTTCTGCCGGCGCAACGACATCTACTGCCAGGGACGGGGCAGCGCGGCCAACAGCGCGGTGTGTTACGCGCTCGGGGTCACGAAGGCGGATGCGGTCGCGCTCGGCTTGCTGTTCGAGCGGTTCCTGTCACCCGAGCGCGACGGGCCGCCCGACATCGACCTCGACATCGAGCACCAGCGCCGCGAGGAGGTCATTCAGTACGTCTACGACCGCTACGGCCGCGACCGCGCCGCGCAGGTCGCGAACGTCATCACGTACCGGCCGCGTTCCGCGATACGCGAGATGGCGAAGGTGGCGGGGCTCTCGCCGGGGCGGGCCGACGCGATCACCACCTGGGTCGACCGCTGGGGTGGACGCGACGCCGCCGGACACGGCGGAGAGCCCCGCGCGCACCCGGCCGCGTTCGACGCGCTCGCACCCGGTTGTCGTGAGGCCGACGCGCCGGCCATCCCCGACGTGGTGCTCGATCTCGCGACGCAGGTGCTCGACTACCCCCGTCACCTCGGCATCCACTCCGGGGGGATGGTGATGGCCGACCGGCCGCTGGTCGAGTTCTGCCCGATCGAGTGGGCCCGCATGGACAACCGCTCGGTGCTCCAGTGGGACAAGGACGACTGCGCGGCCGCGGGCCTCGTGAAGTTCGACCTGCTCGGTCTCGGCATGCTCACGATGCTGCATCTTGCAGTCGACCTCGTGCGCGAGCACGAAGGCGTCGACATCGACCTCGCGACGATCCCGCAAGAACCCGAGGTCTACGCGTTGTTGAGCGCAGCCGACACCGTGGGCGTGTTCCAGGTCGAGAGCCGCGCCCAGATGGCGACGCTGCCGCGGCTGCGACCGGAGTGCTTCTACGACTTGGTGGTGGAAGTCGCGCTCATTCGACCCGGTCCGATCCAAGGGGGCTCGGTGCATCCGTATCTCCGCCGGCGAAACGGCGAGGAGCCGGTCACCTACCTGCACCCGTTGCTCGAGCCGTGCCTGAAGAAGACGCTCGGTGTGCCGCTGTTCCAGGAGCAGCTCATGCAAATGGCGATCGACGTCGCCAACTTCACCCCCGGCGAAGCCGATCAACTGCGCCAGGCGATGGGATCGAAGCGGTCGCACCAGCGGATGGCGCGTCTGCGGGGCCGCTTGATGACGGGCATGGCCGCGAACGGCATCACTGGCGAGGTAGCCGACGAGATCGCGCACAAGCTCGAGGCGTTCGCCGACTTCGGCTTTCCCGAGAGCCACTCGGTGAGCTTCGCCTACCTCGTCTACTCCAGCTCGTGGATCAAGCTGCACTACCCGGCCGAGTTCGCGTGCGCGTTGCTCAACGCGCAGCCGATGGGCTTCTACTCGCCGCACACCCTGGTACGCGACGCGACCCGTCATGGCGTCGAGGCGCTCGGTCCCGACGTCAACGCGTCGCGCAAGGACTGCACACTCGAATCGCGCACCGAGACTGCCGGCCCGATCGGGCACCCACGCACGGGGTGGCACGCGGATCCGTCGATCCACGCCGTCCGCATCGGGCTGCGATACGTGCGCGGACTGCGCGACGCGCTGCTCGACCGGATCGACGACGAACGATTGCAGCATCCGTTCGACGACATTGAAGACTTCGTCCGCCGTACCGGCGCGTCGATCGACGCAGTCGAGTCGCTCGCGACCGCAGGCGCATTCGGCTGCTTCGACCAGACTCGCCGCGGCGCACTCTGGGCTGCGGGTGCGCTGCACGAAGCCCGACCTCGTCGCCACCTCGACGTCGAGTCGCACACGTTGCCGGGTCTCGTTACCGGTATCGAGGCCCCGCCACTTCCCGGACTGAGCGCGGTGGAGGAGACCGCATTCGACCTGCGCGCGACAGGCCTGTCGCCCGGGCGGCATCCCACCGAGTTCGTGCGCGACGAGCTGACGCGTCAAGGGGTCGTCACCACCGAGGGATTGCGGGAGTTGCAGCACCGTTCGGTCGTCGAGGTCGGCGGCATCGTGACCCATCGTCAGCAGCCGTCCACTGCCAAGGGCGTCGTGTTCCTCAACCTGGAAGACGAGTGCGGGCTCGTGAACGTGATCTGCACCCCCGACGTGTGGAAGCGCTTCCGCAAAATCGCGCGCACGGCACCGGCGCTCCGCATTCGCGGCGTCCTCGAACGCCACCAGGGTGTGATCAACCTCCTCGCGCAGCGCATCGCGCCACTCTCGCTCCAGACCGGCGACGCGTTGCACTCGCGCGACTTCCGCTGACGGCGCGCGCGTCAAGCGCTGAGCGCGAGATCCACGAGCAGCGCGACCGCGACCAGCGTCACGATCACGAGGTTGTACGCGAGATGGGCGCGAGTCGACTCCGCCAGCGCGCCCGCTTGGGTACCCGTCGCCCGCCAACCGCGCAGGTACATGATCGTGAGATAGGCGCCGCCGATCGAGAGCGCGAGCGCGGCACCGATCGGGATACCGACGATCGCGTGAGCCAGGCCGAACATGACCGACCGACCCACGTTCTGCACCGACGTGCGCCGCTCGGCGCCGCGGCGAAAGACCTGCTCTTCGCGCTCGACGAGCAGTGGGAGTCCGGGCACGAGCAAGACGAGGAATACCAGGGGAACGATGACCTCGAGTGGTGAGCCCTGCGTCGACTGATTGGTGCCGAACACCGGGTTGCCCTCGCCGCCGAGTGCCGTCCACCAACCCCACGACAGGCCCGGCAGCGTGAAGAGCGCCAGCGCGACACCGATCACCGCCGCGAGCACCGGGATCGCCAGCAGCACATGTCGGAGTCGCACGCCTTGCACGAGTAACCACATACGAGACCGGCTCTGCACCGAGATATGAGCGGCCTGCGCGAGCCGTACACCGACGAAGGCCAACACCGCGAATGTGAGCACGTCGAAAGCTGTCATCGCGCGTGAACCGTATTACCCTGTATTGACCACATGGACCGACGAGAAGTGATGAACGAGCCTCCGAGTACCAATGCTTCGCTCATGGCGTGCCGTCGCCGCGCGATTTCGCGCGCTGTTGCGGTCGGATGCCGCAGGCGTCCGAGCGGGCTTCGTCGCGCTCCTGCTCTCATCGGGCGGTGACCTTCTCGCCGGCCTGACGCTCGGCTCGATCACCGGCACGCTCGAGCATCTGCCCGGCCTGCTCGTGCTGGTGCCCGCGGCAATCGGGATGCGGGGCAACATCTTCGGAGCGCTGGGCAGCCGGCTCGGCACCGCGATACAAGTCGGCACGTTCCGTCTTTCCCGCCGGCGCGAGACGCTCGTCGGCCAGAACCTTGCCGCATCGATCTCGCTGTCGCTGTCGATCTCGCTCGCGCTGGCGGTACTGGCGAAGACGATCGCCGTCGGCTTCGGACTCCAGCACACGATCTCGATCGGAGACTTCGTCGTCATCGCGGTGGTGGGCGGCATCATCTCGTCGGCAGTCGTGCTGGCGCTGACCGTCGTCGTCGCGAACCTGAGTGCCAATCGGGGCTGGGACCTCGACAATGTCTCGGCTCCGATCGTGACCGCGGCCGGCGACATGGTGACGCTGCCCAGTCTGTTCCTTGCCACCTACCTCGTTGGTGTGCACTGGGTCACGCCGATCGTCTTGGTGTTGTGCATCTTCCTGGGCATCGCGGGTCTCGTCGCGGGGCTGCGCACGAAGTTGCCGATCTTCCGGCGGATCGCGCGCGAGTCGCTCCCCATCCTCGTGCTCGCGGGTGCGGTCGACGTCGTGGCCGGGCTCACCATCGAGAAGCGGTTCGCGTCGTTCGTGACCTTCCCGGCGCTGCTCGTGCTCGTACCACCGTTCCTCGAAGACTCCGGCGCTCTCGGCAGCATCCTCTCCGCGCGCGTGTCGACGAAGCTGCACCTCGGCACGCTCCTGCCGTCGCGTTACCCATTCCGGTCGGTGGGGGAAGACGTCGTGCTGATCTACATGTACGCAGTGCCGGTCTTCTTCTTCCTTGCCATCTCCGCCGACATTGCCTCCGGGGTCGCGGGTCTCCACAGCCCGGGGCTGCCATCGATGATCGGCGTGTCGTTGCTGGCCGGGTTCTTCGCGACCACGTTTGCCGTGCTCATCGGGTATTACGGCGCGGTCGCGACGCATCGCCTCGGTCTCGACCCTGACAACCATGGGATCCCGATCGTCACCTCGAGCCTCGACCTGCTGGGTGCGCTGTCGCTTATCCTGGCGATCGTGGCTCTGGGCTTGACCTGAGCCGGACGGTAGTTGATGGACGAGAAACCCCCAAGAAATCTGAAGGCCATGCTCTCGGAAGCGAAAGATACTTCCGAGCTGATGGTGGATCTCGGCTACGCAGCGCTGTTCTTCGGCGATGCCGACATGGCCGAAGAGGTGCAAGAGCTCGAGGAGCGCCTGAGCGGCCTGGTGCACGAGATGCGTGAGATCTGCGTGCTCGCGGCGCGTTCGCCGCGCGACGCCGAACAGATGTCGAGCGTGCTCCACGTCGTCTCCGCGATCGAGCGGCTCGCGAACGCCGCCGTCGACATCTCGAGCATCGTCACGCACAAGCTGGGCATCCCGGCCGCGCTCGTCGCTGATCTCGCCGCGGCCGAGGAGGTCTCGCACCGGGTGCGTGTGCGCGACGGCTCCGCGCTCGCGCATCGGGCGCTCGGCGACGTCGAGCTGCCGGTCGAAGTCGGCATGCGCGTCGTCGCGATCCGCCGGGGCAAAGAGTGGATGATCGACCCCGACGGCGACGACACGCTGCGGCCCGACGACGTGCTCATTCTGCGAGGACCGTCGGGTGGGATTCCCGAGCTGCGCGAGCTCGCTGGCGCTCCCGAATGGCGACCCCCGGAGGTCGAGGAAGACCCCGCGATCACCGACCTCGACCGTGCGGTCGACGTGCTCGTCGAGATGAAGAACATCTCCGAAGTCGCGATCGGCCTCGCGTACTCGGCGCTGCTGTTCAACGATCAGAGCCTGGCCGCCGAGGTGAGCGCGCTCGAAGACCGCCTCGACGAGATGCGCGAGCGGCTCGAGATCTGGGTGCTTCGCAGCGCCGCCGGTGAGATCGATCCGTCGCCGCTGCGGGGGCTGCTCCATCTGGGCGACGCCGCAGAGGAGATCGGCGATGCGGCGCAGCAGATGGTGTGGCTCGTCGAGCGGGAAGAGGAGATGCACCCGGTGCTCGCGATGGCGCTCGGCGACACCGACGAGGTGATCGCGCGGGTGCCGGTTGCCGCGGGTTCTGCGCTCGACGGGCGCACGCTCAGCGAGGCGAAGCTCGAGCTCGAGACCGGCTATTACCTGCTTGCCATCCGTCGCGCGGGCCGCTACCTGTACCGGCCGCGGGGGCCGGTGCGCCTGGAAGCGGGTGACGAGCTCATCGCGATCGGGCCCGACGAGGGCCACGCCCGGCTCGCGCAGCTGGGCGGCTACCAGCTGTTCGAAGACGATGACACGGGCGAGATCGAGCTCGTGCCGGCGCACGGCTCGCCGAGCCGGAGCGCATAGTCGATGCTCCGCCGCGTCGCGCTCGCGTTCATCGGACTCGGGGCCGTGCTGGCGACAACGTGGGGTGGCGGCGTGGTCGCCCACGCGGCGACCACACGGCCCACGGTGTACGAGATCCCCATCACCGGTCCCGTCGACCCGTTCGTGGCCAACATGGTCAATCGCGGATTCGACCGGGCGCAGCGCGCCCATGCCGCGGCCGTGCTCGTTCGGCTCGACACGCCCGGCGGGCTCGACTCGTCGATGCGCAGCATCATCAAGCGGATCCAGCGCTCGAACGTGCCGGTGATCTGCTGGGTCGGACCGTCGGGCGCCCGGGCGGCGTCGGCCGGCACGTTCATCCTCATCGGCTGTCCGCTCGCGACGATGGCACCCGGCACCAACGTCGGTGCCGCGCACCCGGTCGGGCTCACCGGCGACGTGCTGTCGGAGAAGGTCACCAACGACGCCGTCGCGTACATCCGCTCGCTCGCCGAGCAGCGGGGCCGCAACGCCGGTTGGGCCGAGAGAGCGGTCCGGGACTCGGTGAGCATCTCCGCGGTCGAGGCGAAGCGGATCCACGTGATCGATCTCATTGCCGGGAGCCGCTCGGCCGTGTTCGCTGCGGTCGACGGGCGTCGCGTCGCGACGTCGGCAGGGTCCAAGACGCTGGCCGTGCGCGATGCCGACGTCAACACCGTCCACCTGTCTGCGGGCGAGTGGATCTTGCATCAGCTCGACGATTCCAACATCGCGTTTATGTTCTTCGTGCTCGGTATCGCCGGGCTGATCTTCGAGATCGTCCACCCGGGAATCAACATTCCCGGCGTCATCGGGCTGATCCTGCTGGTCTGCTCGCTCATGATCTTGTCGGTGCTTCCCGTCAACGTCGGCGCGCTCCTGCTGCTGGCGGCGGCGTTCGTGTTCTTCGTGATCGACCTCAAGGTCCACGCGCACGGTGTCGCGACGTTCGCCGGCACCTTGTGTCTGGTGTTCGGAGGGCTGTTCCTCTTCGACGGCGCTGTTCCGAACGCGCGTGTCTCGCGCCCGTTGATCTTCGGGATCGCCGTCGCGATCACGGCCTTCTTCACCTTCACGGTGCGCAAGGGCATCGAGGCGCGCAAGCAGCCGGTGCGAACGGGCGCGGCCCGCATCATCGGGTACGTGGGCGAGGTAACCGACACCCTTGATCCCGGCGGCCACGTGCGAGTGCGAGGCGAGGTCTGGTCGGCTCGACTCGTCACGCCCGACGTGGTCGCGCCGGTCGGTGCAGAGGTTCGGGTACTGGAAGTGCGAGGATTAGTGCTCGACGTCGAGCTCCTCGACGTGGCAGGGCGAGTGGAAGAACCCACGCCGAAGTCGGAGGTCACCTGAGTGGCAGCAGTCTTGATCGCGCTGGGCGCCGTCGTCGTGCTCATGTTGATCGTTCTCCCGTTGATGTTGAAAGTCGTGCGGGAGTACCAGCGGATCGTGCTGTTCCGCCTGGGCCGCGTGGTTGGCGTCCGTGGGCCCGGCATCGTGCTGCTCATCCCGTTCGTCGACCGGCCGTCATTCGTCGACTTGCGCGAGTTCTTCTTGGAGATCCCACACCAGACGTCGATCACCAAGGACAACGCCGGCATCTCGATCGACTTCATCACGTTCTTCAAGGTCGTCGACCCCGAGTCGAGCGTGGTGCAGGTGGCCAACTTCGCCGGCGCGGCGCAAGCCATTGCCGCGACCACGCTGCGGTCGGTTGTCGGTGACATCTCCCTCGACGACGTGCTCGCCAAACGCGATGAGATCAACCTGATCCTGCGTACCAAGCTCGACGAGATCACCGAGCGTTGGGGCGTGAAGGTCACCAACGTCGAGATCCGCGAGATCATCCCGCCGCCCACCGTGCAAGAAGCGATGACGCGCCAGATGTCGGCCGAGCGCACGCGGCGCGCGCTCGTAACCGAGGCCGAGGGCGACAAGGCGGCCGCCGTGCTGCGCGCCGAAGGCAACAAGCAGGCCAACATCCTCTCCGCGGAAGGTGAGAAGCAGGCCGCGATCCTGTCGGCCGAGGGTGACAAGCAGGCCGCCGTGCTGCGCGCGCAGGGCTTCGCGCTCGCGTTGGAAGCAATCTACGGCGCGGCGCGCGACATCGACGCGAAGACGATGACGATCCAGTACTTCGAGATGCTCAAGGCGCTGGGTAACGGTCAGAGCACGAAGATCGTCGTGCCGATCGAGCTTGCCGGTCTCGCCGGCGGCGTCGCCGGCCTGGCAGCAACGGCGTTCGCCCCGGAAGGCACGACCGACGCAGCCGTCGATGCTGCCAAGGCCGACACCCCGCCTGCGACACGCTAACGCTGGTGGCCCACGTCACTTCCGTTCATTCTTGCGTCAGTAGCCGGGATGTCACCACGATTATTAACGCAAGAATGGGTCTGGATGCCGTCCGCGCCGGGCCGCGCCGCGTGTGTCATGCCTCGCTGAGGCGGCGGACGCCGGGTAGGGGACGTGGTGCCGGCGGTGCGAGGCCGATCTTGACGTCGACGACGGTCGCGCCCGTGGGCGACACGATGACCGGGTTGCAGTCCATCTCGACGACTTCCGGCAGCGCGTCGGCGAGGCGGCCCACGCGCAGCAGCAGCTGTTCGAGCGCGTCGACGTTGGCTTCGGGCGCGCCGCGATAGCCAAACAACAACGGTGAGCTCCGCAACGAACGTACGAGCTCGTGCGCGTCGACATCGGTGAGCGGCAGGATCCGCAGCGCCCGGTCGCGGATCAGCTCCGCGGCGACACCGCCCATGCCGAAGAGCACGAGCGAACCGAACAACGGGTCGTTGGTGACGCCCACGATCGTCTCGACACCCGATTCGACCATGGGCTGCACGATCGCGCCGCCCATCTCGTCGCCCAACGCGGCGTGCATGCCTGCGAACGCGTCGGTCACGGCCTCGGGGGAGTCGAGATCGAGGTACACGGCACCCACGTCGCTCTTGTGCACGATGGTGCCCGAGCCGGCCTTGATCGCGACCGGGTAGCCGATCTCTTCCGCCGCGCCGACCGCGCCGGACGCGCTCGCGACCCAGACCGACGGCGCGACGACGACCCCGAAGCAGCCACACAGACGCGCGGCCACGTCGGGATCGAGCCACGTGCCGTCGGGATGGAACTCCATGCGCTCGTCGACGAGGGCGCGTGCCGCGTCGATGTCGACGCCGTCGAGCCTGGGCACATGGCCCTCATCGCGGCGGAGCCAGTCGGCATGATCCGCGGCCCGTCCGAGCGCGGCCGCCGCCGCTTCGGGAAACGCGAACGACGGGACGGCGCGCTGGCCCGCGGCGCCGATGGCGGACGGCTCGGTGCCGCGGAGCGCGTCGGGGAGTCCGGTCCGGCCGAGAAAGCAGGTGAGGACCGGCTTGTCGCCGGCATCTGCCGCGGCCGCCGCGACGGCACGGGCCACGTCGTCGGCTCGGGTCACGAGCGGCGGCACGAAGATGACGAACAGCGCGTCGATCTGGTCGTCGGCCAGCACCGTGCGCAAGGCTCGCTCGTACGTGGTCGCAGTCGCCGAGGCCACGAGATCGATCGGGTTGCGTACGGCCGCGTCGGGCGACACGAATGACTGCAGCTCCGCTTGTGTCTCGGCGCTCAGCTCCGGCACTTCGAGTCCCGCGGCCTCGCACGCGTCGGCGGCGAGGATGCCGGGACCGCCGCCGTTGCTCACGATGACGACTCGTCTCCCCGGCGGCAGCGGCTGGTGGGCCAGCAGCTGGGCGGTGCCGAAGAGCTGCTCGAGGGTCTCGACCCGGATCACGCCCGCTTGCGCGAACAGCGCGTCGACCGTGTCGTCGGGACTCGCCAGTGCGGCAGTGTGCGACGCCGCCGCCCGCGTACCTGCGCCGGTGCGCCCGCTCTTCACCGCGACGATCGGCTTCATGCGCGACACGCGCCGCGCGAGCCGCGAGAACTTTTGCGGGTTGCCGAACGACTCGAGGTACATGAGGATCACGTCGGTGTCGGGGTCCTCTTCCCAGTACTGCAGGAGGTCGTTGCCGCTCACGTCGGCCTTGTTGCCCACCGACACGAAGGTCGAGATACCGAGCCCGAGCTCCGCCGCCCGCCCCAACAGCTCGATGCCGAGCCCGCCGGATTGCGACGAGAACCCGACCCGGCCCGGCGGCGCGACGAAGGGCGCGAACGTGGCGTTCATCTGCACCGCGGGATTGGTGTTGATCACGCCCATGCAATTGGGACCGACCATGCGCATGCCGTGTCGCCGCACGATCTCGACCAGCTCGTGCTCCGTGCTCACGTGCTCGCCGCCGATCTCGGCGAACCCGGCCGTGATCACCACCAGCCCGCGTACTCCCTTCCGGGCGCACTGCTCCACGACGTCGAGCACGTCGGCTGCCGGCACCGTGATGATGGCCACGTCGACCTGGTCGGGCACGTCGAGCACGCTCGGGTACGCCCGCACGCTCGTGACGTGCGACGCCGACGGATTGACGGGGTAGACCGGGCCGTTGAACGCGCCGGCGAGCAGGTTGCGGAAGAGCTCGTGGCCGATCGTGTTCGGCCGGCGGCCTGCGCCGATCACAGCGATCGACGTCGGTGCCACGAGCCGCCCCACCGAGCGCGCCTCGGCGTGCTGCTCTCGTTGCTGCTGCGCCGCCAGCGACGCCTCGGTGACCTCGATCGGGAACGACACCTCGACCGCGCCTTGCGAAAACGTGCGCGTGACCTTGTAGCCCGCATCACTGAACACGCTGAGCATGCGCCGGTTCTGCGGCAACGCCGTCGCGACGAACCGTGTGATGCCGACCTCGCGCGCGATTGCCGCGAGCTGCTCGAGAAGCAGCGTGCCGATTCCGCGCCCCTGGAGTTCGTCGTCGACGATGAAGGCCACCTCGGCCTCATGGCCGGCGGGATAGCGGTCGTAGCGCGCGACCGCGACGATGTCACCGCCGAGCTCCGCAACGAGCGCCACGCGCTCGTGATGGTCGACCGTGGTCAACTGGTCGAGTTGGCGCGCTGACGGAGGTGGTACCGGCGAGAAGAACCGTAGGTATAGCGACTCCTCCGACAAGCGTTCATACAGGTTGAGCAGCGCTGCGTCGTCGTCAGGACGGATGGCGCGCACGTGCACGGTGCCACCGTCGGACAGCGCGACGTCGCACTCCCAGTCGGATGGGTACGGATGTTCGGGCGCGGTCTCGCTCACAGCTCACTTCCGGATCGCGGCTCCAGCGTGCGTGCGGGAGCGTAGTTGGAGGATCGGCTCACGGTTCGTGGGCTACCGTTCGCGATCGTGGCAACGTCTCCGGTGACGGGCGAGCCGGCGCCTGCCGTCGAGTCTCCGCCGCACGAGACGTCGGCCTCGGGGCTCACAAACGATGAGGTGCGCGATCGAGTCGCGCGCGACCTGACCAATGAGGCGAGCGAGAAGACCAGTCGCACGTTCGGCGAGATTGTACGGGCCAACGTGCTCACCCGGTTCAACGCGATTCTCACGACGATGTTCGTGATCGTGCTGGTCGTCGGCTCGCCGGGCGACGGGCTCTTCATGGGCGTCGTGATCGCCAACTCGCTCATCGGCATCGTGCAGGAGGTGCGGGCGAAGCGCACCCTCGACCGCCTCGCGGTGCTGAGCGCGCCGCACGCCCGTGCCGTGCGCGACGGCAATGTCGACGAGATCGAGGTGGACGGCGTCGTGCTCGATGACGTGCTCGAGCTGACCACCGGTGACCAGGTGCCGGCCGACGGCGTTGTGCGGTCGACTGCCGGACTCGAAGTCGACGAGTCGCTGCTCACCGGCGAATCCGACCCGGTCGTCAAGATCTCCGGCAACGAAGTGCTGTCAGGCAGCTTTGTGGTCGCCGGCTCGGGACGCTTTCAGGCCACACGCGTCGGAGCCGATGCCTACGCGCGCAAGCTGGCCAACGAGGCGCGCCAGTTCGAGCTGACGCGCTCGGAGCTGATGGCGGGCATCGACAAGATCTTGCGCTTCGTCACCTGGGCGCTCATTCCGGTCTCCGGGCTCCTGTTGTGGAGCCAGCTCGACTCCAACGGTTACGACTGGTTCGAGGGGCTGCGCGCAACCGTCGCTGCGGTCGTGGGCATGGTGCCGCAGGGCCTCGTGCTCCTGACGAGCGTGGCGTTCGGCGTCGCGGCGGTGACCCTCGGCCGGCGCAATGTGCTGGTGCAGGAGCTGCCGGCCGTCGAAGGCCTGGCGCGGGTCGATGTCGTATGCCTCGACAAGACCGGCACGCTCACCGAAGGCACCGTGCAGTTCCACGATCTCGTGATGCTCGATGGCGACGAGGCCATGGCGCGCGCCGCGCTCGGCGCGTTGGCAGCGGATGCCGGCGCGAACGCGACGATGCGCGCCATTGGCGCCGCGTTCACGCCGCCGGATGGCTGGACATCCACGGACATGGTCGCGTTCTCGTCGACCCGCAAGTGGAGCGCCGCGTCGTTCGACTCGAAGGGTACGTGGGTCGTCGGCGCGCCCGAGATGGTGTGGGCCCACGCATCATCTGGCGACCCCGTGCTCGCGCAGGCCGACGAGCTCGCGAGTGCGGGCAGCCGCACGCTGCTCCTCGTCCATACCGACCAGCCCCTCGGCGGCGAAGAGCTTCCCGGCGGCTTTCAGGCCGTTGCGCTCGTCCTGCTCGAGGAGAAGCTGCGGCCCGACGCCGCCGAGACGCTCACGTACTTCGACGAGCAAGGCGTCACCCTCAAGGTGATCTCGGGCGACAACCCGCGCACCGTCGCGGCGGTGGCCGCGAGAGTCGGCTTGCCGCACGCGGGTGAGCCGTTCGACGCCCGCGAGCTTCCTGAAGAGCGCGACGCGCTCGCCGACGTGCTGGAGCAGCACTCGGTGTTCGGCCGCGTCACCCCGCACCAGAAGCGGGAAATGGTTGCCGCGCTGCAGTCTCGCGACCATGTCGTCGCCATGACAGGAGACGGCGTCAACGACGCGCTCGCGCTGAAGGACGCCGACATCGGTATCGCCATGGGCTCGGGCGCGGCCGCGACGCGTGCCGTCGCCCAGCTGGTGTTGCTGGACGGCAAGTTCTCGACGATGCCCGGCGTCGTCGCGGAGGGGCGTCGCGTGATCGCGAACATCGAGCGGGTCGCGAATCTGTTCCTCACGAAGACCGTGTACACGATGCTGATCGCGGTCGTGATCGTCTTGACCGCGCTCCGCCACGGCTGGCCGTTCCCCTTCCTGCCCCGGCATCTGACGCTGATCGGCGACTTCACGATCGGTATCCCTGCGTTCTTCTTGTCGCTCGCACCCAACACGCAGCGCTACGTGCCCGGGTTCCTGCCGCGGGTGATGAAATTCGCGATCCCCGCCGGCATGGTCGCCGCCACGGCCACGCTCGTCGCCTACGGATTGGCGCGATTCGACGGCGCGCACACCGAGGAAGCGCGAACCACCGCGACGCTGGTGCTCCTGGTCGTTGCGCTGTGGATCCTCATCATGCTCGCCCGGCCGTTCACGATGTGGCGGGCAGCACTCGTCGTCGTGATCAGCGCGGCGGTGGTACTCATCGTCGCGATCCCCCCGTCCCGCGACTTCTTCCAACTGAAGATCCCGGACGTGCTCGTGGTCGGGGAGGCTGCGGCAGTCGCAGGCGCTGCGATCGCAGTGCTCGAAATGGGCTGGCAGGCGATACGTCTGCGGCAGCGGGTCGTCGCTCGTCGGGCGGTGTGAGCTCCTCGGGCGACAGTCGCCGCGCTCAGGGCGTCGATGACGGCGCCGCGCGCGTCGCCGCGCAGCGCGGCATCGAGTCGACGCTGAGCATCGGATCGAATGATGCCGACGCCGGCCTTCGGCTCGATCACCGTGACGCGCGTGCCGTCGAGCTTCAGGCCACCGTTGACGAGGCCGTGCCCGACGTGTCGATCCCAGTCGTCGAGCATCGCCTCGAGAAGAGCCGCGTCCCACGACGCCGAGAGGTCGACGTGGTCGGCGCGGACGCGCCGAGGACGACGCCCTCGATCTGCGCCATCGGATTGCGGGACCGTCCTACTTCGCGGGCGTCGCGCACCGTTTGCCGGGCGTTGGCCCGGTAGCCGCTCGATCGGGGGTCGAGTGCGAACTGCTTGCCGTTCGCACGGACGCGCACCGCTCGGGTATTTGCAGCGCGAGCCGCCGGCTCGATCGCTCGCAGCGCGGCTCGTTCGCCATCACCCGCGACGTGCACACGTGCCACGGCGACACCCGGCAGGATGCGGCCGCGGTACACGAATCGTTCGACGAGCGCCGCAAGCACCAGCACGAGCACCACGCCCGCGATGACGAACCCGGCGACGACGAGCCGCTTGGGCATGGCTATATTGCCGAGAGGGGGGGCGAGGCACTCGGCGCGCTGCTCGATGTTCACGGCGAGGAAGGCTAGCGAGCGCGCTTCGTCAGTTTGTGCTCCGCGGCGCGCGCGAACGTGACCAATCGGTCAGCTGACGATTACGATGAGTGCACGCGAGCGTCTGCTCGCCTCACGTGTGGAGGTCGCCATGAGCGTCAATGTCGCGGAGCTCACCGCCGAGCAGCTGCGCGAGCAGACGCTCGCGTGGCTCGCGGAGCAACTGCCTGCGGGGTGGCTCAACGCTCTCGACGAGGGCGACGAGGAGCAGGTGTCGGCGCTGCGCAAGCAGGTCGACTATGCCGACTGGTGTGTCCGGCTCGGCGAGGCCGGCTACGCGACACCGACCTGGCCCAAGGAGTACGGCGCGGGACTGTCGCTGTCACCCGTCCAGGCCAAGACCGTCAACGACGTGCTCAACCACTACCGGGTGCCACGCCCGTTCAACATCATCGGGATCGGTATGGGCGGCCCCACGATCATGACCTGGGGGACCGAGGAGCAGAAGCAACGGCTGCTGCGGCCGCTCGCGACCAACCAGGAGATCTGGTGTCAGTTGTTCAGCGAGCCCGGCGCGGGCTCCGACGTCGCCGGGCTCTCGACCCGCGCCGAGCGCGACGGCGAAGAGTGGGTGGTCAACGGGCAGAAGGTCTGGACGACGCTCGCCCATATCGCCAAGTGGGGCATGTTGGTCGCGCGCACGAACCCTGACGTGCCGAAGCACAAAGGCCTCACCTATTTCGTGGTCGACATGCAAGAAGCCGGCGTCGAGACGCGGCCGCTCGTGCAGATCACCGGCGACGCCGAGTTCAACGAAGTCTTCTTCAACGACGCGCGCATCCCCGACTCGATGCGCGTCGGGACCGAGGGCGAAGGCTGGCGGGTGGCGATCACGACGCTGATGAACGAGCGAGTGTCGTTGTCCGGTGCCGGCTCAGTGGGCGGCGACGCCGTCGGCGGCACCCCGATCGACCGCCTCGTTGCTCGTCACCGGCCCATCGCCGACCCGCTGGCGCGCCAGCGCATTGCCCAGGCCTACATCGAAAGTCGCCTCATCAAGCTCAACAACCAGCGTGCGGGCGACAAGCGCAAAGTCGGATCGGAGGTGGGGCCGGAGGGCTCGATCACCAAGTTGATGCAGGCCGAGTTCAACCAGCGGCTCCAGAAGCTCGCCATCGACCTCGAGGGCGTGCGGGGCATCGCGTGGGAAGGCACTGGTTTGCGGAGCGAGGGCGCCATGGGCTGGGTGCCGTCGGAGCGTGACGACGTCGCCGGTGTCGCGCGCGGCTTCTTACGTGCGCAGGCCAACACGATCGAGGGCGGCACGTCCGACATCATGCGCAACATCCTCGGCGAACGGGTGCTCGGCCTGCCGAAGGAACCCGACGTCTCGCGCGAGCTGCCGTGGAAAGATGTCCCCCGGTCGGGATGACGGCCGACCGCGCCCGCGCTCGATGAACAAGAAGCTCCGTTCGTTCCTTCGCCGGCGCGGCGCGACCGACGAAGAGATCAAGCAGGCCGAGGCGGAGGGCTACCTCACCTTGCTCGCGCTCGATCGTGACCTGTTGCCCGGGCGGCAGCGCTACGACCCGGAGGAGGCGGCAGCACGCGCCGGACTCGATCGTGAGCTCTCGACGCGCTTGTGGCGCGCGCTCGGCTTTCCCGACGTGCCGCCCGGCGTCAAGGTCTTCACCGACGATGACGTCAAGACGCTCGTGATGTTACGCAGGCAGCTCGAGACGCTCGAGTACACGCCGGAAGAGTCCTTCGCGGTGCTCGTCCAACAGGTGCGGCTCATCAGCTCGGCGCAGGCTCGCATCGCGGAGCTGTTCAGTGAACGGCTGGTCGCGGAGCTCGAGGAGGCGAAGGAACGAGGCTTGACCGACGACGAGATCGCGGAGTACGCGGTCGAGATCTTCGGCTGGAACAGGCTGGAGCCGCTCATCGCCTACGGGCTGCGAGTGCAGTTGCGGGCGGCGTTGTGGCGCAAGGTCGCGCTCCATGATGCCGCCGTCACCGGCGGCTTCGAGCTCGCGGTCGGCTTCGTCGATCTTGTCGGCTACACCGCGCTGAGTCAGGAGCTCGAGCCCGACGAGCTCGCCACGCTGGTCGGTCGTTTCGAGGAGCTCGCGTATGACACCGTCGCGCAGCTCGGTGGGCGGGTGGTGAAGACGATCGGTGACGAGGTGATGTTCGTCTCCGCCGACGTCGGTGCCGCGGTGCGCATTGCGCTGCGGCTCAACGAGCAATCGGCGCTCGACGACGTGCTCCCCGACGCGCGCGCCGGTGTCGCGTACGGCACGATCCTCGCGCACGAGGGTGATTACTACGGGCCGGTCGTCAACCTGGCCAGTCGCATCGTGGCGCTCGCGAGGCCCGGCTCCGTGGTGGCCTCGGAGTCGGTACACGCCGCGCTCGAAGACGAACCCGGCATCGACTGGCATCGCCTGCGCTCCCGCCGCGTCCGCGATATCGGACGCGTCGAGCTGTGGTCCCTCACCGCAGTCGCCTCCGACGTCCCCTAACGTTGAAACGGTTGGTGGGGTGACGGCCGTGGACGGGCGGCGCTAGTTTCGGCGCATGCCGATCCCGCAGCAACGCGATCCAGAGGCGACCCGCCGGCGACTGACCGAGTGGATGGCCGCCAAGCTCGCGGCCGCGGACGAGCTCGAACTGTCGGAGCTCAGCGGGCCTGCGTCGACCGGCTTCTCCAACGACACGCTCCTCTTCGACGCCATGTGGACCGAAGGCGGTGTCGCGCACGCCGATGGCTTCGTGGCGCGGGTTCGACCGAGTGGCTACCAGATCTTTCCCGAGGTCGACGTCGCGCTGCAGTACCACGTGATGAAGATCCTCGGCGAGCACACCGACGTGCCCGTCCCCCGAATGTGGTGGCTCGAGGAAGACGAGACCTTCCTGGGCGCGCCGTTCTTCATCATGAGCAAGGTTGACGGCCAGATCCCGACCGACAACCCGCCGTACACGATGGAGGGCTGGGTCCGCGACGCTGCGCCCGAGCAGCAGGAGCGGCTCTGGTGGACGGGCCTCGACGCGATGGCGCACGTGCACCGGCTCGACTGGCGGGCGCTCGGCTTCGATTTCCTCGACCGGCCCGAGCTCGGCCGGCCGGGGCTCGACCAGCAGCTGACGTACTACGACGAGTACTTCTCGTGGGCGGCGCGCGGAAAGCCGCAGCCGATTGCCGAGGCCGCCTTCGACTGGGTCAAGGCCAACCGGCCGACCGACGAGGAGCCTTTGGGGTTGTGTTGGGGTGACTCCCGGATCAGCAATCAGATCTTTCGCGACTTCGAGTGTGTCGCGGTGCTCGACTGGGAGATGGTGACGCTCGGCAATCCCGAACAGGACCTCGCGTGGTGGATCTTCCTCGACCGCCACTTCAGTGAAGCGCTCAACGTCGACCGGCTCCCGGGGTTCCCGAGCTATGACGCGACCGTCGCGCGCTACGAGCAGCTGACCGGCCGGCCCGTGCGCCACCTCGACTACTACCAGGTCTTCGCCGGCCTCCGGTTCGCGGTGATCATGATGCGCGTCGCCCAGATGTGCGTCGAGTACGACTTCCTGCCGGCCGAGTCCGACATGGAGACCAACAACCTCGTCACCCACCTCCTCGCGAAGATGCTCGGTCTCCCCGCACCCGGCCCACC
>JBBRZM010000006.1:0-111853 GCA_038236695.1 Acidimicrobiia bacterium
CGACGCGGGAGTAGAGCGCGATCTCGGCCTTGAAGTTGGCGTCGGGATCGTCGGGCGCCCACGGCCCGTTCCAGCGTTCGAGCCGGACGGTCGGCTCGTCGTCGGGCGTTTCCACGAGAGCAAGCTTCCTACACGATCACCGGGTCTGTCGCCAAACGGTGCGTTCTACGGGATCGAGACTCGCTCGCCTGCAGCTGGACGCGACGGCTCGCGGTTGACGGTCGCGAGGACCAGGCCGTTCGGTCGTGAGTCCGATCCGGGGACCGAGGCGGCGCACGACCGCGTAGCCAGGTCCGCGGCACGCGAAGAACAGTGCCGCCGTTCCCACGATGGCCACCACCTCGAGACCGACGATCGCGGCCCACAACGAGAACCGGCCTGCCCCCACGCGCTCACCGACCACCAGCATCACGAGATCGTCGGGCACCGGGATCGGTACTCCGGCCTCCATCGGGATGAGCAGTCCCACCGCCGCAGGCAGCCCGAACCCACCGAGCGCAGCCCCGAGAATCCGTGTGCGCATCGCAAGCTGTTCGCCGTGGGAACACACCCGGATCACGTGTGGGCGGAAGCGATCGCACCGGGCCACTCACCGGAGGCATCGTGCTCATCGGCGCGCTTCTGAGTGCCGCGCTCCCGATCCTCTTTCTGGTCGTCCGTTGAAAGGCCCGACGCTGAGCGGACCCGGCGTGGTGCGCCGCCGACGCCGCATGTTTCGGGTGTGACCGTCGGGTCAGCTCGTCCGGGCGATCGTGAACGGCACGTTCGCCGGGTGCGCGTCGTTGCGACCGATGAACACCCGACTTGCGGGCAGGTCGTGGCCGTCACCGCGCAATTCGACGTGAATCGACGGCGCACACGTGCTGCGGAAGTCGACGCCATCGATGCGGCCGTAGTTATGGAAGCGGAACCACAGGACGTGACCCCCACCAGTGACGCCGGCCTTGTCAGCTCGCTCCACGTGTCGGGGCCGCGCAAACGGTGGCTGACCGGTCCCGAGCGGCCGGCCGTAGCGTGGGCCGCGATGAGCACGTTCGAGCGTCTCGGGCGAGTCGGCCTGCCCATATCGGCGGCCGAGCTCGCGGCCCGGCGCTGGGACGCGGTGATCGTCGGCGGAGGCCACAACGGGCTGACCGCGGCGGCCTACCTCGCCCGCAGCGGACGCGCGGTGCTCGTGCTCGAACGACGTGAGCAGCTCGGCGGCGCGTGCACACTCGAGCGTCCGTTCACCGACGACCGCTTCGTGGTCAGCCCGTGCGCCTATCTCGTCGGCTTGCTTCATCCGCTCGTGATCGCGGAGCTCGGCCTGGCGCGTCACGGCTATCGCACCTTCGTCTGCGATCCGATCTCGTGGTCACCGTTCACCGATCGCACGGCGCTCACCCAGTGGCGCGGCGATTCGCGGACGCTGCGCGAGGTACAAGCGCTCGCGCCCGATGACGTTGACGGCTTTCGCGCGTACACCGCGGTTTTCGCGCGTCTCCGCCACGCGTTGCGCGAAGGTGAACGCGACACTTGGATCGGCGACGCGCCCGACCACGCCGAGCTCGAATCTCTGCTCGCGGACGATCCGGAAGCGCGCGAGATCGTGCTCGGCGACGCTGCGATCGCCGACGTCGTCGAACAGCATGTGACCGACGAGCGGTTACGCACCGCGCTGCACGGCCAGGGGATCATCGGCACCAACGCCGGCCCGCGCGACCAGGGCACTGCCTGGATCCACGCGCTGCACAGTCTCGGTCTCATCGGCGGCTGGAGCTACGTCGAGGGGGGCATGGGCCGAGTGTCGTGCTGCATCGCCGACGCCGCGATCGAAGCCGGTGCCGTTCTCGCGGCGGGCACACCAGTGGCCGCGATCCTGCCTGGGGAGGGGGTTCTCCTCGAAGGCGGCGAGCTCATCCGCGCCCGGGCGGTGATCTCGAACGCCGATCCGAAGCGCACGCTCGCCCTGTGCGCTGACGGCGCCGTACCGAGTGATTTTCGCGCACGCGTTGACGCGTGGCGTTGCGAGAGTCCGGTGATCAAGCTCAACTGCGCGCTCGCTCGGCTGCCGGCGTTTGCGGCTGCGCCCGGCCGTCCCGAGCACGTGTACCGCGCGCAAGTGCAGCTGAGCGCCACGATCAACGAGACCCAAGCGGCGTTCACGCGCTGTCAACGCGGTGAACCGGCACCCGCGTGGTGCGAGCTGTACTTCCAGACGGCGTACGACCCGTCGGTCGCGCCACCCGGACGGCATCTCATGAGCGTCTTCGCGCAGTACGTGCCGCACACCCTTCACGCGGGTGACTGGACGAGCCGCCGCGACGAGATCGCGGATCGTGTGCTTGATTTCGTCGCCTTGTTCGCGCCCGACGTGAAGGACTGCATCGCGGAGATACAGGTGCTCGGCCCGCCCGACATCGAAGCGCGCATCGGTTTGACCGGCGGCCACATCTTCCAGGGTGAGTGCACCCCTGACCAGATGTGGGACCGTCGGTTTTCGCCCCGCACGCCGGTGGAGTCGCTCTATCTGTGCGGTGCGGCAACGCATCCGGGGGGGAGCGTGATCGCCATCAACGGCCGCAACGCGGCGATGGCCGTGCTTGCCGACTTCGACGACGCCGACTGAACGCGCGTCGACGCCGCAGGCCGGGGGAACCTGCGGCGTCAGTCTCACTGTGCCGGCGTGGTTCAGACCGGCAGTGGCACGTCACCCGGGAGCGTCTCGCCGTTGTGGTCGACGCCGCTGAGCTTCTGCCAGCCCTTCGGCACCTTGCCGTGCTCGAGGATGCCGGCGTCGAGCAGCGTGCGCACGATGGGGCGGGTGCCGGCATGGCGGACCGCGACGCGTTGCGGGGCCTTGTTGGCCGCCCGCCAGGTCTTGAATCCGGGCAGGCCGACCACGGAGTACACGCCGGGGTGCACGAAGACGTTGAACAACGCGTGGACCGCGTAGGGCGCGCCGTGACGAATGCGGAACCGCTCCCGCCGCGACGCAGCAGCCCACAGCTCCGGGAGGACGGTGCGGGCGAACGACAGGTGCCGCGCCTCCTCTGAGCGGTGGTAGCGGTTGACCGCCGCGAGGAGCGGGTCGGTGTCGGGGTGCTCCGACGCCATGCGCTGCAGCAGGTCAGGGATCTCCTCACCGGCGAGCACGAACACCGTCAGGAGTGCCGGGCTGCGCATGATCGAACGGCTCAGCGTGCGGGTGATCCTCGCCGCGATCCCGCGGTCGAGCGGGTTTTCCGCCTTTGGCGCGAGTGCCTCGACGAGTCGAGCGAATGCGCGCGAGTGGCGCGTCTCCTCGCCCATCTCGTGGAGCATGTACGAGAGGCGGGGGTCGGAGAGGTCCCCCATCTCCGCGAGCTGCATCGAGAAGCCGGCCATCAGGACCGCTTCGAAGCGCACGCCCGTGGTGAGCATGGCCGCCGTCTCTTCACGCGAGAGCTGTGCGCGCTGCTGGCGGTCGAGCTCGATGTCGAGTCCGGCGACACTCAACAGCTCGTCGGGGATGATCTGGCCGGCGCCGAGGGACTTCCAGTCGAAGATCTCTTCGGGCTCGATCACGCGTCGGAGCGACGCGTTCGAGAGGCGGCTGACCTTGTCGGAGGCCTTGCGCGGGTCGGTGGTCTCGGTGGGTTCGGGGTGCAGCGTCATGGTGCGCATGGGGCCTTCCTGGTTGAACGATCTCTGGCATCAGCATGGACCCATCGAATCAAGAAGTCCAGCAAATCTATTAATTCGTTATTTTAAGGGAGGACGGCCGGTTACGATATGCAGATGAGCGTCCACGCTCCGGACGTGCAGGCCACCAAAGGCGACCGCACCCGCCGCCGGCTGCTCGAGATCGCGGTGCAACGTTTTGCCGCCGACGGCTACCGGCGCACGTCAGTGTCTGACATCGCCCGCGAGGCCGGCCTCACGCCGGCCGCCGCTTACGCGTACTTCACCGGCAAGGAAGCGCTGTTCGAGACGGCAGTCGACGCCGACGCAAGCGCGCTGGTGGATGCGGCCCAAGAAGAAGTCGGCGAAGCCGGACCACTCCGCGAGCGCCTCCTGATTCTCACGGCGGTGCTCGCAAGACGACTCGATGGCCACCCGTTGGCCCGGCGGGTCTTGTCGGGTCGTGAGCCGGAGATGCTCGGCCGTTTGCTCGACCTGCCGTCGCTTCGCGCGGGACGGATCGAGTGGATCGCCCAGCTCACGGCGGCGCAGCGCGCCGGAGAGGTGCGCGCCGACGTCGACCCCGACGCGATGGCGACAGGGATCGAGTCGATCATCCTGATCTCGCTCATGGCGTTGTCGCAGACGGGCCTCGACGCGTCATCCGAGCGTGGCCTCGGCGTCGTGGCTGTCCTCGACGCCGCGCTCCGAGCCCCGAGCTAGGGACGAACGAAGGCGTTCCGGGTCGGCAGCCTTGCCCCGCTGAGCGCCCGAATCCCGACATTCTGCCGAGAAAACTTGGCGTCAGGATCCCTCGGGTTCGCGTTGAACGGTCAATGGATCTCCGTGAGACGTTCGTCACACTGACGGAAATCTGACGGCCTCGGTCTGCTCGCGGCCGCGAGCGCTCGGTACGGTCGTGCTCGGAAGTTGCAGGTCTGCGCGGTTGCTCTGCGGAGCGCGATCGCCTCTGGCTTTCACCCCCAGTCAGTACCGGCTCTGCCCGCGCGCGGAGCCGCCCGACCCGAAAGGTGCGACATGCGCAACAAGCTCATTGCCAGTGTGGTGCCGGCTCTCGTCGCCGTGACGTTCGTCGTCGCGACGCAGAGCCACGCCGTTGCCGGCCAACCTCGTGACCAAGCCACCGAAGCAAAACTTCACAAGCTCCATACGAAGCGGCCGGTCGCCGTCTCCAACGCGTCCGCCCTGGTCAATGGTGTGGCCACCGTTCCCTTCGCCGCGTGGGTCAATGCGGTGAACGCAGCCCGGGCCCAGCAATACCTTCAGTCACTCGCAGATGCGGACCGCTATCGCCGGGCCCTTGAAGCCGCCAGTCATGCTCGCCACGCGACCCGCGCCACGCGTCGCAGCAGTGGTGCGGGCACCCCTGCCGACAATGGCGGTGGTGGTGAGTTCCTGGCCTGCACCCGCAACCGCGAGAGTCGCGGCAACTACGGAGCCGTCAGTAGAAACGGCACCTATCGCGGGGCGTACCAGTTCCACCAGCATTCGTGGGACGGCGCCGCCCGCCAGGCCGGACGGGATGATCTTGTCGGACAGGATCCTGCTGCCGCCTCGCCCAGTGATCAGGACGCACTGGCTCAGAGCCTGTACGCGTCACAGGGCTCGGCTCCGTGGGGCGGTCGCTGCGGCTGATCGTCTGAGCTCATCGCACGAGCACCACTGACGCGCCCCCCGCCAACCGCACCGAGGTGTGGCAAGGCGGGGGGCTCGTCGCGTCTACCTTGCGAAGCATCGACCCCGCACCTGATGTCACTGACAGAGCGTTCAGCGAGCACGGTCCCTGGGCCGTCGACACGCGCGATCTGCCCTGGCTCGCGGGCCTCGCCGGCGAACGGGTCCGCCTGCGAGCCGAGGTGCCGCGTCTCCTGGACCCCGGTTGGCTGCCCCCCGTGGGCCGCCTCCTTCGGGTCGTGTCCTCCGTGGGCGCTGCCGTCGGCGTCTGGTATGTACGAGAACGCGGGCGCCCGATCTCACGCGCCGGGGTCTCGCGCCGGCTGCGACGCTCGTTCGAACGGCTTGGGTCCACCTACGTGAAACTGGGCCAGATCGTGTCGGGCGGTGAGGGCCTCTTTCCCGACGAGCTCGTCACCGAGTTCCGCCTGCTTCGTGACCAGGTGCCGGCCGAGTCGTTCGCCGACGTCCGGGCCGTGATCGAAGCCGACCTGGGACGGCCGTTGGACGACGTGTTCTCGTCGTTCGCCCGAGTGCCGATCGCGGCGGCATCGATCGCGCAGGTGCACGCGGCGACGCTGACGACCGGTGAGGAAGTGGTGGTCAAGGTGCAGCGGCCCCAGGTCGCGAGCCTCGTGCGCACCGACATCGCGGCGATGGCGTGGCTCGCGCCGCGCCTCGTGGGCCGCATCCCTGTCGCTGCCCTCGCCAATCCGCCCGCGCTCGTCGAGCTGTTCGCGCAAACCGTGCTCGAGGAGCTCGACTTCCGTCTCGAAGCCGAGAACATGCTCGACATCGCGGCGGTGCTCGCGCAGACGGATCAGCGCAAGCTCGTGGTGCCGCGCCCGCATCCGCGGTTGGTGACTCGACGCGTCCTCGTGATGGAACGCCTGCGCGGCTTTGCGTTCGACGACGTCGTATCGATGGCCGATGCGGGTATCGATACCACCGCGGTGCTGCGGGCCGGCCTCATCTCGTTTCTCGAGGGCGCAATGATCTATGGCGTCTTCCACGGCGACCTGCACGGCGGCAATCTGGTCGTGCAGGCCGACGGTCGCACCGCGTTGTTTGATTTCGGCATCACCGCGCGTCTCGACGAGGCGAAGCGGGTGGCGTTCCTGCGGTTGCTGGTGGCGGGCACCAGCGGCGATGTGCGCGGCCAGCTGGTGGCGTTGCGCGACCTCGAAGCGTTCCCGCCCGACACCGACCTCGATGCCGTGATTCGCGACCTCGAGCTCGATCAGCCGATGAAGGACCCCACCCAGATGTCGAGCGACGACCTCGTGCACGAGCTGCAAGAGCTGATGAAGAAGCTGCTCGGGTACGGCGTCCGGACCCCGAAAGAGCTCATGCTCTTCGTGAAGAACATGATGTTCCTCAACGCCGCGACTGCCACGCTCGCCCCCGATCTTGACCTCTTGGCCCAGGTCACGAGCGTGTACCAGTACTTCCTCGAAGTGCACGGCGACCGCATCATCCGGGAGCTCGGGATCGACCCGTCGGCCGCCACACTCGATCTCGACGCCGTCAAAGCATCCTTCGGCTTACCGCCGGATGTAGAGCGGCTCACGTTTCGCGACCTGCAGAAGCGTCGCCAGATCATCATCAAACGGATGCAAGCCCGCCGCCGGCGCCGCTCCCGCTGACGTCGAACGGGTCCGCCGCTACGCTCGCCGCGACCCGCCGAATCAGCTGAGGAGAGCACACGTGGCGAGCTACGACATTGCCGAAGTCGAGCAGGCATTCCAGCACTACTGGAAGACGGGCGCGGTCGACGAGGACTGGGACGGCTTCGCCGACAACTTCACCGACGACGCCCACTACATCGAGCACTTCTTCGGCGACATGCGCGGGCGAGAGACGATCCGCGAATGGATCAAGCCGATCATGGACCAGTTCGGCGAGCTGTACACCGCGTACGAATGGCACATGTGCGGGGCTGACGGTCGAGTCGTCGTCTACATGCAGAACCGCCGCGACAACCCCGACCCGAGCGGTCCGCTGATCGACTTCCCCGGCGTCACGATCCTGCAATACGCGGGCGACGGAAAATGGTCGCTCGAGGAGGACTACTGGGCGCTCAAAGCCGCGCAGCAAGCCGGGGAGCAATACAAGCAGGCGTGCGAGCGCTTCGACGCCAACCACCCGAAGAAGCGTACGCGACTGCACTGGGGCGACGGGCCGGCCTGGACGCGCGGAGCGGCGAGTTACGGGGAGAGCGCAGGCGCACGGCGCGCCGGCGGGTGATCAGCTCGCGTCGGGAAAACTGACCGCACTGCGACCCCGAGGTCGGGGTGGCGGCTCGCCGTTCTCGTCGCAGAGCGGCGGTGACTGCTCCGCGATCACTTCGCTGAGGCTGGTGTGGCCCGAGGAGTGATGGAAGCTGTCGGCTTCAACCAGCTCGGGGCCGTCATCGTCCCAGCTGCCGTACAACTGGGTCTGGTCGTCGGTGCTCTCGACTGGGCGCTTGCGTCGCCATGCCATCACACGGGTCTTCCTGCCGCTGAGGATTGCCCTCTATACGTCGGCACGCGGGACGCAGATATTGAGCTTCTGCGGGGAAATCCTCACCGGTAGCTTAGTTGCGTGCCCGAGATGCCCGAGATGCAGGCCTTGTCTGAGCGGTTGGCGGCCAGCGTCGTCGGCGCGGTGGTCGACGGCTACGAACCGCTCGGTTTCTCGGGCCTGAAAACCGTCGCGCCGGCACCGCAGACGCTCCTGGGCGAGGCGGTGCACGCCGTGGGGCGGCGCGGAAAGTACCTCGTGTTCGATCTCGGCCCCGCGGGCGGAGACGTCGTTCATCGGCTGCTCGTGCACCTGTCGCAAGGCGGCCGGGTCGATCTCGAAGATCCGCCGAAGCGCACGAAGCCACGAGGCTCGGTCGTCCGGCTGCGCTTCGTCGACCGTCCCGCGTTGCTCGTGCGTGAGCACGGCACCGAGCGCAAGGCCGGGTGGTGGGTGCTCGACGCCGGCGACGACGGTCCGCTCTCCCGGCTCGGCCCCGAACCCGACTCCGACGCGTTCGCGATGTTCATCAACGAGAGCGACGACGGGCGTCGCGTGCACACCACCCTGCGCGACCAGCGGACGGTAGCCGGGATCGGGCGTGGTCATGCCGACGACGCGTTGTGGCGGGCGAAGCTGTCGCCGTACGCGACGCTCAAGTCGCTCGACGCCGACGAGCGCACCCGGTTGCTCGCAGCGATTCGCGAGACGCTCGACCTCGCGCTCGAGGGTGAGCGCACACGCGTCGGCGCACTCTCCGAAGCGAAGCTCGGTGATCGCTTCGTCGTGCACAACCGTGCCGGTACCCCATGCCCGCGTTGTGGGGACGGGCTGCGCCGCGTCTCGTACGAATCGCACGAGATCACCTACTGCCCGACGTGTCAGACGGGCGGCAAGGTGCTGGCCGATCGCCGGCTGTCGCGACTCGTCAAGTAGCGAAGCGGCTCCGCGCGCGCAGCGCCTCGACCAGCTGTGGCGGCGCTTTCAGGTGCGAGCCCGTGTCGAACGGCGGCTGGGGGTCGTACTCGATCGCCAGCTGGATCGATTGCGCGACTTCGTCACCGGCGAGCTTCGCGGCGAGCGTCAGCGCCATGTCGATACCGGCCGAGACGCCGGCGGCGGTGACGATCTTCCCGTCGAACACGACCCGTTCGGTGAGGGCGACGGCGCCGAGGCGCTCGAGCTCGTCGAGCGCGGTCCAGTGGCTCGTTGCGCGTTTGCCGTCGAGGAGGCCGGCCGCTGCGAGCACCAGCGAGCCGGTGCACACCGATGTCGTCCACTGGGAACGAACGTGCGCCGCTCGGAGCCAATCGAGCACCCGCTCGTCGCCACGCACCGCGGCTTCCCCGGGACCGCCGGGCACCACAATGACGTCGGGCGCGGGCACGTCGTCGAACGAGTGATCGGCGACGAGCGCGAGCGATCCGTGGTCGGTGCGTTGGGGGCCGGGCGCCGTCGCGACGAACCGCAAGTCGGCCTCGGGCAGGCCGCGGAACACCTCGTACGGGCCGACGGCGTCGAGCGCGGTCAGCCGGTCGAACAGGAGTATTGCGATTTGCATGGCGTCGAGCGTACCGATCCCGTGCGACGTCGCACCTGCGAGCTCTTAGTGGACGATCGCACCGGTGTTGACGGCCTCGAACACCGATCCTGGCACCGACTTGAGCTGGTTGAGGTCGTTGTCGTCCCACCGGGTGTCGGACGATCCGCTGATGAACCAGTTGGAGCCGTTGTCGGCAACGATCATTCCGTACTTCTTCAGCGCGACGAGGATCACGTGCGACTGGCCGGTGAAGCGGGAGATGTCGTAGTCGGCGCGCAGCCGCAGACGCAGCCCCATCGGCGGCCGGTTCGGGTCGGTGCTCGACGACGCGTAATGCGTCGCCGGATGGATGTAGCCACGCTGCGTCGCGCTCACGGTGAAGCGCAACGCATGGTCGATGTGGCCCGCGGCGATTTCGTCGTAGCGCACGAGACCGGGAAAGATCGGGAGCCCGGCGGCGTCGGCCGAGGTCCAGCCCTCGGGCCGCAGCGCGTTGGAGTTGAGGTTCCACACCGCGCCCGAGTCGGCGTCCCAGTGGCCGGTGCGCGGGAACGCGCGGTACATCTCGTAGAGGATGCAGTGGTCGCGGTCGATCGACAAAACGTGCCGGTCGCCGGTGCTCGCGCTCCCGCCCTCAATCGGTGTGACGAGCGGTGCGCGATACGGACCGGGGTCGCTCTCGTCGCCGTACGCCGTGAAGTTGATCGGCACCGGAGTCGTTGAGCCGCCGACGGTGACATAGGGGATCCCATACGCGCCGTTCCCGCCGAAGTCGGGATGAAGGTGCGCTGTCGGGCCGATGCTCGTGACGAAGTTGGCCGAGTTGGCGTTCAGCGCCGCGTGCGAGATGTCGGTGTTCCACGCGTTGTCACTCGGGAGCACGTGACACGTTCCGAGACTCCCGTTGAGATCACCGGCCTCGCTTCCCGATGGCGGGAGCGTCGTGGAAGTCGTCGAGGACGTGGTCGTGGACGGCGGCGGGGGTGGAGGGGGCGGGGGAGGCGGCGGCAGCACACACGCGACGACGCCGACGGTTGTCAGCGCCGCGAGAAGTATCAGCGGTCGGCGCGCCTGCATTTTGCGCTTCTTCCCGTGGCGGCGTCTCCTTCACTTATCGACCAACGCGCCGAGAAAACTTGATCGACGACCGCGTCGAGTGCTCTCCCGGGGGCCCTACCATGGGCCGTCGTGTTGCAGCCGTGGTTCGCCTCCATCCCGAGTCCGTCGCACAACGTCGTGCATATCGGACCGCTCCCGTTGCATATGTACGGGATCATGATTGCGCTCGGCGTGCTCGTCGCCGTCAAGATCACCGACGTGCGTTGGGTGAGGCGCGGGTATCCCGACTCCGAGATCGGCGAAATTGCCGTGTGGCTGGTCGGCTCGGGCGTCGTGGGCGCGCGCGTCTACCACCTCTTCACCGGCTACAACTGGGACACCGGGGGCATTACCGGCGCATTCGAGATCTGGAAGGGGGGCCTCAGCATCTGGGGTGCGATCGGCGGCGGTGTCATCGCCGCGATGGTGGTCGCCCACGTCAAGCACATCGACAAGCTGGCGCTGTTGGACGCGGTCGCGCCCGGTGTGCTGGCCGCGCAGGCCATCGGTCGCTGGGGCAACTACTTCAACCAGGAGATCTTCGGCGGGTCCACCAAGTTGCCGTGGGGCCTCGAGATCGATCTGGCCCACCGCCCCGTTGGTTACCAGCAGTTCTCGACGTTCCATCCGACATTCCTCTACGAATCGCTCTACTGCCTCGTTGTGCTCGTGCTGCTGCTCGTGCTCGAGCGCCGTTTCAGATTCCGCAAAGGTCAGACATTCGCGGCCTACGTCACGCTCTACTGCCTCGGCCGGTTCTTTTTCGAGAACATGCGTATCGACAAGGCATCAGAGGTGTTCGGTTTGCGGTTCAACGCGCTGTTGAGCGCGGCCCTCGGTGTGTTGGGCGCAGCCTGGTTCGTCTGGCTTGGTCGACGCGCCGAGGGCGTGTATCCCGACCTGCCACGTGACGCCCAACCCGTCGACGCGGAGTCCGCCGAAGCCGTCGATGCGGAGCGCGGCGAGGCCGATCCGGTCGCGACAACCGACTGACGCGCTCAGGCGGCAACGGTTCTCAAGCCGTCCTCGTGGCGGGTAGCGTCGTGGGCTCACACGGGCATGACCGAAAGGCTTTCTCGGCGCGCGATCGGCAGGCTTCGAATGGAGGACGACCGGTGACGGCATCAACCCTCGAGCAACCGACGCAGACGGGTAGCGCAGCGCGCGCCCTCGCGGCGTCGAAGGTTTACGGTTCCGGCGACAACGAGGTGCGGGCGCTCGACGGCATCAGCGTGGAATTCGCGAGCGGCGAGTTCACCGCCATCATGGGTCCCTCGGGATCGGGGAAGTCGACGCTGCTGCATTGTCTCGCTGGGCTCGATCGTCTGACCACCGGTCAGATCTTCCTCGGTGATGTGGAGATCAACACGTTGTCGGAAAAGCAGCTGACGCTCGTGCGTCGTGACCAGATCGGCTTCGTGTTCCAGGCCTACAACTTGATCCCCACGCTCAACGCGCTCGAGAACATCACGTTGCCGATGTCACTTGCCGGCAACAAGCCCGACCCGAAGTGGCTCGACACCGTGGTCGGCACCGTCGGGCTCAGCGACCGGCTGAATCATCGTCCGTCCGAGCTGTCGGGCGGACAGCAGCAGCGGGTGGCGGTCGCGCGTGCGCTGCTCAGCAAGCCGCGTATCATTTTCGCCGACGAGCCCACCGGCAACCTCGACTCGAAAGCCGGCGCGGAGATCCTCAGCTTCATGAGCGAGGCCGTCCACGGACTCGGCCAGACGATTGTGATGGTCACGCACAACCCGATCTCGGCCGGCTACTCCAACCGCGCCGTGTTCCTCGCCGACGGCAAGATCGTCGGCGAGATCCCGGCACCCACCCCGGACGCCATCCTCGACCGCATGAAGCAACTCGGAGCCTGACGACAGCCCGAAGGGGACCAGGCCATGTGGAACGTCACGATCAAGCGGCTCCTGGCGAAGAAGGTGCGGGTGCTGATGACCGGCGTCGCGGTCATGCTGGGCGTCGCATTCGTCTCGGGCACGCTTGTGCTCACCGACACGATCTCGCGCACGTTCGACGGCTTGTTCTCCGACATTTACAGGAACACGGATGCGGCGGTTCGCGAAAAGGCGGCGTTCGGTGCCAACAACGCGTTTACCGCCGGACGGGGCCGCCTTCCGGCGTCGGTGGTCGGGTCGGTCGAGCGCGCGCCCGGCGTCGCCGCCGCCGATGGCACCATCACCGGGATCGCGCAGATCGTCGACAAGAAGAACAAGCCGGTCGGCAATCCGGCGAAAGGCGCTCCCGTCCTCGGGTTCAACTGGCTCCCCGACGCGCAGCTGCGAACGCTCCGACTGGTCGAAGGTCACGGTCCCGAAGCCGCCGGCGAGATCGTCATCGACAAGAAGAGTGCCGACGACACCGGCTACAAGCCCGGCGCCACCGTGCCGGTCCTGCTGAAGACCGGTCGGCAGTCGTTCAAGCTCACCGGAATCGTGAAGTTCGGGAATGCGAACAGTCCGCTCGGCGCGTCGATCGTCGCGTTCACGACGAGTGAAGCCGGGCGGGTACTGGGCGAGCCGGGCAAGTTCGACACCATCGATGTCGCCGCCAAACCCGGCGTCTCGCAGCAGCAACTGGTGCACAACATCGAGCAGGTGATCAAAGGCGAGGACGGCGGCAAGCTCGAGGTCGTGACCGGCAAGGAGCTCACGAGCGAGTACCAAACCGGCTTCCAACAGAACCTCAAGTTCTTCAACTACTTCCTGTTGGTGTTCGGGCTGGTGGCGCTCCTCGTCGGCGGCTTCATCATCTTCAACACGTTCTCGATCATCGTGACCCAGCGCACACGCGAGATGGCGTTGCTGCGTGCGATCGGCGCCGGCGCGAGTCAGGTGCTCGGCTCCGTGATCTTCGAAGCCGTGGTCGTGGGATTGATCGCGTCGCTGCTGGGCGTCGCCGGCGGCGTCGTGCTCGCGTTGGGTCTCAAGGCGTTGCTGGGTGTGCTCAATTTCGATATCCCGACCGGGGGGATCGTGCTGAAGCCACGCACGGTCGGCGTCGGTTTCGCGGTCGGCCTCGGATTTACGGTCGTCGCCGCCGTTGCACCGGCGATCAAGGCCTCACGTGTCCCGCCCATCGCCGCGATGCGCGAGATCTCGATCGACCGGTCGGGCCGATCGCTGCGGCGAACTGCGATCGGCTTGATTGTCACCGCGCTCGGGGTCCTCGCGTTGGTGCTCGGGCTCATCGGTTCGGGAGGAGCCCCACTCGCGCTGGTTGGTGCCGGCGCGATCGTGATCTTCCTCGGTGTCGCGATTCTCGGGCCGCTGTTCGCGCGGCCGGTCGCCGATGTCATCGGCACTCCAATCGCGAAGCTGCGCGGCATGACCGGGTCGCTCGCGCGTGAGAACGCGATGCGGAGCCCGAAGCGCACTTCGGCAACCGCGGCGGCGCTCATGATCGGCGTCGGTCTCGTCGCGTTCATCACGATCGCGGCGGCGTCGATCAAGGCGTCGATCGAGTCGACCGTCACCAAAGGCATGAAGGCCGACTACGTGATCGACTCGGGCATGTTCCGTCAGGGCGGCTTCAGCCCGAAGATCGAAAGTGATCTGCAAAAGGCTCCAGGGGTCACTGCAGTCTCCGGTGTGCGCGATGGCCAGGTTGAGATCGACGGCTCGGTGAAGCGGGTCACCGCTTACGACACACACAACATCGACAGTCTCTTCGACATCGGAGTGACCAAAGGAAACCTGGCCGCGCTGCCCGCCAACGGGGTGGCCGTCCAAAAAGACGTTGCCTCCGACAAGAACTGGAAAGTCGGCACGAAGCTGGCGGCGCGCTTCGCGTCGAGCGGCAAGAAGACTCTCGTGGTGGGCGCGCTGTACTCCGAGCGGTATCCCACGGGCAACTACCTCATCGACACGAAGACGTATGCGGCCAACTTCGCCGACCAGTTCGACGTGCAGGTCTATGTCAAGACGAGCGGTG
The DNA here is from genome assembly GCA_038236695.1 of Acidimicrobiia bacterium. Classification (GTDB taxonomy): domain Bacteria; phylum Actinomycetota; class Acidimicrobiia; order IMCC26256; family JBBRZM01; genus JBBRZM01. The sequence continues at coordinate 14,432 of JBBRZM010000006.1, forward strand.
GGGCGAACGCGGAGAATCGTGCCGCGATCAAGAAGGTGCTCAACACCTATCCAGGCGCGAAGTTGCAGGATCGGTCAGAGTTCGCAGCGGCCCAGACTGCGCAGATCAACCCGCTGCTGTCCCTGATCTACGCGCTGCTCGCCCTGGCGGTGATCATCGCGCTGTTCGGGATCGCCAACACGCTCGGCCTCTCGATCATCGAACGCACGCGCGAGCTCGGGTTGTTGCGCGCGGTGGGAATGACCCGGAGCCAGATGCGGGCCACCGTGCGTTGGGAGTCGGTGATCATCGCGTTATTTGGCACGCTCCTCGGGCTCCTCATCGGCCTGTTCTTCGGCTGGGTCATGGTGGAGGCGCTCAAGAGCCAAGGGTTCAGTGCGTTCTCGGTACCCGTCGGCCAGCTCGCGCTCATCGTCGTACTCGGCGCGCTCGCAGGCGTGCTTGCCGCCATCGTGCCGGCGCGCCGGGCGGCGCGGCTCGACGTGCTGCAGGCCATCACTACGGAATAGCGCCGGCCGCCGTGTCGAAGGGGTCCCACGCGGGGGGCGCGTGTTCGAGGAATGCCAGCAGCTGCTCGATGAACGCGTCCGGCGCAAGCGTGCTGGGGCCGCCGTCGTGGCGGCGCAGGCTCGGCGTGATCGCGTTGACGCCGTCGAAGCTCCACAGCGCGCCGTCACGCTCGGCGAGCTCCCTGGCGAACGGCTGAAGGTCAACTCGTTGCATCGCCCGGCGTGACACGTACTGCACCCAGGTCTCGTAGCGGAACTGCACTTGATAGCGATGACCGTGAATGATCGCGACGCGGAACCGCTCGGTCGCGTTGTGGATCGCCATTGGATGCACGGCCTGCACTCGGTCCTGCGTAAAGCGGTGCACGGGCTGATCGGTCCACTCCTCGGGCACCGTGACCACCGCGAGATCGAGGCCGGGCATTTCGTCGATCGTCACTCGCCCATCGCGCACCGCGGCCTCGCTCCGGGCAAGATGGTCGTCTTCGTCGCGCCAGAACGTCTCGAACCGGTCGACATGATCGACGAGCTCGGGAACGCGAGACAGGAGCGCCTGGTAGATCCGGCTGGTCCGCTCGGCGTAGTCATCCGCGAACACCGCAGCATCGAGCGTTGACTCCGACGGGTCGACGAGCGTTGAGATCGAAAATGCGACCCGAGCCGCGTCTCGGGTTTCGAACGTGGCGAAGTCGCCCGCCCGCGCGACGTCGATCAACTGCTCACGTCGGGCGCGCGCTCCGTCAGCGTCGACGAGCGTGTACACGCTGACGAGACCGTCCTCGTCGTAGTGGCTGTTGGACACGGCATCGACGTCGACGTGGAGCTCGGGATGATCGAGATAGCGAAAGACCATCTGCGCACTCAGGTCGTCACGCAACTCGGCGGGCGCCCTCATGCGCGGCCAGTGCGACAGCGTGAGCACGGTGTCGGACGTGGGTGCGCCGTCGACGATGACGTTGGGGACGCCGTCGAGCTCGTCATAGGGCACGAACCGCACGCGTGTGACCCTACGTCTCTCCGAAGCGTTCCCGCACCGCAGCGTCTTTGGCCCGCACGGTGTCCGCGAGTCCGGCTTGGAATTTCTCCATCGCGGCTCGAAGACCGGCGTCGGTCGAGGCCAGGACGCGTACGGCGAGGAGGCCCGCGTTGCGCGCGTTGCCGATCGCCACGGTGGCCACCGGAATGCCCGCGGGCATCTGCACGATCGAGAGCAGCGAGTCGAGGCCGTCGAGTTCCGCGAGCGCGACGGGCACGCCGATGACGGGCAGGGTCGTCATCGACGCGACCATGCCGGGGAGATGGGCCGCGCCGCCGGCGCCGGCGATGATCACCCGGAGCCCGCGGTCGGCGGCGCCTTTCGCGTAGTCGTACAGCGCGTCGGGCGTGCGGTGTGCGGAGACGACGCGCACTTCGTGGGTTACGTCGAACTCGGTGAGCGCCTCGATCGCGCCACGCATCACGTCGAGGTCGGAGTCGCTGCCCATGATCACGCCCACGAGCGGTTGCGTGTCGGCCACGACTTGACGTTACCGCCCGGTCTAGGTTGGAAGCGCGGAGATCCCGCACCCGTCCGCGCCCACCCTGCGCCCGTTCTCGAATCGATTTTGGTCCCATAGGTGCCAAAATCGTGCCGAGAAGCAGTGGTTCGAAGGCTTCGATCGCTCGCGAGGAGCAGTTCGCATGCATACCCGACTCACCGACGTCTTACAGATCGAGCATCCGGTCATGCTCGCCGGCATGGGTGGCGTGTCGTATCACGCGCTCGTGGCTGCCGTCTCGGACGCGGGAGGGTTCGGCTGTCTCGGCGCGTCGGCGATGACGCCTGACCAGATGGTCGACGAGATCCGTGCCGTGCGAGCGGCCACCGACAAGCCGTTCGGTGTCGACCTGCTCACGGCATTGCCCGACCAGCTCATCGCCAACGTCGAGTTGCTGATCGCGGAAGGCGCATCGGTCTTCGTCGCCGGCCTCGGCGTACCGCGCGACGTGATCACGCTGTGTCACGACCGCAACGTGCTGGTGGTCAACATGTGCGGGAAAGTTCGGCACGCGATCGCGGCGGTCGAAGCGGGCTGCGACATCGTTGTCGCGCAGGGCACCGAAGCCGGCGGTCACACCGGCACCGTGGCCACGATGCCCCTGGTGCCGCAAGTTGTCGACGCGGTCGGCGACCGCGTGCCGGTCGTGGCGGCGGGCGGGTTGTTCGACGGCCGTGGCCTCGCGGCGTCGCTCGCGCTCGGAGCCGACGGCGTGTGGATCGGTACGCGTTTCATCGCGACGCCCGAAGCGCGTGCGGTGCGCGGCTACAAGGAGGCGCTCATCAGAACGCCTGAGGACGGCACCGTCATCAGCCGCGCGTTCACCGGCAAGACCCTGCGCGCCGTGCGCAACGAGTCGACCCAGTACTACGAGGAGCACCCCGACGAGCTGAAGCGCTTCCCCGAGCAGATCTTTGCCTCGATGTCGGGCGGCACCATGCACCTCGGCGGCGACGAGACCACCGAGGGTGTCGACCCCGATCGCGAGTGCTATCCCGCGGGCCAGGGCACCGGCGCGATCACGGCGCTGACGCCGGCGGGCGACCTCCTGCGCGAGATCGTGGCCGACGCGGAGAGTGCGATCCGACGGCTCGAGCAGTTGCGCACGGACGTGTAGCTACCGGCGGCCGTGTTCGGAGCGGGCCTGCTCCTCCGCGAAGTCGGCTTCGTACATCCGGCGTACCAAGTCTTCGAAACTGACCCTGGGTTTCCAGCCGAGCTTCGCGTGGGCCTTCGACGCGTCGCCCATGAGCAGGTCGACTTCCGCAGGGCGCTCGAAACGCGCGTCGCGCTGCACGTAGGGTTCCCAGCTCTCGAAGCCTGCGAGCCCGGCGGTGACGTCGAGAAACTCGCGGATGGTGTGTGTCTCGCCGGTCGCGATCACGTAGTCATCGGGCTCGGCCTGCTGCAGCATCAGCCACATGGCTTCGACGTAATCGCCCGCGTAGCCCCAGTCACGCGCCGAGTCGAGATTGCCGAGGGTGAGGGAGTCCTGGAGGCCGAGCTTGATACGCGCGAACGCGTTGGTGATCTTGCGCGTCACGAACTCCTGACCGCGCCGTTCAGATTCGTGGTTGAACAAGATGCCGCTGCTCGCGTGCAGGCCGTATGACTCGCGGTAGTTGACCGTCATGTCGTGGCCGAACACCTTCGCGACGCCGTACGGCGAGCGCGGGTGGAACGGAGTCTTCTCCGTCTGCGGCGTCTCGCGGACCTTGCCGAACATCTCGGATGACGATGCTTGGTAGAAACGGATCGGATTTCGGTCGGTGCCGCCGACGATGCGCACCGCCTCGAGCATGCGCAGCACGCCGAGGCCCGTGATCTCCGCCGTGAGCTCGGCCTGCGTGAACGACAGCTGCACGAAGCTCATTGCGCCGAGGTTGTAGACCTCGTCGGGTTGCATCTGCTCGACCACGGCGATGAGCGACGACAGGTCGCGCAGGTCGCCGTCGACGAGTTCCAGCGCGGGGTTTTCCTCGACGACCAGTCGGGCCTTCGGGTTGTTCTGGCCTCGGATCAAGCCGAAGACCTGATAGCCCTTGTCGGTGAGGAACTGCGAGAGATACCGGCCATCCTGGCCGGTGATCCCCGTGATGAGCGCACGTTTCATCCGCAAAAACTAGCCCGAGCGTCGGTCCCAGTCGGGATCCAGCTGACGGAGGAACTCGTCACAACGCTGTTCTTCGTCGCGCTCGCCGATTGCCGCGGCCGTGCGGCGCAGACCGTCGAGCGCGCGCAGGAAGCCCCGATTGGTCTCATGGGTCCAGCGCACGTAGCCGGAACCGCGCCAACCGGCCTGGCGCAGCCGGTCGAGCCCGCGGTGATACCCGACCCGGAAGCATGCATACGCCTCGACGTCGTCGCGGCCGAGCTCGCCGAGGCGCGCCCACGCGTCGAGGAGGCGCGGCCAACGCGCGACCACGTCGGCGACCGCGTCGCGCTGCTGTGACGGTGCGACCGAGCGGGCGCGTGCAAGCGCGTCGAGGACATCGGCGGGCTCCGCCGGCAGCACCGTTTCGGATGGGCCTTGCGGCGTGAGGTTGACGGGCTGTTCGGCCATCGAGCTCCGAATCTAGGGGATCGCCGCCTGGAAGGAGCCCAGGGGGTCGCCGGTACCATGCGGACCGTGACCGAGACCGCCGCGCCCGCGTCAACCGCGGCCCAGACTGATGGCGCGAGCACCGGCGCGGCTGCAGCCGACGCGGCTGTGCCCGACGCGCCAACACCGCCGCGATCCACTCGCCTCGTCCTCGTGCGCCATGCGGTCACCGAGCAGACCGGTCCGATGTTGTCGGGCCGTACACCGGGTATCGACCTGTCGGACACCGGCCGAGACCAGGCGGAGGCGGTCGCCGAACGGCTCGCGGCGTTTCCCGTCGCCGTCGTCTACGCAAGTCCGATCGAACGCACGATGCAGACCGCACGGGCGATCGCCGCTCGCCATGGTCTCGACGTGTCGATGCTCCCGGGGTTGATCGAAGCCGATTACGGGGAATGGACTGGCGGCATGCTCGCAGAGCTGGCCAAGACCGATCTCTGGAAGGTCGTGCAGCGCACGCCGTCGCGAGCGCGGTTTCCGGGCGGTGAGACGCTCGCGGGTATGCAGGCGCGCATTGTTGCCGCGCTCGACGATCTCGTGGCCGAGCATCGCGGCGAACTAATCGTGGTGGTCTCGCATGCCGATCCGATCAAAGCCGCGATTGCTCATTACACAGGTCTGCATCTCGATCTGTTTCAGCGCATTGTCGTGTCGCCGGCGTCGGTGACGGTGTTGGAGCTGTCCGACCATGCCGTCGCGATGGTGAAACTCAACGACACCGGCAGCCTCGACGAATTGGCGAGCGCGCCCGAAGGGAAAGAAGACGACGAGACGAAGGAGGCGACGAAGCATGGCTGACCCGATCGAGCTGGAGCAGGTCGACGCGCTCGGCGCGGGTGCGGTCGGTGAGCCCGGCCAGCGCGAGTTCTACATCCAGGCGCGGAAGGCGTCGGCGCAGCTGACGGTGCTCGTCGAAAAGGAGCAGGTCGCGTTGCTCGCGGCCGAGGCGATCGCATTTCTTGACCGCATCGCGGCCGAGTATCCCGAACCGCCACCGGAGCCGATTGGCCCCGCAGGTCTGCAGGAGCCGACCGTGCCATTGTTCCGCGCTCGGCTGATCGGGCTGGGGTTCGACCCGGCGCGCGAGCTCGTGCTCATCGAGTTGCGTGAACGTTCGAGCCACGACGAGGACGCCGGCGCGCCCGACGAGATCGAGGCGGCCGACGACGCGGGCGTGCTCGACGATGACGACGGTTTCGTCGCCCGTATCTATGCGACGCGGTCGCAGGTGCGAGCCATGGCTGCACGCGGCACACAGGCTGTCGCCGGCGGCCGTCCGCAGTGCCCGCTCTGCGACCAACCCATGGATCCGAGCGGCCATCAGTGTCCCCGCTGGAACTGACCCCCCAAGACGCGGGCGAGCTCCTCGCCAACGGCGAGATGGAAGTGCGCGGGCGCATGCGCTGGGCGTCGAACGCGACCTTCCTCGTGTCGGTGAGCAGCGACGGTCACGAGCTGCCGGCGGTGTACAAGCCCCGCCGCGGCGAACGGCGGCTATGGGACTTTCCCGAAGGCACGTTGTGCCAGCGGGAGGTCGCGAGCTACGAGCTGTCCGCCGCGCTCGGGTGGGGCATCGTGCCGAAGTCGGTGTTGCGCGATGGGCCGTTGGGTGAGGGGATGGTGCAGCGCTTCGTCGAGCACGAACCCGAAGAGCATTACTTCACGCTGCTCGAGGATCACGCCGATCGGTTCCGGCGCTTCGCAGTGTTCGACGTGCTCGCCAACAATGCCGACCGCAAGGGTGGCCACTGTCTTCGCGCGCTGGACGCCGCTGAGCCCGATGGCGACGACGCGATCGTGGGCATCGATCACGGGCTCACGTTCCACGCGGCATGGAAGTTGCGCACGGTGATCTGGGACTTCGCCGGCGAGCCGATCGAACCCGCGATCGCCGACGAGGTGTGTCGTGTCGTCACTGACCTCGACGGCGCGCTCGGCGCACGGTTACGCGTACTGCTGTCGCCGGTCGAGATCGATGCCCTCGCGCAACGCGCGCAGGTGCTCGTACGTGATGGGACACTGCCCGAGCCCGACCCCGGCTATCACTCGGTGCCGTGGCCCCTGGTGTGACGCACCGCGATCAGCGGGCGCGGCTGTCTTGCTTGTAGATGTCGATGCCGTCGATCCGGGTCACGTAGTGGTACGACCGATCGATCAGGGCTTGCAGCCGTGGAAACTTCGAGATCGGCGTGTACTGCGAGCCGCGTACCTTCGCCGGCGTCGTGTCGAGGATGTAGAGCGGTGGGTGGAGACGCGTGTCTTCCCAGAACAGGTCCCAGGCGCCGGGCGTGGCGAGCTGGGGGTTGCCGGTGACGGGCGGGCGGCCCGGGTTGTTGCCGGAAAGAAACGAGTTGGTGACGAAGCGTGTCGCCGGACGCCGATCGGAGGCCCAGTAGATCTCCGGCATGCTCCCCCACACGAGCACGCGATCATCGGGACGGGTCTTGGCCGCGACGAACTTGCTCACTGACTGGTACTGCGCGCCGCGATGAAGCGGCGCGAAGAATCCGATGATGGAGAACAGCGCCGCCGTGGCGGCCGCGAGCGCGACCGTCGCCAATCGCGCCAGTCGTGACGTACCGGTCAGCATCCCGGCGCTGAGCAGACACAGCGGCGGCAGCAACTGGATGTAGTAGTGACCGAAGAAGCGCAACCCGATCGCGACGGAGACCGCCGCGGACAACAACCACAACCAGAGATCGGTATCGCAACGAGTCGCGCGTTCACGCCAGGCGCGCGGCAGCGTCCACAGGATCGGCAGGTTCGGCGCGATGAACCCCGCGGTCATGACAACGAACAGGATGCCGACGAACAGCGAGACCGCCTGCGCGCTCAGGTAACTGCCGTTCCCGAGCACTGACCAGAACAGCAACTGTCCCGGGCCGACCATCAGCGCGACGAGCGCGATCGGTATTGCAAACCCGAGCAGGGCGTCGCCCGCGCCTCGCCGGCCGCGGAACCTCCACGCGAGATACAGAACCGGAAGCAGGGTCGCCGCGCCCGTTTGCTTGGCCAGTGTGGCGATCGCGACTGCCACTCCCGACGAGAACGCGCGGTCGCGCCGCGAGAGAAGGATCGCGGCGGTCATCGCCGGCAGCATGAAGACCTCGAAGTTGGCCGCCTGGCCGTCGGCGGGCGCGAACGCGACTGATGAGAACACGAGCAGCACGCCCGCGATCCACGCAGCGCGGGTGCCGTAGCGGCGGCGAGCCTCGAGTGCCAAGAGCAGTGCGGTCAGCGCGACAGCGAGCATCGCAGCAACCCGCACGGTCCAAAGTCCCGAGGTGCCGCTGATCGCGAACGTCGCCGCGTACAGGTACGGCACCAGCGGCGGTTTGCGGTCGGCGGCCTCCTTGTAGAGGTTGCCGCCGTTTTTGATCACGTCTGCTTGCGTCGCGAGGAACGTCTCGTCCGAGTTGAACTCCGCCACGAAGAACGCCGGCAGCCGGAGCAGCGCGGTGAGCAGGAGCAGCCCGGCGAAGAGCCGAATCGCGGCCCGGCGGCCGTCGCGTGCGGGCTGAGAGACCCTCGTCGGCGAAGCGAGCTCAACGGGGGCGGGCGGAGCAAGCATTGCGACATTCTGTCCGATTGACCCAAGCCACCGGGGACCGGGCCGTCAGCCGGCGGGCGTTGCGAGCGCAGCGTTCACGTCGCGAAAGAGCTGGGACCTGGGGAGCACTTCGTCGGCGCCCGCGGCACGGGCATCCTCGAGCAGCGCCCGATCGACGTGAGGGCCGAACCCGATGATGCGTGCCTCGGGGGCGGCAGCGCGGACCGCCTCGACGTCGGCACCGAAGCGGGCGAGATCGATGACGACGACGTGCGCGCCGGGGCATTGGGAAGCGTCAGTGACGAACCGGATGTCGGCAACCGCGGCGCTCAGTCGTGACCGATCCATCAGGTCACTCACGAGCGCGACGGTCTGCATACGTACTAGGCGCCGACGAGCCTCGGCGTATCGATCGCGAACTCGGGCCAGCGGGCGCGCTGCTTCTTGGCCAGCTTGTGCATCAGTTCGATGGCGCCCGGGTCGTCGTCACCGGGTCGCACCTCGATCCAGCCGTCACGCTCCATGTCGGCCATGAGCTCACGGCCGATGTCGGTGCGCACAACGGTGAGCGTCCAGTCGTTGAACGCGCCGATGCCGCCGGTCGAGATGTCGGCGTGCTCGGCCGCGAAGTCGGGACACATCTTGCAGCCCTCACGCGTGAACGCGTGGCACTCCTTCAGCGGCACCTCGTGGTAGTCGCCGTTCTGCATCCAGATCTGGAGGCGGCCCTTGATGTTCATCTTCTTGATCTCGGCCCGCTTCAATCCGTACTTCGCGTCGAGCAGCTCTTCGAAGATCGCGTCGTCGAAGGTCTTGGAGCACAGCAAGCCGATGTTGAGCGACAACCGGCGCGCGACCTTGCCCGCCTTGCGCTGCTTCATGACGGGCGGTACCGACGACTGGCAGCTCATGCCGACCAGCGCGATGCGCTCGGCTCCGCCCTCGATCGCCTCGAAATACGCGAGCGTGTTGGCGGAGTAGGTGTAGCGGCTTCCGGCGGAGGCGATGATTTCGTCCTTCGTGCGGGCGACGCCTGGCACGGCTTTCCAGGTGGAGCCGTCGCCCTCGAGGTACGACACGAGCGCGGCGTCGATCAGGTCGTGCTCGAGCGCGTACAGCAGGATTGCCGACACGAGCCCGCCGTCCTGGCCGACCTCCTGGAGGACGGGATCGGTGGCCTTCGCGAGCACGATGTCTTTCGAGATGCCCGCCACCTCCTCGGCCGCGCGCAGCCGGCCGAACATGAACTCGTCGATCTCGGGCTCCCAGGCCCGAAAGCGCGGGCACGCCCGGGTGCAGGAGGTGCAGGCCTTGTCGCCGTGGCTGCAGTCGCCGGGGCCGCCGTAGTCGTTTTCGGTCTGGAATGGCTTGTAGATGCCCTGGTCGTCGCGGTAGCCGAGTACGTCGTGGGGGCACGCGATGACGCAGCCGGCGCAGCCCGTGCACAGGCCGGTCGTGACGATCTCGCTGTAGAGGTGCTTCCAGCTGAACTTCTCGGGGGGCATCCGATGCTCCTGAGCGGGTCGGGCGACGGCGAGTCTCGCATGCGGCCACGTCTGCGAGCGAAGGGCGGGCTTCCAGGGTCACGGGACGTGGGCACCAACGCGTAGCATCACGGCCGCCCCCGACGTGGAGGTCATGCTATGTCCGACGACCAGCCGCCCAGTGGGGAGATCCCACCTCCACCCCCGCCACCACCGCCGACACCGCCAACTCCCCAACCGCAAGGCTGGGTGCCACCTTCGCCGGCTGGCTACGCGGGTGCACAGATACCGTACTACGGCACGCCGCAGAACGAAGGGCTCGCCGTCGGCGCGCTGGTCGCGTCGATTGTCTCGTGGGTGGTGTGCCCGGTCATCCCGGCCATCGTCGCGCTCGTGCTCGCGGCGCAGGCCAAGGCCAAGATCGACGCGTCGGGCGGTCGGCTCACGGGCCTCGGCCTGTGCACAGCGGCCAAGATCATCTCGTGGATCCACCTCGGATTGATTGCCCTGGTCATTGTGATCATCGTGCTCGTCGCGATCGGCGGTGGATTCCACGGAAGTACCACGAGCCGCTTCTAGCCTGCGTCCGTCCATGGATCAAGATCTCCGTGAGCTGGTGCGCCGGCACATCGAAGACGGGTTCAACCGCGGCGACTGGTCGGTGTGCGAGACGACGCTCGCCAACGACTACACCGCATATTACGGCTCGGAGGGCAAGGCCAACGTGGGTCGCGACGAGTACGTGCGCGTGTGCCGCTTCCTGCGCACGTCGTTTCCGGACGTCGCGATCACGATCGAAGACCTGATCGTCGAAAGCGACAAGGTCGTGCTGCGCTACACGGAGCGCGGCGCGCTCACCGGCCGGCAATTCCTCGGCATCGAGCCGACGGGTCAGGCGTACGCGAAGCCCGGCACGACGGTCTACCGAGTCGTCAACGGGCGGCTCGCAGAGTCGTGGGGCGTCGAAGACACGCTCGGCTGGTTTCGACAGTTGGGCCACGTACCCGATCTGTAGCGCGTCGAAGCTCAGACGCGAAGCAGCCGCATCGACCGCTCGTCCAGATCGTTTACTCGAGGCATTCCCGGCAAATACCGGGGGAATTCCTCGAGTGAATGAATGGGCGCCTCCGCCCAACCCCGTGATCGCCGCGGGCGCGATGGGCTTCTCGAGCGTGTTCGTGGTGACCAACTCGCTGCGACTGCGAGGTTTCCGGGGCTACCGCGCCAACCACTGAGCCACGGCCGCCGTCTCGAGCTCGGCGTGGTCCCGGAGCGCGGACACGATGACGTGCTCGACTTTGCCGCCCACGAAGTGCATGCGCACGGTCAGCACGCCGGTCGTGACGCGGCGAGTGCCCTCGCCGGCCTTTGACATCGTGACCTCGTAACTCCCTTCCAGCCGGTCCGCGTAGTGGTCGGGCACGATGTGAGCGGTCGTGGTGTGCCCGTGGAGGTCGTGGGTCGACTCTTCGACCCAGCTGAGGCGGTCGGGATCGATCACCCTCCGCACCGCCGAGGACAGTTCCGCGGTGAAGTGGTACCTGATCCGTTGCGTGACCACCGATCCGTTGCGCTGCTGGTCCAGCATCTCCGGGTGCGCGAGGTGCGGATCGTCGATGCCGGCGAGGAAGTCGGCGTCGAGATACAGCGCGGCGATCTTCGCGGGGGTGCCATCGAGATGTTGCTCGATTGCGAACTCCATGGCTGGATTCTTGGCCGTCCGGGCGATTACGAAACGAGGTACACGATCGGCAGTACCACGCTCACGACAATCGTCGCGCCCAAGACCAGCGTCGAGAGCCGGCCCGATCGGTGAGCATGAACCGTGTCATGTGACCGGCTGAGAATCAGCATGAGCACGATCAGCGGCGGCGCGGTGATGCCGTTGAGGATCGCCGCGTAGTAGAGGCCGCGTATCGGATCGATGCCGCCGAAGTTCATGCCCAGACCTGCGAGCATCGACAGCACGATCACGACGTAGAACGCCCGCGCGTCGCGGAACCGTTTCGAGAGTCCCTCGTTCCAGCCGACAGCCTCTGACGCCGCGTACGCCGTTGAACCGGCGAGCACCGGCACCGACAGCAGTCCCAGGCCGACGATGCCGAGGGTGAAGAGCAGGTCCGCGAAGTCGCCTGCGAACGGCCGGAGCGCCCGGGCCGCTTGATCAGCGGTCTGGATCTTCGTGATCCCGGCTGTGTGCAGCGTGACCGCGGCCGCGACGATGATCGCGAACGCGATGGCGACGGCCGACACCATCCCGCCGATCACGTCGATGCGCATCGACCGAAGGTGATCGTCGCTCACCTGTTCGTCCGCGTGCTCGTGGTCGAGCTCCTCTTCGACCTCTTCACTGGCCTGCCAGAAGAACAGGTAGGGCGAGACGGTGGTGCCGAAGACCGCGATCAGTGCCGCGATCTCGCCCCGGCCGCCGGTGATCTCGGGGACGACCAAGTGAAAGAGCACGTCGCCCCAGTCGACCTTGACCGCCGCGAGCACGAGCACGTACGCGACGAGTGAGAGCGCAAGCCAGCGGAGCACGCGCGCGTACCGATGATACGGCACCAACACTTCCAGACCGACCATGAGTGCCGTCATCACGACCACGAGCACCGACGCTGGTATCGGTACGAGAAGGTGTCCGGCAGCGCCCATCGACGCGATATCTGCGGCGATGTTGAACGTGTTCGCGATCGCAACGAGCGCGACCGCGACGAACAACACCCAGCGCGGGAACCGGGTGCGGATGAGCCTCGCGAGTCCGCGACCGGTCACGAGGCCAAGACGAGCCGCGGTCTCTTGCACCGCGGCAGCCATTGGCGCGACGAGCAACGCCGCCCACACGATCCCGAGCCCGTATGCGGCTCCGACTTGCGAGTACGTGCCGATCCCGGATGGATCGTCGTCGGCCGCGCCGGTGACGAGGCCGGGACCGAGACGCTTGAAGTAGCCGTGCCCGCGGAACGCGAGACGTCGACGGTGGTGATGGAGCTGACGTCGGGCTCGTATTGAATGGGCCAAGCGCGCAGAGTGTCGCGTACGCTTCACGTCAACATGAAGATTTCAGAGGTGCTCGAGCGCGGACCGAGCTTTTCGTTCGAGTTCTTTCCTCCGAAGAACGAGAGCGCCGAAGCCGCCCTGGCCGATGCCCTCCGCGAGCTGGAGCCGCTCGGGCCGTCGTACGTGTCGGTCACCTACGGAGCCGGTGGTTCGACGCGCGAACGCACCCACGAGCTCGTCGTGCAGATCCTTCGCGACACGACGATGACGCCGATGGCGCACCTCACGTGCGCGGCGCACACGCGCGCGGAGCTCGCGGAGATCGTGACCCGCTACTGCGACTCCGGCATCGACAACATCCTGGCTCTCGGAGGTGACCCGCCGGCCGACCTCGACCTGCCTCCGGGCGAGTTCAAGTACGCGGTCGAGTTGGTTCGCCTCGTGCGGGAGATCGGCGACTTCTGTGTTGGGGTCGCCGCGCATCCGGAGCCTCACCCCAAATCGCTGAGCAAGGAGACCGACCGGTTGCACACTGCCGAGAAGCTGCGCGAGGCCGATTTCGCGGTGACGCAGTTCTTCTTCGATGCGCGGCACTACTTCGACCTCGTCGAGGGGTTGCAGGCGCACGGCGTCGACAGGCCCGTGATCCCGGGAATCATGCCGGTGCTGGCAATCGGTTCGATCAAACGCATGACACAGCTCCAAGGCTCCGAGTTCCCCGCATGGCTCGCAGAGAAGTTGCACGCGGTCGAAGACGATCCGGCTGCCGTGCGCCGCATCGGTATCGACGAAGCCACGAAGCTGTGCCAGGCCCTCCTCGACGGCGGTGCACCCGGCCTGCACTTCTACACGCTCAACCGTTCGAGTGCGACGCGCGAGATCTTCACCAATCTCGGTCTGCACGAAGGCGTCGCCTGAGTCGCCGCGCTGCGACTCAACTGAGTCTTGTGCGCGCGTTGCGGCTGCGGCGCTGTGAGCCGATGGACGAGGCCCCACCCGCAAAACGCGGTTTCTATTCGGCGTCTGTTCGAAGACGTAGTACACGGTCGTTCATGGCGGAGGGAGTGGGATTTGAACCCACGGTGGGTTGCCCCACAATGGTTTTCGAGACCATCCGATTCGGCCGCTCTCGCATCCCTCCGGGCGGGAGTGTAACGGCCGGCCACTCAGCGCCGAGCAGCGAAAAACGCCCGCAGCAGCGCCCCGCATTCCTCCGCGCGCACGCCGTCGAACGTCGCCACCTCGTGATTGAGGCGCGGATCAACGAGCACGTTGTAGAGGCTCCCGCACGCGCCGGCCTTGGGATCGACGGCTCCGAACGCGACCACATCGAGGCGCGCCGCCACTGCGGCGCCCGCGCACATGAGACACGGTTCGAGTGTCACCACCAGCGCGTGACCAGTGAGGCGCCAGCTTCCGACGGCTCGCGCGGCATCACGGAGGGCCAAGATCTCTGCGTGCGCGGTGGGATCGTTCGCACGTTCGCGCTCGTTGTGCCGCCGAGCGACGATCTCGCCGGTGTCAATGTGGGCAACAACAGCACCGATCGGCACGTCGTCGTGCTTCAGCGCCGCGCGCGCCTCGTCGAGCGCGACGGCCATGAGCGCATCGAGCCGGCAGATTTCCACCGGATCAGCCCGCAATCGCGGCGCGGGCGATCACCTTCGTCGGTGTGACGCGCACGAGCAGCTCACTGGGGACGGCATTGCGCAGCCCGAAGGACTCGGCCGCGTCGGGACCCATGTAGCGGGCCCCGATGGCCGTCGCCCACCGGAGCAGGGCGTCGCGGTCGCGGCTGATGGTCGCCGAACCTTCCACAATGACGAACGAGAACGGCGGTCGTTCGTCGTCGACGCACAACGACACCCACGGGTCGCGAGCGAGGGCCTTGCCTTTCACAGTGTCTTCGCCGGTCGTGAAAATCACGTCGTCACCGGCGAACGTGAACCAGATCGGTGCGACGTGCGGATGTCCGTTCGCGTGGGTCGTTGCGAGCTTCCCGGTCCGCGTGCCCTCGAGCACGAAGGCCTGCCACTCGTCGTGTGTCATCTCACGCATCGAACCACTCCTCGCCGCGCGGAGGGAGTGGGATTCGAACCCACGGTGAGTTGCCCCACACACGCTTTCCAAGCGTGCCGATTCGGCCGCTCTCGCATCCCTCCGGAACATGAACATGCAGACCGTGCACCCGACGTCGACACTGGTGCCGCGAGGCGCATTTCCTGTCGCCAGTTCAGGCCAGGCTGCCCTGCGGCACACAGGAGGGCCCGCTGAGAGCTGCTTCCTTCCGGACCTGACTCGGTTCACGAGATCCCGTTGCGCAGGACCCGGCCCTCATCACCGCGTGCAGGGCGCCATCCTCACGGCAGCCCGAGCCTCGGCCGGGAGTTCAGTCCCTCGTAACGTGGATTGGGGGTACAGGGAACCACGAGCTCCCCACCTAGCACGGTCTGCGCCCGCAGCCTATCCGCCGCAATGTTTCTGTCTGCGCCGGTCCGTCGAGGGCGGGGCATCGGTAGCATCCGGACCGATGGCCGAGTATCAGTCGCTCTACCGCAAGCACCGCCCGCAGACGTTCGGCGAGCTCGTCGGCCAGGAGCACGTGACCGCAGCGCTGCGCAACGCAGTGAAGGACGGCCGCGTCGGACACGCGTATCTCTTCTCCGGTCCGCGCGGCACCGGCAAGACCACGACCGCGCGCATTCTCGCCAAAGGAATCAACTGTCTCGCGCTCGGTCCCGACGGCGAGCCGTGCGGCACGTGCGAAAACTGTGTCGGCATCGCCGGTGGGCGCTTCCTCGACCTCTTCGAGCTCGACGCCGCGTCCAACAACTCCGTCGACAACATCCGCGACCTCACCGACAGTGTGCACTTGGGCGTGGGCCCGACCACCACGAAAAAGGTGTACCTGATCGACGAGGTGCATATGCTGAGCGCGGCGGCGTCGAACGCACTGCTCAAGACGCTGGAGGAGCCGCCGGGTCACGTGGTGTTCGTGCTCGCGACGACCAACCCGGAGAAGGTGCTGCCGACGATTCGATCGCGCACGCAGCACCTCGAGTTCACGCTCCTGACCCCGGAACAGCTGACCGGGCATCTCGCCGATGTGCTGGCGCGAGAGGGCGTCGAAGCGGATCCCGAAGCGCTGCCGGTGATCGCTCGCGCCGCGGCCGGCTCGGCTCGCGACGCGCTCTCGCTGCTCGACCAGGTGCTGGCCCACGGGGCGGATCGCATCGACGCCGCGACCGTCGCAGAGCTGTTTGGCCGTACACCGTTCGGGTTGCGTGGCGCGGTGCTCGAGTCGATCGCCTCGGAGGATCCGGCCGGCACGTTGGCGGGCGTGAACGTGCTCTTCGATGCCGGCCACGACGCGCGGCGCGTCGCCGAAGATCTCTTGCGCGCGACGCGCGACGCGTTCCTCGTGACGGCGGGCGCGGGACGGGTTCGCATCGATGCTCCCGACGACGAGCTCACGCGACTCGGCGACCTCGGACGCGCGTTGGGCAACCCGTTACTGGTGCGGGTGATCGAAACGCTCGGGCAAGCCGTCGTCGACATGCGCGGCACCGATGCCGCCGACCCGCAACTCGTGCTCGAGGTCGCCCTCGTACGACTCGCGCGTCGCGACGCGGGGCCGCCGCTCCAGGCGTTGGCTGATCGAGTCGAGCGGCTCGAGCGCGCCGGCGCGGGTCAAGCGCGCACGACACCGGCGGCGCGGCCTGCTCCAGAGCGCGATGACGACCCCGACGCGGCAGTCGGAGTGCCGCCGACCGGGCCCGCGGCCGCGCTCGGCGCGCTGCGCAAGGCGAAGCCCGCCGGTCGCGCGGAGACGAATGCGCCGCCGCCGGAGCCACAGCCGCAGCCGCAGCCGCAGCCGCAGCCAAGGCCGCGATCTGCAGGGACGGAAGCGCCCGTGAACGATGCACCGGCGCTCGCGCTCGACGACGTGATCCTCGCGTGGGCCGCGACACTGCCCGAGCTCCCGGTCGCGACCCGTAGCGCAGTGCAGGAGGCGCAGCCGCTCTCGGTCGAAGGTGACGTGATCGTGTTCGGTATTCCCCCGCGACTCGTCGAGGTCGCGAAGCCGCGCTTCAAGCGCAACGCGGAGGCGATCCGAGAGGCATTGTCAGGGCGACTCGGCCGAAGCTTGCGCTTCACCCTGGTCGCGCACGACTTCGCGGTGCCGACAGAAGCGCCGCGCGACGCAGCGCCGTCGAGCCCGGCAGGAGTTTCGCCGCCTCGGCCGCCTCTGCCGGCCGCCGACGTCGACTACGACGACGAGCTCGGCGATCCGGCGGATCTGCTCGATCTGTCCGCAGCAGAGCGGGCGGCAGATTCGGTGAGCATGCTCGAAGACCAGTTCGGGGCCAGCGTGGTCGAGGAGCGTCCGCGCGACTAGCGCGCGAGGAGTCGATCGTGTCCAATCAGAAGCAGCTCAACCAGATGATGCACCAGATGCAGAAGATGCAGGCCGACATGGCCGCCGCGCAAGCGGCACTCGCGGCCGAGACCGTCGAAGCCACGTCTGGCGGCGGCGTCGTGACCGCTGTGGTCACCGGCACGGGAGAGCTGCAGTCGGTGAAGCTCGCGCCGGAGGTTGTCGACTCTGACGACGTCGAGATGCTCGAAGACCTCGTGGTCGCGGCGGTCACCGAGGCGATGCGGAGCGCGCAGGCGCTCCAAGCCGAGCGCATGGGCCCGCTGACCGCCGGGCTCGATCTCGGTGGTCTCGGCGGAATGCTCGGCTAGCGCGTCGATCCGTGGGCGCAAGCTACGAGGGACCGGTCCAAAAGCTGATCGACGAGCTCGGCCGCCTTCCCGGGGTCGGGCCGAAGTCAGCGCAGCGCATCGCGTTCTACATCTTGAAGTCCGCGTCCGAAGATGCGAACCGACTCGCGCACGCGATTACAGAAGCCAAGGCGCGCATTGCCTGGTGTACCCGGTGCTTCAACATCTCCGAAGGTGAGCTCTGCACGTACTGTCGCGACGAACGGCGCGACGCGTCGCTGCTCTGTGTCGTCGAAGAACCGCCCGACATCGTCGCGGTGGAGCGCACCCAGGAGTTCAAGGGTCGCTACCACGTGTTGCAGGGCGCAATCTCTCCGATCGAAGGCGTTGGGCCGGAACAGCTCCGCATCCGGGAGTTGCTCGCGCGCATCGCCGACGAAGGTGTCGCCGAAGTGATCCTCGCGACCAACCCCAACATCGAGGGGGAAGCCACCGCGATGTACCTCGCGCGTCTCCTGCAACCGTTGGACGTAAAAGTGACGCGCATCGCGAGCGGTCTGCCGGTCGGCGGCGACCTCGAGTACGCCGACGAAGTCACGCTCGGCCGTGCTCTCGAAGGCCGCCGAGAAGTCGGCACCTGAGCGGTGCGACGGCGCGACGACGCCTTGCGAGGGTTTTGGTCAAGCGAGGGCGCGGGCGATGGCCTTGCCGACGGCTTCGGTCTCGATCAGGAAGCCGTCGTGGCCGGCGATCGATTCGATCACGTGCACGTCGCTGGCGCGCGGGATGAGATCGGCAAGCTCGTGCTGCAACCGCAGCGGATAGAGCCGATCTGACGAGATGCCCGCCAGCGTGACGTCGCACGTGACGCGAGCAAGGGCAGCCTCGATGCCGCCGCGGCCGCGACCGACGTCGTGGTGGTTCATCGCACGGCTGAGCACGATGTAGCTGTTCGCATCGAAACGGCGGACGAGCTTCTCGCCGTGGTATTCGAGGTACGACTCGATCGCGTACCGGCCGCCTTCGAGGGGATTCTCATCACCCTGATGGCCGCGGCCGAACCGCTCGTCGAGCTCCAACTCGGAGCGATAGCCCAAATGGCCGATGCCTCGCGCCACCGAGAGTCCGAGGTGGGGACCGTCGCCCGGCGCGGCGTCGTAATAATCGCCACAACGAAACTTCGGATCGGTCTCGATAGCTCGCACCTGCAACGAGCAGAGCGCGATCTCTTCGGCGGTCGCGGTCGCACCGACCGCGATGATCGCTGCGCGCGCGACACGTTCCGGAAGGCTGACGGCCCACTCGAGCACACGCATGCCGCCCATCGACCCGCCGATCACTGCCGCCCATCGGTGGATGCCCAGCGCGTCGGCGAGCGCGGCCTCGGTCACCACCTGGTCGCGGATGGTGATGGGAGGGAACCGGGAGCCGTAGGGCTTGCCGTCGGCGGCCAGCGAGGCCGGACCCGTGGTGCCCTGGCAGCCGCCAAGGACGTTGGGACAGACCACGAAGAAGCGCTCGGTGTCGACAGCCCGACCGGGACCGATCAGTGCATCCCACCAGCCGCGTTGTGGATGACCGGGACCGGATGGACCAGCGGCATGACTGTCGCCCGAGAGCGCGTGCAACACGAGCACCGCGTTGGACGCGCGAGCGTCGAGCTCGCCCCAGGTTTCGTACGCCACTTCGACCGGCGCGAGGCGTCCGCCGGCTTCGAGCACATGCGGCCGCGCGCCGAACAGCGTGCGGAACTGCCGGCGCCCCGGCTCATCGCCGGGGCGCCAGGCACCACTTGCCGGAACGGGTGAAGACCCGTCGGTCATCCGGCTCCCTTGGCCGCCCGGAACCCGGCCTCGAGGTCAGCGAGGATGTCGTCGAGCGTCTCGATACCGATGCAGAGACGTACTAAGTCAGGCGTGACGCCGGTCGTGATCTGCTCACCTTCGGCGAGCTGCGAGTGCGTCGTCGAAGCGGGATGGATCGCGAGACTCCGCACGTCACCCACGTTGGCGAGGTGGCTGAACAGCTCGAGACTGTCGACGAACTTCTTGCCCGCCTCGAGACCGCCCTTGATGCCGAACGCGAGAATGGCGCCCGCGCCCCGCGGCAGGTACTGCTCCACCCGCGGCTTCCATGGGCTCGAGTCGAGGCCCGGGAACGCGACCCACTGCACCTCGTCACGCGCTTCGAGCCATTGCGCGACCGCGAGCGCGTTCTCGCAATGACGCTCCATGCGCAGGCTCAGCGTCTCGAGCCCCTGCAGGAACAGGAACGCGTTGAACGGCGAGATCGCCGGACCGATGTCGCGCTGGTACTGCAGCCGTGCCTTCAAGATGTACTGCGCCGGCCGCAGCGCCTCGGGTAGCTCCGAGAACACGAGGCCGTGGTAGCTCGGGTCGGGCTCGGTGAAGTTCGCGAAGCGACCGCTCGCGACGTAATCGAACTTGCCGCCGTCGACGATCAACCCGCCGATCGAGGTGCCGTGCCCGCCGATGAACTTGGTCGCCGAGTAGGTGACGATGTCGGCGCCGTGTCGCAGCGGCTGACACAGATACGGAGTCGCGACGGTGTTGTCGACGACGAGCGGTATCCCCGCGTCGTGGGCGATGGCCGCGATGCCCTCGAAGTCGAGGATGTCGCCCTTCGGGTTGCCGATCGTCTCGCCGTAGAACGCCCGCGTGTTGGGACGGATGGCGGCGCGCCACGCGTCGAGGTCGTCGGGATCGTCGATGAAGGTCACCTCGATGCCCAGCTTCGGGAACGTGTAGTGCAGCTGGTTGTACGTGCCGCCGTACAGCGACGCCGACGAGACGATGTGGCCGCCGTTCTCGGCCAGGTTGAGCAGCGCGACCGCCTGCGCCGCCTGGCCGCTCGAGGTCGCGAGTGCGCCGACACCGCCGTCGAGCGCAGTCATCCGATCTTCGAACACCGCCTGGGTCGGGTTCATGATCCGGGTGTAGATGTTGCCGAGCTCCTCGAGGCCGAAGAGCGCCGCGGCGTGGTCGGTGTCGCGGAACACGAAGCTGGTCGTCTGGTAGATCGGCACCGCCCGGGCTCCCGTGGTCGGGTCGGGCTCGGCACCGGCGTGGATCATTCTGGTCTCAAAACCCCACAGTTCAGACATGCAGGCCCTCCTCGGGCGAACGGGATGTGGTCGTCAGCGTGGGCTGACCGTAAGTGCGAGACTCCCGACCGGTCAATAGGGATTTGTCGCCAACAGGGCGGCGCACACGATTGGAGGCCCGATGGCTACAGCACCGCCACCTGCATCCGCGACGCCCGCGTCCACCGGCGCGCTCGGCACGCTTCGTTCACCGGCGACGGTGATCGTGCTGTCGCTCATCACCTGCGGGATCTACTACCTCGTATGGGAGTACAAGACATTCCAAGAGATGAAGGATTACAGCGGCGAGGGCATCGGCGGCACAGTCGGGTTGCTGATCGGGATCTTCATCGGGATCGTCAACGCGTTCTTGATTCCGTCCGAACTCGGCAACTTGTATGAGCGCGAGGGTCAGGAGAAGCCGGTGAGCGGCACGACCGGGTTCTGGGTGTTGCTGCCGTTGATCGGCTTCATCGTCTGGGTCGTCAAGGTGCAGGGCGCCCTCAACGAGTTCTGGGAAGCGCGGGGCGCGGTCCGACCGGCGTAATCACATCGGACATTTCCCGAGGTACAAGTCGGTCGAAAGCGCACGCCGTGACGGCAGTTGTCGGTCCCGATCGTTGCGACTGCGCGCGGCGGATCAAGTCGTTCATCGCGCCGCCGATGGAGAGGGGTCACATCAGCGATCTTGAAAGCAGGCAGGACTGGCTACAGCAGGGATGGCAGCCGCCGCAGTACCCGCAAGCGGGACCGCGACCGGCGCGCTCGGCAAGGTCCGCTCACCGGTCACCGTGATCTTGCTCTCGATCATCACGCTCGGGATCTACGCGATCGTCTGGCAGTACATGACGTTCCAAGAGATGAAGGACCACAGCGGGGAGGGCGTCGGCGGTACTGTCGGCCTGCTGCTCGCGATCTTCATCGGGATCGTGAACGTGTTCTTGATGCCGTCGGAAGTCGCCAAGCTGTTCGAGCGGGCGGGTGAGGAGTCGCCGGTCAGTGCAGTCACCGGCTGCTGGATCCTGCTGCCCCTCATCGGTGGGTTCATCTGGTTGTTCAAGACACAGGGCGCGCTCAACAAGTATTGGGAAGCGCGCGCCTGATCGAATCTCACGTAACGCAAAGCGTTGTCACACGGTTGCTCAACCGGGCCAGTTCGCCACAGGGTATGCGCTCGCCGGCACCACGAACGTGCCCGCGACCTTGTCGTGCCACGTCTGCTTCTCGGGGTCCCACAACATCCAGAGGTAACCGAGCAAGCACACAAAACCCGAAGCAATCGACACCAGCCAGCGGATGAAGGCCTTGCTGTACTCGATCTGCCCGCCGGTCTGCGCGTCGATCGCGCGGATGCTCATCGCTTTCATGCCGATCGTCTGACCGCTCGGGCTCCCGATGAAGTACACCTCGTAGGCGACGCGCACGACCAGGCCGATCCCGTAGACGCCGACGAGCGACCCGGACGCCGCGCCGATGAGCCATCCCGGGATCGACGTGATGATGCCGTCTATCAACAGACCCACGAACCGGAGCCAGAAACCGGCCCGCGGACCCGATGGGCCCACGCCCGGAATCGGCTGCCCGGGAGGCATGTATCCGCCGGGCGGTGGCGGCGGCGGCGGTGGCGGAGGCGGTGGCGGCGGAGGCGGCACTTGTGACATCGGGGCGCTCCCTTCCCTGTCAGACGACGCGCGTCAGAGCGGTCGTCCGGTTGCGTACTTGTAGAGCTGGTAGCTCCAGAGCGCTCCAAGTATCGCGGGCAGCAACCACGCGGGGAGGGATATGCGATGCGGTCGCCATCCCGCGAGCCACGTTGCCAGCAGGCCGAGCGCGAAGAGCACGACGAGCACGCCTCCGGGGCTGAACCGCAACGACGCCGCCAAGTCGAAGTGCACCGCCGAGGTGACGCTGCGGGTCATGCCACACAGCGGGCACGGCACGCCGGTGAGCGTGCGCAGCGGGCAGGGCAGTCCCGGCTGATGCGGAATTATCGGCCGTACGAGCGCCGCCCCGAGCATGAACGCTGCGACAGCTCGCAGCGGTCGCAACTCGATCGTCGTCGTCGACATCGCACGAGCGTATCCAGTGCGGACGGGCCGGTTCTCCGCGTCAGCGGCGAGCGGCTTTGGCGGCGACAACGCCTTCGAGGAACGACTCCGGATGCCAGTTGGTGGGGGCGCCCGCGATCTTGGGGTGCAACCGCGCCGCGAGATCGGTTGCGAGGTGCAGGCGGGCGTTGGGATCGAGCGTCATGCGCCGATCGAGGAACCGGCGGATGACGGCCTCTTCGTCGTTGGTGACCGCACTGACGTCCCACTGCATATATGGAGCATTCGGCGGCGGCATCCACGGCGCAGGCGCCGGCACCGCCACCGCTCGCGCCCGCGGCTCGCGGATGACGACCGTACCGGCAGCGAGATCTCCGAGGCGCTGGTTCTTGTTTGTGGCGAGAATGCTGACCATGCCCACCGGCGCGATGACGAACGTGATGATGTTGAACCCGTCGGCCAGGCGCACCATGTTGCGAATCGCGCTCGGCATGAAGCCCACCGGCTGACCGCCCAACCGCACGACCCGCAGCCCGGCGAGCGCCTTGCCCGGCGTGCGCCCGCGGTTGAGCGTCTCGAAGATGACGTAGTAACCGAAGATCACGACGAACGACAGCAGGTAGAACACCGCCTGACTCAGACCGCTGCCGGCCCCGCCGACGAGGAACGCAAGCGAGAACAGCAGCAGCACCGCTACCTGGATGAGGGTGTCGAACGCGCCGGCGGCGAAACGGGAACCGAGGCCGGCCAGCAACACTTCGAGGTCGATGCCCTCGGGAGTGCTGATGGTCATCCGGTCGTCAAAGGTCATCGCCAAAACGGTAGACAATGGTGAGGTGAACCAGGACCGCTTCGTCGCCGAGCGCCAGGAACGATGGGCGGAGCTTGGCGTCTTGCTCGACGGGGCCGGTCGCCGCGTGGAACGCCTCGGTCCCGATGGCGTCCGGCGGCTCGGCAGCCTGTATCGCGCCGCGGCGGCCGATCTCGGCCGTGCCCGACGGGAGTACCCGGGCCATCCGATCGTCGCGCGACTCGAAGGGCTCGTGAGCCGGGCGCGGCCGCTCGTGTACGACAGCGAGCGTCGCAGCATGTCGTTCGTGCACTTCGCGACGACGGGCTACTGGCGCCGGGTGCGCGAGCGTCCCGCGATGCTGTTGGTATCAGCGCTGTTGCTGTTCGGGCCGTGGGTGCTCGCTGCGTTCTGGGCGGTGCGCGACCCGGGCGCGGCCAGCGGCGTCGTTCCCTCGCAATACCACTCGGTCACACAGCCCCGGCATCGCACCAACCTCGGCCTGACGCCCGACGAGGAGAGCGCGTTCGCGAGTCAGATCTTCACCCACAACATCCAGGTGACGTTCGTGACCTTTGCGGGCGGCATCGCCGCCGGACTCGGTGCCGCGCTGATGCTCGTGTACCAGGGAGTGCTGTTCGGCGCGATCACGGGGCTGTCGATCTGGGCCGGGAACGGCAAACCGTTCTTCGAGCTCACCTTGGCCCACGGCGTGCTCGAATTGTCCTGCATCATCGTCGCGAGCGCGGCGGGCATGCGCATGGGCTGGGCCCTCGTCGCGCCCGGCCGGCGCCGGCGCGCCGACGCGCTCCTTGCCGAGGCGCGCCCGGCGGCCGAGGTCGTCATCGGCACGATGCCATGGCTCGTCGTCGCCGGCCTCGTGGAGGGGTTCGTGACGCCCTCCGGTCTCGGCTTGGGTGTGGTGCTGACCGTCGGGTTGTCGCTCGGGGCCCTCTACTGGGCCTTGGTGCTGTGGCGCGGCCGTGCCGAGCGGTCTGAGCCCTCGCCAACGAGCGACCTCGTCACGGAGTGGGAGCCGGTGCGCCCGATCACAGTCGCGCCCGCGCCTTCGCCCTGAGGTACGCGCCCACGCACGCGGTCGCGAGACGTTCCGGAGACGCCTCGAGCACTTGTGCACCCGCGTGGCGCAGCTGTGCGGCAACTCGGGCGCGAGCGTTCAACACCTCGAGCGCCGCGGACGCGGCGTAGACATCGGCCGTTGAGGCCGGCGGGTTCGCGACCAGTTGCGCCAAGTCCGGGTCGGTTGCGCTCGCGACGACGACCATGTGCCGGCGTGCGAGTACCGGGACAGCGTCGACGAGTGCGTCCGCGGCAGCTTCGTCGAGGAGGTCGGTGAGCACGAGCACGAACGCGCGCTTCCCACCTCCGACGGTTCGGAACGCGAGCTCGTAGTCAGCATCGAGCTTGGTGGGCTCGAGGTCGAACGTGCCGCGGATCACGGCGTCACCGCCGCGGTGGCGTGGTGCAAGCCGGCGGCGCACTTCACTATCGAACGCGACGGCGCCACAGCGGTCGCCGACCTCGTCAGCCACCAGCGCGACCGCGGCGACCGCGTCGAGCGCCGCGTCGAGACGAGTGAGCGTGCCGATCGGCGCGGCCATCAGGCGTCCGGCGTCGATGACGCACACGACGTCGCGGTCCTGCTCGACGCGGTACTGGTTGGTCATCGGCCGGCCCATACGCTGCGTCGCCCGCCAGTTGATCTGGCGCGCGTCGTCGTCGGGCGAGTAGTCGCGGATCGACTCGAAGTCGGTGCCGAGCCCGAGCGGCCCGCGGGTGAGCCGCCCGGGGTCACGAAAGCGGCCCTGCCGAACCGCGAGTGCGAGCCGGCGGGCCGCAGGAAGGTCGGGGTATACGAGCAGCTCGGTCGCGTCGGTCGGACCCCGGTACCACGAGGCGAGGCGAAGTGGTCCGTCGGTGCGGGTCGCGACCGGCGGAAGTTGGTGACGCCCGCGCCGGCGGGCGACGACCGAGGCGTCGAGCACGTAGGTGCCCTCGGTCGGCTCGATCGCGATATCGGGGACCTGGGGTTGTCGCAGCCGCACGCGCACGCCCGGCGACCGGAGGGATGCCAAATGCAGCCGCGACGCGACCCCACGCGAGAGGACGGTCGACATGTCGCGGCGTACGGACGGAGCGCGCCGGATCATGAACGCATCCACGACGAACGCGGCGCCGACCGCAAGGGCCGACAACAGCCCGATCTCGGGCGCGAACACCAGCGCGAGCAGTGACGCCGCCAGCAGCAGCACCCCGGCGCGCCGCGTCGCGCTGATCGGCGCGCTCGCAAGCCCGATGACGATGCCCGCGCCGATGACGAGTGCGAGCAGGACGGTCGTACTCATCGGGGGACGGGCACCGCCGCGAGCGCCGCCCGCACCGCGTCGTCGGGACGGTACCGTTCGAGCTCGGCTTCGGCGCGCAGCAGGAGCCGATGACGTAATACCGGTCGGGCCATCCACGACACGTCGTCGGGCGTCACGAAAGCGCGTCCACTGAGGCGCGCGGACGCTTTCGATGCGGCGAGCAGATGCACAGCGGCGCGCGGACTCGCGCCCAACTCGATGCTCGGGAGCTCCCGAGTGTGTCGGACGATCTGCGAGATGTAACTGATCACCTCGTCTGTCGCGGTCGTCGCGTCGACGTCGGCACGCGCAGCCCGCAGATCGTCAGCGCTCGCGACGGCCCTGACATCATCGAGGGTGATCGGCGTCACGCCCCGATGCGCGAGCCGCAGTATCGCGGCCTCGTCAGCGGGTGACGGATAGCCCACATCGATCTTCACGAGGAACCGGTCGAGCTGCGCCTCTGGGAGCGGGTATGTGCCCTCGTACTCGATCGGGTTCTGCGTCGCGACGACGAGGAACGGATCAGGGAGCGGATGGGATTTTCCGTCGACCGAGACCTGGCCTTCCTGCATCGCCTCGAGCAGCGCTGCCTGCGTCTTGGGCGGCGTGCGGTTGATCTCGTCGGCGAGCAGCAAGTTACTGAAGACGGGCCCGGGCCGAAACGTGAGCTCTTGTCCGCGCAAGGTCATCGTGCCGGTGAGGTCGGACGGCAGCATGTCGGGCGTGAACTGCACCCGACGGAACGAGACGCCGAGTGCGCGCGACATCGCGTTCGCGAGCAGCGTCTTCGCGGTACCGGGTACGCCTTCGAGCAGCGCATGGCCGCCGACTGCGATCGATGCGAGCAACAGGTCGACGACCTCGTCCTGGCCCACGACGACCTTCCGCACTTCGCTCGCGATGCGGTCTCGGAGCTCTCTCAACGGTCTCCCCCTTCACGGGATGTGCGGGCCAGCGCGCGGCCGGCCGCGAGAATCGTTCGCTCGTCACCAAGCGGACGGGACAACGCCTCGATGTCTTCGGCGGGCCAGCCGAAGCGCACCGCAGCGGCCCGCAGGTCGGCGTCCGTGGCGTCGGCATCGAGCCCGGCGCGTGACGCAAGTCGATCTCGCACCGCGTGCTGTAACGGCGCGAGCGCGGCGGCCGGCTGACGCGTGCGGGCGAGCGAGACGCCCATCGCATCGACATACGCCCGGCGCGGCGGTGGCAACGGGCGGGCATCGTCTTCCGGCGGGCCGAGCCGGCGTCCGGCCGCGAGCATCGTGAGGAGCGCGGCAAGGGTGCCGCCGACGAGCGAGATGCGCCAGCGATCGGGAACGGCGGACAGCCCGGTCGCGTTGCCATAGCCGTGTGCCCCCTCGGCGAAGCGCACGGGCCGACCCGACCCACCCGCGATGTCGACGCCGAGCGCGGCATTGTCGGCCTTTGCCAGCAGCCGGTTCTGCAGTGGCGACGCGTCAGCCAAGTACACGATGTGTCCAGAGCCGAACGACACGGCGTTCATCAAGGCAATGCCCCGGTTCCGCAGTGCGGCGTCGCTGTCGCCCCAGTCGGACCACGAGCCTTCGCCCGCCGCCTGCACCGACGTGATGCCCTGCAACTCGCGGGGGTCACCGACCGGAAACGCGACCTTGGTGCCGGTCCGCGACCACTTGGGCGCGCCGCCGCTCAACTGCCGCAACCAGGCACTCGTCTCGCCGCCGCCGGCGATGAGCCGGCCGCCGGTCACGACGAACGTGCGCAGCGCGCCGATCTCCGCTCGTGTCGGCTCGTGCTCGGCGTCGAGCAGCACGACCGTGTCGCCGCGGCTGAGTTGGTTGAGCTTGATCGGGCCACGCAGGTCGTTGACGTCGTAGTTGTAGCGGCGCAGCAGATCGGCGTACGCGGCGAGCCCGCTTGATGCGGTTGACAGCGACGACGACGGCGTGCCCGTTGTGTCGGCGCCGCGAGTGGCCGAGTCAACGAGGCTGAGCACGACGCCGACGATGATTGCGAGCACGATGGCACCGATCACCGCACGTGGGATCGGCCCGAGACCTCGAAGGCGCGCCGTGAGTCCCGATGAAGGTGCGACGGTCGCGGAAGCTGCCGGTGTGCTCATTTCGAGGACGCCTCGGCGAGGACGCGCGGCCACTCGGTTCGCGCCGCGTCGGTATCGGGTTTCGTCGCCGGGCGGCCGCCGTACGTCACGGCGTCGAACGTCATCGCAAGCTCGTCGAACGTGCGGAGACGAAGGCGGCGAGCAGCTTGCCCGCTGGTGAGCGACGGCCGGAACTCGATGACGCCCGCGGCGTCGAGCCGCAACAGCCCGGCCCGGAAACGCAACCGGAGCGCGAGGTCGAGATCACCGGCCTTCTCGGCGTCGTCGGCCGCGCGTTCCAATGCATCGGCGTCGAGCCCGGCAAGCGCGTCGTCCACAGCATCGCCCGTCGCGGCCGGCGCCCGCACCGCTCGCCGCGACGCGATTCTCGTCGCGACCCACGCCGCGATGGCTCCCGCGACGAGAATGGCGATCACCCATCCGAGCGGCGACGCGAAGAACCGAGCGAGCGCATCCCACGCCGGACGGAGACCGTCCAACCGATCGGCGATCCACTGCAGCGGACCCTTGAACGGTCGCGGCAACTTCGCGGGCTGGTAGCGGCGGTTGCCGAGGATCTGGCGTGCCCGGTCCCTCGCGCCCGAGGGGTCGACCCCAGCCGACGGAGCCGCCGCGAGCGGGTTCACCCGGCGGGTGGGTGGTCACCCGGATCGGGCGGCGGATCGGGCGGCGGATCGGGCGGCGCGACTCCGACCTGCTGTGCAAGCAGGGCGAGGTCGAATCCCTCGTGCCGCACGCGCAGGTCGAAGTAGATCAACGCGACGATCGTCGCGTAGACGGGCACCGTGACCGACGTCGAAATGGCGCTGGAGATCGTGCTCAGCACGACGTACCTGGCCGAGCTCGTCTCGAAGCCGCTTGCCCCCAACACCCCCACGCTGAGGATGCCGTTGAGCAGGGATGACAACAGATACGCGAGCAGCAGCACGCCGAGAATCGGCCAGCGCCGCCCGCGCACCAGCGTCCACGAGCGTCCGATCGCCTTGGTGCCGCGTGCGCCTTCGATCAGTAACGCGGGAACCGCGACCGCCCAGGAGGCGAGGAGCCAGAGCCCGGGCGCGAGGCACAGCATCAATCCAATCCCAATCGGCACCCAAACGAGCAACCCGAGCCAGAGCAACGACGGAAGCCGTCGCGCCGCGAACCGCAATGACGACGACGCGGTGGCCTTCTGCCCGAGGTAGGCGTCGCTCGAGGCCTTCATGCACGCGGCCGTTGCCAGCAGTTGCGCAAGCAAGAGAACGGCGAGCGTCACGAGCGTCGCGGCGAGCTGCAGGCCGAGTGCTCCAGTGTTCACAGTGGTTGTCGTGCCGTTCGTCGTGGTCGTGGTGGTGGAGGCGTCGGGCAGCGCCGACAGCCGCACGAGCGCGGCAAGGATCTGCAACGGGACGACGACGACCGTGGCGCAGATCACCAACGCCTTGAAGTTGCGGGTGAAGATCTTGATGGCCGCGTCGAGTATCTCGCCGATACCCAGCGGACGGAGCTGTGGCGCGTAGGGGTTCGGCGCCGCCGGAGGCGGGGGGTAAATAGTCACCGAGAAACCATAAACCAGGGTTTCGGGTGCCCCGCGCGGCCGCGCGTTCGCGCGGTCGTGTTGGACGTCTTGGACGTGTTTCGACTAGAGCGTGCGCACGAGCGCGGCGTCACCCTGACCGCCACCGCCGCACAACGCGGCTGCGCCGAGGCCGCCACCGCGGCGCCGAAGCTCGTTGATCACGTGCGCGACGACGCGCGTGCCCGACATACCGACCGGGTGACCGAGCGCGATGGCGCCGCCGTTCACATTGACAATGTCGTCGGTCAGCCCGAGATCGCTCATCGACGCGAGTCCAACCGCGGCGAACGCTTCGTTGAGCTCGAAGAGGTCGACATCAGAGATCGAGAGGTTGCTCTTCGCGAGTGCTTGCTTGATCGCTCGCGAAGGCTGCGTGAGCAGCGAAGCATCGGGCCCCGCGACCATGCCGAAACCGACGAGCTCGGCGAGCGGTTCCGTGCCGATCTGCTCGGCCTTCTCGCGCGTCGTCACGATGACGGCGGCGCCGCCGTCGGAGATCTGCGACGCGTTCCCGGCAGTGATCGTGCCGTCCTTCGAGAACGCGGGCCGCAACTTG
This sequence comes from Acidimicrobiia bacterium, assembly GCA_038236695.1. Classification (GTDB taxonomy): domain Bacteria; phylum Actinomycetota; class Acidimicrobiia; order IMCC26256; family JBBRZM01; genus JBBRZM01. Next base: position 44,365 of record JBBRZM010000006.1, read on the forward strand.
CCGAGGGACTCGGTGGTGGTGCCGGGACGGACGCCCTCGTCGGTATCGACGACGAGCGGATCACCCTTGCGCTGCGCTACGGAAACCGGCGTGATCTCTTCGCTGAAGTGCCCTTCCTTGATGCCCGCCGCGGCGCGCTCGTGGCTCTTCGCCGCGAGCTCGTCCTGCGCGTCGCGGGTGATGTTGCCGACCTGACCGGTGTACTGGTCGGTGCCCGTACCCATGTGCACCGCGTCGAAGGCGCACCACAGCGAGTCGTGGATCAGCGAGTCGACCACTTCGTTGTCGCCCATCCGGTAGCCGCTGCGCGCGCCGGGGAGGAGGTACGGCGCGTTGGTCATCGACTCCATGCCGCCGGCGACGACCATCCTGGCGTCGCCGGCCTGGATCATCTGGTCGGCGAGGTAGATCGAGTTGATACCCGAGAGGCACACCTTGTTGACGGTGAGGGCGGGCACGCTCATCGGGATGCCGGCTTTCGCCGCGGCCTGGCGGGCGGTGATCTGGCCCTGCCCGGCCTGGATGACGTGGCCCATGATCACGTAGTCGACCTGCTCGGGCGACACGCCCGCCCGCTCGAGTGCAGCCTTGATGGCCAAGCCGCCGAGATCCATGGCGCTGAACGAAGCCAGCGCACCGGCGAGCTTGCCGATCGGCGTGCGGGCGGACGACAAGATGACGGAGCCGGGCATGGGGGCCTCCTGAACGAGCAGCAACGGAGCGTCGGCCCGATGGTAATGGAGCGATCCAGGAGCCAACGAGTCCGCTTCGCGGGGATTGGGCGAAGGATTTCTTCGCGATCTTGCCGGCAACCTGGCTGGTTCGTCGAACGGGCCGGCCGATAGCGTCGATGGCATGACCCAGATCGACGCCATCCGTACCGCGATCGTCCAAGGTGCGCCGCCCGACGAGATCGGCGCGCTCGAGCTGCCCGAGTCATTCCGCGGCGCGGTGGTGCGGGCCGACGAGCAGGAGATGTTCGCCGGGCTGGCGTCACCCGAGAAAGACCCGCGCAAGTCGACCCACATCGACGACGTGCCCCTGCCCGAGCTCGCGCCCGACGAGGCGTACGTCGCGGTGATGGCCAGTTCGATCAACTTCAACACCGTATGGACGTCGATCTTCGAGCCGCTCCCGACATTCGCGTTCCTCAAGCGCCTGGGCAAGGAGAGCGTGTGGGGCGCGCGCCACGATCTGCCGTACCACGTGATGGGCAGCGACGCGTCAGGCGTGGTGCTACGCGTCGGCTCCGCGGTGCGCAACTGGAAGCCCGGTGCCGCGGTCACCGTGCACTGCAACTACGTCGACGACCAAGACCCGTCGTCACACGACGACTCGATGCTGGCTGCCAACCAACGCATCTGGGGTTTCGAGTCCAACTTCGGCGGGCTCGCAGAGATCGCGGTCGTGAAGGCCAATCAGCTGATGCCGAAACCCGCGCACCTGACGTGGGAAGAGGCCGCGGTCAACGCGCTCACCAATTCCACGAGCTACCGCATGATCGTGAGCCCCAACGGCTCGCAGATGACCCAGGGCCAGACTGTGCTGGTGTGGGGCGCGAGCGGCGGCATCGGCGCATATGCGTGTCAGCACGTGCTCAATGGCGGCGGCACGCCGGTCGGCGTGGTGTCCTCACCCGAACGCTCCGAGCTGCTGCACGAGATGGGCGTCGAGCACGTGATCGACCGCAAGGCCGAGGGCTACCGATTCTGGAGCGACGACACCACCCAGGATCCGAGCGAGTGGCGCCGGTTCGGCAAGAAGATCCGTGAGCTCGCGGGCACCGATCCCGACATCGTGTTCGAGCATCCCGGACGTCAGACGATGGGCGCGTCGGTGTTCGTGGCGAAGCGCGGCGGGATGGTCATCACGTGCGCGGCAACGTCGGGCTTCATGATCGAGTACGACAACCGGTACCTCTGGATGAACCTGAAGACCCTGAAGGGTTGTCACTTCGCTAACTATCGCGAGGCCTGGGAAGCCAACCGCCTCATCGCAGAAGGTAAGGTTCACCCGACGCTGTCGCTGGTGTTCTCACTCGACGACACCGCCGAAGCTGCGTATCAAGTCCACCACAACCAGCACGAGGGGAAGCTCGGGATCCTCTGTCTCGCGCCCGAAGAGGGCCTCGGTGTCACCGACGCGGAGATGCGCGAGCGGCTGCTCCCCGAGATCACGTTGTTCCGGCGTCACGCGTGATGCTCACAGAGATCGACCACGTCGCCATCGCCGTCAATGACCTCGACGTCGCGATCGCGTATTACCGCGACACGTTTGGCGTCGAGGTCGAGCATCGTGAGATAGTCGAGAGCGACGGCATCGAAGAGGCACTCTTGCGCGTCGCCGACTCCTACGTGCAACTGCTCACACCGACGCGGCCCGATTCACCGGTCGCGAAGTACTTGGAGAAGCGGGGCGAGGGTCTTCACCACATCGCCTACCGGGTCGACGACTGTGCGGCGGCACTCGAACGGGTGAAGGCGCAAGGCCACAAGGTGATCGACGAGGCGCCGCGTCCCGGGAGTCGCGGCACCACGGTGGCCTTCGTGCACCCGAAGACCGCCTTCGGCACCCTCATCGAGCTCGTGCAGCAGTAATCCGCTGACGGCGGCGGCCCGCGGGGACCGCGCGCGGATCGCACCGCTACCCTCTCCGTCGTGGCGGTCGAGGAACCAGACGTCCAGGGTGAAGGTGGGGCTGCCTCGCCCGTCGCGCCGGTCGCGCATCCCATCGAGGAGCGGCTCGAACAGCTGAACGAACTGCGCGAGCAGGCGTTGCACGCCGGCAGCGACAAGGCCGTCCAGCGCCAGCACGAGCGGGGCAAGCTCACGGCGCGAGAGCGCCTCGAGAAGTTGCTCGATCCCGGCTCGTTCGTCGAGCTCGACATGCTGGCCCGTCATCGCGCGCACGGCTTCGGCATCGAGAACACCTGTCCCCTCACCGATGGCGTGGTCACAGGCTGGGGCACGATCGACGGACGGAAGGTGTTCGTCTTCTCGCAGGACTTCACCGTTTTCGGTGGCGCGCTCGGTGAGGTCTTCGCCGAGAAGATCCACAAGGTCATGGACCTCGCGGAGTCGGTTGGCGCGCCGTTCATCGGCATCAACGACGGCGCCGGCGCGCGCATTCAGGAGGGCGTGGTCTCGCTCGCGAGCTATGGCGGCATCTTCTTGCGCAACGTGAAGGCGTCGGGCGTCGTGCCGCAGATCAGCGTGATCATGGGCCCGTGCGCCGGCGGCGCGGTGTACTCACCCGCGATGACCGACTTCATCTTCATGGTGAAGGGCACGTCACACATGTTCATCACCGGGCCCGACGTCGTGCGCACCGTCACCGGCGAAGACGTAACCCAAGAGGAGCTCGGCGGCGCGATGACGCACGCATCCAAGTCGGGGGTCGCCACGTTCGTCGCGCCCGACGAGGAGAGCTGCCTCGAGCAGGTGCGTTACCTCCTCTCGTTCCTTCCGTCCAACAACCTCGAGGACCCGCCGCACTTCGAGCCCGACGACGATCCCGACCGGCGTTGCGACGAGATCGTCCATCTGATCCCCGACGCACCCAACAAGCCCTACGACATGAAGCAACTCATCGCCCAAGTCGTCGACGACGGCGATTTCTTCGAAGTGCATCCCTTCTGGGCGCTCAACATCGTGTGCGGGTTTGCGCGCATCGACGGTCATGTCGTCGGTATCGTCGGCAACCAGCCGCAAGTGCTCGCGGGCTGTCTCGACATCGAAGCATCGGAAAAGGCGGCGCGTTTCGTGCGCACGTGCGACGCGTTCAACATTCCACTCGTGACGTTCGTCGACGTGCCTGGGTTCCTTCCGGGCACCGACCAGGAGTACGGCGGCATCATCCGTCACGGCGCCAAGCTGTTGTACGCGTATTGCGAAGCGACAGTGCCCCGGGTGCAGATCATCACCCGCAAGGGCTACGGCGGTGCGTTCGTCGTGATGAACTCGAAATCGATCGGCGCCGATCTCGCGTTCGCGTGGCCGTCGGCGGAAATCGCGGTCATGGGGCCGCAGGGCGCGGTCAATATCATCTTCCGCAAGGAGCTCGAAGCCGCTGCCGACTCCGACAGCCGTCGCGCCGAGCTCATCGAGGAGTACACGGAGCGATTCGCGAACCCATACAGCGCGGCGGAGCGCGGCTACGTCGACGACGTCATCGACCCGCGCGACACCCGTCGTGTGCTTGCGCGGTCGCTCGCGATGCTGCGTACGAAGAAAGAAAAGCTGCCCCAACGCAAGCACGGGAACGTGCCGCTCTGACGATCATGACTGCGCAACCTCCGCTGCAGATCGTGTCTCCGGACGCCACCCCCGAAGAGGTCGCCGCGATCACTGCCGCGGCCGCCGCGGTGCTCGCGGAGTGCCAGGCCGCCGCCGCCAGTGCCTCCGGCGAGCTACACGAATGGGTACGCGCGTCGCGGTTGAGCGCGCGGCGCACGGGCCTGATGCGCGGCCCGTGGCGCCTCTCGGGCCGCATCGGACGAAGGTCTCGTGCCTGACATCTCCAACGCGGAACTGATGACCGTCGGCTCCGACGAGGTCGTGGTCACGTGCTCGACGGATGCCGACACGACGATCAGCATCAGCATGGGAGATCACGAGGTCACGACCACCGGGCAGTACCACTCGGCGCGGATCACTGGGCTCGAACCGGCGACGACGTACCGGCTCGAGGTCGACGGTGCCGTCCCTCCCGAGGAATGGCTTCCGGCCGAGGTCACCACCCTGGCCCGGCCGGCCGGCCGGCTCCTCGCGACGGTCGCGACGGCGAACGACGTGCACTTCGGCGAAACGCAATGCGGACTGATGGGCCACCCGGGCGAGATCGGTCCCGTGTTTCGCGCCGAGCCTGGCGCGACGCCATACCCCGAGCTGATGAACCGCGCCGCCATCGCCGAGATCCAGGCGCTCGAGCCCGACGCCATCGTCGTCAAAGGCGACCTCACCGACCGCGGCACCGAAGCCGAGTACGCGGCGTTTCTCGATGCGTACGAGACGCTGGGGCCTCGGATGCGTCATTTCCGCGGCAACCATGACGCCATGATCACGCAGACGATCGCGTCCGACGAAGCGCCGTACGCGATCGAGCTCGGTGGCGTGACCCTCGCCGTGATCGACACCGTCGTGCCCGGCATCGACCGGGGTGCGATCAGCGCCCAACAGCTCTCGTGGCTCGATGACCTTGCCGACGAGACCACCCAGCCCGTCCTCGTCTTCGGTCACCATCACCCGTGGAATCCGGCGAGCCCGAAGCGCTCGGCCACCTATTTCGGTATCAACCCCGATGACAGCGACGCCCTCATTGCATTGATCGGACGGCGTGAGGCGATTGCCGGGTATTTCGCGGGCCACACCCATCGCAACCGGGTACGGCGGTTCACCGGCGCGCGCAACGTGCCGATCGTCGAGATCGCATGTGTGAAGGACTACCCGGGCGCGTGGGCCGAGTACCAGGTCTACGAATCGGGCTACACCCAGGTCGTGCGCCGTATCGCCGACATGCGTGCGCTCGCATGGACCGAGAAGACCCGGGGAATGTTCGACGGTCTCTATCGTGACTACGCCCTCGGGTCGCTCAGCGATCGCTGTTTCACCCAGTCGTTCTGACGGGTTGCTCGTGAGGCGTCGATGCTGAAGGCGCCGGAGCCGGACGCGACCCGTCCCGAGGAGACTTCCGGAGTAGAGACCCGGCAAGCGCCGGGGGCCCCAACGGTCTTCTCGGGACGGACTGGTCGCAGTATCCACCATTTCCCACAGGTTTTCCACTCCCCTGTGGAGAAAGGCTTTCGTCGCCCGAAAGTCAAGGGCGCAAAGTGCGTGGTGATGGGCTACTAATGGGCTCCCACGGACCCGCCACGGAGGAGCGAGGCCATGCCGGCGATCACCAACGAGGAAGTGTCGAAGATGGTGGCGGGCCAGACAGTGCCCACGCGGTTTCTCGACACGGTTCGGCGCATCCCCGGCCAGGTCGCCCTCCGGTGGAGAGACGGTGACGACTGGGGCGAGCTGACCTTCGCCGACTACGCGGAACGCGCCGCGCGTGTCGCCGCGGGCCTCGGGGCGTTGGGAGTGGAACCCGGCACCCGGGTCGTCCTCATGATGCGCAACCGACCTGAATTCCACATCGCCGACATGGCGGTGCTGTTGTGCGGCGCGACGCCGATCTCGATCTACAACTCCTCGGCGCCGGAGCAGGTGCAATACCTGGCCCACCACTGCGAGGCGCAAGTCGCGATCGTCGAAGACCTCGGGTATCTCGATCGCGTGCTCACGGTGCGCAACGAGCTCCCTGCCTTACGCGAGATCGTCGTGATCGACGACCTCGAAGCGGGTGCACCCGCCGGCGTGCATCGGTGGGAGTCGCTGCTCGGGTCCGATCCGGTCGACCTCGATGCCGCGGCGCAGATCGTGCAGCCAAGCGATCTGGCGACGGTCATTTACACGTCGGGCACGACCGGTCCGCCTAAGGGCGTCATGCTCGACCACGAAAATGTGTGCTGGACGATCGAGAGCCTCCGTCTCAGCCTCGGCGAGCTCGCGACCGAGGGGCGCCGCGTCGTGTCGTACCTGCCGATGGCGCACATCGCCGAGCGCATGACATCGCACTATCAGGGCTGCGCGCTCGGCTATGAGGTGACGACGTGTCCCGAGGCAGGGAAAGTCGCCACGTACCTGCCGGGCGTGCGGCCCGAGGTGATGTTCGCGGTGCCGCGCATCTGGGAGAAGATCTACGCCGGTATCCAGGCGATCGCGGCAGCCGATCCCGCCAACAAGAAGAAGCTCGACGCGGCGCTCGAAGTGGGACGCCAGGTCGCGGAGCACACCGCCCGCGGCGAGGAGCCGCCCCCCGAGCTGCAAGCCGCCAACGCCTCGGTCGATGCGAAGGTGCTCGCACCCGTGCGCGCCGTGCTCGGCCTCGATCAGTTGGTTGCCGCGATCACCGGCGCCGCGCCCATCCCGGTCGACATCCTGCAGTTCTTCCGATCGCTCGGCGTGCCGCTCTCCGAGATCTACGGCATGTCGGAGTCGTCGGGACCAATGACGTGGGCGCCATTCAAGGTCCGGCCCGGCACGGTCGGCCCGGCGATCCCCGGCTGCGAAGTCACCCTCGGCGACGGCGGTGAGGTTATCTGCCGCGGCGGCAACGTGTTCCGCGGATACCTCAACGACCCGGAGAAGACCTCCGAGGCGCTCGACGACGACGGTTGGTTGCACAGCGGCGACATCGGCACGTTCGACGAAGAGGGCTACCTCAAGATCGTCGACCGCAAGAAGGAGCTCATCATCACCGCCGGCGGCAAGAACATCTCGCCGGCCAACCTCGAGGCGGCGCTGAAGTCGTCCCCGATCATCGGCCAGGCCTGTGTGATCGGCGACAACCGCCCGTTCATCTCCGCGCTCATCGTGCTCGACTCCGATGTCGCGCCGGCGTGGGCGAAGCAACACGGGATCGAGGCCGACACGCTCGACGAGCTCGCGGCGCACCCCGAAGTGCGCGCCGAGATCGAACGCAACGTGGCCGAGGCCAACCAGCGGTTCTCGCAGGTCGAGCGGATCAAGAAGTTCGCGTTGCTGGGCACGGAATGGCAGCCCGACTCCGACGAGCTCACCCCCACGATGAAGCTGAAGCGGCGAGGCATCCACCAGAAGTACGCCGACGAGATCGAAGCCCTCTACCGGCGCTAGCTCGAGCTCCGCGTCACTCGGTTTGCGCGACCTCCACGCGGTCGCATCCCTGCGCCTGCGCGCTCTCGAGCGCTTCAGCGGCACGCGCCTCGAGCGCTTCGGCATCGAGCGCGTGCGTGGGATAGCTCGCGATGCCGGCGGAAACCGTGAGCGCATTGCCAACCGGGCTGTTCCACAATCGCGCCCGCATGCGCTCTGCAGCCCACACCGCTCCCGACTCGGTCGTGTCGTCGAAGATCACCGCGACCCGCACGTCGCTCAGCCGGCAGGCGGCGTCGCACTCGCGCATCGTGCGCCGGACGACCTCGCCGAGCACACCCATTGCCTGCTCGCGCGTCTCGGCTTCGGCAGTGGCGAGGCCGTCGAGCTCGAACAAGGCGAGCGAGACGGGGAGGAGCTTGCGGCGCGCAACCGCCACTTTCTGATCCAGCACCACGTCGAGGTACGGCTCGACCAACAAGCCCGACGTGGCATCGAGGCGGGCGCTGTCGTCGACGGCGGCCTCGCCTTCAGGCTCGTTGAGTACCGCGGGCGCTGCCGTGCGGGCCGCCTCCTCGGCAAACATGCCGGCGAGCGTGTCGAGCTCGCGCTGCCGATGACGGAGCTTCTCCGACGCGGCCGACAGGTTGCGGCGCGTGTCGAGCAGCCAGACGACGAGCACCGCCGCGCTACAGAAGACCAGGATCAGAATGCCGAACGTGAAGCCGAGCGGCGTCACGCTCATTATGAGCTCCCGGCGCGTGCGCCGATGGGAGTGCGGCCCCGTCGGTGCTCGATGGCGATGTCCGCAAGCTCAGCAACGATCTGCGACAGGCGAAAGTCCTTGGGTGTGTAGATGCGGGCCACGCCGGCATCGAGCAGTTTCTCCTGGTCGCCTGCGGGGATGATCCCGCCGACCACCACCGGCGCGTCGACGCCGGCATCGCGCAACAGCCGCGCAATCTCGGGCACCAGCTCCATGTGCGAACCCGAGAGAATTGACAGCCCCACGACGTCGACGTCCTCGTCGCGGGCGGCAGCGGCGATCTCGGCCGCTGTCAGCCGGATACCTTGATAGACGACTTCGATACCCACATCGCGTGCCGCGACTGCAATCTGCTCCGCGCCGTTGGAATGCCCATCGAGCCCCGGCTTGCCCACCAGCATCCGGATGGGGCCGCCCAGCTCCCTGGCCGCTTGCTGTACGCGCTCGCGCACCGCGACCATCTCGGCGAGGGGCGCCGTCGCGACCGCTCCGACACCGGTGGGAGCGCGGTACTCGCCGAATACCTCTCGCAGCGCGCCGGCCCATTCGCCGACGGTGCCGCCGGCTCGGGCCAACGTGATCGTCGCGGGCATGAGGTTGTCGCTTGACGCGGCGGTGTCCCGCAGCCGATCGAGTGCGGCGCGGGCCGCGTCGTCGTCACGCTGCCGGCGCCAACGACGCAACGACTCGAGTTGATCGGACTCGGCCGCCGGGTCGGCGACCAGGATCGATGCTTCCTCCTCGAGCGCCTCGACGAGCGGCGACGCTGCGGTCTCGGTGAAGCAGTTGACGCCGACGACTTTGATTTCACCGCTCTCGATCTTGCGCACGCGCTGCGTGTTGCTCTGCACGAGTCGACCTTTGAGCTCATCGATCATGGCGAACGCGCCGCCGCCGTCGAGCACCCACTCCAGCTCGGCGTCGGCCGCATCGGCGAGCTCGGTTGTCTTGGCCTCGATCACCTTCGAGCCCTCGAACAGGTCGTCGTACTCGAGCAGATCGGTCTCGTATGCGAGGACCTGCTGGATCCGAAGTGACCATTGCTGATCCCATGGCCGCGGCAGACCGAGCGCCTCGTTCCAAGCGGGGAGCTGCACGGCGCGCGCTCGAGCGTCCTTCGAGAGCGTCACGCCGAGCGTCTCGAGCACGATGCGCTGCACGTTGTTTTCGGGCTGGGATTCGGTGAGACCGAGCGAGTTGACCTGCACCCCGTAGCGGAAACGGCGCATCCTCTCGTCGGTCACGCCGTAGCGCTCGCGCGTCAGCCGGTCCCACAGCCGGCTCATCGCGCGCATCTTGCAGGTCTCCTCGACAAAACGGATGCCCGCGTTGACGAAGAATGACATGCGACCGACAACGGCGGGAAGGTCGGCGTCGGTCACCTGTCCTGATTCACGTACGGCGTCGAGCACGCCGAGCGCGGTGGCGAGTGCGTAGGCGATCTCCTGGACGGGTGTCGCGCCCGCCTCCTGGAGGTGGTACGAGCACACGTTGATCGGGTTCCATTTGGGGACGTGTTTCACCGTGTGGCAGATGAGGTCCACAGTGAGACGTTTCGACGCGTCGGGCCCGAAGATGTAGGTGCCGCGTGACAGGTACTCCTTGACGATGTCGTTCTGGGTGGTGCCCTGCAGCAGCGCCGGGTCGATACCGCGCTGCTCGGCGAGCGCGACGTACATGCCGAGGAGCCACATGGCGGTGGCGTTGATCGTCATCGACGTATTCATCTCTTCGAGCGGGATCGCGTCGAAGAGCGTGGCCATCTCTCCGAGGTGCGGCACGGGTACGCCGACCTTGCCCACCTCGCCGCGGGCGAGCGGATGGTCAGGGTCGTAGCCGGTCTGCGTCGGGAGGTCGAACGCGACCGACAGGCCGGTCTGGCCGCGGGCCAAATTGGTGCGGTACAGCTCGTTGGAAGCCCGCGCCGACGAGTGCCCGGAGTACGTGCGCATCAACCAGGGGCGTTCAGCCTCTGTCATGCCCACATTCTCGCACAGCGCCCGAGGCCTTCCCGGACGGCGCAACTGCCGTGGCGTCGGCTGCGCGCGTCCGTCATCGGAGCGCGTTACTTCTTGCGGTAGTCGTAGAAGCCTTGGCCCGTCTTCCGCCCGAGGTGCTCGGCGGTGACCATGCGGCGCAACAGTGGTGCGGGCGCATAATTAGGGTCGCGGAACTCCGCGTAGAGCGCGTCGAGAATTGCGAGGCTCGTGTCGAGCCCGACGAGGTCGAGCAATTGCAACGGGCCCATGGGGAAGTTGCAGCCGCCCCGCATCGCCGCGTCGATGTCGTCGCGGGTCGCGACGCCGGCGTCGAACAGCCTCACGGCGTTGTTGAGATACGGGAACAGCAGCGCATTCACGACGAAGCCCGCTTGGTCCTTCACCATGACCGGGCTCTTGCCGCACGCTTCGGCGAACGCACGCGCCGCATCGGCGGTGCCGTCGGACGTCGTGATCGCGCGCACGACTTCGACGAGCGGCATCATCGGCGCCGGGTTGAAGAAGTGGATACCGCACACCCGGTCGGGTCGTCCCGTCTCCATCGCCATCTCGACGACGGGCAGCGTCGACGTGTTGGTGGCGAGGATCGTCGCGTCACCGCAGATGCGATCAAGCTCGCTGAAGAGGTGTTTCTTGGTGGCCAAGTCCTCGACGATCGACTCGATCACGAGGTGGCAGTCGGCCAGTTCGCCGAGATCGGTGACGGTTCGCACGCGGGAGAGGGCCGCGTCGCGATCGGTGGCCTCGAGCTTGCCTTTGTCGACCTGCTTCGCGAGCGACTTCTCGAGCCCTGCGAGCATCGCGTCGGCGCTCGCCTGCGCGCGGCTGCGGAGCAGCACCTCGAAGCCCGCCTTGGCCGCGACCTCCGCGATCCCCGCGCCCATGATGCCGGAGCCGATGACGCCTACGCGCTTGATGGTCATCTACGAGCCCCTTCGTGGATGAGCGAGGAGCAGATGTTACCGCCGAGTAAGTACTCGACTCCAGCCGTCCGAGCTTCGCGGGCACGGCGTTAGGCTCGCCGCCCTTGGAGGTGTCCACGTGAGCTCGAAGCGCCCGGCCGGCACGGTGGTCCTGATCGGCGGCGGCGAATGGCGCGACAGATGCCGTTCCTTCGACGCCGAGCTGCTCGCGACGGCGGGCCGGGATGTCGTCGTGCTGCCGAGTGCCGCGGCGTTCGAGCAACCCGACCGGGTCGTCGAGCGAGCCGAGGAATACTTCAGCGAGCTGGGTGCGAGCGTCGTGCCGCTGATGGTGCTGCACCGCGCCGAAGCCGAGGACAAGACACTGGCTGCCACCGTGGCCAAGGCCCGCTTTATCTACCTGTCCGACGGGTCGCCGATGCACCTGCGCTCGGTGCTCAAGGACTCCGCAGTCTTTGCGGCTCTCGTGGACGCGTATGACGGTGGTGCGGTCGTGGCCGCCTCCGGCGCAGGCGCGACGGTGCTCTGTGACCCGATGGTCGACCCCCGCGGCGGCGCGTACACCGTCGGGCTCGGGTTGGTTCGCGACCTGGCGGTGTTCCCGTATCATGGCACCGCCGCCGGGCACCTGCGTGAACGATCGATCGACTTGTTGCCGGCGACCGCTCGACTCGTGGGCGTCGACGAGCAGACCGCGTTGATCCGCGGTCCCGACGGCGCGTGGCGCGTCGGTGGTGCCGGCCATGTGACCGTGTACGAACAGCGGGAGGCCGCAGTCTTCGATGCCGGCTCGACCGTCGACCTGCTGAACCTCTGAGCGCTACGGCTTCGTCGTCGCGGGCGTCGCGGGCGCGGGCGTCGCGGGCGCGGGCGTCGCGGATGTCGCGGGCGTCGCGGATGTCGCGGGCGTCGCGGGCGTCGCGGATGTCGGTGTGGTCAGCGGCGTGCCGTTCACCGAGATGGTGACGCGGAGCACGTAGATGTTCTTCGTCGGTTTGCCCGCCTGCGTTGCCGCGCCGTGGGAGTTGATCTTCTTCGCGACGTCGAGCCCCTTCGTGATCTGGCCGAGAATCGAGTACTTGAACGGAGCGGTGGTGCCGAGTCGCTCGGCACCATTGGCGCTGACGGTCAGGAAAAACTGCGACCCGCTGGTATTGGGCCCGGAGTTGGCCATCGTAACCGAACCGGCCTTGTAGGCGGCCGTCGGTGGCTCATCGGGGAGCGTGTAACCGGGCCCGCCCGTACCGTTGCACTTCGGGTCGCCGCCCTGGTCGACGAAGTCCTTGACGATGCGGTGGAACACGGTGCCGTTGTAGAAGTTCTTCTGGGCCAGGAACACGAAGCTGTTCACGGTCTTCGGCGCCTGCTTGGCGTCGAGCGCAATCGTGATGTCGCCGAGGTTCGTCTTCATGACCGCGGTGTAGGTGTTGGCCGGGTCGATGGTCATCGCGGGTGCTTGCGGGAACGACTGCGGCTTGACGTTGGGGCACACCGATTTCTTGCTACTGCCGCTGCTGTTGAGCTGCAGCACCACGACGATCGCGATGATCGGTACCGCGACGATCAGTGCGTTGCGGAGCGTCCGAAGACGCTGCGAGCGCTTCTGCATCGAGAGCTCGATCTCACGACGGCGCTCGCGATTCTCGCGCTGACGCTCGCGCTTTGATGCCTTGGACACGGGCGGAAAGTCTACCGACGCCGATGGTCGCGCCGTGACCGCGGCACAAATGACGAATGCGCAGGTGGAGGCCGCTGGTACCGTGCCCGCGTGACCCTTCTCGTGCAGAAGTTCGGCGGCACGTCGGTGGCCGATCCCGGCCGGATCAGATCCGTCGCCGATCACATCGTGCGCACGAGGCGCGACGGTAATGAAGTCGTCGTGGTCGTCTCGGCCATGGGCAAGACGACCGACGACCTGGTGCGCCTCGCCCGGGATGTCTCACACGCACCGGCGGCGCGTGAGCTCGACATGCTCCTCACCTCGGGTGAGCGAATCTCGATTGCACTGCTGTGCATGGCGATCATCGATCAGGGTGAGGCCGCGGTCTCGTTCACCGGGTCACAGGCCGGCATCGTCACCGACGCCGACCACGGCCAGGCAAAGATCCTCGAGGTGCGGGCCGACCGCATTCGCACCGCAGTCGATGACGGGTGCGTCGCGGTGGTCGCGGGTTTCCAGGGCGTGTCGACCGGCGCGGCGATCACGACCCTCGGCCGCGGGGGCTCCGACACCACTGCTGTCGCGCTCGCGGCCGCGCTCGGTGCCGAAGCGTGCGAGATCTATACCGACGTCTCGGGGGTCTTCACGGCAGATCCGCGAATGGTGCCCGAGGCGCGCCGGCTGCCCCGGCTGACGTATGAGGAGATGCTCGACCTGGCCGCGACAGGGGGCAAAGTGCTTGCGCTGCGCGCGGTTGAGTTCGCGCGCAACCATGGTGTACCGGTGCACGTGCGCTCGAGCTTCACTTGGGAGCCGGGCACGTGGGTGCGAGAGGATGATCCGTCGATGGAGCAGGCAATCATCTCGGGGGTCAGTCACGACGCCTCCGAGGCCAAAGTCACGATCGAGCAGGTGCCCGACCGGCCCGGCATCGCGGCCAAGGTCTTCCGCACCCTTGCCGACGAGTCGGTCAACGTTGACATGATCGTGCAGAACGTCTCGACTGCCGGCTACACCGACATCTCGTTCACCGTGCCGCGCGACGACCTCGCCCGCACGCTCGGCGTGCTCGACAAGGTCGTTGCCGAGGTCGAGGCCAGCGGCATCACCCACGATCCGGATATCGGCCGGGTGTCACTCGTCGGCGCGGGGATGAGAACGCATCCCGGCGTCGCGGCGCAGATGTTCGAAGTGCTCGCGGCGGAGCGGATCAACATTGAGATGATCTCCACGTCGTCGATCCGCATCTCGTGTGTCGTCGGATCGGCCGATGTGGAGCGCGCCGTGCAGGCTCTGCACCGCGCCTTCGCGCTCGGAGAGGGGTAGCCGCCGTGGCTCGCGTCGGTGTGGTTGGCGCGACCGGTCTGGTCGGCGGCGAGATGCTGCGAGTCCTTGCGGAGCGCTCGTTTCCGGTCGACGAGCTGCGCGCGTACGCGTCGCCGCGTTCCGAGAGCCGCAAGCTGCCGTTCGTCGACGGCGAGGTCGTGTGCCGGGTGCTGCGCGACGGTTGTTTCGACGGCCTCGATCTCGTGATCGTCGACGTCGACGATCCCCTCGCGGCCGAATGGGCGCCGCGCGCCGCGGCCGCCGGCGCACGTGTGATCGACAACTCAGCGGCGTTCCGCATGGACCACGACGTGCCGCTCGTCGTTGCCGAGGTCAATCCTGATGACCTCGCCTCACTGCCCAAGGGCATCGCGTCGTGCCCCAACTGCACCACGATGGTGCTCGTCACCGCGCTCGCCCCGTTGCACCGCGCAGCGGGGATCGAGCGCATGGTTGTGTCCACGTACCAGTCGGTGTCGGGCGCCGGGCAGGTCGGCATGCACGAGCTCGACGAGCAGTGGACGAAGGGTGACGGCCAAGCCGAGCGCTTCCGGCGCGCCGGCGCGATCGACGGCGCAGTCGCGCCGGGCGAGGTGTGGGACCGCCCGATCGCCGGCAACGTGATCCCCTTCGCCGGGTCGGTACGCGACGCCGGCTACACGTCGGAGGAATGGAAGCTCACACACGAGAGCCGCAAGATCCTGCACGCTCCCGATCTCGCCGTGAGCGCGACGTGCGTGCGCGTTCCGGTGTACGTCGGCCATGCGATGTCCGCCAACGTGAAGCTGCGCGGCGCGTTGTCGCGAAACGAAGCGGTCGCGTTGCTCGAGGCAGCGCCCGGCGTGCAGCTCATCGATGGTGGCGCGGGATCCCCGACGCCGCTCGAGGCGGCGGGCATCGATCCGGTGCTCGTCGGCAGATTGCGTGAAGACCCGTCGCAGGCAAACACCCTCGACCTCTGGGTGACTGGCGACAACCTTCGCAAAGGCGCGGCCCTCAACGCCGTGCAGATGGCCGAGGTCCTGCTGCGCGTGTAGCAAGGCTTCTGAGAGCAACGAGCGTCACTACAACGAGAGTGGTGCGCTCACTGGTCGGGATGCCGGGATTTGAACCCGGGGCCTCAGCGTCCCGAACGCTGCGCGCTAACCAAACTGCGCCACATCCCGAAGGGATGGCGAGTGTAGCCCCCACCCCCGATGACGCTCCCTGCCGCGCTCCCTCGCTATCCCGCAGCGCGCTCGGCAAGCAGCGACTTGGCGGAGCGGCGTAGCACGCCGGCATCGACCGGCTTCACCAGCGCGGCGTCCGCGTCGGCGCGCTTGGCGAGGAAGCGATCGGCTTCGCGATCGAGCAGCAGGAGGATCGGCGCGGCAGGAACACGGCCCGCCGCGGCCTCGAGATGCAGATCGATGGCCACGGCGAAGCCGCCCATGCTGCCGATCTGCAGGTCGAGGATGACGAGGTCGGGGTGCTCGCGACCCACGGCGTCGCGCACGTCGCGACCGTGCTCGACTTCGATGACCTGCTGACCGGGCGCGACGAACGCGGTACGGACCTGCTCGCGTATCCAGCGTGCGTCGGAGGCGACCATGATCTTCGTCATCGTCGGAGGCTAGCTCGCGTCCATCTCGACCAGCGCAGAGGGCGACGCGCCGAAGAGCAACCGACCGACGGTCGCGAGCGCCTCGAAATCGTGCACGTCGCGGGGCAGGTACGGCACGTAGCCCACGGCGGCGAAACCGACGCGCTCCCGCACGCCGGCGAGGTGCCCCAGCTCGCGCTCGGCGACCTCGACGAAGTCGGCGAGGTTGGCGTACAGCCCGTGCAGGCGGGTGGCAGCCGCGTGCACTTCCGGATCGTCCGACTCCGCCATTCCCGCCAGGGTCGCAGCCCGCGCCCGCAGGCCCTCGGGTCGCTCGTCACCGAAGCGCGGATGGATGCGATTGACCACGAGCGCCGCGACCCCGATGTCGTGCTCGCTCAGCTTGTTCGCGAAGTAGCTCGACTCTTCCACGGCATCACGGCTGGGCGTCGTGACGAGCACGAACCCGGTCGAGCGGTCGGCGAGCAGCTCCTGCACACCCTGCGCCCGCGATCGGAAGCCCTCCTCCATGCCCTCGAACGCGCGGAAGAACGCGACGATGTCGTCGATCACCTCGGAGCCCACGACGCGCGACACCGTTCGCAGGAACGTTTGTATCGCCACGCTCGCGACCCGGAGGTAGGCGCGCGTCGGCATCATGAGGAGCCGGAAAATTCGGTTGTCGAGCATGCGCGTGAGACGCGCGGGCGCGTCGAGGAACTCGAGCGCATGGCGTGTGGGCGGCGTGTCGACGACGATGAGGTCGAACGACCCGTCCTCGTGCAGCTCGTGCAGCTTCTCCATGGCCATGTATTCCTGCGTGCCCCCGAGGGCTCCCGAGATGTTGCGGTAGAACCGGTTGGCGAGGATCCGGTCGGCCTGCTCGTCGGTCGCCGCGTATTTCCGTACGAGCGCGTCGAAGGTCGACTTCGTGTCGAGCATCAGCGCCGAGACGCTGGCCGACTCGGGCGCGTCGCCGGCGGGATCCCATCGGGCGCGCTCGATCTCATGCGGTGTGTTGGAGAGCTCGGCGAGCCCGAGGGTGTTGGCGAGGCGACGCGCGGGATCGATCGTGACCACAACAGCGCGCCGGCCCCGACGCGCGCCTTCGAGCGCGAGCACCGCCGCGGTCGTGGTCTTGCCGACGCCGCCCGTGCCGCAGCACACGAGCACATGGCGCTGCTCGACGAGCGCGGAGAACGGGTCGGGTGTGCTCACAGCGTGCCGATCTCGTGCGCGAGTGCGTCGGCAAGCGTCTCGATCTCGTGCGTGCCGATGTCAGCAGAGAAGAGGAACGGCAGTCGCAGCTGCGGGAGCGGGAGCTGCTCGCGCAATCGCTCGATCTGGTGGCGTTGCAATTCCTGACGCCGAGTGCGGAAACGCGCCGCGGCGACGAGGTCGGTGGCTTCTCGGTCGGAGACGAACACGTCGAGGCGGTCGGCATCCTTGCGGACTTCGTCGAGCGATCCGTCGAGCGCGCGGTCGTCGTAGCACCCGTTGACGATGACAGGGCCGAGCCTGACGCCGGCCCGCTCCTCGATGGTGTACGCCGTCTCGACGAGCTCGTTGACGGGCGTCTCTTCGGGCAGCGTGACCATCAGCACCTGACACCGCGCGGGGTCGGCAAGCAACTCGACCACTTCGGCCGCCTGTTTGCGTACCGGACCAACGCGTACGGCGTCGAGCAGCCCGCGCGCCGACAGCAGGAACGTGATCGCGTGGCCCGCGGCCGGCGCGTCGATCAGGATGATGTCGGCAGCGTCGGCCTGCTCGAGTTGTTTCACTTTGCCGAGCACGAGGATGTCTTTCATGCCGGGCACGGCGGTCGCCACGACGTCGAGCGCGCCCGAGTTGGCGAGTCGCTTCGAGATGCGCTTGAGGCCGCGGCTGTGCAGGTAGTCGATCAGTGCCTGGTCGGGGGTGAGCGTGCGGGCCCGGATGCCGGGCGCGAGCTCAGCTTCGTCGTAGGTGAGCGCGGGCGCGCCGAAACCTGAGGCGAGGCCCGATTTGCCTTCGACCTCCACGATCAGCACGCTCGACCCTGCTCGGGCGGCGACGGTGGCCAGGGCGGAGGTGACGGTGGTCTTTCCGACGCCGCCCTTGCCCGCCACGATCACGACCCGGGAGGTGGAGCAGAAAGATGAGAGCTCCATCGGCCGTCATGCTATGGGAGCTCTGATGTCACGGCCCGTTCGGCGATCGCGCAGCCGGCGCCTCGTCGCTCTCGCTGCAGTGATGGTGGCTGCCGTCATTCTCCTTGCCGACGTCGCGAGTGCAGCGGCAGGCTCCGGGAAATCCGGAGCAAGTGCAGCGCGGCCCGTCCGCAGCTCCGCGCAACACCCGATCAATGTCGTGCAAGTCGAGGGTCTCATCGACGCACCGAACGCTTCGCTGATCCATCGCGCGATCCGCGATGCGAACGCGCGCCAGTCGACGGTGCTGGTGTTGCAAATCGACTCGAGCGGCGGAGTCGACGTCGATGTGCAGTCGATCGTGCGCGACATCACGCGATCGAACGTGCCGATTGTCGCGTGGGTCGGGCCGTCGGGGGCCAAGGCGAAGGGCGCCGCGACAGTGATCGTCGAGGCGGCACACGTCGCGTCTGTGTCGTCGGGCTCGGGCATCGGGCCGGCGTATCCGGTATTGCTCGATCAGCCGTCGTCTCCGAACGCCCGCGCGGTCGGCGACCAACTGGCGCATCTCGCGTCGCTGCACGACCGGAGCGCAGCGGGCGCGCGCCGGCTCGTCTCGAAGCGCCTGTCACCTGACGTCGCGGCTCGTGCCCGCACGACCAACACGGTGCGGCCCACACTCGGAGAGCTCATCGTCGGGCTCGACGGCACCACGGTGAAGACGGCCGCCGGCACCGTGAAGCTGTCGACGGCCAAAGTCGTGGGCACGGGCCGCGACCGGCGCCGGCAGCCGAAACAAGAGGCGGTCTTCGGCGGGCTCAGTCTCGACGGCCGGGTGTTGCACACGCTGATCAGTCCGTCGGTCGCCTACATGTTGTTCGTGTTCGGGCTCGCGTTGATGGTGTTCGAGTTCTACACCGCGGCGATCGGGCTCGCCGGCCTCACCGGCGCAATCGCGCTGGTCGGCGCGCTCGTCGGGTTTTCGCATCTCCCGGTGCACCAGTGGGCGGCCGCGCTGCTGATGCTCGGGCTCTTCGGCTTCGCCGTCGACGTGCAAGCCGGCGGGCTCGGCGCGTGGACCATCATCGGCGGCGCCTCGCTGGTCGCCGGATCGCTCACGTTGTACGGGGGCTCGTCGCGGCTCGACCCTCGCTGGTGGATCATCGTCGTTGTGTGCACCGGCACCGTGCTGTTCATGTTGTGGGGGATGACCGCGATGATCCGGGCCCGGTTCTCGACGCCCACGATCGGGCGGAGCGCGATCGTGGGCGAGCTGGGAGATGCCGAGGCCGACATCGATCCCGACGGGGTCGTCACGATCCGTGGCGCGCGGTGGCGCGCCCGCACCAACCGGGCGACGCCGATCAAGGCGGGCGATCGGGTCCGGGTGGTCGAGGTCGTCGGTCTCGTGCTCGAAGTCGAGCCCGAGACTGGCGGGGCTCGTGACCACCGCGACGGCCGGGGCCGTACCAAGAGCGCGCCGGCCTGACCGACGGCCGCCGCCCGCCGCTCCCGTCGTCCGAAATGGCTTCTTGTCGGGCGGCGAAGCCCGGTATAGGTTCGCCACGAGTTCAGCCCGGGGGCCGAGACGCGCTGGGGCCCACGGGAACGAGGAGGGTCGGTGGTCGTCGGGACGCTGGAGCGAACCTGGCAGTTACGAGCGGCGTGCCGAGGGCCGGAGTCGGTGCTGTTCTTCCCGCCGACCTCACCTGAGCGCCGGGACGACCGCGAGGCGCGCGAGCAACGGGCCAAGGCCATCTGCCGGGAGTGCGCGGTGCGGGTGCCGTGCCTCGAGTACGCCATGAGCATTCGTGAGCCCCATGGCATCTGGGGTGGCCTCAACGAAGCCGAACGCCGCGCGCTCGTCGCCGTCCAAGAGATCGGCCAGAGTCCGCGCCTCGCTGATCAGACGTAGTCGCCCCTCAGCGCGCGACGGTTGCCCGTCCCGCGACCCTGCTGTCGCCTTCCCGTCGGGTGACGCCGTCGTCATCGAGACGGCTGAGGATCGCGAGCACGAACTTGCGCGTCGAGCCGAGCAGATCGCGGGCGTCGGCGACGGTCAGCGTACCGCGATCCCCGAGCGCCGTCTCCACTCGTGCCCGCGCGTCGGCAATTGCACGCGCCGTGAACACAATGCCGTCGAGATCGATGAGTACGCCGTCACGGATGAGCGTGCGGACGAGAGCGTCGTCGGCGCCGAGCTCACTCGGATCGAGAGGAGAGAACGGTTGCGCGTCGAGTGCCGCGACGAGCGCCCGCGCCTCGTCAGAGTCGGCCGTGCGCTGATGTGTCGACAGTCGGACTTCTCCGCGTTCGACCGTCAGGTCATCGAACGATTCGAGCGCGAGTCGCATCCGACTGGCGTCGAGGCCGGCTGACGTTGCGAGCGCGGTGACGGCCAGGCCGGGTCCGAGTGGATTCTGCGCGTGATGCTGTTGCACCAACTCGCGTACTCGATCGTGGAGATCGTCGATCGCGGCGCGGCTGACAATCCACGGACCGAGTTGCCGCGCGTCCCCGTTTGCCAACCATTGATGCACGAGGTGCGCAACCTCATCGTCACCGAGTCCGGTGCGGGCGCCCACTTCGGAACCGACGAGCCACGGGTGGCCGGCAAGCAGTCGGGCGGCCGGCGGGAGTTCGAGCTGCACCGCGGCATTCTTCGCGCGCGCGGCCGGCGAGACCTCGAGCACCGCGGCCCCACCCAGGATCGCGTTGCGGCCCGACTCGCGCACGACCAGTCGATCGCCCGGCGCGACGAGCACCGGAACGTCGAATCGGAGCCGGCCGAAGCGGCGGTCCGGGTCGAGGACCCGTAGACGACCCCGATGCTCGCCTGATCCCACGTGCACGTGCACCGTCGCCCGATCCGGGAACGGGGAGTCACCGAGGGTGTGCAGCGCGAGGTCGGCGACATCGGTCGTCAGCCACTGGCCGGGCCGCACCACGGCGTCACCCCGCGTCACTTCGTCGTGATCGATGCCCGCGAGGTTCAGCGCGACGCGCGTGCCCGACGCGGCACGTGCGAGTGGGCGATTGGCCGTCTCGATGCCGCGCACCCGGGCCGCGCGGCGGCGCGACCCGACCTCGACCTCGTCGTCGACGTGCAGCGCGCCACCGGCGAGCGTGCCGGTCACCACGGTGCCCGCGCCCCGTGCCGCGAACACGCGGTCGACCCACAGCCGCGGCCGATTTCGATCGGCGGGGAGCGGAGCGGCGGCGACCAGCGCGTCGAGGGCGTGCCGCACGTCGTCGAGGCCGCGGCCCGAACGAGAGTCGCACGTCACGACAGCTGCGTCCGCGAAGCGTGACTGCGCAACGTGCTCGTCGAGCTCGAGTCGAGCCAGGTCGAGCATCTCGTCGTCGACGAGGTCGGCCTTGGTCAGCACCACGAGAACGCCGCGCGCGTCGAGAAGCTCGAGAATCCGAAGGTGCTCCTCGGTCTGCGGCATCCATCCCTCGCTCGCCGCGACGACGAGCATCGCGAGCTCGACTGCTCCGACACCGGCGAGCATGTTCTTGATGAACCGAACGTGACCGGGCACGTCGACGAAGCCGACCTCCTCGCCGGACGGCAACCTCGCAAACGCGAATCCGAGGTCGATCGTGAGCTGGCGCGTCTGCTCCTCGGGGAACCGGTCGGGATCGGTGCCGGTGAGCGCGCGCACGAGCGACGATTTCCCGTGGTCGACATGACCGGCGGTGGCAATCGTGCGCATTACTTCTGATCGCGCTCGGAAGGTGGCGTAACCGCAGGCGCGCTCGATGTCACGTGGTGGAGCGCGTCGGCCAGAACGTCGTCGTCGTCGGGATGCACGCTGCGCAGGTCGCACACGACCGCGTTGTCGATCACCCGGGCGACGATACCGTGGTCGCGCAACGCCGCGAGCGCAGCCGCCGGGCTGCGGGTCTGCATGCCGACGCCGACCGACGGGATCGTGAGCCCGGGCAGCGAGCCACCACCGGCGGCGGCCTCAGTGTCGAGCACCTTCGCGGCGTCGACACGGGCTGCGATCGCCTCGGCTCTCGCTTCGAGCTCACGTTGTGGCGTGAGCGCCATCCGCCAAAGCGGGATCGAGGTGGCATCGCCCGACAGATAGGTGAGCGCGACGGATTGGAGGGCGGCCAGCGTCATCTTGTCGGCTCGCATCGCGCGCGCCAGCGGGTGTCCGGCGATTGCGGCGATGTGATTCGACCGTCCGACGATGATCCCGGCCTGCGGCCCGCCGAGGAGCTTGTCGCCCGAGAACGTGACGACACTGTCGGGCGCGTCGTCGACCGCCTGGCGCACGCCCGGTTCGTCGCGCAGCCAGTCGGGACGCGCGGGAAGCCAGGGTGTCGTCGCATCGAGCAGACCCGAGCCCGCGTCGACCATGACCGGTGGTCCGAGCGTCGCCAGTTGCGCGACCGGCGTGCTTTCGACGAAGCCGACCATTCGATAGTTCGACGCGTGCACTTTGAGCACCAGTGCAGTGGCTGAGCTGATCGCGGCCACATAGTCGGCCAGGCGCGTGCGATTGGTGGTGCCCACCTCGACGAGCCGGCAGCCCGACTCGGCCATGATCTCGGGCACGCGGAAGCCGCCGCCGATCTCCACGAGCTCCCCCCGCGACACCACGACCTCGCGGCCACGCGCGAGCGCGGCGAGCGAGAGCAGTACCGCGGCGGCGTTGTTGTTGACGACGACTGCGGCCTCCGCACCGCACGCCCGGGCCAGCAGCGTGCCGGCATGCTCGTGTCGCGACCCACGCTCGCCCGCGTCGAGTCGGTACTCGAGATTGGAGTATCGGGAGCCCACCCGGCCGACGGCGTCGAGCGCATCGTCGCCGAGCGGGGCGCGGCCGAGGTTGGTGTGCAACAGCACGCCGGTCGCGTTGATCACCGGGCGCAACAGCGCGGTGCGCAATCGACCGGCGCGCACGCGCGCATCTTCGACCACTGCCTCGGCGGTGACCTCTTCGCCGGCTTCCACCCTCGTGCGGGCGGCGGCGACGGCATCTCGCGCGCAGGTCGAGAGGAGGTCATGCGGCAATCCGTCGAGCGACGTGAGTACCTCGCTGACCGCCGGCAGCACTCGTCGCGGGTCCATTGCTGCAGCGTAGGACTCGGCAATGACGAAAGGGGCAGCCCGCGGAGCCACGTAGAATGAGAGTTCGTGCACTGCCGCCCCTCTCTTTCCTTCGTCGCCGGCGCGCCGGGCCCGTTCTCACGCGGAGGTCGGCGCTCGTGACTCGGCGCGAGGGGAGTGCCTGATGCCCGACCTCACACCAGGGGTTCCGAGCGCGCTGTCGCCGCTCGTGCGCCGGATCGTGGCGCCCAACGCGAACCCCATGACCGGCCCGGGCACCAATACGTATCTCGTGGGCATCGACGAAGTCGCAGTGATCGACCCCGGTCCCGACGACAAGCGTCACATCGAGGCGATCGTCGGCGCGTCGATGAAGGAGCGCGTGCGTTGGGTGTTGCTCACGCACACGCATCCGGATCACTCGCCAGGCACGGCCCGCTTGGTCAAGGCGACCGGCGCCGAAGTGCTTGCGTTCTCGAAGCGTGAACCCGACGCGCCCGTTGACCGCACAATCGCCGATGGCGAGGTGATCTACGGCACCGAGTGGGGCCTCGAGGTGCTCCACACACCGGGACACGCGCCCAACCACCTCTGCTTTCTCCTGGAAGAGGAGCGCGTGCTGTTCACCGGCGATACGATTCTCGGCGGGATGTACTCGGTGGTGTCACCGCAACGCGGCGGCGACATGGCCGAATACGTGCAAACGCTCAATCGGCTGAAGAAGCTGCGGCGACTCGCACGAATCTGTCCCGGCCACGGCGACGTGATCGAGGAGCCCAAGGCCGTCATCGACGACTACCTCAAACACCGAACGCGTCGCGAGCGCCAGATTCTCAAGGTGCTCAACGCCGGTCCCGCAAAAGTCGACGAGATCGTGCAACGGATCTACACCGACACGCCCGGCGCGCTCCACGAGCCGGCGGGCTGGCAGGTCTACGCGCACCTCCTGAAGCTGCGGGGGCAGGGCAAAGTGGCCGGTCGCGACGCCAAGTCGGTCTGGAAACTGGCCTGATCAGTCTGTGTGAGGCGCGCTGCTTGAACGTGAGCGGCAGGTGTTCAGGTCCACGCACGACCAGGCTCTATTTTCCAGACGGCGGGAACGGCGGCACGGGTTGGGCCCGCGCTGGCGATGCGACTCGACGACTGACGCTCAGGAGCGCGCCGCGTCCTTCTCGGCGAGGCTTGCAGCCGCGATCTCAAAAATACGGGCGGTGCATCCGGCCATTTCCACCGGCGGCAACAGCTCGTCGACAATCGCCCGGGCGATTCGCCGGAACTCGACACCGGCCGCGCTGTCGGGATGGTCGAGCACCGCGGGCCGGCCGGTATCGCCGCCGAGCGACACGTCGGCCTCGATCGGGACCCGGCCCACGAGTGGCGCGCCGATCTCTCGTGCGAGCGCATCGCCGCCGCCCACGCCGAAGATCGGGTTTCGCGAACCGTCGGGCGCGACGAACTCGCTCATGTTCTCGACCACACCCGTCACCTTGAGGTAACTGCGGCGCGCCATGTCGGCGACGCGTGTCGCGACCTTCTGGGCCGCGAGCGCGGGAGTGGTGACGACGAGCAGTTCAGTGCGCGGCAGCAGCCGGGCGAGTGCCATCTGGATATCGCCGGTGCCCGGCGGCATGTCGATCAGGAGGTAGTCGAGCTCACCCCAACGCACGTCGGTGAGGAACTGCTCGAGGGCTTTCGACAGGATCAAGCCGCGCCACATCAGCGCGGTGCTCTCGTCGTCGACGAGGAACCCCATGGACACGACCTTGACCGTGCCCGCCGGTCCAGCACGGTCGTCGAGGTTGGGTACCTCGACCACGTTGGGCTCGATCTTGCCGTCGGTGCCGCCGAGCCGTCGTTCGACACCCAGCATCCGCGGCACGCTGAAGCCCCAGATGTCGGCGTCGAGCACGCCGACCGAGCGGCCCTGCGCTGCGATCGCGACCGCAAGGTTCACCGTGACCGACGACTTGCCGACACCACCCTTCCCGCTCGCGATCGCGAGGACGCGGGTGCTGGACTGGATCTCGGTGTCGGGTGCGTTCTCGCGTGCGTTCCAGCGCGCGCGTTGCATGGTGGCCGTGCGCTGCTCGCTCGTCATCTCGCCGTACTCGACGGAGACGGCGCTGACACCGGGCAAGCCGCGTACCTTCGACTCCACGTCTTTTTGGATCTGGCTCCGCAACGGGCAGCCTGCGGTCGTGAGTGCGACTTTGACCGCGACTGCGCCGTCGCTGCCGACTGTGGCGTCGGAAACCATGCCGAGCTCCACGATGCTCGCGTGCAACTCAGGATCTTCGACGCCCTCGAGCATGCGCATCACTTGCTCCGCCGACGGCGGCGGTCCGGCGGCGCGCGCCGGCGCCTCGGGATCGTCGGGATCGATGTGGTCGATGGTCGGGTCCATGAGCTCCTCGAGCGCGAGTGGAAGCGACTTCCGGGCCGCACCCAATAAAAACAGGTTTGGCCTTGAAAATATGCCGGATCGGCGGTATCTTCAAGTTTCGACTATGGATCAGTTGACCTTGATGAAGGCGCTCGGTGACGAGACGCGTTACGCGATGTACCGCGAACTTGCAGGTTCCACCGCTGCGCTCTCGGCCCAAGATCTCGCCGATCGGCTCGGACTCCACGCCAACACAGTCCGTCTGCACCTCGAGCGCCTCCGTGAAGCCGGTCTCGTCGATGCCGAGGCCGTGCACCGCGGCACCGTCGGGCGTCCCCAGCACCTTTATTTCCTCGCCGCCGGCGCCCCCGGGCTCGGCTTCGATCCGCCCGCGCATGCGTTGCTTGCCGGGCTGCTTGCCGCGATGGCCGAGCGCATGGGTGCCGAGGCCGAAGACGCCGCCGATACGGGTTACGCGTGGGGCACGGAGGCGGGTCGACGCACCCGCAGTCGGAGCTGTCTGCGTGCGCTCGAGGGTGAGCTCACGAAGCTGGGTTTCGAGCCTGCGGCGGAGCCCGCCGAACCTGGGCCGGCCCTGACCGGTGCCACCGGGATGGGGGCCGGTGTGCGCATCGAGTTCCTGCACTGCCCCTTCCGGGAGCTGGCCGAGGCCTATCCCGAGCTGGTTTGTAACCTCCATCGGGGCCTTTGCGAAGGGGTTGTCGACGAGGTCGGCGGGGGAACAGTCGAGGAGTTCGCCACGTTGTACGACCCAGAGCCGTGCCACGTGACCGTGGCCCTTGACTACGCTAAGACCTGAAACGTCCGGAGGACCGCATGTTCCAAGTGCAAGACGCCAGCACCGTGTTCAAGCTCACCGACGCGGCCACAGCGAAGGTGAAGAGCCTGCTCGAGGCGGAAGACAACACCGACCTCGTGCTGCGCGTGGCCGTGCGTCCCGGCGGCTGCTCGGGTCTCAGCTACGAGATGTTCTTCGACACCGATGTCGCGGCCGACGACGTAGTCACCGAGCAGAGCGGCGTCAAGGTGGTGGTCGACCCGGCGAGTGTTCAGCACCTCGGTGGCGCTTCGCTCGATTACAAGGACGGCCTGCAGGGCGCGGGTTTTGCCGTGACAAACCCCAATGCCGAGCGCAGCTGCGGCTGCGGACAGTCCTTTTCTTGAGCGCGTCCACAGTCCGGGGTTTGATCCGGACAAAGCCGCATTAGGGCGCACTTCGCGCCCAATCTCGGGAGGCAGGGCGATGAGCGTCAGCATGCGGTGTCCGTCATGCGACACGTTCGTCAACGCCGGAGATCGCGAGTGCTGGCTCTGCCATAGCCGCCTCGACACGCCCGCGGTGGCGCCGGTGGGCCCGTCCCCCGAAGCACCTCCTGCAGCTCCGGACGCGCCCGCAGTGCGGACGACTCCGCCGGCAGTGCCCGCAACGCCGGACGCGAGGCCGGTTCGCGACACGTCGATGATCAACAAGGCTCCTCGTCCTCCCGTGGCGCCGAGCCCTGCGCCCGCGGCGGCGAGCGCCCAGCCCACGACCCGCGTCCCCAAGGTCCCCAGTGTCAGCCGCCACGGCTTGGTCTTGCTCATCGCCATCTGTGTGGTTGCGGCCGGCGCGGCGGTGGCATTCGGCATGAGCGTGCTCAACTCGGGCGGCTCAGGCCCTGCATCGCAGTCGGCTCAGAACGCCACCGCGACCGCGCTGGTCGCCTCGCTCGACGACCTTCCGGCGAACTGGTCAGTGGAGGTCAGACGCGCGTCGCAGGGTCCGGTCGAGCAGTTCGATTTCCTTGGCCAGATCCGGCACTGCGCCACACCGAACGAGACGAAGCTCGTCGGGGGCGACGGTGACCATACGAGCGTCACCTACAACGACGAGACGGGCGCCAACTCGCTGATCTCCGACGTGAGTGTGCGGGTGGACCAGGCACAAGCCCAAGCGTTCATGCGGGTGGCCGGCGCTACTTGCTATCCCGCGGCTGTGGGTGAGATCGTCGCCGGCCCGCGGGGCGAGGCTGCGCTCGCGGTCAGCCCATTCGCCGCGCCGCGTCTCGGTGACGAAGTACACGCGTTCCGGGTTGCGCAGAACGGCATCACTGTCGACGATGTCGTGATCCGCCACGGTCGTGCGGTCGAGCAGCTGGTGTTCCGCTCGACCGGCGCCCCGATATCCGACGCTGATCGCAACGCGATCGTGCAGAACGTCGATCACCGCATGGTGGCCGCGCAGCGCGGCTAGCTCAACCAGCGAGCGCGTCGAGCAGTGTCTGCATCTCGTCGCCGCCGAACGCTCCGTCGAGTCGCGACACGACCGTGCCCTGCGCGTTGACGCCGAACAGCCATGGCTCGCTGCCGAGGTGCCAGGCGTCGACCGTCGGCACGTGCTCGGTACCGGTATCCCTCTTGTAGATCTCGACGTGCACGAAGGTGATGTGGTCCGCGTAGGTGCCGGTGATGGTCAGCAGTTCGTCGAGGACCGGTCCGCAGTAGCGCGACTCACACCGTGCCGGCGTCGCGAACATGACGGCCACTGGTTTGCCCGCGCCGATCACCGTGTCGAGCGACACCGTGTGCAGCGGACACTCCGGCACGCGCGTGCAGATCGGGTTGACGCCCAACGTGTCGGCATGTGTCGGTGACGCTGCGCGGGGGGCAGGGGTTCCGGCGATGGGCACGTCGGTTGCCGCCGGCACCATGAAGGCGACTGGCGCGGCCTTTCCGCTGACGTCGACCACCGCGCCCCAGGTGCCGGCAGTGGCGAGCACGACGGGTGCTGTGTACACGCCCCGTTTCTCGGGCAGGCCGTTGGCGTGCAGCACGGTGTCCTGAAACGTGCCGAGGGTGCCGTTGGGTGGCTGAAACGCGATACGGGCCGGAGGGCCGGACGCGAAATCGGCGCCCTCGCGCAGGGCGAACGCGAATCGTTGTGGTTGCGGCGACGCGTAGAGATCGGTGGCGAGCAGCCCGGCGCTGAGCCC
Source organism: Acidimicrobiia bacterium (assembly GCA_038236695.1). Taxonomy (GTDB): domain Bacteria; phylum Actinomycetota; class Acidimicrobiia; order IMCC26256; family JBBRZM01; genus JBBRZM01. The sequence continues at coordinate 72,877 of JBBRZM010000006.1, forward strand.
TTTCCCCTGTGGAGTCGAGCGACGCGTGCGCGTGTCGCTTCCACCGCCGCACGCGGCGAGCGCCACGAGGCCGCCGGCCGTGACGAGGAACGAGCGTCGACTCATCGGTAGGTCGGGCACGCTTCTATCCTGCCTTCCGGAGGTTGCGATGTCCGATCGGGTCAGCTTCATCTGCAACGATGCGCCGGTCGACGTGGAAGTCGCGACCGACGAGTCGCTGCTCTCGGTATTGCGGGAGCGGCTCGGCATTCTTTCGCCCAAAGATGGCTGCGCCCCGCAGGGCCAGTGCGGATGCTGCACGGTGCTCGTCGACGGCGCCGCGCGCGTCGCCTGCGTCACGCCCGCGGTGCGGGTCGCGGGCCGGATGATCACCACGCTCGAAGGAATCGAGCCCGAACGGCGCGACCAACTTGCTTCGGCGTTCGTCGCGAGCGGCGGCTCGCAATGCGGTTTCTGCACGCCGGGGATCGTGATGCGCGTAGCTGCGCTCCTGACGAAAGGTCCGCCGGCAAGGGCAGCGCTCGACCGCGCGCTGGCGGCGCATCTGTGTCGGTGCACCGGCTGGCAGACGATCTACGAGGCCGTCGAAAATCTGGGGAACACGTCTCGGCCCGACCGCGACCTCGATGCCGCGGCGGAGCGAGCGGCACTCGAGGGTGGCGTCGCGCAAAGCGTCGCGAGCGATGTGCCGCTCGGTGCGGGCGGCTTCTCCGACGACTGTGCGCCACGCGGCGCACTCGTCGCAGTCCCCGCGCCACTGGACGCCGATGCCGGCAGCGAAGCAGCGGCAGGACTTCCCTGGGTCCTGGCGCCCTCGCTTCATGAGGCACGCGCCCGCGCCGCGAAGGTCCAGGGGCGGCGCACGACGATTGACGAACGGCCGCCGCTTCCGTTACCCGAGCAGCCTCGCGGCGGCGTCCGGCTCGCCACCAGCTGGGTGGAGCCGGCGTATCTCGAGCCCGACGCGTCGTGGTGCGAGCCGGGCGGAGAGCCGGCGTCGCCGCTGGCGAATGGCGGCGCGTTCGGCGGGAAGCAGGCGTCGCCCGTCAGCGAGGCGGCGCGGGAGCTCGCAGACCGTCATGGTCGAGCGGTGCGCGTCGTGCTCGCGCGTGAAGACGTCGTGCGCCTCGGGCCGAAGCGCCCACCGATCGCCGCGTCTGCAGTGTGCAACGGCTCGAATGTCGAGGTGCGAGGCGTCGTCGCGGGTGATGCGGGTGCGTTTCTCGCACCGATCGACTGGCCGTACGCGCTGACCGTCGATGAGCAATGGACGACAACCGAGGTTCCGGGCCCGCCGACGGCATCGCACTTCCGTGCGGTCGGCCTCGCGGAGCGGGCTGTGCTCGTCGAAGGCGCACTCCACGAAGCGGGAGTCGATCGACGCACGCTGGTACGCGACGACCGCAGCAACGCAGTGTTGCTCGACACGTGTGTGGCCGGCTGGGGCGGCGTGTGCGCGGGCGCCCGTGTGACCGTCGCGAACGACACGGGCGCGGTCACGAGCATCGACGTGCGGCTCGCGGCCGGTGATCCGCTCGACGACGTGGTGCTGCGTTCCTACGCCGTCGGCGCGTCCCACATGGCACTGGGCTGGGTGTTGACGGAAGCCCTTGCCGTCGCACCCGGTGGCGAGGTACGCGATCTCACCATTCGCTCCTTCGGAATCGTGCGCGCGAAGGACACGCCTCCGATCACGGTGACGATCCTCGACGAGCCGGGGCCGCCACTGCCGCGCGGCTCCGATGCGGTGTTCGCCGCGGTTGGGTCCGCACTCTGGAACGCGCTCGCACGGAGCGAGGGCCGGCCCGACTCGTTTCCGGCGCACGGCACCCGCGCGGCTCGAGTCCTCCGACGCTGAAGCGGTTACTCTCCCGCCCATGGCCGGAGTCGTCATCATCGTCATCGCCATGCTGGTCGCGCTGCCGGTCGCGGTGATGCTCGCCGGCGCGATCTGGACCGCGGTGATCGGGTGGGCCCTCGTTGATGATGCCGAAGCCCGCGCCGAGGACGCGCCGAAATGATCCGCGGTGGTATCCCCACCATCTACGCGCTGTACCTCTCGGAGGAGCCGAAGCGCTGAACCCGGGGGGCTAATCGGTTGTGCTGGCGGGCGCCCAACGCGGTTGCCCGAACCGGTATCCCACCGACCGCACCGTCTGAATCAGCCCCGCATGTTCCTCACCGAGTTTCGCCCGAAGTCGTCGCACGTGCACATCGACGGTGCGCGCGCCGCCGTAGTACTCGTAGCCCCACACGCGTGACAGGAGTTGCTCACGCGTGAAGACCTTGCCCGGGTGCGTCGTAAAGAACTTGAGCAGCTCGTACTCCATGTACGTGAGGTCGAGCGGACGGTTGCTGAGCGCGGCTTGATACGTCTCGAGGTTGAGCATCAGGTCGCCGTACTCGACGACCTCGGGCCGCGCGCCCCGGCCGGTGCGCCAGAACATGTGCCGCACCCGCGCTTCGAGCTCTCGCGGGTGGAACGGCGCGAGGCAGAAGTCGTCGAACAGGTCTTCACGGAGCTCCAGGTCGCCGAGCTGCGCGCCGGAGACGAGCAAGAGGATCGGTGTCGGGGTGTCCCGATTGCGCAACGCCCGCGCGATGACGAACGCGCCTTCCGCGTCGTCATCGGCACAGACCACCGCGCCCGCCCAGCCGTCGGCCGGCTCGTGCTGCGTCGCGACCGACGCGTTCGCTATGGCCTTCCACTGGTAGCCGGCGAGGTCGAGCGTCTGCGCGAGCAGCGGTCCCGGTGGATCGGGAAACACGAGGACGGGCTGTAATCCGGTCATAACGTGCCCAGGTACCGCTCGAGCTCGAACGGCGTCACATGGGCCTTGAACTCGGCCCACTCGTCGCGCTTGTTGCGGATGAAGTACTCGAAGACGTGCTCGCCCAGCGCCTCCGCGACGAGCTCCGAGCCCTCCATCACGTCGATCGCCTCGTCGAGCGACTGCGGCAACGAACGGATTCCCTCCGCGGCGCGCTCCTCGGGCGTCATCTCGTAGATGTTGTTGGTCGCCTCGGGCGGCAGGTCATAGCCCTCCTCGACGCCCTTCAAGCCGGCCGCAAGCATCAAGCTGAACGCGAGGTAGGGATTGCACGCGGGGTCGGGTGAGCGGAACTCGATGCGCGTCGACGCCTCTTTCCCGCGCTTCGTGACCGGCAGTCGCACGAGCGCGGAGCGGTTGTTGCGGGCCCAGCAGATGTACACCGGCGCCTCGTACCCGGCGATGAGACGCTTGTAGGAGTTGACCCACTGGTTGGTCACGGCGGTGATCTCGCGGCCGTGGTGCAGCAACCCGGCGATGAAGCACTTGCCGACCTTCGACAACCCGTGCGGGTCACCGGGGTCGTGGAACGCGTTGACGTCGCCTTCGAACAGCGACAAGTGGGTGTGCATGCCCGAGCCGAACGCGCCGGTGATCGGCTTCGGCATGAACGACGCGTACACGCCCATGTCCTGGGCGACTTCCTTCACGACGAGCCGGAACGTCATCACGTTGTCGGCCATCGTGAGCGCGTCGGTGTAGCGCAGATCGATCTCATGCTGGCTCGGCCCCAGCTCGTGGAACGAGTACTCGACCGGGATACCCATCTGCTCGAGCGTGAGGATTGTCTGCTTGCGCAGGTTCGACACCATGTCCATCTGGGTGAGGTCGAAGTAGCCGGCATGATCCAGCGGCTCGGCGTGCTCCGCCGACTTGAAGTAGAAGAACTCCATCTCGGGCCCCGCGTAGAACGTGAAGCCTTTCTCGCGCGCTCGTTCGAGATTTCGCTTCAGCACGAAGCGGGGGTCGCCTTCGAACGGGTCACCGGAGAGATGCTGGATGTCGCAGAACATGCGCGCCGCCGGAGCGTCTTCGCCGCGCCAGGGCACGATGTCGAACGTGTTGGGGTCGGGCATCGCGAGCATGTCGGATTCCTGCACGCGGCTATAGCCCTCGATCGCAGAGCCGTCGAATGTCATGCCCTCTTCGAGCGCGCCTTCCAGCTCGGCGGGCGTGATCGCGAAGCTCTTGAGGAACCCGAGCACGTCGGTGAACCACAGGCGCACGAACCGCACGCCTCGCTCCTCGACCGTTCGAAGCACGTAGTCCAGTTGCCGTTCCATATCTTTCGCTCGCTCTCTGCGGGCCGGGATACCCGGCCCGCGGCCGTTCGCTCGCTGGATGCCGGCGCTCGCTGCGCTCGCTTGCCGACGCGATCGTCTGCCTGCACTCACCAGTCTGGCAGGTGTGATCGGCACTTCCGGAGGTCGAATCGAGCCCTACGGTCCCGTTAACAGAGCGTTCACCTTGGGGCAATGGACGAGAAATTGCCGCTTGGGAGCCTGGCGACGGCAGCGGGTAATTGCGTTGGGATCGAACCGACGGTCGCGACGTAGGCTCCCGCAGTTCCGCGGCGGGTCCGCCCGGAGGTGACGAGGTGGAGGTAGACGCAGTGGCGACACCCAGCGACGTGCTGAAGATGATCAAGGACGGCGGCGTCGAGATCGTCGACGTGCGGTTCTGCGACCTTCCCGGCTTGATGCAGCACTTCTCCGTCCCCGCGCACGAGCTCACCGAGGAAGTCTTCGATGAGGGCCTCGGCTTCGACGGCTCGTCGATCCGCGGATTCCAGGAGATCCAGGAATCCGACATGCTCCTCATGCCCGATCCCGACACTGCGCTGATCGACCCGTTCCGCCAGCACGCGACGCTCAACATCAACGCGTTCGTGCGTGACCCCGTGACCGGCGAGGCGTACAGCCGCGACCCGCGCTACATCGCCAAGAAGGCCGAGGACTATCTGCGTGGCACCGGCATCGCCGACACCGCGTACTTCGGTCCTGAGGCGGAGTTCTACATCTTCGACTCGGTGCGCTTCGACCAGAACCAGTTCTCGGGCTACTACTTCCTCGACTCCGTCGAAGGCGTGTGGAACTCCGGACGCGAGTTCGAGCTCGACGGCACCCCCAACCTCGCGTACAAGCCGCGGTACAAGGAGGGGTACTTCCCCGTCCCGCCGATGGACCAGTTCCAGGACCTGCGCTCCGAGATGGTGCGCGTTCTCGAAGAGGTCGGCATCGCCATCGAGGTGCAGCACCACGAAGTCGGTACCGCCGGCCAGGCCGAGATCGACATGCGCTTCGACACACTGGCGACCATGGCCGACAAGCTCATGCTCTACAAGTACGTCGTGAAGAATGTCGCGCGTGCCGCCGGTTTCTCCGTCACGTTCATGCCGAAGCCGATCTTCCAGGACAACGGCTCGGGCATGCACGTGCACCAGTCGCTGTGGAAGGGCGGTGAGCCGCTGTTCTTCGACGAGAAGGGTTACGCGGGACTCTCCGACATGGCGCGCTGGTACATCGGTGGGCTGTTGAAGCACGCGCGGGCGATCTGCGCGTTCACCAACCCGACCACCAACTCGTACAAGCGACTGGTGCCGGGTTACGAGGCGCCGGTCAACCTCGTGTACTCGCAGCGCAACCGGTCCGCGTCGGTGCGTATCCCGCTGTACTCGAAGAGCCCGAAGGCCAAACGACTCGAGTTCCGCTGTCCCGACCCGTCGTGCAACCCGTACCTCGCGTTCCCGGCGATGCTCATGGCCGGCCTCGATGGCATCCAGAACCGCATCGAGCCACCGACGCCGCTCGACCGCGACCTCTATGACCTTCCTCCTGAGGAGCTCGCGCAAGTGCCGCAAGTGCCGGGCTCGCTCGACGAGGCACTCGAAGCGCTCGAGGCCGACCACGAGTTCCTGCTCGCCGGCGGCGTGTTCACGCCCGACGTGATCGACACGTGGCTCGCGTACAAGCGTGAAAACGAGATCGACGCCGTGCGCCTGCGCCCGCACCCGTGGGAGTTCTACCTCTACTACGACATCTAGGCCGCTGGTTCCTTCGAAGCGAGCAGGGCGAACGCCGCTGCCGGCTTGCTCCGGACGAATGGTTGCGTAACAAGCACTGCGATCTGGCCGATCGGCCCGGCTCGGAACCGTCCATAGTCGCCGCGGAGCTGTCGCGGGCCACCGAGGCCTGTGACTTGGTAGCCGAGTCGTTCGAGCTCGTCCGGCTCGAAGCCGCAGCGGTGTTCCTGCCAGGGCTCTTCAGGCGTGCCCGGCTGTGCCAGGTATCCGGATGGGGTGACCAACACGACCTTCTTTGCGACGCGCTCGAGCTCTTGGACCAGCTGTAAGGCATCGCTCTTCTCGAAGTGTTCGATCACGTCGAGCGCCACCGCGACGTCGAAGCTGCCGCGCCGATACGGCAGCTTGCGTATGTCGGCTTGGACGACACGTGTACGGCTTCCCGAATCTGCGGCGGCCTTCAGCGCCGGACGATAGATGTCGACCCCGTCTGCGCCTGCAAGTGCCTCACTGCCGCGCCCATCCGAGCAGCCCACGTCCAGGACACGTCCCGACAGGCGACGGAGCGTGCGGTCGGCGCTGAAAAGCCAGTAATACGCGGCGCGGCGAAAACTCATTCACCGTGAGGCTAGGCGGCCGCGCGGCGGCACGGCGCGGGACTAGCCGGCGACGGGGTTCCCGTTGGGGAACGTGATGGGAAGTGAGAACATCTTGCGGCTTCCGCCGGCGTCGTAGCCGATGTTCGGCCAGGTCCACGCGTGGAACGTCATGACCAGCGCGCCGAATGGCGGTACGAACGCAAACGACGACCCGCCGGGTCCCTGCATGAAGCCGCGCGACGCGACGACCGGTCCGTCGTAAACCGCATGACATGGTCCGAGCGGACCGTTGCACTGTTGTACGCCGACCGCGTAGCGGTCCGTGTACCACTCGTTGCCCGAGTAGAACAGCCAATAGCCGCCCAGCGTGACGAGCATGTTCGGGTTCTCTGCGTTCCAACCTTCCCAGCCGCGCTGCGGCACCATCAAGCGAGTTGCGGTCGACCAGTCGATCGAGCGCGCGTCGGCGGAGAGCCGGGCGCTCCAGATGCCGTTGGGTTCGACACCGTCGTCGGTGTGTTTCCAGGTGACGTAGCGCGCGCCATCGAGTCCGGTGTACAGGTCCGGATCGATCGAGTCGGTGGGGCCACAGATGAGCGGCACGTTGCTGCTATCGACGAACGGCCCCTCCGGGTTGGCGCTCACGGCGCTCGTGATGCACGACCTCCCGTTCGCGCTGTAGCCCGTCGTGTACCACATGACGAAGTGGTCGCCGATCTGGATGACCGTGGGCGCCCAGGACCCGTCGAACGACCACCACGGCCGGCTCGGGAGCGCGTCGCCGAGGACGTGCCAGTGCACCAGGTCGCTCGAGACTGCAACCGGGATATGCCCGTGACCGTTGGCGGTCGAGTACGAGTAATAGTGACCACGAGCGGCGAGGAGCGAGGAGTCGGGCCAGTTCTCGTTGATGCTAGGGAGCGGTGACGCGCCACCCTGTACCGGTGCGGCCGCGAGGCCGCAGCCAGCCGACAGCAGCGCCATGCTTGCGAGGAGGAGGGCGAGCGGACGCAAGCGGGGCACCGATTCTGTATCGACGCGCGAGGCGCCGCGCTTGACGGGAAGTCTCGGCTATTCGTCCGCGCCGTAGAACACGCGTTCCACCACGCGCCGAGCGCGGCGAGTGACCCGCCTGTAGTCGTCGCGCAGGGTCGCCTGCGGTCGATGCACGTAACCCAAGAGGCGCGCGAGCCGCTCGGCATCGTCGCCACCGGGAAGCGCGTCGCCCGGTGAACCGAGCAGCAGGTAGCGAGCATTGCGCGCTCGTTCGCAGAACCGGTACGCCTCCTCGAGCGCGCTCGCGTCCTCGCTGTCGAGCAACGCGGCGTCACGTAACGCACGCAGCGCCCGCATCGTCGACGCGGCGCGCAACTCGGGGTGCGCATGGCCGTGCTCGAGCTGGAGCAGTTGCACGGTGAACTCCACATCGGAAAGCGAGCCGCGCCCGAGCTTCAAGTGAAACTGCGGGTCTTCGCCGGGAGGGATGCGCTCGCGCTCGATTCGTGCCTTCATGCGCCGCACTTCGCGCACCTCGTCGCCGGGGAACGGGTCGCGGTACACGAACGGCTCGATCAACGTGCAGAACCGCTCCCCGAGCTCGGGATCGCCGGCTACGGGCCGCGCCTTGAGCAACGCTTGGAACTCCCACGTCAACGCCCACCGCTCGTAGTACGTGCGGTACCCGTCGAGCGAACGCGCGAGCGGTCCCTGCTTGCCTTCGGGACGGAGGTTGGGATCGATCCGGAATGTCTGTCCCTCCGCCGTGGTCGCGCCGATCTCGCGCATCAAGTCGGTCGCGGTGCGCTCAGCCGCGTCGAACGCTTCGGCGCCGTCACCTTCGTACACGAACAACACGTCGATATCGGAGGCGAACGAGAGCTCGCCGCCACCGAGGCGGCCCATGCCGATCACCGCGAAGGGGAGCCGCGGCTGCAAGCTCTGCAGTGCGACCTCGAGGCACGCATCGGCGAGCGCGGCGAGCTCGCGCTCGGTGGCTTCGATGTCGGCGAAACCGAGGACGTCGCGCGCCGCAACGCGCAACAGCTCGCGGCGCTTGAAGCGACGGAGTCCTTCTCGACGCGCGTCGGTGCCGGCTCGCCACGTCAGCGTGCTCGAAGCCTCCTCGACGAGCTCGTCGCGCGATTTCTCGTGCGCGAGCATCTCGTCGTCGGAGAGCGCGTCGACGAAGTCGGGCTGCCGGCGCAGCGCGTCGCCGAGGAGCCGGCTTGCACCCAGTAGACGACACGTTCTCTCAGCCGCGCCCGGTGACTCGCGAAATGTCGTCGCAAGCGCAGCCGAGCGCGCCGGACCTTCTGCGAGCCGCCGGAGCTGGAGCAGGCCGAGGTCGGGGTCGGGCGTCGTCGACAGCCACTCGAGAATGACCGGCAAGAGCTGCTGCATGAGCTTGGAACGGCGCGTCAGGCCCTGCGTGAGCTCGCGCAGCGCATCGCGGGTGCGCGTCACATCGACAAACCCGAACGCGGCCAGCCGCTCCTCGACCGCTTCTTCAGGGAGTGCTCCTGCGCCCGCGAGCGTGTCGAGCAGCGGTGCGAAGAACAGCCGTTCGTGAATGGAGCGCACCAGCGCCTGGTTCGCGCGGGCGGCCTCGTCGAACTGCTCGAGCGCGGTGCTGTCGCGGCGATCCCGGTATCCGAGCGTTCGGGCAAGGCGGGTGCGCGTCGCGACGTCGGACGGCACGGTGTGGGTTTGCTGCTCGTCATGCAGCTGGAGGCGATGTTCGACGGTACGGAGGAACTGGTACGAGCGGTCGAGTCGCGCTGCGTCGGCCGACTCGACGTAACCCGCCGCCGCGAGTTGACCGAGCGCTTCGAGCGTGTTGCGCGACCGCACTGCCGGGTCGTGGCGGCCGTGCACGAGTTGCAGCAACTGCACTGCGAACTCGATGTCGCGGATCCCGCCCCGGCCGCGCTTCAACTCGCGTTCGGTCAAGCCCTTCTTGCGTGTCTCCCGCTCCGCGCGAGCCTTCATGGCGCGAACCTCGCGCACGGCGTCGGGGTCGAGCGCGTCCGGCCAGACATGGGGCGCGACCAGCACGAGGAACCGGTCGGCGAGGTTCGCGTCGCCGCCGACGGGCCGCGCCTTCAGGAGCGCCTGGAACTCCCACGTCTGAGCCCACCGGTCGTAGTACGCGCCGTAGCTGTCGAGACTGCGGCTGAGCGGCCCGGCGCGTCCCTCGGGACGCAAGTTGGCGTCGGTACGAAAGACGATCCCGTCAGCCGTCGGCTCGGTCATCACGCCGAGAACGGTGCGGGCCGCGCGCTCGGCCGCCTCCGCGTCTCCTTCGTGCACGAAGAGCACGTCGACGTCGCTCGCGTAGTTGAGCTCCGAGCCGCCGAGCTTGCCCATCCCGATAACGGCGAACGGTAGGTCGGGCGCGGCAAGGCCGACCGCGCGCTCGAGACATGCCTGTGCCAGTGCGGCGAGCTCACGACCGACCGGGGGAAGGTCGGCAACGGTCAAGAGGTCGCGCGCCGCGATGCGCAGCAGCTCGCGCCGCTTCCAACGCCGGAGTGCGCGCCGGGCGTCGGCGGAGTCGTGGTCGTTCGGTACCGTGACGATCGACGCGGCGCGATATTCGTCGAGCGACTGCTCGTGCCGGAACTTGGTCTCGTCGCGCAGCGGGGTGACGAGCTCGGCGTCGGCGACGATGGCAGCAGCGAGCGAACGCGACACCGCGGTGATGGCGATCAGGCCGTCGCGCAACAGCGGTTCTGCGACGAGTGGCTCCGCCAGCTCGGGTTGCGCTTCCAGGATGCGACCCAGCGCGCTACGGGCTGTGACCGCGTCTGCGGACGCGTCGAGCGCAGCGACCACCTGCGGTGTGCGCAGCACCGCCGAGGGATCCCGAAGTCCAACCACGGCGGAAGTGTCGCACGACTCCTACATGAGCCCACGCGATTTGTGACATCTCATGTCGAGCGGACGGGACCGAAGAAATAAGCTGTAACCATGCCTCGGCTCCGTGTCGCAGCCGCGCAACTGAACCTTGTCGTCGGCGATCTCGAAGGCAATGCCGCGCGGATCCTCGCGACCTACCAGCGCGCCGATGAAGCTGAGTGCGATCTGGTGGCGTTCCCCGAGCTCGCCGTCTGCGGCTACCCACCCGAAGATCTGCTGCTGCGGCCGTCGTTCGTCGAGCAGTGCAACGAGACGCTCGAGAAGCTCGCGGCGCGGACCGGGCGAGCGGTCGCGGTGATCGGTTTCCCCGAGGCCGGGCCCCAGCTCTTCAATGCCGCGGCCGCGTGCGCTGACGGTCGCGTGCTCGGCGTGTACCGCAAGCACCTCCTCCCCAACTACGCAGTGTTCGATGAGCAGCGGTACTTCGCGCCATCGACCGTCGATGGGCCCGTGTTCGTCATCGGCGGTGCACGCGTCGCCCTGTCGATCTGCGAGGACGCGTGGAGCCCGACCGGACCGATCATCACCCAGGCGGCTGCGGGCGCCGAGCTGGTCGTCAATATCAACGCGTCGCCGTACTACGCCGGGCGGGTACGCGAGCGCGAACGGATGCTGGCAACGCGAGCTGCCGACGCCGGAGTCCCGCTCCTCTACGTCAACCTCGTCGGCGGCCAGGACGAGCTGGTCTTCGACGGCGCGTCGGTGGTGTTCGACGGAGATGGCCAATTGCTCGCCCGGGCGGTCGAGTTCGCGGAAGACCTGCTCATCGTCGACCTCGAGGTACCGGCTGCGTCACGGCGTCGACTGCGGGAGCCGCGTGCGATCAGCGTCGCTCCGCTTCCCGAAGTGAAGGTGAGCGACGCGCACCTCGGCGAGCGGCTCGCGAGTCCCGGGATCGAGCCGCTGCTCCCGCCGGTACGCGAGGTGTACGAGGCGCTCGTGTTGGGGACGCGCGATTACGTCCACAAGAACGGCTTCAGCGATGTGCTGCTCGGGCTCTCGGGTGGTATCGACTCGTCGTTGGTGGCCGCGATCGCGGCCGACGCGCTCGGTCCCGATCATGTCACCGGCGTCCTCATGCCGTCGCGGTTCTCGAGCGAGAGCAGCATCCGCGATGCCGAGCGTCTGGCTGCGAATCTCGGCATCCGCACTCTGACGATCCCGATCGAGGCGGGGCATGCGGCGTTGCTCGACATGCTGGCGGATTCGTTCGCCGCGTTCGGCGAGCATGAGACCGTGTCGGGAGTCGCGGAGGAAAATCTTCAGGCACGGGTGCGAGGCACGATTCTCATGAGCTTGTCCAACAAGTTCTGGTGGATGGTGCTCACCACCGGCAACAAGAGTGAGCTGGCGACCGGCTACTCCACGCTCTACGGCGACATGGCCGGCGGGTTCGCCGTGATCAAAGACGTGCCCAAGATGCTCGTCTATGCACTGGCGCGCGACCGCAACGAACGAGCAGGACGCGAGATCATTCCGGAGTCGGTGCTCGAGAAGCCGCCCAGCGCGGAGCTGCGCCCCGACCAGCGCGACAGCGACTCGTTGCCTGATTACGCCGTGCTCGATCCCATCCTCGCGGGGTACGTCGAGGGCGACCTTTCGGTGGCCGAGCTGGTCGACGAGGGCCACGACCCCGACACCGTTCGCCGGGTGGCTGCCATGGTCGACCACAACGAGTACAAGCGCCGTCAGTCGGCACCGGGTATCCGCGTCTCGCCGAAGGCATTCGGCAAGGACCGCCGGCTGCCGATCACCAACAGCTGGCCCGGCTGACGCGCGCGTCAGTTGCGGCCCTCCTCGTGAACGCGGCGCGTCTTCCGCTTGCTGAGCGTCGCTTCGCGCCTGAAGGCGCGTTGGTGCTGGCGGCGTTGTTCTTCGGCTCGACCTTCGTGCTCGTCCAAGACGCGGTGAAAGACGTCACCCCGATGGCCTATCTACTGCTGCGCTTCGGGATCGCCACTGTTGCGCTGGCGCCGTTTGCAGTGCGCGCTGCCCGCCGTGATGCCATCGATCGACGACTGCTCGCGCGCGTTGGCGCGCTCGCCGGGGTTCTGCTCTTCGTCGGTTATGCGTTGCAGACCGTCGGTTTGCAGTACACCTCGGCGTCGAGCTCTGCATTCATCACCGGCCTCTACGTCGTCTTCACACCAGTGGTCGAAGCAGTCGTGCGTCGACGCCTTCCGCCGCGCGGCATGCTGCTGGGCATCGTCGTCGCGACGATCGGGCTCTACTTGTTGATCGGCGCGCGCATCGAGCTCGGCAAGGGTGAAGCGCTGGAGCTCGGCTGCGCGGCGGTGTTCGCGGTCTGGATCGTCCTCCAGGGCGCGTACGTCAACCGGCTCGGTGCGATTCCCCTGACCGGCGTGCAGCTCGCCGTCGTCACCGTGATCGCGATGCCGGCGACCGGTGCCGCGGGGTTCGGCACGCTCACCGCGCTCGCGTTGTTCGCGGCCGCGTTCACCGGGATCGCGTGCTCGTCGGTCGGACTGAGCCTGCAGCTCTTCGCCCAACGACGCCTGAGCCCGAGTCAGACCGCGCTCATCCTCTTGTTCGAGCCGGTGTTCGGCGGCCTCTTCGGTTACTTCGCCGGCGAGCGGCTCGGCGCGCTGCGGCTCTTCGGCGCCGCGGTGATCCTCGCCGGCATCGCGATATCGGAGCTCACCCTCGTCGCCCGCTCGAAGCCGGCCAAGCCGGTGACATCGGCTCCGCATTGACCACCCGTGCGAGCTGATCACAGGCCATGGGGCACAGGGTGCGCACGCCAACACGTTGCGCGACTGGCCCCGAGGCGCTGATTTGGACGGAGACCCGGTCCGTCGCCGGACCGGTCCCAAGGCGCCGGCCACCGGATTCGCCGCCCGCAAAGAAACGCAAGTCCGGTGGACGTTTACCTTGACGAAGCCGGTATCCTGAATTGCAACGACGCAGGCCGGAACACTCACGTCAGCCCATCGCGTTGCACAGCAGGTAGGCACTTCGGAAGGGCCTTTGCGTGGCGAAAGAGCGTGTTGAGCGCGATGAGGAAGATCTCGTCCGGCTCTATTTGACTGATATCGGGCAGTATCCACTGCTCACCAAAGACGACGAAGTCCGGCTGGCGCAGCAGATCGAGGGCGGCAACACCGCTCGTGAATGCTTGCTCGAGGGGGGCAAGGCCCTCACGCCGGCCAAGAAGCGCGAGCTACGGCGCGTCGCCCGCGAAGGCGACGAAGCGCAGCGCACCTTCGTGCAGTCCAACCTTCGCCTCGTCGTGTCGATCGCCAAGAAGTACCAGGCGTCGGGGCTGCCGCTGCTCGACCTCATCCAGGAGGGCAACCTCGGCCTGATGCACGCGGTCGAGAAGTTCGATTGGCGCAAGGGCTTCAAGTTCTCGACGTACGCGACTTGGTGGATCCGCCAGGCAATCACGCGCGGCATCGCGAACACCGGGCGCACCATTCGGCTGCCGGTGCACGCGGGTGACACGCTCGCCCGCCTGCAGAAGGCGCGTTCACGCCTGGAGTTGAAGCTCGGCCGGCCTGCGACGCTCGCCGAGTTGTCGGCCGAAGTCGAGATGCCCGAAGACAAGGTCACCGAAGCGTTGCGCTTCGCGGCCGAGCCGCTCTCACTGTCGGAGCCGTTGCGTGAAGACGGCGACGCCGAGCTCGGCGACATCGTGGAGGACCGCTCCGCGGAGTCGCCGTTCGAGGTCGCGGCCACCGCGCTGCTGCCCGCCGAGATCGAGAAGTTGCTGGCCCCGCTCGACGAGCGGGAGCGCCAGATCCTGGCGTTGCGCTTCGGTCTTGACCGCGGCGAGCCCCGCACGCTCGAGGAAGTGGGCGAATACTTCAACCTCACCCGGGAACGCATCCGTCAGATCGAGGCCCGGGCGATGTCGAAGCTGCGCCACCCGTCCGCCGACACCGGCGCCCGCGACCTGCTGGCTGTCTAAAGCCACACGCCGCCCCCCGGGCGTTCCTCGTGCGGCTGTTCGCAGAACGAGCATTTCATGAGGGCCAGCGTACGGGGTGCCGCGACAAGATCGATCCTCGAACTGAGCCACTACCGCCGGATTTGCGGGGGCCGTTTCGGCGATAGCGTGTGCCCGACCGCAACGATCGGGAGTGCAGCATGGCCGAGCAGGACGTTCCCCCCGCCAACACGCCACCACCGCCACCCGGTCCGCAGGCACCCACAGCGCCGCAGAGCAAGTTCCGCGCACCTGCCGGTGCGACTGACGCGGACAAGGTCAGAGACCAGTTGTCGCGCCAAGCGGGAATCGACCAGCCACGCGCTGCCGGTGGCGGCACGCTGTTCACGGAGCCCATCCTCGTCGTCAATCAGAAGGCGAAGCTGATCGAGCTCACCAACGAGTACGACGTGTTCGACCAGAACGGCAAGCAGATCGGCTCGGTCTGCGAGATCGGCCAGACGCAGGTCAAGAAAGCGATACGCCTGTTGTCGAAGCTCGACCAGTACATGACCCACCGGCTCGAGATCCGCGACGCGAACGGCAATGCGGTGCTCGGCCTCACGCGTCCGGCCAAGATCATGAAGTCGAAGTTCGTCGTCACCGGCGCCGATGGCGCCGAGCTGGGCACCGTCGTCCAGAAGAACGTCATGGGCAAGAAACGGTTCGCGTTGGAGTCCGGCGGCAACGCCCTCGGCACGATCCGAGCCGAAAACTGGCGGGCATGGGATTTCCACGTCGAGGACGCCAACGGCAACGAGGTGGCGCGCATCACCAAGACGTGGGAAGGCCTCGGCAAGGCGATGTTCACGACCGCCGACAACTACGTGATCGAGTTCAACGCTCCCGTGGCGGAGCCGCTGCGCAGCATGATCGTGACGGCTGGGCTCTGCATCGACACGGCGCTGAAGCAGGACGCGCAAGGTTTCAACTAGCGCGGCCCGCCTCCGTTCGCGGAGGTGGCAGGAATCGAACCCACCGGACGGGGATCGCCCGTCCCACTCGTTTTGAAGACGAGGGGGGCCACCAGACCCCGTTCACCTCCGCCGGCCGGTCTAGCACGACGCTTTCACTCACCCGGTGGGCGGGACAGGCACAGTTTCCTGCGTCGGTCGTTCCGACTACAGTCGGCCGCGAGTTCGTCGACGCCTCCAGGGAGACTTCACTCATGAAAAAGCTGCTCATTCTGCTGATCCTCGTCGGTCTCGGTATCGCGGTCGCCAAGAAGGTTCGCGAGGCCTGACCGAAGCGCCGCGGGCGTGGTCCGCGTGGCCCGCCTCGGCGCATACAGCTCTTGACCGTGCCCGGCCACGTGGCCGGGCACGGTCGCGTTCACGACCTGCTGAGTATCTGTGTCGCGCGTTGCAACGGGTTGGCCGGTGCGCCGTTCTCGCGCTTGCGGAGCCACCACCAAACCGCCAGCCCCGCGCCGGCAGCCGCGAGCGCGCCGCTCACAGCGATGGTGGGGCCGGCCGGCGGCGCGGGTACACGATCACGGAGGCGCACGGGACGGGCGAACGTGCGTTGTTCCCACCCCCGTTCTCTCACCAGCTTGGCGAGCTCCTTGTCGGCGTTGACCGCGACCGGGTGACCGACGAGCTCGAGCATCGGCGCGTCGGTGATCGAATCGCTGTACGCATACGACTCGTCCAGATCGATGCCCTCGCGCGCCGCGAGCTCGCGTATGGCGTCGGCCTTGTGCGCGCCGTACGCGTAGAACGCCAGGTGCCCGGTGTAGTTGCCGTCCTCGTCGACTTCCGCGAGGGTCGCGATCACTTCGTCGGCGCCGAGGTAATCGGCGAGCGGCTGCACGACCTCGAGTGGCGATGACGAGACAATGATCACCGTGCGACCCGCGGCGTGATGCTCGTCGAACAGCTCGAGCGCTTCCGCGTAGATGATCGGCGAGACGACGTCGTCGAGCGTCTCGCGCACGATCGACGCGATGCGATCGCGGTTCCAGCCCCGCGTGATGGTGAGCATCGCTTCGCGCAACTTCTCCATCTTCGCTTCGTCGGCGCCGACGAGCATGTAGACGACTTGCGCGTACGCGCTCTTCGCGATCGCGCGTCGCGACAGCAGTCCTTCGCGGTAGAACGGCTTGCCGAACGCGAGCACCGAGCTCTTCGCGATGATCGTCTTGTCGAGATCGAAAAACGCGGCGGTGCTCATCGCCGCACTCTCCGCGGTCCGCGGCACGTGTGCTGCGCACGCCCGTCGCGACGGCTGGTTCGTGACGCGTTCACACCTGGAGACTACGCGTGCCTCTTGACACATGCTCGCGTGACGCATAGGTTGCTGCGCACTCCCTCCTGCACTTCCTCGTGCCGATCTCTCGCGCCCGAAGGAGGGAGTGTGCTTCTCGCTCTCTGGTCTCCCAAAGGTGGCTCGGGCACTTCCGTGCTCGCCGCCGCCTGCTCGCTCGTCCTCGCCCGTCGCGGCCCGACGGGCGTCCGGCTCGCCGACCTCGACGGTGATCAGCCGGCGCTGTTCGGGCTCGCGCACGACCCCGAGACCGGCCTCGCCGACTGGCTCGACGCCGGCCCCACCGCGCCGCCCGAAGCGCTGACCCGCTTCGCGATCGAAGCCGCGCCCGGTGTCGTGCTGCTTCCGCGCGGACGAGGTGGCGGCGCCCTTGCTCCGGTGGCAGCTGCCGAAGCCGGTGCCGCGCTCGCAGTAACCCTGCGCGACGACCCACTGCCAACCGTGATCGATCTGGGCCGGGCCGAAGCGCCCGCGGCGCGCGCCGTCCTCGAAGTCGCCGACGCCGCGGTCCTCGTGACCCGTGGGTGTTACCTCACCTTGCGACGCGCAGCGCGTGCCCCGGGGCTCGCGCGCACTGCCGGGGTTGCGATGCTGGAGGAGACGGGCCGCTCGCTCGACGCGAAGGCTGTTGCCGACGTCCTGGGGCTGCCGGTCGTGGCTCGGGTGCCTGTCCGCGCGGGTATCGCGCAAGCTGTCGATGCCGGCGTGCTGCCGAGCCGCCTTCCGGACCATCTCGCCCGACCGGCCGCCCACCTGCTCATGGCGTTCGGGTTGCTGCCCAGTTCGCGCGGGCAGGCGGCATGACGGCAGTGGTAGCGCGCAACGGGCGCGCGCTCGTCGACGCCCAGTTGAAACAGCGCGTACACCAGCGCCTCCTCAACGATGACGGCGCGCTCACCGCGGCACCCGGCGTCGTCCGGCTCAACGCGCGGCTCACCGAACTGTTGCGCGACGAGGCGCCGCTGCTCGATGCCGGCAGTTTCGGTCGACTGCTCGGAGAGCTCACCGACGAGATCGGGGGCCTCGGTCCGCTCGAGCCGCTGCTCGCCGATCCGAGCGTCACCGAGGTGATGATCAACGGTCCCGGTCGCTGCTTCGTCGAACGACGCGGCCGGCTCGAGCCCGTCACGATCGACCTCGATGCCGCCGCCATCGTGCGCATCGTCCAGCGCATCGTCGCGCCACTCGGGCTGCGCCTCGATCGCGCTTCGCCGATGGTCGACGCGCGACTCGCCGATGGTTCCCGCCTGCACGCGGTGATCCCCCCGCTCGCGATCGACGGGCCGTGCCTCACCATTCGGCGCTTCGGCGCGCGCGCGATCCCACTCGAGGGCTTCGGGCTCGACGAGCATGCGGGCGCCTTTCTGCGCTCGGCCGTCACTGACGGCTGCAACCTGCTCGTCGCGGGGGCCACGAGTGCAGGCAAGACCACGCTGCTCAACTCGTTGTCGAGCGCGATCCCCACTGACGAGCGAGTGGTCACGATCGAGGAGACCGCCGAGCTGCGGCTCGCGCAGGAGCACGTCGTGCGCCTCGAGGCGCGGCCGGCGAACGCGGAGGGGGCCGGAGCAGTCTCGGTGCGTACGCTCGTGCGCGCCGCGCTCCGCATGCGTCCCGATCGGATCGTTGTGGGCGAGGTACGTGGGCCCGAGGCGCTCGACATGCTGCAAGCGCTCAATACCGGCCACGATGGGTCCCTGTGCACGGTGCACGCCAACAGCGCGGCTGACGCACTGGCGCGCATCGAGACGCTCGCCCTCATGGCCGGGGTTGGTTTGCCGCTCGCCGCCGTGCGGGCGCAAGTCGCGTCTGCGATCGACGCGATCGTCTATGTCGCTCGCGCCGCCGACGGTGCGCGTCGAGTGGTGACGATCGGGGAAGTCACCCCCGGCGATCGACCCGTCGTGCGGCCGCTCTTCAGCCTCGCGGGCGACGCACTCGTCGCGGTCGATGTGCCGCAGCGGCCGCCGCGACGCGCCAACTGCTCGTACGAGTCCGACGGCGCAGCCGCATGTTGAGCGTCGCGGTGGTGCTCATCTGCTTGCCGCTCGCGGTGGCGCTCGCACGCGCCGCGCGCCGCGCGTCAGCCGGCGAGCACGCACGTGCGCTCGCGCCTCAGTCGAAGTGGAAGCTGCCGGCGGCTCCTCGCGCGCGTCTGGTGCGCGCGCTCGCAGATGCCGACGTTCGGCTCGCGCCCGAACAGGCGATCGAGCTGAGCGCAGGAGTGCTCGCCGGCGCGGGCGTCTTCGCCGCGGCGATCGCGCCGGTACTCGTCGCGCCCGCAGTAATCGGCGGGGTTATTGCGATCTTCGTCGCGCTCCGGCTTGCGCGGGGCCGCCGCGAGCGGCGAGTCGAGCTCGCATTGTCCGGCGCGCTCGAGCTCATCGCCGCGCAGCTCCGCGCCGGTGGCACCGTGGTCGAAGGAGTCGCCGCGCTTGCCGACGGCGACACTCCTCTGGCCGCCGATCTCGCGCACGTGCGCGTACGCACCGAGCTCGGGCTCGACCTCGGCGGTGCGCTCGCGATCTGGCCGATCGAGCGTCCCCTGCCCGACGTGCGCGCGGCCGCGGGCGCGCTCGCGGTCGCGTCGTCGCTTGGAGGCCGGTCCGCCGACGCGCTCGACTCGCTCGCGCGCTCGTTCCGCGAGCGCCTGGGCGCGGTGGCCGAGGCCACGGCGCTCTCCGCCCAAGCGCGCCTCTCGGCCCTGGTCGTGGGGCTCGGCCCGGTCGGTTACCTCTGCTTCTCCGCGATCGTCGACCCGTCCTCGACGAAGGTGCTCTTCGCCACCAGCATCGGGCGCGTCTGCCTTCTGGCAGGGATCGGCTGCGAAGCGCTGGGCGCGTGGTGGATGCATCGCATCGTGACGGCCGAGCCATGACGGCATTCACCATCGGCCGATTCGTCGGCATCGCCCCCTGGCTGCTCGGCGCGGGCTGGGGTGTCGTCGTTGCCGCACTGTTGGCGCGCACCGCCGGGCGTCGGTCTACCGGCACGCGCACCGCTGCCCTCCGTGTACCGGCGCTCATGGCCGGCGAAACCGGCGCACCCCGGGCCTGGCTCGGCCACGTGCGGGCGCGCGGGCGCACCGCGCTCGGCCCCGTCGCACGGGTCGCGGGTGCACTGCTCCGACGGCGCCGCGCGCGCCGCGCCGACGCCGCGCTCGCACGGGAGCTGCCCGTCACGCTCGATCTCCTCGGCGTCGCGGTCGGCGCGGGTTGCTCGCCCTTCCTCGCGGTCGAGGCCATAGCAAGGTGGGCCCCTCCTGGTTTCGCCGCGCTGTTCACCAATGTTGTCGGTGCTTGCCGCCTCAACGTGGGCTTCGACGACGCGCTGGGCGACCTGGTCGACAACGCGCCGAGCCTGCAGGCGCTCGCCGATGCGCTGCTTGTAACCGACCGTCTCGGAGCGCCCGCTGGTCCTGCGCTCGCTCGCCTTGCCGACGAGCAGCGGGCAACGTTGCGTCGTCGCGCCGAAGCACACGCGCGGCGCGTACCGGTGCGGCTCTTGTTTCCCCTGGTCTTCCTCGTCCTGCCTGCCTTCGGGCTGCTCACGGTCGTGCCCACGCTGCTCAACGGCATGGCGCACCTCTAACGCCCCCCCGCACCTCCCCCGGTCCATTCATCCATTCGAGGAGGATCCGCATGTTTCGTCGTCTCGCCGATCTTGGTCGGCGTCTCACCGTCCGTATCCAGAACGACGTCGAGCTCGGCCAGACCACAGCCGAGTACGCGCTGGTCATCATGGGTGCGGCGGCAGTCGCGACTCTGCTTCTGACGTGGGCAACGAAGAGCCACGCCATCGGCAGTCTCTTCGACAAGATCATCGGAAAGGTCCTTCCCTGAACGCCATCGACGTTCGCCGCGCGCCCACACGGGCGCGCGGCGAGCGCGGGCAGGCAACGGTCGAGTTCGCGTTGCTGATACCGCTGATCGTGTTCGCCGCGCTTGCGATCATCCAGGTCGCGTTGGTCGTGCGCGACGAGCTTGCCGTCGTGCACGCAGCGCGAGAAGCGGCGCGTTCAGCCAGCGTCGATAGCGATCCGAGTCACGCCGAGACCGCAGCGCGACACACTCTCGCCGGAGCCGCCGTCAAAGTTGGGCCCCGCGGGCGTGTCGGCAGCGAGGTCACCGTCGAGGTCAGGTACCGCTCGGTCACCTCGCTGCCGCTCGTGGGCGCGCTCTTCCCCGATCCGGTGCTCCACGCCAAAGCCGTGATGCGAGTCGAGCGATGACGCACCCGGTGCCGACGCGTCCCGAGCGCGGCTCGGTCAGCGTGGTGATGATCGCGGTACTCGTACTCGGGCTCGTGCTGGCGATGGCCGCCGGTCGCCTTGGCGGCGCAATGATCGCCAAAGGACGCGCCGAGACCGCCGCCGACGCCGCCGCGCTCGCCGCTGCCGACGCGCTCGCGCTCGGGCGAGGGTCCACCGCAGCCGTGGTTGCCGCCCACGAGACCGCCGCGCGCAACGACGCGACGCTCGTGCGCTGCAGTTGTGCGGGTTCGGTGGCCGACGTGGTCGTGGAAGTGCGCGTCACCGGTCTCAGCCCCATCGCGGGCCCGGCGCGTGCGCATTCGCGCGCGCAGGTCGACGCCGGCTGTGCGGTGTGTGGGCCATGATCGCAGCGTGCCGTGACACGCGCGCACTCACGCCCGACATGGATGCCTGCAGTCCGACGCGCGCCTTAGCGCACGGTTACGTGGAACGTCACGGTCTTCGCCGGAGCTGACCCGGATCGTTCGTAGCCGAGCGTCAGCTCGGTCGCGCCCCGCGTCACCGCAAAGAGGTCGAAGGTCTGCGTTCCACCTTCGCCCGGTCGAGTCTTCTTCGGTGAAGAGAACACCGGGGCGAACGAGTGCAACTGGTCGGCGGGATTGATCGCCACGACGACCCACGTGAACCCGGTACTCGGATTCGAATCGAGCTTGATCTTAAAATGCTTGCCTTTTTCGACCGAGATCGTCGTGTCCTGCTCGGTGAACACCGGCGTTGACGACGCGGTGGTCGTTTCGCTCTTGGTGGACTTGCTGCTCGAACTTCCGCCGCAGCCGGCGACAGTGACAGCCGCCGCGCTCGCGACAATGACCAAGCCGCGCGCGATGCGGCGCCGGGCTCCCATGATCCGCACGGAGCCGCCGGCGCTCATGCCGGTCGGGCGAGTGCCACTTCGCCCGTATCCGTGAGTGCACGGAGCACGACAAGTGACGCGTCCTTGTCGAGGTGCTCGTTCCAGTTACCGCACTTGGGTGACTGCACGCACGACGGGCAACCGTCGTCGCACCCGCAACCCTCGACGAGCTCACGCGTGGCCGAAAGGTGGCGGTCGAGTGCGCCGAACGCCAACTCGGCGATGCCGGCACCGCCGGGGTACCCGTCGTAAATGAAGATCGTGGGCTCACCGGTCTCGGGGTGCATCGCCATCGAGACGCCACCGACGTCCCACCGGTCACAAATCGCGAACAGCGGTAGCAGACCGATGAGCCCGTGCTCAGCGGCATGCACTGCGCCGAGCACCCGTGTCGATCCGAGCCCCGCCCGCTCCAGCACGGCCCGCGGCAGCGTGTACCAGCACGCCCGCGTCGTAAGGGTCTGGCGTGGGAGATCGAGTGGCACGAGCTCGATCATCTCGTTGGTCGAGATCTTCTTGCGCTGATAACCGATCGTGCAGTGGGTCACTTCGACGGAGCCGAGGCTCGCCCAACCCGCGCCGGCGATCACGGTCTCCTGGGTGCCGACGATCGCGATGTCGGTTTCCTCGCGCGGCTGTGTGTACTCGTCCGCGTCGTCGGCCGCGCCGAGCAACGCGTAAAGGTTGTCGGTATCGAGCTGCTCGACGCGGTACTGCCGGCCCTGGTGCAAGTACATCGCCCCGGGATGCGCGACCTGGAACACCCGGGCACCGTCGACCGTGCCCACGAGCCGGCCGTCGTGGTCGACCAGGTCGTACTCGACCGTCGAGCCGCTGCGCAGGCCGATGGCAGGAGCCGGTGGCTCGCGGCCGCTCCAATACATGCGTCCGTCGCGCGGCTTGAGCTGATCGGCGAGCACGAGCTCGCGCACCACATCGTCGAGCGCGTCACCGAAATAGGCATCGTCGGACGGCGTCAGCGGCAGCTCGTGCGCGGCGCAGGCCACATGGGGCTTCACCACGAATGGGTTGTCGGCGTTGACGACCGCGGCTTCGGGGCGCCGGCTGAACAGTTCGTCCGGATGACGCGCGTACCACTGGTCGAGCTGGTCGTCACCGGCGACGAGCACGGCAGCCGAGCGCCGGTCGCCCCGGCCGGCCCGACCGACCTGCTGCCACAACGACGCGAGCGTGCCGGGGAAGCCGTTGCAGACCACGGCGTCGAGACCACCCACATCGATCCCGAGCTCGAGCGCGCTGGTCGCGACCACGCCGGCGAGCTCGCCCGTTGCCAACGCGGCTTCGAGCGTGCGCCGTTCGCCGGCGAGGTAGCCGGCTCGGTACGCCGCGACCGCGGGACCGGTCTCGTCCGACCCGTCAGCGAGTGCAGCGCGTGCCTGCGCGGCCACCAGCTCCACCCCCTTGCGGCTGCGCGTAAACGCAAGGCTCTGATGCCCGGCGCGCACGAAGCGAGCCAACACGTCGGCGGTCTCGGCATTGGCCGAACGTCGGGTACCCGTCGCCGCGTCGAGCAACGGCCGTTGCCAGCAGACGAAGCCGCGTTCGGCTCGCGGTGCGCCATCGTCGTCGACCTCGGTGACGTCGAGTCCGCACAGCGCCGACGCGAGCGATCCCGGGTTGCCGATCGTCGCGCTCGTGAAGCAGAACGATGGTTGGGAGCCGTAGTGCGCGCAGACGCGTCGCAGGCGGCGCAGCACGTGCGCGACGTGACTGCCGAAGACGCCTCGCAGCATGTGCAACTCGTCGACGACGACGTAACGCAGCCGCATGAAGAACGTGGCCCACCGTTCGTGGGCAGGAAGGATCCCGATGTGGAGCATCTCGGGATTGGTGAGCACGACATTCGCGTGCTTGCGCGCGGCGACACGCGTGTCGGTCGGCGTGTCACCGTCGTAGGTCGCGGCGCGAACCCCCGGCACGAGCCACGACTGCAATGCCCGCAACTGATCCTGGGCCAGCGCCTTGGTGGGGAAGATGAGGAGCGCGGTGTCGCTTTTGCCGGCGAGCGCCCCTTCCACGATCGGTAGCTGATAGCAGAGCGACTTGCCCGATGCGGTACCGGTCGCGAGCACGACATGGCCGCCCGTGCGCAACTCGTCGATCGCGGCCGCTTGATGAGTCCAGAGCCCGCTAATCCCGCGCGCCGCCAAGCGGGCCGAGATTTCGGGATGGATCGGACGGCGGGGCGCCGCAGTTCGTGCCGGCCGCGCCGCGAGCCGCCGGGAGAACGCGACTCTGTCGCTCAGCTCCGGATCGAGCGCAAGGAGGTCGAGAGTGTCGCAGGCGTCCACGCGTGTTCCTAGTGATTCTGGAGTACGGCGTCGTCGCGGAAGTCGGCGAACAACGACTGCGCGTCGGAGCGGACCGCGAGGTTGCTGCCGCTGCCGCCACCCACGGGCAACACGACGTTGCGGACCTGGCCGGGATCGATGGCGAACGCCGCATGGCCGAGCCGGTACAGGTCGGTGATGCCCATGCCTTGGAGCTGGGTGTGTGCGGCCAGTATCGCGATCAGCCGGAGGATGCCGTGATCGCCGGGATGCTTCCGCTCGAGGGTAGTGAGCGCGGACATGATGAGCAGTCCCTGATTCTCGCTCCGTTTGAGATCGCCGATGTCGAAGTCGTGGCGGTCGCGCGAGAACCGGAGCGCCTCATCGCCGTTCAGATGCTGCGGCCCGGGATCGAAGAACGCGCCCGAGTATGTGTCGTTCATCTTGGTGGGCACGTTGATGTCGATGCCGCCCATCGCGTCGATCATCGCGGTGAAGCCGTCGAAGTCGGTGGTGATCGCGTACGGGATGTCGACGCCCACGAGGTTACCGACCGTCTGCGCCTCGAGCTCGATGCCCCCATACGAGAACGACGCGTTGATCTTGTCGGTGCCGTGCCCGGGAATCGCCGCCGATGTGTCGCGGGGGATGTCGATCATCGAGGCTTGGTGCGTCGACGGGTTGACTCCGATCAGGTGGATCGCGTCGCCGCGGGCACCGCCGGGACCGCCCGGGCGAGAGTCGTTGCCCACCGCCAGGAAGAAGAACGGCTGCGTGGGCGAGCCGCTGTAATGGGCCGAGCCGACCTTCTCCACCTTGAACCAGGTGGCGCCCCCCGCGATCTGGGGTCGTCCGATGGCCACCCATGCGACAGTGAAGAGTGCCGCGACGACCACACCGCACACGGGGATCAAGAGCGCGACGCGGCGCAGAGCGCGGCCGCGACTCACTTCTTCACCGCCGTCGACGTGGTGTCGATGCCCGGCCCCTGGCGCGTGACCAAGAAGTCGTAGCCGGTGATCTTCCACGCGCCCTGGTCGGGCGCGAGCACGAGCTCACCTTGGCGGAGAATGCGGTACGTCGCATTGCCCGCCTTGGCTCTCGTATCGAGGAGCAGTGTCGCCGATGCCAGCACGAACGTGCCGTTGGCGTCGGCCAACGCAGTGATCGGCACCGGCGGCGCTTTCGCAGTCACGCCACCGGTCATTGCAGGGAGATCTGCATCGAAGAGCACCGCACCATCGGGACCGGCGAGTTGCGCACCCGCGCCGGCATCGAAGAGTGCGGCGACGCCGGATGCCTTGGCGCCCGTATGTAGCGGCTTCACCAGGCCGTTGCTGACATAGCTGGCCACGGTCGCCATGATCGCGGTCTTCGTTTGCTCGGGAAGCTGCACCGGCGGCCCGACGCTGGCAACTTCCACCGTCCCCGCCTTCAAATCAGTCGCCGTCGTCAACGCGACCTTTTTCTTCGGCGTCGTGCGGGCATGCCCGGCGCCGCTGCACGCGCCGAATGTGAGCGCGAATGTCAACACGATGGGGAGCAAGCGAAGCGACGGACGGACGCGCATGGACGGCTCAGGATGCCACGGAGGCGTGGCGAACCGGCGGATCCAAGCGGTGGTTCCCGCTCAGCCGCCGGTGAGCATCTTGCGGACCTTCTCCTCAGACTCCGGCGTCACGAGGGCGAGCACCTCGTCGCCGGGTTGGAAGGTGGTGTCGCCGCGCGGCATCACCACGTGGTCGTCGCGCACGATCGCAACAAATGTCGCGTCGCGGGGGATCTCGACGTCGCGGATCGCCTGCTGTGCAACCGGCGTGTTGTCGGCCAGGGTGACCTCGACCAGGCGCACCTGGCCGCCTTCGAGCTGGAAGAGACGCACGAGCCGCCCGACACTCACGGCTTCGTCGACGAGCGCGGTGATCAAGTGCGGGGTCGACACCGAGACGTCGACGCCCCACGTCTCGTTGAAGAGCCATTCGTTCTTCGGGTGATTGACGCGTGCGATCACCCGCGGCACGGCGAACTCCTGCTTTGCGAGCAGCGACACGACCAGATTGTCCTCGTCGTCGCCGGTCGCCGCGACCACCACGTCGCACGTCTCGAGGCCGGCTTCCTTGAGCGACGCAACCTCGCACGCGTCGGCAACGAAGACCTCGAGGCCCGGCGTGGCCGGTAGTTTCCCTGCGACCTCGGGCAACTGCTCGATGAGCAGCACTTCATGGCCGTTGGCCACGAGCTCGGTGGCGATGAACGTGCCGACATTTCCGGCACCGGCGATCGCGACGCGCATCAGTGACCGCTTCCCTCGGGTGGCCCGCTCAGTCGTTCGGACAGCTCGTCGAGCACCTCGGTGCCGACAATGAAGTGGAGCACGTCGCCGTCTTGGCCGACCATCGTGCCGTCGAAGATCCGGGCCTCACCGAGCCGAGTCAGGGCCGCGAGCGTGAAGCGTCCGGGTTCCTCGAGCTCTACAAGCTTTCGTCCCGCCCACGCCGCCGGCAGGTCGCGTTCCACGAGACACACGTTGCTCGTGCTGTCGACCCATTCCGTCGGGTGCGCGCCCGGCAGCAGCCGGCGCATCACTTGGTCGGTCGTCCATGACACCGTCGCGACGGTCGGAATTCCGAGCCGCTGGTAGATCGCGGCGCGTCGCGGGTCGTAGATACGGGCGACGACGCGCTCGACTTCGAACGTCTCGCGCGCGACGCGCGCCGACATGATGTTGGAGTTGTCGCCGCTCGTGACTGCCGCGAGTGCGCCCGCCTCCTCGATCCCGGCCTCGATCAGCGTGTCGCGGTCGAAACCGAAGCCGACGATCTTCTGGCCGCCGAACCCGGTCGGTAGCCGCCGAAACGCGTTGCCGCGCTTGTCGACGACGGCGACGGTGTGTCCGGTTTGCTCGAGCAATCCGGCCAGCTCGCTACCTACGCGGCCACAGCCGACGACGACGACGTGCACGGACCCTCCGTGTGGTCTCCTGCCAGGGCCCTACTGGCCCGAATGTCATGGTACTGGCGCCTCCCGGGCGCGTTGCGCACCGGCCTCAGAGCTCGGACCACGCGGCGGGTCCCGTCGAAGCGTGCCGCACGGGGCGTGGTTGACTATTTCGCATGCAGACCGAGCCGCGCACCGCGGCGACGCCGAAGCCGAAGCCGCTCCCCCCGCCGTCGGCGGTGCGGCTCCCCGAGCGGCTCGGCTACCGGATCAAGAAGAAGATCCTTGGGCCACCGCTGGAGACCGACCAGCTCGAAACCGAGCGCCTCGGCATCCCCACCGCGGTGGCCGTGTTCTCGTCCGACTGCATCTCGTCGTCGGCCTACGCGACCGAAGAGATTCTGCGGGTGTTGTTCGTCGCGGTCGGCGTCGCCGCGTTCAGTCTCGTCGTGCCGCTCACGGTCGCAATGCTGGTCGTCCTCTTCTTCTTGATCATGTCGTACCGCGAGACGATCAAGGAGTACCCCACAGCCGGCGGCGCGTACATGGTGACGCGCGACAACTTCGGGCTCCTTCCCGCGCAGGTTGCAGGTGTGTCGCTGCTCACCGACTACATCCTGACCGTCTCGGTGTCGGTTGCGGCGGGCACCGCCGCATTGTCGTCCGCGATCCCGTCAGCGGCGCCGTACGCAGTGGAGATCTCGGTCGGGTTCATCGCCATCATCGCGTTCGGAAACCTCAAGGGTGTGCGCGAATCAGGACTGGTTTTCTCCATTCCGACGTACTTCTTCATGGGGATCATGGGTCTCATGCTGATTGTCGGCGCGTACAAGGCGGGCTTCGGGCACCTCGTCGTTCAGAGCGTTCACAAGAACGGCATGGTCAAGCGCGATAACCATCGGCCCATCGACGGTCTGCTCATGGGAGCCTCGCTGTACGTCGTCCTGCACGCGTTCGCATCGGGTGGTGCTGCCGTCACGGGTGTGGAGGCGATCTCGAACGGCGTGACCGCGTTCAAGAAGCCGGAATGGAAGAATGCCCG
The DNA here is from genome assembly GCA_038236695.1 of Acidimicrobiia bacterium. GTDB lineage: Bacteria > Actinomycetota > Acidimicrobiia > IMCC26256 > JBBRZM01 > JBBRZM01. Next base: position 100,857 of record JBBRZM010000006.1, read on the forward strand.
CGTCGCGCTCATGATCATGGGCGGAACCCTTGGCACCCTCTTCCTCGGCTTGTCGATCCTGTCGACGAAGGTGCACGCCGTGCCCTACGAAAAGGGCACCCCTACCGTCATCTCGCAGGTGGGCAAGTTCGTTTTCGGCGGCGGCACGTTGGGCAACGTTCTGTTCTACGGGCTCCAAGGCGGCACGATGCTGGTCCTCGTGCTCGCCGCCAACACCTCGTTCGCCGACTTCCCGCGGCTGGCGTCGTTCCACGCCGGTGACAACTTCATGCCCAAGCAACTCACCAAGCGGGGACATCGCCTGGTGTTCTCGAACGGCATTCTGTTCCTCGCCGCGTGCTCCGCCGTGCTCGTCGTAGCGACCGGCGCGAAGGTCGACCGCCTCATCCCGCTTTACGCGATCGGCGTCTTCACGTCGTTCACCATGTCGCAGGCCGGCATGGCCAAGCACCACATCACCAAGAAGGAACCCGGCTGGCGCAGGGGGCTCTTCATCAACGCGACCGGCGCGGTGCTGTCGCTCATCGTCGATGTCATCATCGCGGTGACGAAGTTCAATCACGGCGCGTACATCATCATCATCATCGTGCCGATCATGGTGGCGGCTCTCGTGCGCTTGAACCGGCAATACGAGTCCGAGGCAAAGGAGCTCGAGTCCGAGGCCGAGGCAGCGATCAGTCAACCGATCTTGCGGCGTCACGTGGTGCTCGTGTTCGTCGACAACCTCGATCAGAGCACCGCGCGCGCGATCCAGTACGCGCGCACATTGGTGCCCGACGAGTTGCGCGCGGTGCACATCGCGGTCGACCGGGTGCATGCCGAGCGCTTGGCGGAGGAGTGGCGACGGCTCGGACTCTCACGCGTTCCGCTCGAGCTCGTCGACTGCCCGACCCGGCGGGTCGCACGGTCGGCGCTCGAGGTCATCGCGGCCGAGGTCGCGGACGGCAACACGGAATTGACGGTGCTGCTCCCGTCGCGCGTGCACAAGCGCGCTTGGCACCGGCTCCTGCACGACCGCACCGCCGATGAGATCGCCCGCGCTGCCGCTGACCTTCCCCACGTGAACGTGACCATGGTGCCCTTCCATCTCGGTGCCGGCGGTGTCGACGCGTTTCACCAAGCGCTCGCGTCTCCGCCGGAGCATGCGGAGACAACAGAAACGTCGTGACCAACTTCATGCTCACGCCGGGCGACGAGCTCGGTCGCCCCACCGGGATCGCTGCCCGCGCCGTGCGGCCGATCGGCGAGCTCGAGTGGCGCACCCGGGCCACGATCGAAGGTCGCATCCGCTCGATGCGGGTGCAGCCGTGGGCCGACGTCGCGTCGCTCGAGTGTGTGCTTGTGGACGACACCGGCGGCGTGCTGCTCGTGTTCCTCGGACGGCGCAAGGTCGCCGGCATCGAACTGGGACGCCGCCTGCGCTGCGAAGGAATGGTCGGCGAGCAACGGGGGTATCTCGCCATCCTCTGCCCTGATTATGAGCTGCTCGCGTCGTGATGGCCCGCTACTTCAACTAGCGATTTCGCCCCCCGTTCGCTAGGTTCCGACGGCACGTTTCGGGCCGTCGAGCGGTGTCGCTCGCCCGCTCCGCCGCGAGCGTTCCGGGTGGGAACGAAGGAGTCACGCAGGTGATCTCGATCAGCCACATCCTCGCGACCGAGGGCGGCTACCAGGTCTTCAAGCTCGAATCGGCCGAGTGGTTCTGGTTGATCTTCTCAGCCGCCACGGCGCTGCTCGCGCTTCTCGTCGGGCTCGTCCTCGTGCGCGGGGTGCTCGCAACCGAGACCGGCACGCCGAAGATGGTCGAGATCGCCAAGGCGATCGAGGAGGGCGCGATGGCGTACCTCCGCCGCCAGTTCAAGACCATCGCCGTCATCCTTATTCCGCTCGCGCTGATCGTGTTCGTGACCGCGACCGAGGTCTACAAGCCGGGTACCAAGATCGGGCTGGGCTTCGCCGCCTCCGGCATCTTCCGCACCCTCGCGTTCCTCGCCGGCTGTCTGATGTCGGGCCTCACGGGCTTCATCGGCATGAGCCTCGCGGTGCGGGGCAACGTGCGCACTGCGGCTGCCGCCAAGTCGGGCTCTCTTCCGGCTGCGCTCAAGGTCGCGTTCCGCACCGGTGGCGTCGCGGGCATGTTCACCGTCGGTCTCGGCCTGCTCGGCGCCACCTTGATAATCATGGCGTTCCAGAACACCGCGTCCGCGATCCTGATCGGTTTCGGTTTCGGTGGCTCGCTCCTCGCGCTGTTCCTTCGCGTTGGCGGCGGCATCTTCACCAAGGCCGCTGATGTGGGCGCCGACCTCGTCGGCAAGGTCGAAGCCGGCATTCCTGAAGACGATCCCCGTAACCCCGCCACCATCGCCGACAACGTCGGCGACAACGTGGGCGACTGCGCCGGTATGGCCGCTGACCTGTTCGAGAGCTACGAGGTCACCCTGGTCGCGTCGATCATCCTGGGAGTCGCGGCGTTCAGGTCGATCGGAGCCAACCCGGTGATCGGGCTGATCTTCCCGGTTGTCGCGCGTGCGATCGGCGTGCTCGCGTCGATCGTCGGGATCTTCGCGGTGCGCGCCACCGACAGGGACAAGTCGGCGATGGCGCCGATCAACCGAGGCTTTCTCACCGCCGGGCTCCTCACCGTTGTCGGCACGCTCGCGGTGGCGCTCGGCTACGTCGGCAATGGACCTCAGAACGAGGGCTGGAAGATGTTCGGCGCAGTCGTGACGGGCCTTGTGCTCGCGCAGGTGCTGAGCCGGCTCACGGAGTACTTCACCTCCACCGAGCGCTCGCCTGTACGCGAGATCGCCGAAGCGTCGCGCACCGGCCCGGCCACCGTCGTGCTCTCCGGCATCAGCTCGGGGCTCGAGTCGACGGTGTACTCGATCATCGCCATCGCGGCCGCGCTCGGTATCGCCATCGGGCTCGGCGGCGGCAACATCGAGTTCTCCTTCTATCTGGTTGCCCTCACCGGCATGGGCATGCTCGCCACGACCGGCGTCGTCGTATCCGAAGACACGTTCGGCCCGGTCGCCGACAATGCAGCCGGCATCGCCGAGATGTCGGGTGAGTTCGGTGGCGAGGCCGAGCGAATCATGGTGAGTCTCGACGCCGTCGGCAACACCACCAAAGCCGTCACCAAGGGATTCGCGATCGGCTCGGCAGTGATCGCGGCGGTCGCGCTGTTCGCCGCGTTCATCGAAACGATCGGCAACGAGCTCAACATCGGCGGCAAGAGCTCGAAGGTGTTCACCAACGCGTTGACGCAGATCAACGTGGCCAACCCCAAGACCTTCATCGGTCTGCTCATCGGTGGCTCGGTCGCGTTCCTCTTCTCGGCCCTGGCGATCCGCGCCGTCAGCCGCACGGCAGGCGTTGTCGTGCAGGAAGTCCGCAACCAGTTCGCCGACGGCAAGATCATGGACGGCACCAAGAAGCCCGACTACGGCCCCGTCATCGACATCTGCACTGCCGCGTCACTCCGGGAGCTCGCGACGCCGGCGCTGCTCGCAGTGCTCGCTCCCGTCATCGTCGGCTTCGGCATCAACTATCTCGCGCTCGGCGCGTTCCTCGCCGGTGTGATCCTCACCGGCCAGCTGATGGCGGTCTTCCTCTCCAACTCGGGTGGGGCGTGGGACAATGCGAAGAAGTACATCGAAGATGGCCATGAAGGCGGCAAGGGATCCGAGGCGCACAAGGCCGCGGTGATCGGCGACACCGTTGGCGACCCGTTCAAGGACACCGCCGGCCCCGCGCTGAACCCGCTCATCAAGGTGATGAACCTGATCTCGCTCCTGATCCTCCCGGCGGTGATCAGCCTGCGTCACAACGACGCCGCGCGCTTCTCGATCGCAGGCGCGGCGCTGGTCGTGCTGATCTGTGCGGTGCTGTTTTCCAAGCGCAAGGGTGGCGCGTTCACCGAAAAAGCCGACGACGTGGTTGGCGTCAACAACCAGGTCAATTTGGAGGTCGCCGCCCGCGATTAACGGGCCGCCCCACTCGGGTTCCTTCAAAAGAGCCCCCGCCCGAGACGTAGCTCGGTACGAGCGGGAGCGGAACTGAGCGGAGCTACTCCCCGGAACCGCGGAGCAGTCGCTCGAGCTCGACTGCTTCGACGTTAGCGGCGTCGGCATCAACGGGAGCTGCCGGCGTTGCTGCGCCGTCGCTCCCGCACGAGATGGATCGCAATCGGGATCACCGAGAGCACGAGCACCGCGGCAATCACGTACTTGTCCTTGCCGGCGAACGACTTGCCGACGGTGTACCCGATGAGGGTGAAGCCGAACGCCCAGACCGCGGCGCCGAGCACGTTGAACGCCGTGAACCGCCGACGCGGCATCGCACCGATGCCGGCGAGCATGGGCGCAAGCGTCCGCACGAAGGGCATGAAGCGGGCGAGCACGATCGTCTTCGCGCCGTGCCGTTCGAAGAACTCGCGCGACCGCTCGACATATTGATGTTTGAACAATCGTGAGTCGGGTCGTCGGAACAGTGCCGGACCGAACCGTTGTCCCAACCAGTAACCCGTCTCGGTGCCGAGCACTGCCGCGACGAACGTGCCGATCACGACCACCCAGATGTTGAGCTTTCCTTGCGACGCGAGCGTGCCCGCAATGATGAGCAGCGAGTCGCCCGGGAACACGAGACCCAGCAGCAAACCGGACTCGGCGTAGACGATCAGGAGCAGCCCGACCGTGCCAACGGTCTCGATGAGATCAGTGGCATTGGGAATGACATCCGCGAGGTGCATCGCTGGGGGAGAATAGCCATCGAGCCTTACGGAACATGGCTCCGAGCGCCACGGTTTGACAGCGCCGGCCCCGCCGTGGCACCACGGAAAAAGGGCCCGCGCCTCCAGTTGGCTCCGTCGATGGTCGAAACAGCCGTCGAACCCACACAGCCCAATACCGAAGGACCGCGTCCGTTGCCCAAGCCACTCGTCATCGTGGAATCGCCGGCCAAGGCGAAGACGATCGCGGGATTTCTCGGCGACGACTTCGTCATCAAAGCGAGCTACGGCCACATCCGCGATCTGCCGGGGAACGCCAGCCAGGTGCCCGCGAAGTACAAAGGCACCGACGCGGGGCGGCTCGGCATCGACGTCGACGATCATTTCCGGCCGATCTACGTCGTGCCTCCCGACAAGCGCAAGTACGTCAACGAGCTGAAGTCCGCGTTGAAGAACGCGAGTGAGCTGTACCTCGCGACCGACGAAGACCGTGAGGGCGAAGCGATCTCCTGGCATGTGCTCGAAGTGCTGAAGCCCAACGTGCCGGTGAAGCGAATGGTGTTCCACGAGATCACCCAGGCCGCGATCGAGCAGGCGATCGCCGACTGGCGTGAGCTCGACATGAAGCTCGTCGAGGCGCAGGAGGGTCGCCGGGTGCTCGACCGCCTGGTCGGCTACGAGATCTCGCCCGTGCTCTGGAAGAAGGTGATGCCGCGCCTCTCCGCGGGCCGCGTGCAGAGCGTCGCCACCAGGCTCGTCGTCGAGCGGGAGAGGGCCCGGATTGCCTTCCGCAGTGGCGAGTGGTGGGACCTCGACGGCGCGTTTACCGCCCACGGCACCGGATTTCGGGCTCGGCTCGCGACCATCGACGCACAGCGCATCCCCACGGGCAAAGACTTCGACCCCGCCACCGGCAGCCCGGCCGCAGACGTCGTGGTGCTCGACGAAACCGGCGCCCGAGCACTCGCCGACCGGCTGGGCGACTCCGACTTCCAGGTCACATCAGTCGAGTCGACACCGTGGCGGCAACAGCCACCGGCGCCGTTCATCACGTCCACGCTGCAGCAGGAGGCGAGCCGCAAGCTGCGCTTCGGCGCCAGCCGTGCGATGTCGGTCGCGCAACGTCTCTACGAGCGCGGCTACATCACCTACATGCGCACCGACTCGACCAACTTGTCGGAGCAGGCAATCACCGCGGCGCGCCGGCGCATTCGCGATCTCTATGGCGACGACTACCTGCCCGACAAGCCGCGTACCTACCGACGGAAAGTCAAGAACGCGCAGGAGGCGCACGAGGCGATCCGTCCGGCGGGCGACCAGATGCGCACGCCCGACGAGATACGGCGCGAGCTCGATGCCGACGAGGTGCGGCTCTACGAGCTGGTGTGGATGCGCACGATCGCATGCCAGATGGCCGACGCGCGCGGCCGCAGGGTTTCGGCGCGCATCGGCGCCACGTCGAGCACCGGTGAGGTGTGCGAGTTCACCGCGTCGGGCCGGACTATTGAGTTCCCCGGTTTCTTGCGCGCGTACGTCGAAGGAGCGGACGATCCCGACGCCGAGCTCGAAGACAAAGAAACGCCGATCCCGCCCGTCGCCGACGGCGAGACGGTCACGTGTGACGCGCTCGACCCGTCGAGCCACACGACCCAGCCGCCGGCGCGTTACACCGAGGCCAGTCTCGTGAAGGAGCTCGAGGAGCGGGGCATCGGTCGACCGTCCACGTACGCGGCGGTCGTCGGCACGATCCAGGACCGCGGGTACGTGTGGCGCAAGGGCAACGCGCTGGTGCCGTCATGGACGGGTTTCGCCTCGGTGCAGTTACTCGAGCGCCACTTTGCGCACCTCGTGGATTACGGCTTCACCGCGGGGATGGAGGAAGACCTCGACCTCATCGCCAACAACGAGGGCGAATCCGAGAAATGGCTGCACGGTTTCTATTTTGGCAACGGCGCGGTCGGTCTGCGCGACCTCGTCAGCGATGAGCACCTCACGTCGATCGACGCTCGCGAGGTCAACACCATCCCGCTCGGTGTCGACGCGGATGGCGATGAGGTCGCCGTGCGGGTCGGTCGTTACGGTCCCTACCTCCAGCGCGGTGACGACACCGCGCCGTTACCGGATGATCTCGCCCCCGACGAGCTGACGATCGCCGACGCGCTCGACCGACTCGAGCGCGGGGCCGATGGCGGACGGGTGCTCGGCGTCGAACCGGCCACCGGTCTTGAAGTCGTCGCGCGCGACGGCCGCTACGGGCCGTACGTCCAAGTTGGCGAGCACGGCGACAACGGTGAGAAGCCCAGAACCGGATCGCTCCTCAAGACGATGAGCCTCGACTCGTTGACGCTCGACGACGCGCTCCAGCTGCTCTCGCTCCCTCGCGTCGTCGGCGTCGACGCCGAGGGCAACGAAGTCACCGCACTCAACGGCCGGTACGGGCCGTACCTCAAGAAGGGGAGCGACAGCCGCAGCCTGGAGACCGAGGAGCAGCTCTTCACGGTCACGATGCCGGAGGCCGAGGCCATCTTCGCCCTACCGAAACGACGTGGCCGCGCCGCGAAGCCCCCGATCGCCGAACTTGGTCCTCACCCCGACTCGGCCGCGCCGATCCGCGTCCTCGACGGCCGTTTCGGTGCCTATGTCACCGACGGCACGTACAACGCGACGATTCCACGGGGCACGGATCCTGCAGCCGTGACCTTCGAAGAGGCGATTGCGTTGTTGCGGGCCCGCACCGAGCGCGGACCGGCGAAGAAGCGCAAGACCGCGAAGAAGAAGTCGGCCACGAAGAAAGCTCCGAAGAAGAAGAAGGCGCCGGCCAAGAAGTCGGCAGCGAAGAAGGCGGGCGCGAAGAAAGCTGCGAAACGAATGACGTCGAAGAAGGCGGTAGCGGCCGGCTCCTCGAACCCGGTGCCGTCCGAAGCGGCTGACCCGTTGGAGCACGACGCCACGTAGGCTCGACCGCGATGGCCGACGACGCCGGCGCTGCCGACCGACCGTTGCAAGCGCCGTTCATCCCGGCGCATGCCGACGAGGTGCCGATGCCCAACACGCCGTGGCGCGTGTTCGGCACGAAGCCGTTCTTCAAGCTCTGGCTCGCCCAGGTCACCTCGAGCATGGGCGACTGGATCGGGCTCATCGCGATCCTCGCGATCGCGGCGCGCGTTTCCAACAACTCGGGCGCGGCCGTGAGCCTGGTCATGGTGGCTCGAGTCGTGCCCGGGTTCTTCCTGGCCACGGTGGGCGGCGTGATTGTCGATCGACTCGACCGCCGCAAAGTCATGGTGCTGTGCGACATCGGCCGCGCGTCGCTGCTCGCGCTCCTTCCCTTCGTCGACACGCTGCTCGGACTGGTCGTGTTCTCGTTCCTGATCGAGATCCTCACGTTGCTGTGGAGCCCGGCGAAGGACGCGACGGTACCCAACCTCGTCGAGAGCGACCAACTCGCGTCGGCCAATTCACTCGGCCTTGTCGCCGCGTACGGCACGTTCCCGATCGCGTCGATCGTGTTCTCCTTCCTGTCGCTGATTGCGCAGTGGCTCGGGCGCATCGATGCGCTTTCGGCCTTGTCGGTCGACCGGGAAGTGCTCGCGCTGTGGGTCGACGCGCTGACCTTCCTGACGTCAGCGGCGATCGTCTGGCGGTTGCCGATCCCGCGTCGCGAACGGCAGGCAGGGAAGAAGCGCATCGACTGGACGGAGACGTTCCGCGACATTCGTGAAGGCCTCAGGTTCATCTCGTCGCACAGTCTGGTCCGCGCCATCATCATCGGGCTCGGCGCCGGGCTCATCGGCGGCGGGGCGATGATCCCGCTCGGGCCGGTGTTCGCGCACGACGTGTTGAGCGGAGGGAATGCCGGCGCGGCGTTCGGGGTATTGATGACTGCGCTCGGTTTCGGCGCCGCGATCGGCGTCGTCACCTTGTTGTGGGTGCAGCGGCGGCTTCCTCGAGAGACGGTGTTCACCTTCGGTGTGATGGGCACCGGCTTCTTTCTCATCATCGCGGTGTGCTTCTCGAATCTCGCGCCCGCGGCACTCTTTATCGGTGCCACCGGCGCGTGTGCCGGCAGCGCGTATGTCACCGGCTTCACCGTGTTGCAGGAATCCGTCGCGGACGAGATGCGCGGGCGTACGTTTGCGACGCTCTACACGGTGATCCGACTGTGCCTGTTGTTGTCGCTTACCGTGTCGCCGCTCCTCGCTGATCTGTTCGACTGGATGTCCAATCGGGTGTTCTCGCACCGTGCCGTCGAGTTCCTGGGCCTGAGCTACGCGCTGCCCGGTGTTCGCTTCGCGCTCTGGGCAGGCGGGCTCATCTGTCTCACCGCCGGACTCGTGTCACGGCGGCTGTTGCACAGCGCCCAACGTCCACTCGGGGGAACGTCCGGGGTCCTCCGGGATCCGTTACCCGACGTGCTCTCCGAGCCGCCGCGCGACATTGCTCCCGAGGGTGGTGCTTGATGGTGGGTGTTTTCATTGTGCTCGAAGGCGCCGACGGAAGCGGCAAGAGCACTCAGGTGGCGCGCTTGGCCGAGCGTCTGCGGTCGTCGGGTCGCGAGGCGGTGGCGACGTTCGAGCCCGGAGCCACGCCGGTCGGCGCGGCGGTTCGCAACGTGCTCTTGGAGCGCGACGCGCACGTCGTGCCGATTGCGGAGGCGTTGTTGATGGCTGCGGACCGGGCGCAGCACGTGGTCGAGATCGTGCGCCCCGCGCTTGCCCGCGGCGCGGATGTGGTGAGTGATCGCTACGTGCCTTCATCCCTCGCGTATCAGGGGGGAGGACGAGGGTTGAGCCTCGAATTGGTAGATGCCGTCAACCGCTGGGCGACCGGCGGTCTCACACCCGATCTTGTGATTGTCATCGACGTCTCCGAGCGCGTGGCTCGGGCCCGTCGTGACGCGGCGCCCGATCGATTCGAACGCGAAAGTGCCGAGTTCCATGCTCGGGTCCGCGATGCCTACCGCAAGCTCGCCGCGGAACGCGCGTGGGCAGTGGTCGACGGTGACGCCGACGTCGACACGGTCGCGGCCCGCGTGTCGGCCGTGGTGAGCGAGCGACTCGGGATCGACGCGAGCTAGGCCCGTACACTCGCCGGGATGAACGTCCTCGTGGGCCAAGACCGAGCCGTCGAACGGTTGCGACGCGCCGCCGAACGGCCCGCGCACGCCTACTTGCTTGCGGGTCCGCGTGGCACGGAGGTCGCGGCCCGCGGGTTCGCGGCGGCGATCCTCGATCCTGCCGATACGGGTACTGGCGAAGTGAGCCGCCGTGCGTTACGTGGGCTGCATCCCGACGTCGTCGAGTTCGAGCCCGACGGCAATCAGATACTCGTCGCGCAGGCCGATGCGATCATGCGGGAAGCGTATCGAAGCCCGATCGAAGGCGCGCGCAAGATCGTGATCGTCCTCGAAGCCGACCGGCTCAACGAAGCGGCGTCCAACAAACTGCTCAAGACGCTCGAGGAGCCGCCCGCGCCCACCACGATGGTGCTCGTCACTTCATCGCCCGACGACCTGCTCGACACGGTGCGTTCTCGTTGCCAGCGCGTCGATCTCGTGGCGCTGTCGGAGGCGACGTTACGCGACGCGCTGGTGGAATCGGGTGTCGATCCTCGCCGCGCGGAAGTCGCGGCGCGTCTCGCCGGCGGGCGCCTCGACCGGGCCGAGCTCCTGGCCGGCCCCATGGGAGTCGTGCGCGACGCGTGCGTCGTCGCTGCCGCCGACCTCGACGGCAGCGGCGCGTCGGTCGCTCGAGCAGCTGACGGGATCACCGCCGCGATGCAAGACGCGTTGACCGCGCTCGAGGCCGAGCAACAGCGCGAGGTTGATGAGCTCGCAGCCGAGATCGAGCGCGCCGGATACCCGGACCGCGCTGCGAACGCGCTGGTGAAGCGGCTCGCGGAGCGGCACAAGCGTCAACACCGCCGCGCCCGCACTGCGGCACTCCTGGAAGGAATCACCGCGGTCGAGAGTCTGTACCGCGACGCGTTGGCGGGCCCCGACGCACCGCCGCGCAACGTCGACCGGCCACGATTGAACGTGTCGGCGCGCTCGTGCGCGCAAGCGTTCGACGCGTGCAGCGCAGCTCGCGCTGCGTTCGAGTTCAATCCCAGCGAGTCACTGCTGCTGGAGCATCTGCTGTTGCAACTGCCACGTTCGAGCGCAGGCACTCGCGAATAGACTCCCGCGCCACGCCGGGGTAGCTCAGTCGGTAGAGCAGCTCACTCGTAATGAGCAGGTCAGGGGTTCGAATCCCCTCCCCGGCTCCGC
>JBBRZM010000007.1:0-109895 GCA_038236695.1 Acidimicrobiia bacterium
ATCGGCGTCACATTGTTGCTGCCCTGGTTGGTGACGAAGGCGGTCTTGCCGTCGGGAGTGATCGCCACCGCCGAGGGGTTCGTGCCGACGGGGATCGGGGCACCTGGCGTCTTGGATGCCACATCAATCGGCGTCACCGTGTTGCTCGAGATGTTGGTGACGAAAGCGGTCTTGCCGTCGGGAGTGATCGCCACCCCGCGCGGGTCCGAGCCGACGGAGATCGGGGTGCCCGCCATCTTGGTCGCCACATCAATCGGCGTCACATTGTTGCTGCCCTGGTTGGTGACGAAAGCGGTCTTGCCGTCGGGAGTGATCGCCACCGCGAACGGGAGCGTGCCGACGGAGATCGGGGTGCCCGCCATCTTGGTCGCCACATCAATTGGCGTCACATTGTTGCTGGCCTGGTTGGTGACGAAAGCGGTTGCGCCTGGCGGGGTCACCGTTTGGATAACCGCCGGCGTCGTCGCAAGAGCCGACTGCCCGGACAGCGCCAACACCGCCGCAGCTACGACGGCCACAAGTGCTACGCCACCCGCCCGCCTCCCAGCCTTGGGCCCCCGCCCGAGCGAACCGCGTACGACCATCGCGACGACTCCCATCCGGGCGCCCCGCTCCTGGCGGTCCCTCGCCCCACTTGCACCATTCGTGCTGTCCGACGCACGTTAGATTTCTTTGATCACTGAGTCAACGATGCGAGGATGTCCCGACCGTCGTGGATTTTCGGTGACGGTCCCGGGTTTGTTCAGGCTGCTTCCTCATCGTGAGTATCGCACTCGGGTGTGACGTCTGCGAAGTGCGCGTCGAGCGCGACGCTTAGCGCGGCGAGGTGGAGGCAGCCGTTCACACGGCGGAACTGCTTCGCGGCTTCGACCATCCCGGCCGCGCGCCAGCCTCGCTGGCGGCTTCGTCAGCTGGAGGTCCAGGCGTCCTTGCCGGTATTGCCACCGAGCTCGGGGCACTCACCAGCGAACACGCCCCAGCTGCACTCCCAGCCGGGCACGATCCAGTCGTGCAGCATGTACACGCCCTTGAGACCGACCTTACGGCCGCCGAGGCGCTCGCACTCGGCCTTGCTCATGCTCTCCGCCCCGATGACGATGCCCTTGATGCATAGCCCGCCGTTGCTCGAGTGGGTGTGCCAGAAATCGTTCGGACCCGCGAACCCCTCCGGGGCGCCCTGCGGACTGAACACGAGGTAGCTGAGCCCAACGATCTTCGAGTCGGGCGCCGTGCCGTCGTAGAGAAGCTCCGACGGGTTCGACGGGTCGAACTTCACCGCGTACTTGGTGTTCGTGTAGTGCGCACCGATGCATGGGATGTAAACAGTGCTCTCGACGTATCCGCCCTTCACTGCGTCGGCGACCGTGGGGTACCGCAAGGCGACGGCGCGCCCCAGGTCCTGCTGCTGCGCGAGCAGGATCCGCTCGTCGCGCGTGAGCGGCTTCTGCGGGCTCGGTCCACGGTGGTTGTGACCCTCTCCCTGCGTCTGGCCGTCCGACGCGGGCGGGCCCGACTTCTCGCACGGCGAGTCACCGGCAAGCACCGTGGAGCTCGCGTCGTGGCTGTGGTTGCCGGCCGCCGCGCCTGTGGCGGCGGCCGCCGCCGCGCCGCCGGTGGCACCGGAGTCGACGCCGTGGCTGTGACCGCCCGTGCCGCCGCCGGCGGCCGCCGCGGACACACCGTGGTGATGCTCGCCGGCGTAGCGGGGAGTCAGCGAAGCAGTAGTGGCGGCGGCGAGGGCAATGGCCGCAGCGACGGCGAGGCCAGGGACAAATGAGCTCGGACGAAACGGGCGCCGAGCGATCGAAGGCTTCCAGAGCATGACCGCGCTACCAAGCACGATGAGCCCCTCGAGCACTGTGCCGAGCGTGTCCGGGAAGCCGACCGCCTCAGCGATTCCCGAGCCGGGCCCGATTGGCACTCCGACCGTCCGCGAGACGATCCAGACCCCGATCACGGCTGCGTTCAGTAGCCCGAAGAGGAGCAGACTCCGGGAACGTTTGACGAGCATGCCGATACCCCACGCAAGTTGGAGCCACGCGACGACGACGAAGAATGTGCCGTGTGCCCAATGCTCCGAGAAGTGTCCGGGCGCGAACGCGAAGTGCAGTGCGGCAGCCCCGAAGGAGGCGAGCGCCAGTGTCCACCACAGGTACGGACCCGCCGTCGGCGCCGATGTCCTGTTCGTGGAGAAGAACGAGTCGACCTCACGGGCGAGTTCCTCGTCGGTGACCAGCGCCACGCTCAACCCCCCAGTCGTCGGCCCCGCTCGGGTCCGTTCCAGCGCGCCCGGCGGCACTCGTTCGTACCCCAGGTGTGCAAGACCGTAAACATCAATCGCTGCCGGGATTTTGGGTTGGCAACGGCGAGGTCCGGATGTCACGGCATGTTTCTCACGAGCGATCGACAGTCTCGAACGGCGCGGGAAGATCCGACGCGCTCCGCTGACACTCGGGCTGCCCCAGCCGGTGGCGTCGTGACGCCGACGACGCCCGGCACGTTGGTCACCGAGCTTGCAGACCTCGTGCAAACGGACGCTGTGACACGGGACCGGACAGGCTGGGATCAGCGGCTCGGTGCGCGGCGCGTAACCGCAGGTCAACCGGACTGCACGACACGAGCCGGGACGTGGGGCGACGACCCCGGTGGGACTTTTAATGGCTCTTCGGATTTCAGCGGGGTGTGATGGCGGCGAGTAGGTCCCAGTTGGGTTTGCCGGCGTAGAGCAGAACGCGGACGCGGTAGTTCCGGAAGTTCGTGAACCCGAACGCGACGCGCTTGATGCGCTTGATCAGGTTGTTCGCGGCTTCGGTCGGTCCGTTGCTCACGCGTGCGCGATGCCACGCTGCGATCTGATCCTTCCAACGCAGCAGCGTCCGGCCCAGGGATCGGACCTCGACGGGACAGCTCTCGTCTTGGAGGTCGTGACCGAGCCGATCAACGAACTGATCCGCGAGCTCCGTGTTGGTGTGGTCGTAGATCTGGCGCACGACTTCCTTCGCGTGCCAGGCCATGCGGACCTCGTCGCGGGGATCGCCGGCGGCGAGGAGCCCGAGCAGCTTCGTGCGACCCTTGTCGTCGAGGCGTTCATCGGCCTTGCTCAACAACCGTCGGCACCGATAGAGCGGATCGTCTTTGCGGCCCCGATGACCCATCGTCTCGTTCTGCACGCGGCGGCGACACTCATCGAGCTTGTGGTTCGCGAGCTTCACGACATGGAACGGATCCGCGACCTGGACCGCGTCGGCGAGCATCGTGTCGAACACCGCCCGATACGGGCCCGACAGATCCAACGTCGCATAGGCCATGTTCGCCCGCCACGCATCGCCGCGTGCCGCGAGCCATCGGCACGGCTCGACACCGCTGCGACCCGGGACGACATCGAGCAGCACACCAGCACCGACATCGACGATCGAGGTCGACCAGTGCTGCCGATGGAACTCGCCGCGCCGCACGAACAGCGTCTCGTCCAAGCCGAGCGCGGTCGGTGTGCCGATCCGATCCGGGTCGTCGTCGACGAGTGCTTCGCCGTACGCGATCACGGTGTCGTTGACGGTGTGCCAGTCACACCCCAACTCGACGGCCACTTCGTTGACCGTGCGGCCATGACCGCCGACCTGTTCCGTTGCCCACCGCCCGGCGCGATCGGTCATCACGAGGCGAGCCGCCGCGATGACCGGCACCGCCTCGGTCCACGAACCCGTCGCGCACGACGCGCTCGGACACAACCAGCGCCGCTTGCGCCACACCAGCCGAACCGAGCGACCGAAGCACGGCAAGTCGACCAGCACGACTGTCGGCCGGTCCTTGACCACCACCACACCCGCGCAGCCCGCACACGACGGCCGAACGTCGCGTGTCTCGATGTGGACCCGCAACCGCCCACCCGGATCGTCATCGACGCCGAGCACTCTCACCGCCGGCAGTCCGACCAACAGCTCGCACATGCGCGTAGAGTCAACCTCCACAGGGGCTCTCCAGAATCAGAAGGCGTCAAGAACCCTCCGATTCTCAGAGCCGGCCCTTCGAGGTGCGGGAGGGCGCCCTCGAGAGCCTGGCTTACTTCTTCTTCGCTGCCCGTTGAGTGCGTACCGCGGAGTTGGCGGCCACCGCGGCGCGGATGAGTTGCTTGAAGGCAGCTTCGTTGATCTTCTCCCCTTCGCGGAGGTCGATCGCACGCCGCGTGTTCCCTTCCAGGCTGGAATTGAAGAGCTTCTTCGGGTCTTTGATGGAGGCTCCGCGAAAGAAGGTGAGCTTCACGACCTGCTTGTGCGATTCCCCTGTACAGACGCCGCCGTCATGGGACCAGACGGGGATTCCGGGGGATTTTGGCTTCTCCCATTTCCACTCCTCCTGGATGTCGGGGTCGGCATCGTGGATGAGCTGACGGACATGAGCGAGGGTCTCTCCTCTCCAATCCCCCAACTCCTGAATCCGCTTGGCGATGTTCGCGGACGCGGCCTCGCCATTCGGACGAATTGTCGGCTTCATGTTCTCTCCGATCCTCCGCTCTGGCCCAAGGGCGGAGGGGACTGTACCGCGCCGCGCGGACCCCCTAACACCCTCACACCCCGCTCATTTCCGAAGCGCCCTTTTAATCCGCAGGTCCAGGATTCGAGTCCCTGGCGGCCCACGCACCCCCGCGGCCCCGGTCGGCACAAACGGGCCGGCTGCTACGATGCGCTGCCTCTTTGGTGAAGCCGAGCCCCCATCGTCTAGCGGCCCAGGACGCTGCCCTTTCAAGGCGGTAACGGGGATTCGAATTCCCCTGGGGGCACCCGATCCCGGCGCATCAGCCGGTGTCACACCCGGTCCTGTGGTGCAGTTTGGAGTGCACGCCGCCCTGTCAAGGCGGAGGCCGCGGGTTCAAATCCCGTCAGGACCGCAAGGCGGACCTCGGTCCGCTGATGCGCATCTCGGTGCGCAGCCCGGCCGGGTAGCTCAGTCGGCAGAGCACACGCCTGAAAAGCGTGGGGTCGACGGATCGACGCCGTCCCCGGCCACCAAGCGACACGCCGATCAGCGCCAACAACGAGATCCCCGCCGGCCGGCGAAACCATTGCGGCCGGCCGGGTATCGACGTCAGACTCCGGCCCGCTCGGCTGCGCTCGTGCCGCCCCACGACGACGTAATACCCGTGACCCGGACTCCCATCAGCCCTGAGAGCGAATGAGCCGGCGTCGCGTGCAAATCAGGACCGGCGGGTTGGCGCGGCGCGTCCACGCGATGCGAGAACTCGTGGATGGCGTCTGAAGCAAGCGCGGGACGACCCGGGCGTGACGCCCGGGTCGTCTGCTGTTCGAGCTGAACGCTGATCGGCGGCCGGCACAACCGTGCGCCGACGCAGCTGCGCTAGATCTCCGCGCCCTCGTCAACCTGCTCGAGGAAGCGGCGAATCTCGGCGGCCCGGAACCTGCGGTGTCCACCGAGGGTCCGAATTGCTGAGATCTTTCCTGCTCGTGCCCAGCGGGTCACCGTCTTCGGGTTGACCCGAAACATCGCGGCGACCTCCGACGGCGTCAAGAGGGCATCGTGCTCGGGATTCGTCGATTCCATTTGTTCCTCCACTGTCCGTTTGGCGTACCGAGCGTATCGTCTGTTCCTTGTGGGTTCTGTAGCGCGATTGCATCATTGATCGTACATTTACGGGCTAGTCATTTGTCCACTTTATTGGTGATACCTACGGACACAACGAGGAGGAGACCCCCGAGTCGCCTTTGGCTGCGTATAAATATCGTTCGGCGTCCGTGCCCGAGCTTGCGTCCTTGGGGCCCGGGACAGCCAGAGTAGCCCTCTGTACACTCCGCGCCGTGGCATTGGTGCTGGCGGTGGCGAACCAAAAGGGTGGGGTCGCCAAGACCACGACCACACAGACACTCGGCGCCGCCTTGGCCGACCTGGGTGAACGCGTCCTTCTAGTCGACCTCGATCCCCAGGCGTGCCTAACGTATTCGGTCGGCCTCGATCCCGAGTCGCTTCCCCTCACGCTGCACGACGTGCTCGTCGGACGCAACAAGGCCGCTGACATAGTCACGGAAGTCGGCGCTTTTCAAATGTTGCCGGCGTCGATCGACCTGGCGGGCTCCGAAGTGCACCTCCTCACGCGCACCGGACGCGAGCACGCGCTCTCCCGCGCGCTGGCGCCACTCGCCGACGACTTCGACCGCGTGCTCATCGACTGTCCGCCGTCACTGGGCATCCTCACGATCAACGGGCTCACCGCGGCGTCGGAGGTGCTGATTCCGTTCCAGTGCGAAACGCTGAGCCACCGCGGCGTTGGACAGCTCCTCGAAACGATCGACGACGTGCGCGAGTTCACGAATCCCGGCCTGCGCGTGCGCGGCGTCATCCCGACGATGTTCGACCGCCGCCCGCGCCACGGACGCGAAGTGCTCGCCGACGTACGCGAGCGATACGGACTCGAGATCCTCGAACCGTCGATCCCGAAGTCGGTGCGTTTCGCGGAGGCGCCGTCGCAAGGCCGCTCGATCCTCGACCACGCACCGACCTCGAGTGGCGCCGTGGCGTACCGCGAGCTCGCTACCTATTTACACGGCGACCTCGCATGAGCCCCGCAGCCGACCCGGCGGGCAAGCGTGCACTCTTCTCCGGATCAGATCTTCCGGGTGCGCCCAACGGTTCGGCCGGGGGAAAGACGGCGCTGTTCTCCACGAGTGGACGCCGCCTCGGAACACTCGTGGTCGAGTGCTCGCACTGTGGCGTGCGCAGCCGGGTCGATTACGCCGACTTCGTGCGGCGTCACCTGCCGCTCTGGGCCTGGATTCCGGGTCGGAAATACTCGAGGCTGCTCACCTGTCCTGCGTGCGAACGCCGCACGTGGCTCCACGTCCACTGGCGAGGCTGAAGCGCGCTCCCGCGCGTCTCTCGATCGCGACCGGAGTCAGCGTGCGATCGTCACCCGGCCGTGACCGTCGACGATCTCCCCGACCACCCATGCGTCGTGACCCGCGTCGCGTACGACGTCGAGCACGCGAAACGACTCGGCGGGCGGCACGATCGCGACCACGCCGAGTCCGAGGTTGAACACGGCTTCCATCTCGGCGTCGGCGATGTCGCCCGCGCGCTGGATCTCGGCGAAGATCCTCGGCTCCTCCCAAGATCCTCGGGTGACGACTGCATCGCAATGGCGAGGGAGCACGCGAGTGAGGTTGCCCGGAATGCCCCCACCCGTGATGTGCGCAAACGCGTGGACGTCGACCTGTCCGCGTAGTGCGAGCATCGCCGGCGCGTAGATCGCGCTCGGACGCAACAGCTCGTCACCCAGCGAATGGTGCGCACCTTTCCACGCCGGGTCGTCGAGTACGCCGCCGGCGACATCGAACAGCGCCTTGCGCGCGAGTGAGAAACCGTTGCAGCGAAGCCCCGGGCTTCCGAAGCCGATGAGCTTGTCGCCGGCTCGCACTTCGGCCGGCAACACACGGTCGCGATCGACCACGCCGACCGCGAACCCGACGAGATCGAACTCGCCCGGCTCCATGATCCCCGGATGCTCCGACATCTCGCCGCCGATGAGCGCGCAACCAGCCTGACGGCATCCCTCGGCGACACCGCTCACGATGTCGCCGATCATGTCGGGCTCGAGCTTGCCAACGGAGATGTAATCGAGAAAGAAGAGCGGCTCGGCTCCCTGCACCGCGATGTCGTCGACTGACATCGCGACCAGATCGATACCGATCGTGCCGTACCGCCGGGCCATGCGCGCGACAAGCGCCTTCGTGCCAACGCCGTCAGTGGATGACACGAGCAGGGGCTCCGCCAGGTGCGACGGGTCGAAGGCGAACAGACCCCCGAACCCGCCGATGTCGCCGACGACCTCGGGCCGGAACGTGGACCGCACGTGGGCCTTGATGCGCTCGACCGCGAGGTCGCCCGCAGCGATGTCGACGCCGGCCTCCGCGTAGGTGAGGCGCTCGCGGGTCGGTTCGCCGGAGTCGCCGCGACTCATGAGGGGCGCGGAGTCAACTCGATCGGGGTGACCGAGTCGTCGATCGCCGCTGCCGGCGATTCGAGCACGAGCTTCGCGTCATGCTCGGGTACCTGCACCGGGTAGTCACCCGAGAGACAGGCGGTGCAGAACCCGTCGGGCGCGGCGCCCGTCGCCGCCACGAGTCGATCGAGCTCGAGGTACGCGAGGGAGTCGACACCGAGGAAGTCGCGAATTTCGCCGACCGACATGTCGGCTGCGAGCAGCTCCGAGCGGCGTCCGGTGTCCATCCCGTAGAAACACGGCCACCGGTAGGGCGGCGACGAGACCCGGAAGTGCACTTCGGCCGCGCCGGCCTCGCGCAACATCGCGACGACCTGACGAGTTGTGGTGCCGCGCACGATCGAGTCGTCGACGACGACGAGTCGTTTGTCTTTGATGTTTTCGGGGAGCGGGTTGAGCTTGAGCCGCACGCCGACGCCGCGCATCCGCTGGTTGGGCTGGATGAACGTGCGGCCGACGTAACGGTTCTTCACCAGCCCGTCGCCGTAGGGGATACCTGCGGCACGCGCGTAACCCTGGGCGGCCGGGATGCCCGACTCGGGCACCGGCATCACCATGTCGCCTTCGACCGGCGCCTGGCGCGCGAGCTCCTCGCCCATGCGCTGGCGAGCCGCGTGCACGCTCTGTCCGTAGAGATGCGTGTCGGGACGCGCGAAGTAGACGAACTCGAAGAGGCACAACTTCGGGTTGGCAGGAGCGAAGCGTTTTGAGCGCACGCCCGACGCGTCGATCATGATCATCTCGCCGGGTTCGACGTCGCGCACGAAGTGCGCGCCCACGATGTCGAGCGCGGCGGTCTCGCTCGCGAGCACCCAGCCACCTTCGGTGCGGCCGAGTACGAGTGGACGGAAGCCGTGGCGATCGCGCACCCCCATGAGGTGCGCTTCGTCCATGAGCACGAACGAGAAGGCGCCTTCCAGCTCGGGCAGCACTTGCTCGAGCGCAAGCTCGAGGTCGCGGCCGTCGGAACGCAACTCGGAGCCGTAGTCGCGGGCGATCAGCTCGGCGACCAGGTCGGAGTCCGTGGTGGAGTCGCCCAAACTGGCGGACGGCGTGAGGCCGGGCAGCATGCCGAGGCGTTCGGCCAGCCCCTCGGTGTTGGTGAGATTGCCGTTGTGGCCGAGCGCGAAGCCGGCGTCGGCGACCGAGCGGTAGACGGGCTGGGCGTTGCGCCAACTGCTCGAGCCGCTGGTGGAATAGCGCACGTGGCCGATCGTCAGGTGGCCCTCGAGCGGAGCGAGGCGCCGCTCGTCGAACACCTGGGTGACGAGGCCCATGTCCTTGACGACCGTGATCGTCTCGCCGTCACTGACCGCGATACCGGCTGATTCCTGACCGCGGTGCTGCAGGGCGTAGAGCCCGAGATAGCACAGGTTGGCCACGGGTTGCCCCGGGGCGTAGACACCGAAAACGCCGCAAGCCTCGCCGATGTGCCCGTCCATCGCTTCCAGTATCCCACACACGCCGGCTGACTCGGCATTCCACGCCGCCGCGGACGCAGGTGTTTCGGCTGCTCGCGTGCACTCCTTGGCGGCCGCACGGGTCAACTAGTTTCGCTCGCATGGGTGACGGCGAAGCTGGATTCTGCTTGTGGTTCACCGGGCTCTCGGGGTCGGGCAAGAGCACGATCGCCGCGATCGTGGCCGACGAGCTCCGCCGCCGGGGCTACCGGGTGGAGTCACTCGACGGCGACGAGGTCCGGGAGCACATGTCGAAGGACCTCGGCTTCTCGAAGGGCGACCGCGACACCAACATTCGCCGGATCGGGTGGGTCGCCGCGCTGCTCGCTCGCAACGGCGTCGTCGCGATCACCGCTGCGATCTCGCCGTATCGCGCGGTCCGCGACGACGTGCGCGGCAACGTCGAGCACTTCGTTGAGGTGTTCGTCGACACGCCGATCGAGATCTGCGAAGCGCGCGACGTGAAGGGGCTCTATTCAAGGGCGCGCGCGGGGCAGATTCAAGCGTTCACCGGCGTCTCGGATCCGTATGAGCCACCCCTCGCGCCCGAAGTACGGGTGGTCACCCACGACCGCGGCCCCCTGGCGTCGGCGGCCCAAGTGCTGTCGTATCTGGAAGAAGCGGGCCTTGCCCGTCACGGCCCGGCGCCGCGCAGCTCGTCCCGCTGAGAGGGGTCACGGTTGATCGACCTGCACAGCCACTCGACGATCTCCGACGGCACCGACCCGCCGGCCACCGTCATCGCGATGGCCGTCGACCGCGCCCTCACCGCGATTGCGCTCACCGACCACGACACGCTCCAACACATTGCGCCGGCGCGCGTCGCCGCCGATGAGCTCGGCATCCGGCTCGTGCCGGCAACCGAGATCTCCTGTGAGCTCGACAGTCGCGCGCCGGGCACGCTGCACCTGCTCGTGTACTTCCTTGATGACTCCGCCTCGCCGCTCGGTGCCCGTCTCGGTGCGTTACAGACGGCGCGGCAGTCGCGCAACGTGCTCATCGTCGAGGCGCTGCGCGACAACGGCGTCGACATCACCCTCGACGAGGTGCTTGCGGAGGCGGGCACCGGCACGGTCGGGCGACCGCACCTCGCGCGGGTTCTGATGGACAAGGGCGCGGTCGGATCGATCCAGGAGGCGTTCGACCGGTGGCTGGCAAAAGGCCGGCCGGCGTACTTCGAGCGCGAACGGCTCGGCACTGAAGTCGCGATCGACCTTGCCCACGCGTCGGGCGCCGTGACCGTAGTGGCGCACCCGCATTCACTTGGACTCGACACGAAGGAGCTCGACCGTTTTGTCGCCGAGCTCGCGCAGGCCGGACTTGACGGTCTCGAGTGCGAGTACGGGCGTTACACACCCGAGGAGCGCGGCGCGCTGTCAGCGCTCGCCGCGCGCCATCGCCTCGCACCGACCGGCGGCTCCGACTACCACGGCGACAACAAGCCCGACTTGTCGATCGGCATCGGACAAGGCGACCTCGCGGTGCCCGACGAGCTGCTCGACAACTTGGAGTCGCGCCGTCGCGTTCCCTGACCGGAACGCGTCACCGCGCGGCCGCGGCCCCGAGTGCGGAGGGAATCGCCGTGCGCCAGGCGTCGGCGGCATCGGCGAGACTGACATCGAACGCACCTTCGGCGACCAGGCGGTCGCCCGTCGCCTCGCCCAGGTCTACTGCCGTCACGCCCACGTCGTACGACCGCTGCAGCAGGGTCCGCACGTTCGCCGGTTCGACGGCGAGGGCTACGCGTGACGCCGATTCCGAAAACCACGCGACTGCGGGCACCAGCGGCACATCGAACCACACTCGGAACCCACACGCACCCGCGATCGCCATCTCCGCCAGGGCGACCGCGAGTCCGCCGTCGGAACAATCGTGCACACCAACGACGTGGCGGGCCGCAATCAGCTCGCGCACGAGATCGTGGAGGGCAACGGCCGCGTCGAGGTTGGCGGCCGGCGCGCGCCCACCGTCGAGACCGTGCTGCACCGCGGCCCACTCGGAGCCCCCGAGCTCGGGTCGGGTGTCGCCGAGCAGCACGATTCGGGTGCCGGCCGCGAGCGCGGCTGGCGGCGGCGCGTCCGCAAAGGGATCGATGATGCCGACGACACCCGCGATTGGCGTGGGATCGATGTCGGCGCCGCGCGACTCGTTGTAAAAGCTGACGTTGCCGCCGATCACCGGCATGCCGATCGCTTCGCACGCTTGCGACATTCCTTCGACGACTTCGCCGAACTGCCACATCACTTCCGGGTGCTCGGGGTTGCCGAAGTTGAGACAGTTGACCAGCGCGCGCGGTCGGGCGCCGGCGCACGCGACGTTGCGCGCCGCCTCGAGCACCGCGAGTCGACCGCCCACGAGCGGGTCGAGCGCGCAGAAGCGCGCGTTGCCGTCGGTGCTGAGCGCAAGCGCGCGATCGGTTCCCTTGAGCCGCAGCACCGCGGCGTCGTTGCCCGGCGGGGTAACCGTGTTGAGGAAGAGCTGATGGTCGTACTGGCGCCACACCCACGACTTGTCGCCGACCGTCGGCGAGCCGAGCAGCGCCAGAACCTCGGCCGAGAAATCGGTGCCTGCGGGGAAACGAGCGCTGAGCGTCGGTGCCGGATCCGCCGCCTGGCGCGCGTCGAGTGTCGCCGGACGCGCTCGAGGCCGGTCGTAGAGCGGACCGTCGCCGAGACTGCCGACGGGCACGTCGGCGAGCGGAACGGCGTCGTCGGAATTGTCAGGCGCGTCGAACACGCCGTCGTACACGCGAAAACGACCGGCATCGGTGACCCGACCGACGACGGTGGCTCGGATCTCCCATCGTTCGCACAACGCGAGCACTTCGTCGAGATCGTCGGGCGTCACGATCGCCAGCATCCGCTCCTGGCTCTCCGACGTCATGATCTCGACGGGCGTCATGCGCGGTTCTCGCGTCGCGACGCGAGCGATGTCGACATCCATCCCGGCACCCGTTTTCGCGGCTGTCTCCGACGCCGCGCACGCCAAGCCAGCGGCACCGAGGTCTTGTATGCCCACCGCGAGGCCGGCCTCGAGCAGCGCGAGGCAGGCCTCGATCAGCTTCTTCTCCTCGAACGGATCGCCCACCTGCACCGACGGCCGCTTGTGCTCCGAGCCCTCGTCAAAGCCGGCAGACGCCAGCACACTGGCGCCGCCGATGCCATCGCGCCCGGTCGACGCGCCGAGCAACACCGCGAGGTTGCCGGTTCCTTCGGCGCGTGCCAGCACGAGCCGATCGTGCGGGAGCAGCCCGAGACAGAACACATTGACCAGCGGGTTGTCGCGATAACAGTCGTCGAAGACGACTTCGCCGCCCACAGTCGGGACGCCGACTGCGTTGCCGTAGGCGCTGATCCCCGAGACGACTCCCTCGAACAGGTATCGCGTGCGCGCGTCGTCGAGTGACCCGAAGCGCAACGGATCCATCAACGCGATCGGTCGTGCGCCCATCGAGAAGATGTCGCGAATGATGCCGCCGACACCGGTCGCCGCGCCTTGGTAGGGCTCGACGGCGGACGGATGGTTGTGGCTCTCGATGCGGACCGCGACCGCGAGGCCGTCGCCGACGTCGATCACACCCGCGCCCTCACCCGGCCCCACCATCACCCAGGGAGCCTCGGTTGGGAAACGACGCAACAGCGTGCGCGACGACTTGTACGAGCAGTGCTCCGACCACATCACCGCGTACATCGCGAGCTCCAGGTCGGTTGGCTCGCGCCCCAGCAGCTCGACGATGGCGCGGTGCTCGTCGTCGGTGAGCCCGAGCTGACGGTGAAGTGGCTGCATCAGCCCGCAGGCTACGGCAAGGTTGCGGAAACCACGTGCGTGTTATCCGAAGCGCAGCCGTGCGAAATCGACAACACGGCCTTGGGTCCAATCGGGCAGGCATGTCTGGAGCCTGCGGGATGAATTCGACCCGTGCTACAACATGCAGACCCAGAATGACTCTTTTCCCAAGACCGGCAATAACGGAGGACGGTGCATGGCGAAGTCACGAAAGCAACCTGCCCTCACTGCTGCCCACAAGGAAGCCCTGTCCGAAGGCCGGGACCAAGGTCGTGCGATCCGTAATTACCTCGAGGCGCTCGACAAGAACCGGCCCAAGCGCGGCCGGAAGCGCACGCCGGATTCGATCAAGAAGCGGCTGGCCGCGATCGACACTTCACTGTCCCACGCGACCGGTCTGAAGAAGCTGGAGCTCGTGCAGGAGCGCATCAACCTGCAGCGCGAGGCCGAGCAGCTCGATCACAAGGTCGACCTCGGCGCGCTGGAGAAGGCGTTTGTGAGCGTGGCCCAGGGCTACTCGAAACGCAAGGGTATCACCTATGCCGCCTGGCGTGAGGTCGGTGTGACCTCGGAAGTACTGAAGCGTGCCGGGATCTCGCGCGGCACCGCAAGCTAACTGGCAAGCACCGCCCGATCGGTCGCAGCAGCAAGCAGCGATTGCAGCAGCACGACGCCGTCGTCGGAGCCCAACACGGACGCTGACGCACGCTCCGGATGGGGCATCAGGCCCACCACATTGCCGGTGTCGTTGCAGATGCCGGCGATGTCATCAAGACTTCCATTCGGGTTGCGCACGTACCGCAACACGACGCGTTCATCAGTCTGGAGACGCCGCAACGTCGTCGGATCGCAGACGTAATTGCCCTCGAAGTGATTGATTGGCAGGCGCAAGATCCTGCCCGGCGTAGCAAGCCCGGTCAGCACACTGGCGTCGGTCTCGATTCGACACTCAACCGTCTCGCAGCAGAACTTCAACCCGGAGTTCTTCTGCAGCGCTCCCGGAAGCAGGCCGGCCTCAGTCAGCACCTGGAAACCGTTGCAGATCCCGACTACCGGGCCGCCCGCCGCCGCGAACTCGGCGACGGCGCTCATGACCGGCGAGAAGCGCGCGATCGCACCGGTGCGCAGATAGTCGCCGTGGGCGAAGCCACCCGGCACGACCACGGCATCGATCCCGTCGAGCTGCCGCTCGCCGTGCCACACGATTCGCGCGACACCGCCGAGCCGCTCCACCGCCCATGCGACGTCGAGCTCGCAGTTGGTACCGGGAAAGACCACGATGCCGACATGCGCGCTCATGGCTGTGGTGAGAGCGCGCCGACCTCTGCGAGCTCGATCATGAAGTGTTCGATGACGGGATTCGCGAGCAGCCGGTCGCACATCTCCTCGACCTGCTTCCGCGCCGCGTGCTCGTCGGGTGCTTCGACGACGAGCCGAATGCTCTTGCCAACTCGCACTGCCGACACGTTGTCGTATCCGAGGGCGGGAAGCGCGCGTTCGACCTCGGCGCCTTGCGGATCGAGGATGCCGGGAAGATGACCGATCTCGATTCGAGCCTCGTAACGCATCAGTTCGATCCTACGGCGCGCATTCAGTCTCCGAGCCCATACCACTCGTCGAAGCTCCGGCCGGTCACCGTTTCGTAGGCCTCGATATAGCGGGCGCGCGTGCCTTGGACGACGGCGGCGGGCAGATGCGGCGGGGGGGGAACACGGTTCCAGCCCGACGCAGCGAGGAAGTCGCGGACGTACTGCTTGTCGAACGACGGCGGTGAGGTGCCGATCGCGTACTCATCGGCGGGCCAGTATCGCGACGAGTCGGGCGTCATGAGCTCGTCGATCACCAGCAGTTCGTCGTCGATCTCGCCGAACTCCAACTTGGTGTCGGCGAGCAGGACCCCTCGGGCGGACGCTTGCTCGGCCCCGAACCGATACAGCGCGATCGACAGCTGCTCCATGCGCAGGTAGCGGTCGGGTCCGACCAGAGCGACGCCCTCGTCGCGTGTGAGCGGAAGATCGTGACCTTCGTCGGCTTTGGTGGTGGGCGTGAACATCGGCTCGAGCAGCGGCTCCGCCTGCCGGAGTCCGGCCGGCAGCCGCGCACCGTTCACCGTGCCGTTCGCTTCGTACTCGGACCAAGCCGATCCGAAGAGGTAACCCCGCACGATGCACTCGAGACGCACGGGCCGCGTCACCCGCACGAGCATCGAACGGCCGGCGACGTCTCGCCCGGCGGTCTCGGGGAAATCGGTGGGATCCGACGACACCAGGTGGTTGGCGGCGAGGTGCGCGGTCGCCTCGAACCAGAAGGTCGACAGCGCCGTGAGCACGCGGCCCTTGTCGGGAATCGGTTCGTCGATGACCACGTCGAATGCCGAGATGCGATCCGAGGCCACGATAAGGAGCCGGTCGTGACCGACCTCGTACAGGTCGCGGACCTTGCCCCGATACAGGTGCGGCAGCGCAGGCAGGGTCATGTCGCGGGATCAGGCGCGAGGGGCGCGGCGTGCATCGCGTCGAGCGCGTCGAATGTACGCCCGACCGAAGTGAGTGTCCGGTCGAGATCGAAGCACTGCTGAAGCCGCTCATCGGAGAGCGCGGCGCGCACCTCGTCGTCGTCACGCAGCACGTCGACGAAGGGCCGTCGCTCCTCCCACGTCTTCATGGCGTTTCGTTGCACGAGGCGGTACGCGGCGTCGCGCGAGATCCCGCTTTCGACGAGCGCGAGCAGCACCGGCTGACTGAAGACGAGGCCATACGACGACTCCAGGTTTTCCAGCATTCGCTGCGGATACACGTGCATGCCCTCGACGATCGAGCGGAACTTCATCAGGAGGTAGTGCGCGAGGGCCGACGAGTCCGCGAGCACGATCCGCTCGACCGACGAATGGCTGATGTCACGCTCGTGCCACAACGCGACGTTTTCGAGCCCGGCTTGCACATTGGCACGCACGACGCGCGCGAGCCCGCACAGCTGCTCGCATTTGACCGGGTTGCGCTTGTGGGGCATCGCGCTCGACCCCTTCTGCGAGCCCTCACGGAAGGGCTCTTCCACTTCGCGCAACTCGGTCTGCTGGAGCAGGCGGATCTCCAATGCGAACGACTCGATAGTCGCGGCAACCGATGCACACGCGTAGAGGTACTCGGCGTGCCGGTCGCGGGCCAGCACCTGCGTCGCAGGTGCGGGCGTGAGGCCGAGCAGCTCGCAGACGAACGCCTCAACCGCGGGATCGACGTTGGAATACGTGCCCACCGCGCTGGACAGTTTGCCGACCGCGATCGTGCGCCGGGCCCGGAACAACCGCTCTCGGTCCCGCCGGAGTTGCATCGCCCACAGGGCGAGCTTCATCCCGAACGTCGTGGGCTCCGCATGGACGCCGTGGGTGCGCCCGACCATTGGGGTGTCGCGGTACTGGTGGGCCTTGACCGTGATCGCGTCTTCGAGCCCGGAAGCCGCGTCGAGCAGCAGGTCTGCAGCCCGGGTGAGCGTGACCGAGAGCGCCGTATCGACGACGTCGCTCGACGTGAGGCCGTAGTGCACCCAGGCGCTCGCGGGCTCACCGACTCGGCCCTGCACCACGTCGACGAAGGCCGCCACGTCGTGCTCGGTGACCTGCTCACGCTCCTCCACGGCGGCGGCATCGACCGAAGCCCGCTCGCGGATGGCCGCCGCGTCGGCCGCTGGAACGACCCCGAGCTTCGCCCAGGCCTCGACCGCCAGGATCTCGACTTCCAGCCACGTGGCGTAACGCGCCTCGTCGGCAAAGACGCCCGCCATGGCCGAATACGTATATCGACCTATCAAGTTGATGCTCCCTCCAGACGATACTTTAGGTGCCGAGGTAGGGCGACCGGAGGGGCCTGGCGTGACCGAACCGTGTGTGAAGCACTACTACGAACGAGCCATCGACACCTGCCACGACTGTGGGCAGGTGTTCTGCGCGAACTGCCTGGTGCCGCGCCCGAAGCACAACAAGCCGCTCCGCTGTATCGACTGTGCGCTGGTTGTGGCCGGCGTCCGCACCAGTTCGGTGCGAGTTCGTCGAGTGATGCTCTAGCTGCGTCTTCACCCGTCACGGACTCACCAGTTCACCCCGCCGCCGCGATATCGCGGCGGAATTGCATGCCCGACCACTGGATCTGCTCCGCCGCCTTGTACGCACGAGCGCGCGCCTCTGACACCGTGGAACCCGTCGCCGTCACGTCAAGCACCCGGCCGCCCGCCGTGACGAGGCGGCCGTCGGCGTCGATCGCGGTGCCGGCATGGAACACCTCCACGCCCTCGATCGCGTTCGCCGCGTCAATCCCCTCGATCGGGTCCCCCCGACGCGGTGACTCCGGATACCCCGCGGCCGCGAGCACGACGGTCACGCACGTGTCGTCGGTGAAGCGCACGGGCGTCGAGAGTGCTCCCGACGCCGCCTCGAGACAGTGCAGCGCGATGTCGCCGGCAAGCCGGGGAATGACCACTTGGCATTCAGGGTCACCGAAGCGCACGTTGTACTCGAGCACTTTCGGTCCGTCAGGTGTGAGCATGAGCCCGGCGTACAGCACTCCTTGATACGCGATTCCGCGTGCCGCGAGATGGGCAAGCGTGGGTTTGACTGCGAGCTCCATCACCTCATCGACGAGCGACGCATCGGCGAACGACACCGGCGAGTACGCGCCCATGCCGCCGGTGTTGGGCCCTTCGTCGCGCTCGCCGATGCGCTTGAAGTCTTGCGCCGGTGCCATCGGCATTCCGTCGAGTGATCCGTCGCACAGCACGAGCAGCGAGATCTCCGGTCCGGTGAGACCTTCTTCGATCACGAGCGTGCGACCGGCATCGCCGAACGCGTCGCCCGAGAGGTAACTGCGTACCGCGTCGCGCGCTTCTGCGACCGACTCTGTCACCACAACACCTTTGCCGGCAGCAAGTCCGTCGGTCTTGACGACGTACAAGCCGGGAAGCGTTTCGAGGAACGCGAGCGCGGCGGACTCGTCGTCGGTACTGAACGTCGCGTGACGCGCCGTGGGCACGCCCGCGTCGCGCAGCACCTCTTTCATCCACGCCTTCGATCCTTCGAGGCGCGCGGCCGCGGCGTGCGGACCGAACGCGCGCCGGCCGCGCGACTCGACCGCGTCGACAGCACCGGCCACGAGCGGCGCCTCGGGACCCACGATGACGAGATCCGCGTCGATCAGCCCAGCCAGGTCAGCCACCGCGACCGGATCGTTGACGTCGAGCTGCCGGCATTCGCCCAACGCCGCCATTCCGGGGTTGCCGGGCGCGCTGATCACCTCGTCGACCGCGGCCGACCGGGACAAGCTCCAGGCCAGGGCGTGCTCGCGACCGCCCGACCCGACGACCAGCGCGCGCACGACTGCTACGCCGCGCGCGACAGCACGACGGTCTGCTCACGTCCCGGACCGACCGACACGAAGCTGATCGGCACACACGCGAGTCGCTCGATGAACTGCACGTAGTCGCGCGCCGCACCCGGGAGGTCTTCAATGCGACTCACGTCGTCGATCTCGGTACCCCACCCGGGCAACGTCTCGTAGATCGGACGCACCTTGTGCAGCACCGACTGGTGATACGGCACGTGGTCGTACCGCGTGCCGGCATCGTCTTCATAGGCGACGCAGACCTTGATCTCCTCGAGCGGCGCGAGCACGTCGAGCTTCGTGAGCGCGATCTCGGACAGCGTGTTGAGCCGTACCGCGTGGCGCAACATGACCGCGTCGAGCCAACCCGGCCGGCGCCGCCGACCGGTGTTGGTGCCGAATTCTCCGCCCCGCTCCACGAGGAGATCCCCGACGGCGTCACCCTCGTGCAGCTCGGTCGGGAACGGCCCCGCGCCGACCCGTGTGAGGTACGCCTTGGTCACGCCGACGACGCGGTCGATCGCGCGCGGCCCCACACCTGCGCCGGTACCGACGCCACCCGCGATCGGATTGCTGGAGGTGACGAACGGATACGTGCCGTGATCGAGATCGAGGTATGTGGCCTGCGCGCCTTCGAAGAGCACCCGCTGGCCGGCGTCGAGTGCTTCGTGTACGAGATGCACGGTGTCGTCGATCAGCGGCTCGAGGCGCGGCACCATCGCGAGGTACTCCTCGGCAATCTCGTCGCCGTCGAGTGGGAGCCGGTTGTAGACCTTGGCGAGCACGCCGTTCTTCTCCCGCAGCGCAAGCTCGAGCTTCTCGCGGAAGATCTTCGGGTCGAGCAGATCCTGCACCCGCAAACCGACGCGCAGCGCTTTGTCGGCGTACGCCGGACCGATGCCGCGCTTGGTCGTGCCCAGCTTGTTATTGCCCAGGAAGCGCTCGGTCACGCGATCGAGCTCCTGGTGGTACGGCATGATCAAGTGGGCGTTGCCCGAGACGCGCAGCCGGCTCGTGTCGATGCCCTTGCCCTCGAGCATGTCGAGCTCGGCGAGGAGCACGGCGGGGTCGATCACGACGCCGTTGCCGATCACCGGCGTGACGTGGCTGTACAGAATGCCGCTGGGCGCGAGCTGCAACGCGAAGACCTCACCGTCGACGACGATGGTGTGGCCGGCGTTGTGCCCGCCCTGGTAGCGGACGACCATGTCGCTGTCGCGGGCGAGATAGTCGGTGAACCGCCCCTTTCCTTCGTCGCCCCACTGGGTGCCGACGATCACCGTGCCGGGCACGCGCGTCTCCAAAGCATCTGGATGTCGGGAAGAGAGGGCTCGCCCACCACGGGGCCATGAACCGCAACGGTCGCGAAAACGATCACGTTGAAGAAATCGTAGCCGATCGCCTCGGGTCCCCCGGCAGCGATTCTGCCTGGTTCGGTGGACTGGTGTGGTAGCCATCGGTCGGTATGGGGAAGACAACGCCCATGATCGACGTCGAGCCCGGCACGATTGTTGTCTATTCCGACGTCAGCTGCCCGTGGGCGAACCTGGCCGTTCACCGACTGTGGGAAGCACGGCACGACCTGGGACTCGAACGCGCGGTGGCCTTCGATCACCGCGCGTTCCCACTCGAGTTGATGAACGAACGGCCGACGCCGAAGCCCACGCTCGACGCCGAGATCGCGGTGGTCGGTGCGCGGGCCCCCGAGGCGGGCTGGCGGGTGTGGACTGCAGCACCGTCGGAGTGGCCGGTCACGACACTGCTGCCGATGGAAGCGGTGCAAGCGGCGAAACAGCAGTCGCTGGCAGCGAGTGCCGAGTTGGACCGCGCGCTGCGAACGGCTTTCTTTCGCGACCAGCGTTGTATTTCGCTGCACCACGTGATCCTGGAGGTGGCGGCGCATTGCAACGGTGTCAAGCTCGACGCGTTACGCGACGCGCTCGAAACCGGCACCGCTCGTCACGAGGTGTTCCAGCAGTTCGCGACCGCGAAGACCGCGGCGGTGAAAGGGAGTCCACATCTGTTTCTCCCTGGTGGCCGAAGCGTTCACAATCCGGGAATCACGATGCATTGGGAGGGAGAACCCGGCGACGGGTTTCCCGTAATCGACGACGACGACCCTTCAGTGATCGAGGCGCTTGTACGTGAAGCCGGGTCAGACGCTGACCGAGGAATGACGGCCGAAGACGAGGCCATCGGCTGACGCGTCGACCTCGATGACGTCACCGTCGTGATACTCGCCCTGTAGCAGTGCCAACGCGATCGGGTCCGCGATCTCGCGCTGCAGCACCCGCTTGAGCGGGCGGGCACCGAAATCGGGGTCGTATCCGGTGCGAGCCACGTACGCCCGCGCCGCTTCGGTCAGCTCGAGGCCGAGGTTGCGCTCCGCGAGCCGCGCTCGCAGCTGAGCGACTTGAATCTCGACGATCTGCTCGATGTGACGCTCGTCGAGGCGATGGAACACCACGATCTCGTCGATACGGTTGATGAACTCGGGCTTGAAGTGCGCGTGCACCGCCGCCATGACCGTCACCTCGTCGACGCCACCTCCGAGATTGCTCGTCATGATGAGCACGGTGTTGGTGAAGTCGACAGTGCGTCCTTGACCGTCGGTGAGTCGACCGTCGTCCATGAGCTGCAACAGCACGTTGAACACATCAGCGTGTGCCTTCTCGATCTCGTCGAGCAGCACCACCGCGTACGGGCGCCGGCGGACGGCTTCGGTGAGCTGACCACCTTCCTCGTAGCCGACGTAGCCGGGGGGCGCGCCGACGAGACGCGACACCGAGTGCTTCTCCATGTACTCCGACATGTCGATGCGCACCATGGCGCGCTCGTCGTCGAAGAGAAAGTCGGCGAGTGAACGAGCCAACTCGGTCTTGCCGACACCGGTGGGCCCGAGAAACAGGAACGAGCCCGTCGGTCGATTGGGATCGGAGAGTCCGACGCGGGAGCGACGGATCGCGTTGGCGACCGCGGTCACCGCTTCGTCCTGGCCGATAACACGCTCGTGCAGCACCTCCTCCATGCGTACGAGCTTGGTCATCTCGCCCTCCATGAGGCGCGAGACCGGGATGCCGGTCCACTTGGCCACGATCTCCGCGATGTCTTCCTCGTCGACTTCTTCCTTCAGCATCTGCTGGTCACGCTGGAGGTCGTTGAGCCGCGCGGTCTTGGCCTCGATCTCCTGCTCGACCTCGCGCATGGTGCCGTAACGCAGCTGCGCGGCGCGCTCGAGGTCACCCTCCCGCTCGGCGCGCTCCGCTTCGTTGCGTGCTGTCTCGAGGCGTTCCTTCAAGTCGCGGATCTCGGTGATCGCGTCCTTTTCGGCCTGCCAGTGCGCGACCATTCCATCGCGCTCCTCGGCGAGACTCGCGAGCTCCTCCTCAAGGGCGGCCAGGCGCTGCTTCGACGGCTCGTCGGTCTCTTTGGCGAGTGCCGCCTTCTCGATCTCGAGCTGGCGGATGCGTCGCTCTACCACGTCGATCTCGAACGGCATCGAGTCGATCTCGATACGCAGCCGCGATGCAGCCTCGTCGACAAGGTCGATCGCCTTGTCGGGCAACTGGCGGCCGGTGATGTAACGATGCGAGAGCATCGCGGCCGCGACGAGCGCGGCGTCCTGGATGCGCACGCCGTGGTGAACCTCGTAGCGCTCCTTGAGCCCCCGCAGGATCGCAACGGTGTCGTCGACCGACGGCTCGCCGACGAAGACCTGCTGGAAGCGGCGTTCGAGCGCAGGATCCTTCTCGATGTACTTGCGGTACTCGTCGAGCGTCGTCGCACCGATCATGCGCAGCTCACCGCGCGCCAGCATCGGCTTGATCATGTTGCCGGCGTCGACCGCGCCCTCCGCGCCGCCCGCACCGACGATCGTGTGCAGCTCGTCGAGGAAGGTGATGACCTCACCCTCGGCGTCGGCGATCTCCTTGAGGACGGCCTTGAACCGCTCCTCGAACTCGCCGCGGTACTTCGCGCCGGCGACGATCGCGCCGATGTCGAGCGCCACCAACCGCTTGTTCCGAAGCCCCTCGGGCACGTCGCCTTCGACGATGCGGCGCGCGAGACCCTCCGCGATCGCGGTCTTGCCGACACCCGGTTCTCCGATGAGCACCGGGTTGTTCTTGGTGCGCCGGGACAACACCTGGATGACGCGGCGGATCTCCTCGTCGCGGCCAATGACCGGATCGAGCTTGCCCTTGCGCGCTTCCTCGGTGAGATCGCGACCGAAGCGCTCGAGTGCCTGATACTGCTCCTCGGGGTTCTCGCTCGTGACTCGGTGCGACCCGCGCACCGACTTCAGCGCGGCGAGCACCGCGTCGTGGGTGATACCGAGTCCGCGCACGAGGTCGCCGACGCCACCGGTCACCTCGCTCATCGCGAGCAGCAGGTGCTCGGTCGAGAGATAGTCGTCACCGAGATCGACGCGCTGGCCGTCGGCGGCTTCGAGGATCCGGTACGTCTCCGGGGCGAGCGCGGCCTGCTGCGTCGTGGACCCGTACACCTGCGGCAGGCGCGCGAGCGCCTCGTCGACGCGGTCGAGCAGCGTCTTTGGTGCAAGACCGAGCCGCTCGAGGACAGGGAGCACGACGCCCTCGGGTTGGCTCAGCAGCGCGGCGAGCAGGTGCTCGGGTGCGACCTGCGAGTGATTTCGATCGCGCGCGAGGAGCTGGGCCGCGTTCAGTGCCTCGGTCGTCTTGCGAGTGAACTTGTTGGGGTCAAGCGCCATGGAACCTCCGACGAACAGCCAGCCTCGGTAGACATGAAGTTGACACTGCGACTATCAAGTTTCGAGCTCCCGGGGCGCGGGTCATCCGCCCCGTCGCGCCGTGCGCACGACTGACAGCGGCACGAGGTCGCGCCGGTAGCGGCGATGCAAGAGCCCGAGCTCCTCGCGGAGCGCCGCGTTCTCGCGGTGCGCGTCGTCGAGGCGCGCCTCCAGCTCCAGCACGAACTTGACCCCGGCGAGGCTCACCCCTTGGGTCGTCAGCTCTTGGATCCGCTGCAGCAACGCGATGTCGCGCTCTGAGTAGCGCCGGCTCCGCCCCTCGGTGCGCTGGGGTTCGATGAGCCCCTTCCGTTCGTAGATACGCAGCGTCTGTGGATGCACTCCGGCCAGCTCGGCCGCAATCGAGATGATGTACACCGCCCGCTCGTCGTGACTGATCCCTGCCATGGCTCACACTCCCAAGTGCTCGCGCGGGTTGGCGGTGAGCGTCTCGCTCAGCGCCTCGACCGCCTTGCGTTCGTCGGCGTCCAGATGTGCGGGCACGGCAACGTCGAACCTCACCAACAGGTCGCCGGGCTCGCCCTTGGCCGGCGCGATGCCGCGCTTGCGCACCCGCACCGTCTTGCCGCTCTGCGTACCGTGCGGCACCTTCACGGTCACCGGCTCGGTGAGCGTCGGGACTTTGACCTGCGCGCCCAGCGCCGCCTCTGCGAACGTCACCGGCACCCGCACAGTCAGGTTCTTGCCCTGGCGACCGAAGATCGGATGGGGACGTACGTGCACGACGACGTAGAGATCGCCGGGCGGTCCGCCGTTGCGACCCGCCGCGCCACGGCCCTTCACGCGGATGCGTTGCCCGTCATCCACGCCCGCCGGGATGCGCACTTTCACGTCGCGGGTGCGCACCTCGACGCCGCGACCGTGACACTGCGGGCACCGCTGCTCGATGACCTGCCCGCGTCCGCCGCAGGTCGGACACACCTCGGAGAACGAGAATGGCCCCTGGTCGACGGCCACCGCGCCCGTCCCTCCGCACGTCGAACACGTCGCGGGCAACGTGCCCGGCTTGGCACCGGCGCCGCCACAAAGTGAACACACCGCTTCGGCGGTGAAGCTGACCGTCGTGGTGACACCGTGCACCGCGTCGAGAAAGTCGAGATACAGCTCCGTCTCGAGGTTCGCACCCCGACGCGGTCCGGGAGCGCGCCCGCCGCCGCGTCGCGGCCCGCTCGCGCCGCCCGACCCGAACACTCCGCTCAAGAAGTCGCCGAGACCCCCTTCGCCGGCCGCGCCGCCGGCACCGAAATCGAACGTCGCGCCGTCGAAACCACGGAACCCACCTGCTCCACCGGGTCCGAAGCCGGGACCGCCGACACCGGCCGCCACCATTTGGCGGACCTCGGCGTACTCCTTGCGCTTCGCGGCGTCGCCGAGCACGTCGTAGGCAGCCGAGACGTCTTTGAACCGCTCCTCAGCCTGCGCGTTGCCTTGGTTCGCATCCGGATGGAACTGTTTCGCGAGCTTTCGGTACGCGCGCGTGATCTCTTTCTCGGTGGCCGACGAGCTCACCCCGAGCGCTTCGTAGTAGTCCTTCTCGAACCACTCTCTCTGCGGAGTCACTGGTCACGCTGCCTTCAGCTTGGCGATCTTCGTTCGGCGACATTCACTTGGCGACCTTGACCATCGCGGGACGGAGCACCCTGCCCTTCAATCGATATCCGGTCCGCATGATGTCGGCCACCACGGGCTGGGGGTGGGCTTCATCACCTGCTGCATCGACCTGCGCGACCGCCTCGTGCAGGTTGGGGTCGAACGGCTCGCCCAGCGCATCGATGCGCTCGACACCCGCCCGCTCGAGCACCGCGAGCAGCTCCGCGAACACGAGCTCCACGCCCTTGCGCACCCGGGCGACTTCGTCGCTCTTGCCTTCGAGGTTGCCGAGCGCGAGCTCGAACGAATCGAGCACGGGCAACAGCTGCTCGAGCAACGATTCGTTGGCTCGTTCAATTTGCGCGGTCTGCTCGCGCAGCATGCGCTTGCGGTAGTTCTCGAAGTCGGCTTGCAGCTGACGAGCCGTCTCCAGGTACTGGTCGCGTTCGGTCTGGAGTCGTTCGATGTCGTCCTCGACCGGCGCGGCTGCAGCCGCGTCGGGCATCTCGTCGGCCTCGACCTCGAACTCGTGCCCCTCTTCGCTCATGCGCTCTGCTCGTCGTCGACGATCTCGGCGTCGGCCACCTCATCGTCGGACGGCGTGCTTGCACCGCCACCGGCACTGGGACCGGCACCGCCGGCACCCCCACCGGCCGCCTCGGCATTCTGCGCCTGGGCCGCCTCCTGGTAGAGCCGCTGCGCAAACTCCTGGCTCGCCTGGATGAGCGCCTCGTGCGCACGCTTGACCGCGTCGACGTCGGTGCCGGCCAGCGCGTCCTTCAGCTCCTTCAGCGCCGACTCGATCTTCTGACGATCGTCGTCGGAGACCTTCTCGGCTTGCTCCTTCAGCAGCTTCTCGGTCTGGAACACGAGGGAGTCGGCGTTGTTACGCACCTCGGCCTCCTCACGGCGTTGACGATCTTCCTCCGCGTGGGCCTCGGCCTCCTTCATCATCCGGTCGATCTCTTCCTTGGACAGCGCGGTGCCACCCGTGATGGTCATCGCCTGCTCCTTGCCGGTACCGAGATCCTTCGCCGACACGTGCACGATGCCGTTGGCATCGATGTCGAACGTGACTTCGACCTGCGGTACGCCACGCGGTGCGGGCGGGATACCCACGAGCTGGAACGTGCCGAGCGTCTTGTTGCGGTACGCCATGTCGCTCTCACCCTGCAACACCTTGATCTCCACACTTGGCTGGTTGTCGTCGGCGGTCGTAAAGACCTCCGAACGCTTCGTGGGAATCGTGGTGTTGCGCTCGATGAGCTTGGTCATGATCTGACCCTTGGTCTCGATACCGAGCGACAGCGGCGTGACGTCGAGCAGGAGAATGTCTTTCACGTCGCCCTTGAGCACGCCGGCCTGGATCGACGCACCGATCGCGACCGCCTCGTCTGGGTTGACGCCCTTCTGCGCTTCCTTGCCCGTGAGCTCGTGCACGAGATCGACCACCGCAGGCATGCGGGTCGACCCACCGACGAGCACCACGTGCTCGATCTGGCTCTTGTCGAGCCCGGCGTCATGAATCGCCTGCTCGAACGGACCGCGGCACGACTCGAGCAAGTCGGCGCTCAGCTCCTGGAACTTGGCGCGCGACAGCGTGAGCTCGAGGTGCAGCGGACCGTCGCTCGTCGCGGTGATGAACGGCAGGTTGATCGTGGTCTCCTGCAACGACGAGAGCTCGATCTTCGCCTTCTCGGCGGCTTCCTTGAGCCGCTGCGTCGCCATCTTGTCGGCCGCGAGGTCGACGCCGTGCGCGTTCTTGAACTCGGAGACCATCCAGTCGATGATCCGCTGGTCCCAGTCGTCGCCACCGAGGTGGGTATTGCCCGCGGTCGACTTGACTTCGAAGACACCCTCTCCGATTTCGAGGATCGACACGTCGAACGTGCCCCCACCGAGGTCGAAGACGAGGATCGTCTGGTCGTGCTCCTTATCGAGCCCGTAGGCGAGCGCGGCAGCAGTCGGCTCGTTGATGATGCGCAATACCTCGAGGCCGGCGATCTGGCCGGCTTCCTGGGTGGCCTGCCGCTCGGCGTCGCCGAAGTACGCGGGCGTGGTGATCACGGCCTGCGTGACGGTGTCGCCGAAATACGCCTCTGCGTCGCGCTTGAGCTTCTGGAGGATTCGGGCCGAGATCTCTTGCGCGTTGTAAGCCTTGCCGTCGATGTCGACGCTCCAGTTGGTGCCCATGTGACGCTTCACGGAACGGATCGTGCGATCGGGGTTGGTGATCGCCTGACGTTTGGCGACCTCACCGACGAGCACCTCACCCGTCTTGGAGAACGCGACGACCGAGGGCGTGGTGCGAGAACCTTCTGCGTTGGGGATGACGACCGGCTCGCCCGCCTCGAGGACCGAGACGACCGAGTTGGTGGTGCCGAGGTCGATGCCGACGGCCTTGGACATGGACAGCCTCCGTAGCTGGGAAAATAGGGTCTACAAGCTTGTTGGTGACCCAAGCCATTAGCTTGAGCACTCCGTTATCAACTCTTGTGGCCGCCCTTTCATTCCCTGGCATCGGCGATCCGGCGCGACCTTGACAAAGTGGGTAGATTTCACCGCATGCATCGCCGGGACACATTTGCCAAGCACCTCGCCGAAGTGCCCCTCTTCAGCGCCTGCTCCAAGAAAGACCTCGCGCTCGTGGCCCGTCGCGGTGAGGACGTCAAGGTCAATGCCGGCAAGGTGCTCGTGAGCGAAGGCTCCACCGGCACCGAGTTCTTCGTGATCCTGTCGGGGAAGGCCCGGGTGACCCGGCGGGGCCGCAAGGTGGCCACCTTGGGACCGGGCGACTTCTTCGGCGATCTCGCCCTACTCGACAAAGCGCCGCGCAACGCGACCGTGACTGCCGACACCCCGATGGAGCTCGTCGTGCTCGGCCAACGCGAGTTCGCCGCGATCATCGACGAAGTTCCCGGTTTCTCACACAAGTTGCTCGCCGGACTGGCGCGCCGCCTTCGGGAAGCCGACGCGAAATCTGTGCAGTAACACAAGAGGTTTCGTGAGCTGACTGCACGATAGGTTCTTGTTCATGCATCGGCCCAAGCCGCATGAGCTGGTTCTCGCCTTCGGAGTGCTCGTCGCGCTCGGCACCCTCGCGTCGGGTGTTGCCCCTCGCCTCACCGAGTGGGAAGACAGCTCGCGCATCACACGGCCCGTGTTCATCAACGTGCCCGACCCGCTCTATTGGGCGTTCTACGCGACGGCCGCGACGATGCTGTTCGTGTGCGCGTGGCTCGTGTCGCAGCGCGTGCGTAACTACGAGCGCGGTGCGCCCGACGATCGGCGTACCACGAAGAAGAACGCCGAGCACCGCATGCGCGACTTCCGCTCGGGCGTGTGGATGCAGACGCTCCTTCGAGACCCGGCCGCCGGGGTCATGCACTCGTTCATCTATTTCGGCTTTCTCGTGCTCTTCATCGCGACCGTCATCCTCGAGATCGACCATCAATTGCCGGAGTCGCTGAAGTTTCTTCACGGCCACACGTATCAGGCGTACTCGGCGGTGTCCGACGTCTTCGGCGTGATCTTCGTGGGGGGCATCCTGTGGGCGATCGTCCGTCGCTACGTACAACGGCCGTATCGGATTCGCATCAAGACGCGACCCGAAGACGCCGTGATCCTCGGCACCTTTCTTGTGATTGGGCTCACGGGCTTTTTCACCGAGGCGCTGCGGATTGCGCTGATCGGCCGCCCTGGGTTCGAGAAGTGGTCGGTGGTCGGCTACCCGATCTCGAGCCTGTTCGACGGCTGGGCGCTCGGCACGCTGCGCGACGCGCACCGTTGGAGCTGGTGCGTGCACTTTGCAGCGTTCGTAGCGTTCCTGTTGATCCTGCCGACCACGAAGCTGCGTCACATGATCACGTCGCCGATGAACATGTACTTGGCCGACAGGGATCGGCCCAAGGGTGCGATGAAGCCGATGCCAAACCTCATGGAGACGGAGCTCGAGACGTTCGGCGCGTCGACGGTCGAAGACTTCACGTGGAAACAGCTGTTCGACACCGACGCCTGCACGATCTGTGGGAGGTGCACCTCGGTGTGCCCCGCGCACGCGACCGGCAAGCCGCTTGATCCGCGCGAGATCGTGTTGAAAGTCGGCGAAGTGATGGGTGCGACCGGTGCGCCGGTCGTCTCGCCCCCGGTCGGCGTCGAGCCCGACATCACGGTGGGCGCCGACTCGCTGTTCGAGCGGATCACCGCCGAGGAGCTGTGGGCGTGCACGTCGTGCAAGGCATGTGACGAGATCTGTCCGGTCAACATCGAGATCCTCGACAAGATCCTCGACATGCGGCGCTATCTCTCGTTGATGGAGAGCAACTTCCCGGCCGAGCTCGGCAACACCTACCGGGCGATGGAGAACTCCTCCAACGTGTACGGGATGAATCAGGGCGAGCGCGGCGACTGGGCGGCGAGCCTCGACGGCGTCGACATCATCGACGGCTCGCGTCCGCTCGAGCACGAGTACCTCTACTGGGTGGGTTGCGCGGGATCGTTCGACGACCGCAACAAAAAGACGAGTCGGGCGATGGCGAAGTTGATGCAGCGCGCCGGTATCGACTTTGCGATCCTCGGGCCCAGCGAGCTCTGTACCGGCGACCCGGCGCGACGCTCGGGCAACGAGTACATCTTCCAGATGCTCGCCATGCAGAACATCGAAGCGCTCAACGCGATGGGCGTGAAGAAGATCGTCACGCAGTGTCCCCACTGTTTCAACACGCTCAAAAACGAGTATCCCCAGCTTGACGGTCACTACGAGGTGATCCACCACTCGCAGTTCCTCAGCGAGCTCATCGCCGACGGCAGGCTCTCGCTCGATGGCGCGTCGCTCGAGGAGCGCGTCACGTATCACGACTCGTGCTACCTCGGCCGCCATAACGACGTCTACCTCGCGCCGCGCAACGTCATCGGCTCGCTCGCGGGCATTGACATCGTGGAGATGCCGCGCAACGGCACTAGCGGCATGTGCTGCGGCGCGGGCGGAGCACGCATGTGGATGGAGGAGACCACCGGCAAGAAGGTCAATGTGGAGCGCACGCAGGAAGCGCTGGCGACCGGTGCCGAGCGCATCGCCGTCGCGTGCCCGTTCTGCTACGTGATGATGGACGACGGCGTGAAGGGCGAGGGCCGCGACGAAGACGTCAAAGTGCAGGACATCGCCGAAGTGCTGCTCGAATCGCTCGAGCGCGCGCCGGCGGTACCGGCCCCGGTCGGCGCGCCCGTCGAACGCGGCCTCTAACTCCGCGAAGAGTCGGCGCCGACGCGAGACTCAGTCGCTCGATAACACGGCCGCGGCGGAGCGAGTCGCGAAGGCACGGGCAATCTCGGCCGGACGCGCCCAGCGCTCGGTCGACGGGAGTGAGATCGCGACCAAGAGGAGTCCGTTGCGCACCTCGACGAGCGGGCGCGGTTCGAGCGCGAGGAGCCACTGCTGCGTCTCCGGATCGAGGAGGCGGCTGGCGAAGTCCTCGTCGTCGGCGCTCACGATGAAGTGGCGTCGGAAGGACTCGTCGCCGAACTCGATCACGCCGGCTCCGTTTCGGTCGACACGCCCGTAATAGAACGCCGGGCGAAGCGCAACGGGTGGGCATCGGCCCGCGAGTGATACCAGCGCGCAACCAAGCGTGTAGACGCGCGGGTGGTGACCGGCAACCTCGAAGAACTCGTAGCGGAAGAGCCGGGTCTCGACCCCGGCGAGCTCGCCGTGCATGACACAGCTGACGTCGTTGCGTTCACCGCGGTGCAGCACGTCGAACGGCAGCGCCAACGTGTCGAACGGGTCGTCGACGTCGTAGGCGAGACCGAGCTCCTGGGCCACGGCGGGCAGCCGGATACGGCGACGCCAGATCCGGAAGGCGCGGATGCCCACGAGGGCGCCAACGACAAGACCCGTGAGGACGAACCACCAGAGCATCACCCTGGTATCGAGTCGCAGTGAGGTCGCCTTGAAGATTTGCCCGAGATTCCGGTGCTCAGACGACCTTTCGTGGCCGTATCGTCCGACGCCGTCTCCACAACCATGCTCCGCTTCCCGCCGCGCTGATCGGTGCCGCACCCAAAAGCATTACCCATGGCCAAACCGTGTGCGACCGACGATGCGGAGCAGCGAAGCCCTCGGGGTGGGTCAGGCCGTTGGTATGGAGCTGGACGGACGGGAACCGGCGCTGGTTCCCGAAGGATTTCAGTCGTCGGTGAGATCGCGGAAGTTCTGGTAGTACCGACTCGGTGTCGGGCCGCGTTGCCCCTGGTATTTCGACCCCGCCGTCGTGCTGCCGTACGGCGCGTCTGCGGGCGTCGTCATCTCGAGAAACGAGATCTGGCCGATCCGCATGCCGGGATAGATCGCAATGGGAAGCGTGGCGACGTTGGACAACTCGAGGGTGAGATGACCGTCCCATCCCGCGTCGACGAAACCCGCGGTGCTGTGGATCAGGAGGCCGAGTCGGCCCAGGCTGGACTTTCCCTCGAGCCGGGCGACGAGGTCGTCGGGGAGCGCGACTCGCTCGAGGGTGGAACCGAGCACGAACTCACCCGGATGCAAGATGAACGCACGCGGCGGGTTGACCTCGACCAGTTCCGTGAGGTCTTCCTGCGGCGCTTTCGGATCGATGTACGGCGTGGTGTCGTTGCGAAAGACGCGGAAATAGCTGTCGACGTGAAGGTCGACCGACGAGGGCTGCACGTTGCCATCGTCGAGTGGGTCGATCACGATTCGGCCCTCGGCAAGAGCCTTGCGTATCGACCGGTCGGAGAGAATCACGGGGCCGGAGCCTATCGGCCGAGTTGTTTTGGGGTCGCCGTGCGTGCGCGAGGCGACTATCGGGGGCGCGTCCGGCGGCTGCCTGAGACCAGGATCAGCCCGACGCCGAGCAGCGCGGTCGCGAAGTCATCGTGCCCGCGATATCGGAACCGGTGAACGGCAGCGTGCCGGTGACTGTCGCTTCGGCTTCAGCCCCGGGTGTCTCGGCCGCGGGCACGACCACGTTCTCGGGCGTCGGCGGCGTCGGCGGCGGTACGACCGGGGACGGGTCGATAACGCCGTCGCCGTCGGCATCTCTCCCCGCTACGATCTCGCTCCGGCACGACGGCACCGACGCGAATCCACGTCATCCGGTCCGTCTCGCGGGTGTAGTTCAGCGGCAGAACATCAGCTTCCCAAGCTGAGAACGCGAGTTCGATTCTCGTCACCCGCTCCGCGCGTCGGTCCTGGTCAGGGGTTCGGCGCGTTTTGCGTTGCCGTCTGGCGGCCGGGGTCGTGCCACTTCGTGCCACATTCGGCCGGGGTGCGCGCGCACTTTCTCATCGCGGGAGCCATCCGCGATGACACGCCGCAGCCCGTGGGGAAGCGTCCGCCGCCTGCCGTCAGGCCGGTTCCAGGCGCGCTACCGAGTAGGCGGTGTCGAGCACCTCGCGCCGCACACGTTCCCGACGATGCGCGAGGCCCACTCCTTTCTCGCCGCGACCCGAACCGACATCGAGCGGACCGCGTGGGTCGACCTCGACGCCGGGAGGGTCCCGCTCGAGGAGTACGTGCAACGTTGGTTGCGCGAGCGCCCCCTGCTCCGCCCACGGACACAGGAGCTGTACGACGGGCTGCTGCGGCTCCACATCCTCCCCGAGCTCGGTTCGGTCGAGCTGTGCGATCTCAAGCCCGCAGCCGTCCGATCGTGGCACGCGGGCTTGCTGAGCGGTCCTCGACCGGGAGCGTCGACCGCGGCGAAGAGCTACCGACTGTTCCGAAGCATCCTCGCCACCGCCGTGGACGACGAGCTGATCGAGAAGAACCCCTGCCGCGTCCGCGGCGCCGGCGTCGAGCACCCGAAGGAGCGGCCCATCGCCACCATCGAGCAGGTCTACGCACTCGCCGACGCGATCGAGCCGCGGTATCGCGCGCTCGTCCTCACCGCGACCTTCACGGCGCTACGTCTCGGCGAATTGCGCGCGCTTACGCGCAAGCATGTTGACCTGCTGCACGCGACCGTGCGCGTCGCCGCCCAGCTCCAGGAACTCAAGGACGGCGCGCTCGTGCTGGCACCGCCCAAGACCGCCGCCGGCGTGCGCACGGTGTCGATCCCGGCCGTCATGATCCCCGAGCTCGAGGAACAGCTCGCTCATTTCGCCGCGCCGGGCCTCGACGGCTTCGTGTTCCCCGGCACCAGAGATCAGCCATTCCGGCGCGGGAGCCTGTACACAGCGTGGCGCCGCGCCGTGCGAGCCGTCGGCGTCGACGAGCTGCACTTCCACGACCTCCGCCACACCGGAGCGACCCTTGCAGCCAACACCGGTGCGACGACGAAGGAGCTCATGGCTCGCATAGGCCATGCCTCGCCGCGAGCGGCGCTCATCTAACAGCACGCTACGCACGATCGTGACCAAGCGATCGCGCGAGCATTGAGCGAGACCATCGCCCAAGCGCTACCGGAAAAACGGACTCCCGTGACACCGATTCCGCTCCCTCGTAGCCGCCCACCAGTCGATCGCTCCAGATAGCAACGTGCTTCGCCGTCGATTGATGGCCGAGACTCGGCACGCGTATCGCGCGGCGCCCAACGAGTTCTCAATCAGGCATTTCGGGGACACCCGCACTGGCGTCTCCAACGCGCGTTATGGGGCGCATGTTCTGCTCAGGTCCACGCATCAGCGAGGTGCGCGAGGTCAGGCAGATCTGGCGCGGTTGCGCAGCTACTTCCCTAGCTGCGGCGTGAGTCCGTCGACGTGCATCTCGAAGTATTCGTTCTTCGCCCACGGTCCGACCGCACCTTCAACCACTTCGCGTACGGCCTCGACAGATTCGCCTTCCCAGATGCAGATGCCGAGTTCGTGATCGTTGGTAGCCGCATGGATCGGCAACGCTACGTGTGACGGAAGTCCGGCTTCGAGTGCCTTGGCCTCGGCTGCCTGAAAACCCTCGGGGTCGTGGATGTGGTGTATCACCGTGACGAACATTG
The DNA here is from genome assembly GCA_038236695.1 of Acidimicrobiia bacterium. Classification (GTDB taxonomy): domain Bacteria; phylum Actinomycetota; class Acidimicrobiia; order IMCC26256; family JBBRZM01; genus JBBRZM01. The sequence continues at coordinate 33,951 of JBBRZM010000007.1, forward strand.
GGCTCCAGTCAATCGTCACACCTGTTTGGTGTGGCTCTGCGGTACGGTAACCCGCGTTTCTCAGTAAAGCCACCGAACGCAGAATGCCCGCTCGGCGCTCGTTCTGCCAACGAGAGCATGCCGCACAGATCGACAAGGCGGGACTGGCTGTGCTGCTGTACCGGAGCTCCTCAAGCGACCCGTCTGCCTGTCATGGTGCGTCTCCACGTCGTCAGCCATCGGCTCCACGACGTCATCTCTCCATCACCGCGAGCCCACGCCAAGCTTGTCGGTGTATAGGGCTCGGCGATTCGACCGATCCTGCAATCCACGGGACGCTCCGAAATCCGTTCCTGACCGACCAACCTGACCCCGCGGCCCACACACCGACACCACCACCACAACCCGACCCACAAATGCCGAGACGCCCAAGATCACCTCCCCAACCCCCCGACACGACCACGAACATGACGACCACTCCAAGTCACCAACCACCCAGGAAATCGAAGAGACACACTTCTCGGTTCCGCAGGCGGAACCGAGCCGGGAGTAATTCCGGGAGTAGTCCAGCGGTCGATCGCGACTCAGTAGTGATCGGATCTGCCGCTGGACGGCGCGCGCCTCCGACCCAGTCCGCCGTTCGTCGCGCGTTGCGCGAACTTCATCGACGGCGAGCTGAGCACGTCTTCGGCGCCGATCGTCACTCCGGTCGCCGCTTGGTACTCCGCGATCTCATCCGTGAGCGTCGAAGCCGTCGCCCCCGGCCTCTCTGCCGCTGCGAAATCCCGTGCGAGAACGCCGCGCAGCGCACGCTCGTACCTCGTCCTCGGGCACCCCCAAGCGGCGAGCGACCGCCGCGATCAATCCCTCTTCGAGTTCCACGTCCGGTCGGCGCCTCGCCACGACGAACACGGTGCCACGCCCGCTGACCTGCGAGCGGGAGTAATTCCGGGAGTGGTTCCGGGACTAATTCTGGGAGTAATCGCCGTCTGAGCCCCGTGCTCTGTGCGGCTGAATCCAGTGGGCCAGCACTGGACCGCCGGTACGCTTGCTCCATGGCGTTCGAACGGATCTCGGTTGATCAGCGGATCATGGGTGGCGTCCCGTGCATCCGCGCGACGCGTATCCCTGTGTCCTCCGTCCTCGGCTACATGGCCGCGGGGATGACCCACGAAGAGATCCTCGCCGACTTTCCCGAGCTCAACGCCGACGATCTGCAGGAGGCGCTCCGGTACGCCGCGGCAGCCGTGAGCGAGAGGGAGCTGCCCTACCGCGAGACGGCGTGAGATTCCTCGTCGACGAGAACCTCCCGCGCCGGTTCGCCGATCTCCTTCGATCAGCAGGCCACGACGCGACCCACGTCGTCGAGCACGAGCTTGCCGGGGCAACCGACGAGACGGTGATGGCACTCGCGCTGGCGGAGCGCGCGGTCCTCGTCACCTACGACGCGGACTTCGCGGCCATGCTCGTGCTCGGGGAGCAGCGATTCCCGAGTGTTGTGCTGTTCCGGGATCAGCGCCGCCGACCGGAAGACCTCGCGCGCCTGCTCCTCGAGAACCTCGAGGAGATCGAATACTCGCTCTACGAAGGCGCCGTCGCGGTCTTCGACCCAGCGCGCGTGCGAGTTCGGAGCCTGCCGATCACTCCCGAGTGATGCGAGCAGCCACGAGATCGTCGTGCAACATCCGTGCCACAGACGTCGGCAAACGCTGCGCGACGCCGCGCACCTACGAGCACTCGACGGACCGGGTGACCAGCAGTAACGTCGAATCTTCGTGACGAGCACCGCACGCGGAACCAATTCCCAAGCTGAGAACGCGGGTTCGATTCCCGTCACCCGCTCCAACGTTTTCGCAGGTGAGCACACCTGCAAACCGAAGTGAGTCGGCCAGGTGCGACTGCTCATGGCGCGTCCATGGCGCGCGAAGTTCCTGTGCGGTCCCGGTAGATGCTTTCCAGTGTGGCTCCGGTAGGTGGGTGACAGTTCGGGGACGCGGTCCCGGTAGTTGGGCGACAGTGGCTCCGGTAGGTGTGTTTCACCCTTCTGGCTGACGGGCTGTGCTTCCGGTTCGACGTTGTCGGGCCGGGAGGGTTGTCGTGTTGGTGCAGTCTCCCCCGTAGGTTCTCGGCGAGACGTGCTCTCGTCTAGGCCGCGGCTCTTGCGCAGCGCCAGTGAGACCGCACCCAGAAGACACGATTTCATCGCCTCAGGAAGATCGGCTCCTGGTGGCGGCGCCGGGCTATTACTGGTGGCCCCACCAGACCCAGGTCATCTGGATCCCCATCACGTCCTCCCACCGCTGGGAGTTGTCGTAGCGCGCGGTCACGCTCACCGTGTTGCCGGCGCTCACCGCCCAGTGCGTCTGACATCCGTTTATCGACGCGAGATGGTCGGGATCGTGGTGGTACTCGGCCACCCCCTTGCAGATAACCGCGTCGTTGGTCTCGTCCTTCAGCGTGATGTCGATCCCGCCCATGTGGAGATGGCCACCCGTGAAGACCACGATGCCGTCGTCAGGCACCGTCCACGACTGCGACCTCACGTGGATACTTCCCGGACCACCGTTCCCAGGTATGTCGTAGGTCGAGTTCCCGCAACCGGTGATGTCCTGGAAGTAGACGTCGAGCGGTCTCGAGTTGGTCGCGTTCGCGCCCGGCTGATAGTCGATCTCGTACTTGATCCGCACCGTCTTGGCCGGCGTGCCCGGTGCGGTCTCGTTCATCACGTGGTAGATGGCGCCCCATTGCTCCTTGGCACTCACGAGATACGTGTACGGGCCCCAGAGTTTGATCGGCGTTCGCTCCATACCGCTCCCGAGGAACCGCTCGCGTCGGTTCGGACAGAGCTGGTCTTGACGAGCCGACGTGGTCAACACGATGTGGTGCAGGTGGACGTCGTGGACACCCACCGGGTTGCCATTCTCGTCGACGACGCTAAAGCGCGCGCCCTTGATGCCGAACGCGCCGGAGGGACGCGGAATCGAGGATGGGAAGCCCTGGACTTCGCCTCCCGGCCCGAGCGTGAAGGGTCCGAGATAGAACGCCTCGGTCACGACCGGCCCGCCGCCGGGTGGAGGGTTGATCAGGGGTACGCACGCCGCACCCACGAGCGCGAACGCGCTCACGAAGGAAAGAAAGACCAGTGGACGGATCCGCTGAGCACCTCGCATGTTGCCCCCCGAGACTGGCGGCCCCCGCGGGCAGCAGCCTAGGCACCTCGCCCGAGTCCGTCCACGGCGTACACCGTGCGCGCTGTCGTCGAGCGTGCGGGTCGGACCACGGGACGATCGTGAGCGTGGCAGGCATCTTTCCCCTCCACTCGATTTCGGAGAGGTGCCAGAGTCCGACGGCGGCGTGGTCGGTTTCCTTCCGGCAGTGTCGATTCGGGCCCTTTCCGTTCGTCGTAGGGGTGAAGGATCGGTACCGTACCGGTTCCGCTGAAAGGACCATTGCCATGCCGCAGTACTTGCTCTCTGTACACCTTGACCCTGACTCGACTCCGCCGCCCCCCGAGTTCATGCAGCAGATGTACAAGACAGTCAACGTCTTCAACGGCGAGCTTCAGGCCGCCGACGCGTGGGTGTTCGCGGGAGGATTCCACCCGCCGAGCACAGCCAAAGTGGTGCGCGTGCAGGACGGTGAGGTTCTGACCACTGACGGTCCGTACGCGGAGACCAAGGAACAGCTCGGCGGCTTCTGGATCATCAAGGCACCCGACCTCGATGCCGCACTCGAGTGGTCCGCCAAGGCTGCCGCCGCGTGTGGGGGACCCGTCGAGGTGCGTCCGTTCCAAGAGGAACCCGAGTCGTAACGGAAGCCGTGTCCACCTTCGACATCTCGCAACTCGCACGCATCTTCCGCAACGAGTACGGGCGCACGGTCGCAACGCTGGTATGCCTCTTCGGCGACATCGACGGTATACCTGCAGTCAACATCGTAAACACAAGGAGATCGAGGTGCCTCAGATCGAAGCCATGATGCTCGCGAACCATACAGAGGCCCACGATGGCCTCCTCTACATGATGGGTGCGGGCTGGTCAGACGTTCGACAAATGGTGTTGCCGGGCCAACCCCCGCCGCCCTTCCACTTCGGGATTGGGCTCAGCGTTCTCGTTGGATGGACTGAGACCAACCGCAAGCATCACGTCGCCGTCACCCTCGAGTCCGAGGACGGCGGCGAGAGCCTCTTGTCGGTCAAGGCCGATCTTGAGGTCGGTCGGCCGCCGGGAGCTGTGGAAGGCGCGGACCAGCGTGCCGTCCTCGCGTTGGCCGGCGAGGTGCAATTCCCCTCGGTCGGCGGGTACAGGTTCGTTGCGACACTTGGCGAAGAGCATCGCACCGCGAGCTTCCGCGTTCATCACGACGCGCCACCGACGCTGCTCGAAAGGCCGGCCTAGAGAGCACTCGCCTCGCTGGGCGGTCTCCCTCGTTCTCAGGTGACAATGCCGAACACTCGCCTGGCAGCCGAACGTGTCTCCCGGACAACCTGTCGGGTCCCGCGCGCTTCGTGGATGAAGCAGATGAGGAATCCTGAGACGGACGCCGCGGCTCTGTTGGCGCAGATCCTTGCGACGTAACCTCGCATCGATCCAGGAGGTAACCGATGGCCACGACTGTCGACTCGGGTACACCTTTCTATCTGCGCGGTGACTTCGCGCCGGTTACCGAGGAAGTCACCGCATTCGACCTGGCCGTGCAGGGCAGGATCCCCGAGGCATTGCGCGGACGTTACGTACGCAACGGACCCAACCAGAAGTCGGGCGCGCCGGACCATTGGTTCGTGGGCGACGGCATGCTCCACGGCGTCGAGCTGCGCGACGGCACGGCCCGCTGGTACCGCAACCGGTGGGTGCGCACCAAAGCGCTCGCGGGCGACGGCGAGTACGTGAGTGCCGACGGCAAGATCGACTTCAATGTGGGTGTCGCCAACACGCACATCGTCGAGCACGCGGGACGCATGCTGGCGCTGGTCGAGAGCAGCCTGCCGACCGAGGTGACGCCGGAGCTCGACACGGTCGGCGTGTACGACTTCGCCGGGAAGCTCGACGGCTCGATGACCGCGCACCCGAAGCGGTGCCCGAAGACGGGCGAGCTGCACTTCTTCGGCTACTCGTTTTTCCCTCCCTACCTCGTGTACCACGTCGCCGACGCGGCGGGGAAGCTCGTGCACAGCGAGCCGATCGATGTGAACGGTCCGACCATGATCCACGACTTCAACGTCACCGCGACACGTGTCGTGTTCATGGACCTGCCCGTCGTGTTCGATCTCGACCTCGCGATGCAAGGCACCGGCATGCCGTACCGCTGGGACCCGTCGTACGGCGCGCGCTTGGGCGTACTGCCCCGGCGAGGGTCCAATGCCGACACGAAGTGGTACGAGATCGACCCGTGCTACGTGTTTCACCCCGTAAATGCGTTCGACGACGGCGACGCGGTGGTGATCGACGTGCCGCGCTACGACAAGCTCTGGGAGAAGTCGGGCGACGAGTTCTTTCCCGCGCACCTGTGGCGGTGGCGCATCGACCCGAGCGCCGGGAAGGTGGCATCGGAGCAACTCGACGACCGCAACGTCGAGTTTCCGCGCGCCGATCCGCGCCGGGTCGGCCTCACGTACCGCTACCACTACGACGTCGAGACCGAGGTGCGCGGCGCCCCCGTGTTCGGCGCGCTCGTGAAGTACGACCGCGACGACGGCTCGGCGGTCGTACACGACTTCGGACCCGGGCGCGTGCCGGGTGAAGCCGTGTTCGTACCTGCGAACGACGACGGCGGCGAAGACGACGGCTGGCTCTTGACCTACGTCTACGACGAAGGCCGCGACGGGAGCGACTTCGTGATCCTCGACGCGCGCGACCTCACGGCGGCTCCGCTCGCGGTCGTTCCCTTGCCGCAACGCGTGCCCTTCGGCTTCCACGGCAGCTGGATCGCCGATCCAATGTGACCGCCTTGATCTCCATCTTCGGCGCGACGGGTACCTGACGGGTTCCTGAACCCATGCCGCGGGTTCGGTACGCGACCCGCCCGTCAGCGCCACGCCTCGACGTCCGGCTCAGGCGCGGGCGAAGGCCAGAAGAAACTCGAGCTCGCCGTGATCCTCGGTACTGGCGGGGCCGCCGCTCGGGTTGTCGATCCCGTAGTCCGCGAACGTGATGGGAATCGTGCCGTTGACTTCGATCTTGTCGCCATTACGCCGCGCTATCAGCTCGAACGTGACCGACGTCGTCTTCCCGTGCAGCGTGAGGTCGCCCGTCGCGGACACCTTCACTTCGGTGAGATTCGGAAGAATGCTCGTGAGCGTAATCGGCTTCGTCAGCTTGAAGGTTGCGGTCGGGAACGTCGCGGTATCCATGATGCGGCCCTGGAATTGACGATCCCGGTTGGCCTGGTCGCTCGAAACGGTGGTGAGATCGACCGTGAAGCTCGCCGCGGGCACCGTCGTGCCCTTGATGGTCAGGTTGCCTTTCACCGAGCTCGTGCGGCCGACAGCCGTGTCGTGCTGGCCGAACAGGACTTCGCCGACGGCCCACCTTGCTCGCGCTGGTGATCTTCCACGCACCATCAACGGACACGGTGGCGCTGCCCGACGCCGTCGACGCGGTTGACGCGCTCGATGTCTGCGTTGTGAAGGTGAGCTTCTTGGGCGCGGGACCCTCGATGAAATGGATATAGACAAACGGTGCCACCACGACCGCGAGGATCGCGATGAGGGGCACGCCGATCAGGTACGCGCTCTTGCGGTGAAAGAAGCTCGACCTCTGCATGCACGTAGCGTTGCACGCCCGCTTATGAAACAGGTAATTGCGGCGCGAGCCGCGGTGCGTTCAGCTCATGAGCGTCGCGATGCCCCAGACGAGCATCACGAGCCCGACGAGAAGGTACGCGATCGAACGCGCGATCGGTGCCTGCGGGAGCTCGCCCGAGCCTTCGGCGTCAGTGCGACGCTTGCCGCGCACGGGGCTGCCCGGACGGCTGCGGGCCACCGTCTGGCGTCCCCGCGCCGCAGCTTTCACAGCGTCGGCGCGCCGCCGCATGAGCGCCACTGCATTACCGAGAAACAACGCCGCGCCCAGGGCGATGATCAGCTCGGTCATCACCTCGCCGTAGAGGTCCACGGCCGATGATGGTACGCGCCTCCGTGGCCCGGCTCACGGTCGCGGCGTCGACGACTCGCCCCGGTACTGGTTGATGAGTGCGTTGAAGTCGTTCGTCGTGACCTTGCGAGTGATCGACGTCGGCAGTTGCACATCGACGGAGCCGGCGCGAGTCGTCGTCGTGCGAAGGGGCACGCCGTCACGCGCGTAGCAGTACTCGGTCTCGAGCGCGAAGATCGCCGGCTTCTTGCGGTCGGTCAGCTTCAAGGTGAAGCACTGTGCCGTCTCGCCGGCGATCCGCGTGCCCGCGTGCGTCGCGTCGACGTGGTACCAGCCCTCGTCGGGATCGGTGATCGTGATCAAGTTGGTGAGATCCTTGACCCGCTGATCTTCGTACGACGGTGTTGGGCCGCTCGGCGCACATAGCTTCGTGTCCTTCACCGCGCTGCAGTTGACGCTCTTGCCGTCGAGCTGTCCCGTCAGCGTGCCTTCCGAAAGCACGAGCGTGTCGGGCGGACGCTGTACCTGCGCGAGCGCGAAACGGGCCGTCGGGGCCTTGCGGCGATCGGTGAACCGTCGCGTGAGCAGGCCCTCCTCTTTCCAGGTTTCCGAGCGAGAGCGGCCGGCGAGCTCCAGGAACTGTTTCCGTGCTGATACTGCGGGCCGGGAAGCGCTCGGTGAGCGGCCGGTGTCCGCCGACGAGGAGCACGATGCCGCGGCGAGAACGAGCGCGATTGCGCTCCACGCGGCGACCCGAGCCGTTGTCCCCTGCATGACGGCGAGGGTACCGAACGGATGCGTGGACGCATGCGCACCTCGCTCCGTGCTACAACGCGACGGTGCGGTTGTTGGTTGCATGGTGCTCGGTCGACTACCAGGGCCGCGTCGGTGCGCGCCTCGAGCGGGCGCAGCGGCTCATCGTGCTGAAGGCCGACGGCTCGATCGCCGTGCACTGCGACAGCAAGGCCTATAAGCCGCTCAACTGGATGAGTCCACCGTGCACGATTGTCGACGACGGCGCGCGAATCGTCGCCCGAAATGCGAAAGGTGAGGAGCTCATCATCGAGCTCCACGAGATCGTGCAGGACCTTGTGCTCGATCTGGGCGGCGACGCCGGCCTCGCGAAAGACGGCGTCGAAGCCGAACTGCAAGAGCTCATCGCGGCGCGGGTGCAGGCCCTTCGCGACGACCTGCAGATCGTTCGGCGCGAGTACCCGACCGACATCGGTCCGGTCGATCTGGTGTGCCGAGACGGTGACGGTCGAGCGGTCGTCGTCGAGGTGAAGCGCATCGGTGAGATCGCGGGCGTCGATCAGCTCCTGCGTTATCAGGAACGACTTGATCGCGATTCCACACTCGCGCCCACGGTGGGCATGTTGGTGGCGACACGCATCAAGCCGCAGGCGCGGGTGTACGCCGAGAGCCGCGGGGTCGTCTGTGTCGAAGTCGCGCTCGATGAGCTGCGCGACACCGCGACGCCGACCCTTCGGCTGTTCTAGCGACGCGCCGACGTTCGATCAGTCGCGCGCCATGTTGGCGAACTGGGTGAAGTCGGCGCGGAAGGCGAGGCGCGTCACACCGGTGGGTCCGTTACGGTGCTTCGCGACGATGATCTCGGCGGTGCCGCGCTGATCCGACTCGGCGTTGTACGCCTCGTCGCGGTAGATGAAGCACACGACGTCGGAGTCTTGTTCGATCGAGCCACTCTCACGAAGGTCGGCGAGCATCGGGCGCTTGTCCTGGCGGTACTCGAGCGAGCGGTTCAGCTGTGACAACGCCATCACCGGACAGTCGAGCTCGCGCGCGAGGATTTTGAGCCCCCGCGACAGCTCGGACACCTCCACCTGGCGATTCTCGGAGCGCCGCGTCGTGCTCGGCGACATCAGCTGGAGGTAGTCGACCACGATGAGCCCGAGCCCTTCCTCCCGTGCCTTGACCCGCCGCGCCTTGGCGCGCATCTCCATCACCGTGCAGTGCGGATTGTCGTCGATGAAGAGCGGCGCCTCGCCGAGCCGCCCGACGGCATGGCTCAACTTGTTCCAGTCGGCCTCCGGGATGTTGCCGGTCTGCAGTCGCCGCGCGTCGACTCTCGCCTCGGCTGCGAGCAGCCGCTTGGTGAGCTCGAGGTGGCTCATCTCCATCGAGAAAAACAACACCGGCTTCCGCGACGTCATCGCGACGTTGGCCGCGGCGCCGAGCGCGAACGACGTCTTGCCCATGCCGGGACGGGACGCGACCACCACCAGGTTGGACGGCTGCAATCCGAGCAGCAGCTCGTCAAGGTCGTAGTAGCCGGTGGACACACCCGTGACATCCGAGTCGCGGTCGTACAACGACTCGATCTGGTCAAGTGTGGACAGCAACGCGTCCTTGACCATGACCATCGACTCGGCGACGCGCCGCTCCGCGACTTCGAACACAAGTGACTCGGCCCGGTCGAGTGTCTCCGCGACTTCGTCGGGCTCGTCGTAGCCCATCTCCGCGATCTCGCCGCCCACACGGATGAGCCGGCGGAGCAACGCGTGCTCGTTGACGATCTTGGCGTAGTGACCCGCGTTGGCCGATGCAGGCGTCGCGGCCTGGATGCGCAACAGCGTCGACTTGCCGCCGATCGCATCGAGGAGCTCCGCGCGCCGCAGCTCTTCCGCGACCGTCACGAGGTCGACGGGCTCGCCCTGGCCGTACAGCGACATCACGGCTTCGAAGACGTGCGCGTGCGCCGGTTTGTAGAAGTTGGAGAGGTCGACCCGAGCTTCTACTGCCGACGTGATTGCGTCACGCGAGAGCAGCATCGCTCCCAGCAGCGATTCCTCGGCCTCGAGGTTGTGGGGCGGGATCCGGCCGGCCGACCGTCGGCGCGCCTCCTCGATGGACTGGACCACCCGACCCCCTCCCGGTTTCCCTGCTCGTCACCCGTCAGGCACTGGCCACCTGGCCGGCGACGAATCGTGACATCGGCTGCCTGTGAATCGGTAGAGGTGAAACCCAGGGATCCCCTGTGACTTCAGTGTGGATATTGCCCTCGGTCATCCCCAGGGTTGGGGATGACGGCAGGACGGATCATCACATGGGGGTGTGACGGCAACGCCGGGCGCGGCTGCTATTCGGCGACGACCTCGACGGTGAGGACGACTTCGACGTCGGCGTGCAGGCGGACGGGCACTTCGGCGGGCCCGAGCTCTTTGAGCGGCTCGGCCAGCGTTGCTTTGCGCCGATCGAGCTCGACGCCCGTCTGTGCCTGCACTGCCGCGACAATGTCGGAAACCGTGATCGAGCCGAAGAGCTTGCCGCCCTCGCCCGCGCGCGCCCCGACCTCGATCCGCTTGTCCCGCAACTGCGCGGCGATTTCTTCGGCCGCCTCGCGCTCTCGAGCGTCACGCGCGTCGCGGTTGCGTCGCATCGCCTCCGCCTGGCGCACCGCATCCTTGGTCGCCTGCATCGCGAGCCCGCGTGGGACGAGGAAGTTGCGCGCGTACCCGTCGGCGACGACCAGCAGGTCGCCCTTCTTGCCGAGACTCTCGACGTCGTCACGCAATACGACTCTCACTCGCCGGTCTCCTCGGTCGCCGGCTCGACAACCTCGACAACCTGGGCAACGACTTCGGTTTCCAGCTCGGGGGTGCCGACATCGTCGACGAGCACCGCGCCCTCCGCGTCGACGGGCAACTCATCGGCGTCGGACGCGCCGAGCGCGCCGTCGATCGCCATCTCGGGTGGTGCAAGCGGGGTGGGCGGAAGCTCGGGCGGAGCGCGCAACGTGCCGCGGTCGCCGCGGTCACCGCGGTCGCGGCCTCGCCCACCCTTACTGCGCTGCGTCACCTGGCGCACCGCGTACGGCAGGAGCGCCATCTCACGCGCAATCCTGATCGCGCGCGCGACGGCACGCTGCTGCTGGGCCGAGTTGCCGGTGACGCGCCGGGCCCGAATTTTCGCCCGCTCCGACATGAACCGCCGCAACAGGTTGACGTCCTTGTAATCGATCCAGTCGATGCGCTCGGACGTGAGGATCGAGATCTTCTTCTTGGGGACGCGACGACGATCAGCCGCAGGGCCGCTCTTTCGCTGCCGGTTGTTATCTCTGGCCATCAATCAGCTCTCGTCGCTCGTGAACATCGGGGATGTCTAGAAAGGCTCTTCGCCGAACTCGTCGTAGGTGGGGGCGGGGGCTGCCTGACCGCCCCCACCTCCTCCGCCGCCACCACTGCCGCCACCACTGCCGCCACCACTCCCGCCGCCACCAAAGTCGCCGCCGCCCTTGCGGTCGTTCTTCGTGATCTGGGCGCTCGCCCACCGCAAGCTCGGACCGACCTCGTCGGCAACGATCTCCACGACGCTGCGCTTGTCGCCCTGGTCGGTTTCCCAGGAACGCTGCTCGAGGCGGCCGGTCACGACGACGCGCGCGCCCTTGGCGAGCGACTCACTCACGTTGTCGGCCAGCTCCCGCCAGCACACGATGTTGAAGAAGCTCGTACGCTCCTCCCACTCATTGGTCTGGCGGTTCTGCCAGCGCCGGTTGACGGCAAGGCCGAACGTGGCGTTGGCCTGCCCGTTCGGCGTGTATCGAATCTCCGGGTCGCGGGTGATGTTGCCCACGACAGTGACTGCGTTTCCGTTGGCCATGGTGATCCTCCCTACGCGTCCGACACGCCGGTGCTGGCTGACTTCGGAGGTCCGTACACCTCGTCGGGGATGCGCAGCACCTTGTGCCGGATGACTTCATCGGCAAGGGAGAGCACCCGGTGCAACTCGTCCATCGCCGGAGGTTCGGCCTTCGCTTGGAGGACCACGTAATAGCCCTCGGTGCGATGCTGCACCTCGTAGGCGAACCGCCGTTTTCCCCAGAAGTCGATGTAACCGGGCTCCGCGCCCTTCGACTCGAGTAGCTGGACGTAGCGGCTGACCGCGCCCCGGATCGTCTCCTCTTCCAGGTCCACGCCGAAGATGATCATGACCTCGTACGGCCTCAAGGGCTCGTACCTCCTCTGGACCGGCAGCTCCCGCTGCGGGCTGCTCGTTCCGGCGCCGAAACGCGCTGCGAGCAGCAGGATTGGATTTCGAATCGGCGCCCGGCGGTGATGATCCGGGAACCGGCCCGTGAGGCTACCAGAGGCTCCTTCTCCTCTTCGACGTGACCTATCGAGACGAACCCTACAGACCGGGTGAGACACCTATCTGGGTCACGCTCGCTGCGGGCGGCGAAACTCCGCCCGCGGGCGCTTGCCGTTCCTGCGAGCTCCTCGCTCGCTCCGCTCGCTCTTCGCCGCGTGGCTCCACGTCGGTCCTGCCGGTCGCGCTCGCTACTTCGTGCAGGTTGCGAGTTTGCCGTCGGGGAAGTGACCGGTCAGGGTCTCGAGCGCGAAGCGGTAGGGCGCACGGGAGCGGTACTTCGGGCACTCGGCGTCGGTGCCAATACACGGGGTCATGCGGATGCGGTCTATGCGGACGCCGTCGTCGGCATAGAAGCCGCCGTCGAGATCGACCTTCGTGCGCGACATTGTGAACGCACCGTCGACCGAACCGTTGAACACGAAGAGCATCCCCGCGTACGGACCGATGTTCTCGCGTTCTCGTAGCCCCTGGGTCAACTCGGCCGACGTGTCGGCCACGACCAACCGCAGGCACTTGCCGCCAACCGACAGTCGAACTTCCGTCAGACCCTTGAACGCCGCGACCGCAGGATATTGATGCGCCAGCGCGTCCTCGATCGCGCGCGCGAGCGGCGAGGTCGTGGCGGTGGTCGATTGCACGCCCGACGGCGCGGTCACGACATCCTGGTTTGTTGTGAGCTTGGCGACGCCCAGCCCGAGAAGCACCGCGCCGATGATGAGCGAGGCTCCGATTCCCGCAATCAGCACGGGCCGGCCGCGGCGGTTCCCCGGCGTCACGCGTGGGCGCGGTTGTGGTGGCTCGTGTCGCCGTAGAGCTCGAGTGCCTCGGCGACGTCGTCGGCCGCGTGATACGTCTCGTCGCTCGAGGGAAAGCGCCCGTCGCGCACGTCGGTAACGAATCTCGTGATCGCATTGGTGGCATCGCACTTCAGGTCGGCGTAGCGGCGCACGAACTTCGGCGCCATCCGATCCTCGAAGCCGAGCAGGTCGTGGTACACGAGCACTTGCCCGTCGCAATGGCGTCCGGCCCCGATGCCGATTGTGGGCACGGCGATGGTGTCGGTGACAAGCCTCGCAACCGCATCAGGCACGCACTCGAGCACGATCGCGAAGCAGCCGGCGTCGGCGAGTGCAATCGCGTCGTCAACGATCGCGCGGGCGGCCTCGAGTCCCTTGCCCTGCACCTTGAACCCGCCGAGCGCGTGCACGGATTGTGGGGTAAGGCCGAGGTGACCCATCACCGGGATCTCGGCGTCGAGGATCGCGTGCACCGCGTCGAGCCGCTTCCGACCACCTTCGAGCTTCACTGCCCCGGCACCGGCGCGTACCAGGCTGGCGGCATTGCGGACGGTGTCGTCTCGGGACAAGTGGTAGCTCAGCCAGGGGAGGTCGCCGACAACAAGCGGCTGCGGCTTCGTGCGCGCGACCGCGGCCACGTGATGGGCCATGTCGTCGATCGTGACTTGCAGCGTGTCGTCGTAACCGAGCACGACCATCGCGAGCGAGTCGCCGACAAGGATCATGTCGACACCGGCGTCGCTGACGATGCGCGCCGAGGGCGCGTCGTACGCGGTGACCATGACGAGCGGACCATCACCCTTGCGGGCGCTGATCTCAGGAGCGGTGACCGTGGCGGCCATCTCCGTACCTCCACCGTCCAGGGCTCACACGGCTCCCGGCGGTACAAATCAGACTACCCCGGGTCGAGACCGTCGTGTCCGACCCGGGTGTTTCTCGACGGGCTGCCGCGCGGATCAGCCCGCGTGCCGCCGGCCGTGGAGCTCCCGACGATCGAGGTGATTCCACCGGCACTCGAGGCAGACTTCCACGATGTAACAGGCGAACTCGTCGACTTTCGAGCCGAGTTTCTCGAGCTCGGTCGGGTGGCTGATACAGCGCCCGTTGGCCGTTTTCAGCTTGTCGCCGTAGACGTACTGCACGAAGCGCACGCGGTCGGCGCCGCAGACCGGACAGTCGTGGGGTGCCGCTTCTCCCACATGGTGGCCCGCGCGCATGAGCTCGGGATGCGCGTCACAGACGTCGAGACGGGTGAGCACACCGCGTTGCAGGTCTCGTAGGACGGCCCGTCGGGCCAGCGTGTAGTCGGTGTGCCGGCGCACCGCCGCAGTGTACCGATGCGATACAAGCGGCTGAACGGCGCACAGATCGAGACACTGGGGACCGACAAGCGGTCCGGCAAGCGTGAACAGGAGGTACTTGACGATGGACGCCAGACTCGCGATACTGTCTTATCGATATATCGCCCCGATATATCGGCACAACAGGTTGGAGACGAAGCTCCGTGCTGGAACTGGCCATCTTGGGCTTGCTCAAGGAACAGCCGCTCCACGGCTACGAACTCAAGAAGCGCCTTGGTGACACCCTCGGGTTCCTCTGGGGGGTCTCATACGGCTCGCTCTACCCGGCCCTCCGCCGGCTCGAGCGCGACGGCGCGATCGAGATCGTCGATCCGGCCCAGACCTCTCGGGCCTCGGTCCCCGCCACCGGGTCGATCAGTGGTGAGGCCGCCGCCGCGAAGCTCCGCCGCCTCACCAAGCCCACTCGCCGCACCCGCAAGGCGTACCGGATCACCGCGGGAGGCGAGGAGCAGTTCACCCGCTTGTTGATCGCCGACGCGCCCGCCGGCGTCGACGAAGACCGTGACTTCTCATTGAAGTTCGCGTTTGCCCGGCATCTGTCGAGCGACGGCCGGCTCGAGCTGCTCCGCCGGCGCCGCGCCCACCTCGCTGACCGGCTTTCTCGCGCTCGCAGCACCGGAGCCGCAAAGGGCGATCGCTACACGCGCTCGCTCGCCGAGCATCGCACCAAGTCCACCGAACGCGACCTCGAGTGGGTCGACGAGCTGATCAGTACGGAGCGGCGGGCGTTATCCGCCGCGACCGAAGCGTCAACGCCGCCCCCCAAGGCAGCGACGGTTGCATCAAAAGGAGTCCCCGCATGAGTGGGAAGATTCGAGTCGCCATCGCCGGTGTCGGTAACTGCGCCAGCAGCCTGGTCCAGGGCATCGAGTACTACCGAAACGCCGACCCCACCGAGACCGTGCCCGGCCTCATGCACGTCGAGCTCGGCGGCTACCACGTCCGCGACGTTGAGTTCGTCGCCGCATTCGACGTCGACGCGGCCAAGGTCGGACTCGATGTGGGCAAGGCGATCTACGCCGGCCAGAACAACACGATCAAGTTCGCCCGCGTCGGCGAGCTCGGGGTGCAAGTGCAGCGCGGACCGACCCTCGACGGGCTCGGCAAGTACTACCGCGAGACGATCGAGGAGTCTCCCGCCGCGCCGGTCGACGTCGCCCAGGTACTGCGCGACTCCGCCGCCGATGTGCTCGTGAGCTACCTCCCCGTCGGCTCCGACGACGCCCAGAAGCAGTACGCACAGGCCTGCCTCGACACCGGTGTCGCGTTCGTCAATGCCATCCCCGTGTTCATCGCCAGCGACCCCGTGTGGGCGAAGAAGTTCACCGATGCAAACGTGCCCATCGTCGGTGACGACATCAAGAGCCAGGTCGGCGCAACCATCGTGCACCGCATCCTGGCCCGGCTCTTCGAAGACCGCGGCATGGTGCTCGATCGCACCTACCAGCTCAACGTCGGCGGCAACATGGACTTCAAGAACATGCTCGAGCGCGAACGGCTCGAGTCGAAGAAGATCTCGAAGACCCAAGCCGTCACCAGCCAGCTCGACAACGGCATCGCTGCCGACGACGTGCACATCGGCCCGTCCGACCACGTCGCCTGGCTCGACGACCGCAAGTGGGCCTACATCCGTCTCGAAGGCCGCAACTTCGGCGACGTGCCGCTCAACATCGAGATGAAGCTCGAGGTCTGGGACTCGCCCAACTCGGCCGGCGTGATCATCGACGCGTTGCGCTGCGCCAAGTTGGCGTTGGACCGCGGGATCGGCGGACCGCTGCTCGGGCCGTCGGCCTACTTCATGAAGTCGCCGCCGGTGCAGTACCACGACGACAGGGCCCACGAGATGGTCGAGGAGTTCGCGGCCGGGACGTAACTTCTCCGGCGCCTTCCTTGCGGCTTCGGCACGCGACCGAGCACTGCACGACGTTCGCGATGCAGACTGTGCCGTGACCAATATCGAGAGCTGGGACCGGATCGCGGCGCGTCAATCGGGCGGCGATCCTCAGACCGACACCGTGATCTACGGGCCCGACGGGCCGGCGGAGCGCGATCTCCGACTCATCGGTGACGTCAAGGGCAAACGGGTGCTCGAGCTCGGTTGCGGCACAGGTCAGGCGGCGGTGACGCTCGCCAAGCAGCGCGCCACGGTCATCGCGGTCGATGCGTCGGCCGTCCAGCTCGCGCACGCCCGCAGCTTGATGGAGCGGGCCGAAGTGCGCATTGAATGGCACGAGACCGATCTCGCCGACCTTGCTTTTCTGCGCGCCGACTCCATCGATGTCGCGCTGAGTGTGTTCGCGCTCGGCGAGGTCGACGACTTGAGCCGGCTGTTCCGACAAGTCCACCGGGTGCTGCGACCGGCGGGCGCGTTCGTGTTTTCCTACGAGCATCCGATGGCGCTGGCGAGGTCCGGTGATTCGTCGCGCTCGTACTCCGACGAGTCGCCGCTCACCGTGCAGCGCGACGGTGAGCCCATCACGCTCTATCCGAGAACAATCTCCGAAGTGTTCACCGAGCTCGGACGGGCGGGATTCCGAGTGGAGGTGCTCACCGAACCACCTCCCGCGCCCAACACGTTGTTGTCAGTGACGACACCGAGCACCATCGTGTGGCGGGCCCGCAAGGAGGGCGCGTAGATCGAGCGCTCAGCAGCGACCGCCACCCTTGTGAGTGGGTTCGACTGGCGCCTCGAAATCACCCGGCATCGACGACGGATCGGTCAGTCATCCACCCTGCC
This sequence comes from Acidimicrobiia bacterium, assembly GCA_038236695.1. Lineage (GTDB taxonomy): Bacteria > Actinomycetota > Acidimicrobiia > IMCC26256 > JBBRZM01 > JBBRZM01. The sequence continues at coordinate 51,025 of JBBRZM010000007.1, forward strand.
GACCGGCTCGATGCCGCGCTCCCGAGCCCACTCGCCGAGCCGTTGGTACGCCTCGTCCTCCTCGATCGGGCCTTCGTCGAGGCGGGCGTCGAGGAGGAACCGAAGCGCCTCGCCGACGATGCGACCGGGTCCGAGACCGAGGAACGCCATGACTTGGCGGCCGTCGAGCGGTGGACGGATCGCGTCGAGCTCCTCCTTGGCCCGCAGGGCCACGATGCGCGCTTCGAGCTCGTCCATCCGGCGGGCGAGCGCGGCCGCCCTGCGCTGGTTGCGAGTTGTGCAATCGGCTCGCTGGAGCTCGTTGAGGTCTTCGAGCAGCGGACCGGCGTCGAGCACGTAGCGGCGCACTGCGGAATCGGTCCACCCCATCGCGTAGGTGTGGATGCGCAAGTGCAGGTACACGAGCTTGGTGACCGCCTCGACCACATCATTGGGGTAGCGCAGCGCCCGGAGCCGTTCCTCGGCCATGCGCGCGCCCACCACCTCGTGATGATGGAAGCTGACGCCGCCGGGACCGATCGAGCGAGTCTTCGGCTTCCCGATGTCGTGCAGCAGTGCCGCTAGCCGCACGCGGGGGTCGTAGCGTGGCGTCTTCGCCACGACCGCGATCGTGTGCGCGAGCACGTCCTTGTGCTGGTGAATCGGATCTTGCTCGAGCCGCATGGCGTTGAGCTCGGGGAGGAACTCGTCGGAGAGCTTCGTCTCGGCAACGAACCACAGCCCGGCTGACGGGTCGGCCGCGACGAGCAACTTCGACAGCTCGTCGCGGATGCGTTCTGCACTCACGATCTCGAGCCGGCCGTGCAGCTGTTCCACTGCCGCCACCAACGACGGGTCGGGGTCGAGCCCGAAGCCAGCGATGAAGCGCGCCGCGCGGAGCATGCGGAGCGGATCGTCGAGAAACGAGATCTCCGGCGCGAGCGGCGTGCGCAAGCGCTTGGCGGCAAGGTCGGCCGCCCCACCGAACGGGTCGACGAGGCGCGGCTCGGGCAGTTGCAGCGCCATCGCGTTGATCGTGAAGTCGCGCCGCGACAAGTCGGTCTCGACGTCGTCCGCGAACTCCACCTCGGGTTTGCGACTCTCGGGCCGGTACACGTCGGCGCGAAACGTGGTGATCTCGATGCGCATCCCACGCGCTTCGCAGCCGACGGTGCCGAAGCGCTGTCCCTGAAGCCACACGTGATCGGCCCATCCGCGGACCAGTCGTTCGACCTCGTCGGGCCGAGCGTCGGTCGTCACGTCGATGTCGTCATGGGGCAGGTCGAGCAGGGCATCGCGAACGCTGCCGCCGACGAGGTAACACTGATGGCCCGCCTCGGCGAGGCGCCGGGCCAGTTCGAGCACCGGCGAAGCGCCATCGACGAGCGGCTGGAGCCGAGGGGGAACGGGCATGTGGCTCATTGTCGCGGCTGGCGCCGGACGGGGCGGGCCGATTGGCCTCGCCGGGCTATGCGGTCTTCGGCGCCGGCTCGACGAGGGCCTCATCGCGTTGCTCGCCGATACCGCCATTCGACCGCTCGAGATGCAGCCGTAGCTCGCGGGGATTGGCCGAGTTCGCGAGTGCTTCGCGGCGCCCGATGAGGTTGGCGCTGAACAGGGCGAGCAGGTTCTGATCGAACGTCTGCATGCCGTAGTAGTCGCCTTCGGCCATGACCCGCTCGAGCTGCTGAGTTCGATCGGGATTCACGATCGCCTCGAGCGTCTGGTCGGTGCCGACGAGCACTTCCAGCGCCGGGATCCGGCCTTGTCCGTCGGCCCGGTCAAGCAATCGCTGGCTAATGATGCCGCGCAGCGCGTTGGCCACCGACATGCGTACCTGGCGCTGTTGGTGCGGCGGGAAGAAGTCGACGAGATGGTTCACGGTGTCGATGACGCCCATCGTGTACATCATCGAGAGCACCAAGTGGCCGGTCTCGGCGGCCGCGATCGCTGCCGACACCGTTTCGGGATCGCGCATGTCGCTGATGAACACCACGTCCGGATCCTGGCGCAACACCCGTTGCAGCGCGGTGGCGAAGCTGTCGGTGTCGGTACCAATCTCGCGCTGGTTCACAATCGACTGCTTGTCGGGATGCAGCACCTCGATGGGATCTTCGATCGTGACGATGTGCTTCTGTTGCGTCTCGTTGATGTGATCGATCATCGCCGCCAGCGTCGTCGTCTTGCCCGACGCCGCGGGACCGGTCACGAGCACGAGCCCACGCGGCTCCTCCGACAGTCCGCGCACGACCGGTGGAAGACCCAGAGCCTCGAAGCTCGGGATCCCGGGAAGCACCCGCCGAAACACCAGCCCGATCGAGCCGCGCTGACGAAACACGTTCACGCGGAAGCGGCCGAGGCCGGGGACGCCGTAGGCGAAGTCGGCGTCGCCCTCGGCCGCGAACTCCTCGGCGCGCGCCTCGGGCATGATCTGGCCTGCGATGCGCTGCGTGTCGGCCGGCGACACCGAGTCGAACGGTGTGGCGTCGAGTTTGCCGTCGATGCGCACGTGCGGCGCCGAGCCGACCTTCACGTGCAGGTCGGACGCGCCGCGCTCCACCGCATATTGCAAGAGCACATCCAGATCTGCCACGTCGGTCTCCCCCGTCGCCTCAGTATCGGCGGCGGCGATTCCAAGCTAAAGGCTTGATCTTTCAGGCCCGCCGTCCGCGTCGGCCGCCCAAAGGGCACTCGCGGCCTCGACGACCGTGCGTCCGGGGCCGCCGGCGGTGGCCGGTTCTGTCACTCGCCCGTCCAGTCCCAGGAGCGGGGGCAGCGTCGCAGCCACCGAGCTTTCGAGGGCATCGAGGTCGTAGCCGCCTTCGAGAAAGACGATGAGGCGCCCCGTGGGCGCAAGCTCAGTGACGCTCGCGGCAAGTAACCCGTAGTCGCCGGCCGAGAGGCCGAGGCCGGTGAGCGGATCATCGCGGTGAGCGTCGAAACCGCACGAGACGAGCACCCACGTCGGGTCGAACCGCTCGACCACCGGCGCGACGACCTCGTCGAGCGCGCGCAGGTAGACATCGCCGGTCGCGCCACTCGGCAACGGAAAGTTGCACGTCAACCCGGCGCCGTCGCCGGCACCCGTGTCATGGAGCCGGCCGGTGCCGGGATACAGCGGCCACTCGTGGAACGACACGTAGAGCACGCGCGCGTCGGCATAGAAGATCTCCTGCGTGCCGTTGCCGTGGTGGGCGTCATAGTCGACGATGCACACGCGCTCTCCCCGGTCGGCCAGCGCCGCGGCGGTCACCGCGATGCTGTTGAGCAGGCAGAAACCCATCGCGGTGGCAGGACGGGCGTGATGGCCGGGCGGCCGGAGTGCGAGGAACGCGGCCTCGCCGTCACCGCGTTGTAGCGCGTCGACCGCGGCGAGGCCCGCGCCCGCCGCGCGCCGAGCGGCGGCATATGAACCGGGCGAGGTGACCGTATCGGGATCGATCGAGCCACCGCCCTCCGCGCACAGCGCCTGCAGCCGGGCGACGAGCCGGGGGCTGTGCACGCGCTCGAGCTCCTCGACCGTTGCGTCGCGCGGTACGAGTGGAGTGATCGCGTCGTCGATGCGTGCAGCCGCGATTCCCTGTTCGACGGCGCGCAAGCGGATTGGGCGCTCGGGATGGCCGGGCCCGGGATCGTGCTCCCGGTACACCGGATCCCGGGCAACGAGCAGCACCGCGGCAGAGTACCGCTCCGTTCGTCGAGCCGTGTCGGGGAGCGACCGACCGCCGACGGTACGCTCGCCGCGTCATGGTCGTTTCGAGAGGCAGCGGCGCGTGAGCGACACCTTGCACTGGCGCGGCGGCTGGGCGCGCGTCAGCCCGTGGCGCGGCCACGAGCGGGTTGCGCACCTCGTGGTCGGCACCCAGATCCCGCCCACCGACGAGGTCGTGCACCGGTGCGTCGAGCAACTCCGCGGCCGCGGGTACGAGGCCGTGGTCACGAGCGCGCTCACTCCGGCCGAGTCCCTGCCGTTTGTCGACGCGGGCTTTGCGGTGCGGGAACGACTACACCTCCTCGACCACGATCTCTCGCGCCTTCCCACCCGACGCCACGCCACCCGTCGCGCTCGGCCGCACGACCGGTCCGAGGTGCTCGCCATCGACGCGCTCGCGTTCGCCGAGTTCTGGCACTTCGACGATCGCGGACTCGATGAAGCCCTCGCGGCTACCCCGGTCTCACGTTTTCGAGTGATCGGGGTCGCCGGCGAACGCGCCGCGCTGGCCGGATTCGCCGTCAGCGGACGCGCCGGCGCGGTCGGATACCTCCAACGCGTCGCCGTGCACCCATCGCATCGGGGTGGCGGACTCGGCAGCGCGCTTGTCGCCGACGCGTTGCGATGGTTCCACCGTCATCGAGTCGACCGCGCGCTCGTCAACACCCAGGTCGGCAATGACGCTGCACTCGCTCTGTACGCGCGTTGCGGCTTTGGGCGCCTCCCGGTCTGGCTCTCGGTGCTCGGACGATCGTTATGAGACGCAGGCGTTCGCGGCTCACTGCCGCGATCGTGGTCGCTGCCGGGTCAATAGTCGTGTCGTCGGCGCCGGCCGACGCGCACACCGCCGGTGGTGGCAGCGCCGGTGACGCGCGCCTCACGCTGCAGGTCCAGCCGGCCTGGGTGCCACTCGGCGGCGAATCGCCGCTGACGCTGCGAGTGTCCGGCGCACCCGCCGGATCCGAGATCGCGGTGGTGGCACACCAGGCCGTGATCTCTCGCAGCAAGTACGAGCGCACGCAGTCGGCAACAGATCTCGGGTCGGTGCTCGGCCAAGTCATCCGCTTCCCGGTCGACGCGCTGCCGGCGGCGGCAAACGGCGACCGCGTCTTTCCGCTCGGCCTCCAGGCCGCCACCGCGCCGCGAGATTCCAATCGGCTCCCGATCCGACGGGCCGGCGTCTACCCGCTCGAAGTGGAGTTGCGCGATGCAAACGAGAGCCGGCTGACCGGTTTCACCACGCCGCTCGTCGCCGTCGACCCATCCGGCCTCGCCACCACGAAGAAGCTCCAAGTCGCATGGGTATGGCCACTCGTGGCCGATCCCGCGATCAAGCCGGACGGCACCCCCGACCCTCGTGTCGTCGCCGAGCTGCAACCCGACGGACGGCTCGGGCGTCAGGTCGCGGTGCTCGCACACACCGTCGGGACCCCAGTCACGATCGAGCCGAACCCCGAGACATTGGACGCGTGGTCTGCATTCGCTGCCTTGCGCACGCCGCTGCAGACCAGCCTGGCCAACATGCGGGCGAGCATCGCGTCGAACCAAATACTCAGCGCGCCGTTCGTACCCCTCGACACGCCCTCACTCGTTGCCGCAGGATTCAACACCGAGATCGGCACCGAGCTCGTGCAAGGCAACCAGACGCTCGATGTCGTCGTCGGGAGCCGTCTCGACGCGCGCACGGCGCGACCGGGCCCCCTCGACGACGCGGCTCTCAGCAGACTGCGTGACAGCGGTATCGACCGCGTGATCGTGGAACCGAGTGCGCTCGCGCCGGTGACGGCGCCGAAGCTCACACCGGCGCAACCGTTCATGTTGCAAACCGGTGACCGCACGGCAGCCGCAGTTGCCGACGACGAGAGCCTGGCGCGTCTCTTGACCGGCACCGAGCCTCCCGCGTTGCGCGCGCAGCGCCTCCTGGCCGGGCTGGCAATCGTGGCCGAAGAGCAACCCGCGGTGCAGCGCGGTGTCGTGATCGTGAACCCGGATCGCGCCGCGCTTCCTGAAGCAGTGCTTACTCCCGTGCTCGGCGGGCTCAAGGACCATCCGCTGCTCGCGGCCACGACAGTCGACCGGCTCTTCTCGTCGGTGCCGGTCGAGAACGACGCGCACGGGCAACCGGTCGTCCGCAACCTCAGCTCGCGCGGGCCACAGTCACCGCCGGTCTCCGCGGGTTCCTATCGCGGCGCGCAGGCTCGCCAAGACGCCTTCCGTACTCTCGTCGGGCCCAACGACCCGAGCGTGAAGGTTGGCGACCGCGCGCTGCTGGTCGCGCTGTCGTCGGTCTGGCGGGGCGCATCAGGGCGAGCCGGGGCGCGAGCCGAGCTCGGGGCTGTCGAGAAGACCATCGACGCGTTCCTCGCCGGAATCCGCGTGCCGGTCGGCAACACGATCACGTTGACCGGGCGGGAGGCCGCCATCCCGCTCACCTTCCTCAATCTGACCAACCGGACGGTGCACGTGCGGGTGCGTCTGACCAGCGACAAGCTCGTGTTCCCCGACGGCTCGGAGCGTGAGCTCGAGCTTCCGCCCCGAAACACGACCGTGCACTTCAAGGTGGGCTCGCGGACGTCGGGCACGTTCACCATGGCCCTCACCGTCACGTCGCTTGACGGCGCGCTGGTGATCAAGTCGACCAACGTGAGCGTTCGCTCGACGTTCGTCAGCGGCGTCGGTATCTTCCTCACCGCCGGTGCGGGCGTGTTCCTCGCCGGCTGGTGGGCCAACGACTATCGCCGGCGTCGGCGCCGCCGCAGCATGGCCGCGCACGCTGCGACCGCCGCTGCTCCGGCCGGCGACCACGCATGAGTGTGTCCGATCTCACTCCCGACACCGACGGCACGGCACGAGCTGCGGTCGCGCCCAGCCTGCTTCGGTCGAGCGCGATCGTCGGGTTGGGCACCGCACTCTCACGTGTCACCGGTTTTCTGCGGCTCGCCGCGATCGCCTACGCACTGGGCGGCGCCGCGCTCGCCAGCACGTACGGGTACGCGAACGAGACGCCCAACATGGTCTACGAGCTGCTCATCGGCGGCGTGCTCACCGCCACGCTCGTTCCGTTGTTCGTGGAGCACCTCGAAGACAAGGACGACGATGCCGTCAGCGCGATCGTCACCGTGTCGACGATCTTGTTGCTCCTCGGCAGCATCGCCGCGGTACTGGTGGCGCCGTGGATCGCGCGGCTGTACGCGCTTCGGGCGCCGGAAGCCGGTCGAGCCACCCAACAGGCGGTAGCGACCGGGCTGCTGCGGCTGTTCATGCCGCAGATGTTCTTCTACGGCATCACTGCGCTCGCGACCGCGCTGCTCAACGCGCGCCGCCGGTTCGCGGCCGCTGCGTTTGCCCCGATCCTCAACAACGTCGTGGTCATCACGCTGTTTGTCTCGCTGCCGCGTCTTCTCTCGGGCCCGCTCACCCTGCAACGGGTGCGTCACGACTCGTCGCTGCTGGTTCTTCTCGGCCTCGGTACGACCGCCGGCATCGCGGCCATGGCCGTCGCGCTGCTCCCCGCGCTGAGTCGCGCCGGAATACGGTTGCGCGTCCTGTTCGGTTGGCGCCACCCCGCGGTCGTGACGCTCATGCGGCTGTCGGGGTGGACGGTCGGTTACGTCATCTCGAACCAGATCGCGCTCTGGGTCGTGCTCCTCCTCGCGAACGGCAAACCAGGTGGTGTCTTCGCGTACCTCGCTGCGTACGCGTTCTTCCAGTTGCCGCACGGCCTGTTCGCGGTGTCGCTCATGACCGCGATCGCGCCCGAACTCGCGAGCGCGGCAGCACGAGGCGATCTCGAAGCGATGCGGGACCGGCTGTCACTCGGCCTGCGCATGATCACGGTCGTCGTGCTGCCGGCGGCCGCCGCGTATATCGGGCTCGCGCGCCCAATCGTCGTCGCCGGACTACAGCGGGGACAGTTCCACGCGTCCGACGCCGCGCGTGTGGCGGACGTGTTGGTCGCGTTCGCGGTCGGCCTGCTCGCGTTCTCGGTGTACCTCTTCTGCCTCCGCGCCTTTTACTCACTCAAGGACACGCGTACGCCGTTCCTCATCAACTGCTTCGAGAACGCGCTCAACATTGCGCTCGCGTTGGTGCTCTATCCCTGGCTGGGCGTCCGCGGGCTCGCATTCTCGTTCGCCGGCGCGTACATCGGCGCCGCGATCGTCACGCTGGTGCTGCTGCGCCGGCGCCTCCACGGGATCGGCGGGGGCCGGCTCGCGGCCACCTCAGGCCGGGTACTCGTGGCGAGCGCGGCGGTGTGCGCCGTCACCTGGCTCGCCGGCCATCTGGTGGGCTGGCACGGCACGATCCGGGCGATCGGGGCGACCGGGCTCGGGCTCGCGGTCGGCGCTGCCGTCTACGTGGGCATCATGGCGCTCCTCGGCGCCGACGAGCTCCGAATGGTGTGGGCAGCGCTGCCGTTCACGGACCGGCACGGCACGCCGGCGGCCGGCGTGTAACGATCGGAGCTCCTGGTGGGTCGGAGGGCCACTTCGCCGGGTAGATCGTGCCCGAGTGCGCACCAACCGATCCACTGAATCCACTGAATCGTACTGAATCCACTGAATCCACTGAATCGTCGAGGAGGAACCATGGGCGTTCGAGTCGTGACCGACAGCGCCTGTGACCTGCCCCAGGCACTCGTCGACAAGCTGGGCATCGTCATCGTGCCGCTGACGATCCGTTTCGGCGACGAGGAACTGGTCGACCGCGAGGAGCTCAGCACCGACGACTTCTGGCGGCGGCTCCAGGCATCCGACGTGCTGCCCGAAACGTCAGCACCGTCGGCCGGCGCCTTTGAGGCGACCTTCCGTGACCTCGCCGCAGACGGCGCCGACGGCATCGTGTGCATCAACATCTCTTCGAAGCTGTCGGCCACGATGCAAGCCGCGCAAGTGGCTTCCAAAGTAGCCGAACCCAGCTGTCCAGTGTCGGTCGTCGACTCGCTCAGCGTCTCCATGGGACTCGGCGCGCTGGCGATCGCCGCCGCGGAACAAGCCGCGTCCGGAGCGACCCTCGACGCGATCCTCGACGAGGTTGCCAGTCGGCGCGACCGCGTGAAGATCTTCGCCGCGCTCGACACGCTCGAGTACATCAAGAAGGGCGGGCGTATCGGCGGTGCACGCGCCATGCTCGGATCAATGCTGTCGATCAAGCCCATCGTCGAGATTCGCGACGGCGTCGTCGAGGAAGCCGGGAAGGTCCGCACCCGCTCCAAGGCGCTCCGCCTGCTCGTCGACAAGGTGAAGGAATACCCGCTCGAGTCACTCGCAGTGGTCCAGGGCCTCGCGTCCGACCTCGACGAGCTCCTCGACATGCTCGATCCGATCTTCCCGCGCGACCAGATCGTCGTGAGTGAGATCGGACCGGTCATCGGCACGCACGGCGGCCCGGGTGTCATCGGCGTGGCCTTCCAGACCGCTCGCTGAACCAACCCCTCAAGCTAGGTTTGGCCGCGTGCCCGAGCCCGTCGTACCCGGTCGCGTTCTTGGCGGTCGTTACCGCCTCGATCACGAGCTTGCGCGCGGTGGGATGGCCTCGGTTTGGGTCGCAGAGGACGCGCTACTCGCCCGCCGCGTCGCAATCAAGGTGCTGCATCCCGAGCTCGCGGTCGACGACGCGCTCCGCACGCGCTTCCGGCGCGAAGCGATCTCGGCGGCAAAGCTCACGCATCCCAATATCGTCGCCACGTACGACACCGGCGACGACAACGGCACCGCGTACATCGTCATGGAGCTCGTTGAAGGCACGACGCTGCGGCGAATGCTCGATGCGCGGACCCGTCTTCCGATCGACGAAGCCCTCACGATCGCGGTGCAAGTCGCCGACGCACTCGAGCACGCCCATCGACAGGGCCTGGTGCACCGCGATATCAAACCGGCAAACGTGCTCATCACGCCGTCGGGTTATGCGAAAGTCACCGACTTCGGCATCGCCAAGTTGGCCGGTAGCAGCGATCTCACTCGCACCGGCACCGTCATCGGTACTGCTCGATACCTCGCTCCCGAGCAGGTCAACGGTGGTACTTCCGACGCGCGCACCGACGTCTACGCCCTCGGTCTCGTCGTGTACGAGATGTTGTGTGGCCAACTCCCGTTCGCCGGCGAGACCGACGTAGCGACCGCCGTCGCGCGCCTCACGACACCGCCCGCTCGGGTACACGAGCGTTGCCGCGAGGCCTCGCCTGCACTCGACGCCGCGATCGCGCGGAGCCTCGCGCTCGAACCGCGGGAGCGGTTCGCGTCCGCGCACGCGTTTCGCGACGCGCTCGACCCGGCGAGAGCGCATGCTGCCGATGCCGACCGAACGTTGCTCGCCGAACCGCCGCCACCCCCGACCGCCCCTCCGGCCCGGCGTGACCAACCCGCCGCGTCAGACGGCGGGCCACGACGGTGGTGGGTCGGCCTCCTTGCTGTCTTGCTGTTCGCCGGGGGTGTCGGCGGCGGTTACTTCGCGCTCAGCAGCGGCGGTTCCAGCGACACGCATCACACAACACCGGCAGTGGCGGCCGGACCGCTCAAGCTCGTGAGCGCGAAAGACTTCGACCCGCAAGGTGACAATCGTTCCGAGAACCCGGGCCAAGTTCGGTTCGCGTTCGACGGCGACCCGACGACCGCCTGGTCGACCGAGCACTACAACACTGCCGACTTCGGCCGCGCGAAACCGGGCGTGGGGATCTGGTTCGACCTCGGCAGCAGTCACACAGTGCGGAGCGTCGAAGTCGACAGTCCCGACACGGGTTGGAGCGCCGCCGCGTATCTCGCCGACAGCCCTGCTGACGCGCTCGCCGGATGGGGCAAGCCCCGCGCGACGGGCTCGGATCTCGGCACGCGCGCGCGGCTCACGCTGTCGTCCCGCGCGTCGGGCCGTTACGTGTTGCTCTGGATCACGCGGCTTCCCGCGTCGGGCAAGCTCAAAGTGTCCGAGGTGCGGGTCAACGGATGACCGGGCGATGGGCCGCCGGCTACGCGAAGAAGACGACCGCGCGCTCGTGACTCGCGCGTCCGCCGGAAACCGGGCCGCACTCGAGGTGCTCCTCGATCGCCACGCCGATCGCATCCACGCTGTCTGCCGCCGCATCGTCGGCAACTCCGACGATGCCCTCGATGCCGCCCAAGAAGCGATGATCGCCATCGCGCGCAGCGTCGGACGGTTCGACGGGCGCGCTGCGTTCACGACCTGGATCTACCGGATCGCCACGAACGCCGCGCTCGATGAGCTGCGCCGGCGCGCCCGGCGACCACAACCCATGGAGACGTTGCCCGAACCGGCTATGGCGGCCACACCGCTGGACGATCGCGTCGGCGCGCGCCTCGACATCGATGCCGCGCTGGCACTTGTTCCTGATGACTTTCGAGTTGCGGTCGTCCTGCGAGATCTCTGCGACCTCGACTACGCGGAGATCGCGGCCGTGCTCGACGTGCCTGCCGGTACCGTCCGCTCGCGCATCGCCCGCGGCAGAGCCGCCCTCGCCCAAGCGCTCGGGAACCAAGATGCGGGCGGCGACCGTCCAACGGAACGGACCAGATGATGGACGACACGACTCCCACTCCCGATGCCGAGACCGACGAGGCGCTGTCCGCGTCGATCGACGGCGAGCTTCGGCCCACGGAGCACGATCCGACCGATGACGTGGCCGCGCGCCGCGCCGAGCTCATGGCCGCCCGTGACGCGCTGCGCGACGCTCCGGCGGCGCCTCTCGACGAACTGACCCGTCGGCGTCTCGTCTCGCGAGCGCTCGAGGAGAGCGCGGCACCGGTACGAGACGGGTGGACCGAACGGGTGCCGTGGCGCGCCGCCGCCGCAGTGCTCGCCGCCGTGGTGATCGCGGGTGGGGTCGCGCTCTCCCTGCAGGGCGGCGGTGGATCGTCATCGTCGACAGCGAGTCGCGCGAAGTCCGCTCCGAGCACCGCCGCGCGCGGCGCACAGACAACCGCGGCGGCGCCTGACCTCAGCGCGGCCACTGCGCTCGGTGACCTCGGCGACCTCAGTGACCCGAAACACTTGGCGCCGCGCGTGCGTGCGGCGGATCAATCCGCGGCTGCCCACGAAGCCTCGGGAACGCCGTCATCGGCCCCCGCCCCAACCCCGGCCGACGCACTCGGCTCCTGTGGGAGCGCGCTGCGCGGGCTCGGCACGATCCGCGCGATCGGGAGCGGCACGGTCGACGGCCGAGCCGCCGCCATCGCCGTGACCACTGACCAGAATGGGCACGAGCAGGCCATCGTCGTGCTGCTCGACGGCTGCAGAGCGCGCCCACCGGTTTCACTCTGAGGCGGACCGGAAACCACTCGACCCGGACCACTACGCTCGGCCTCCACCGAGCCGCGACGAGGAGCGAAACCGATGAGCGAATGGACGACCCAAGCCGCCGACACCGTCGACCACGTGGTGACGACCGTCCGCGACAAGACTGTGGTGCCGGCCACCAACGCGACGAAGGCGATCGTCTACGGGCTCCTCGTGTTGTTCTTCGCGCTCACCGCCTTGGCGTTGTTCTGCATCATGGTGTTTCGCGTCCTCAACAACTACGTCGCCGGCGGACCGTGGGTCCCATGGCTGATCCTGGGCGGAATCTTCGTGCTGGCGGGCGGGTTCTGCTGGACGAAGCGCTCCTGACCCAGACTGGATTTCCCGACATGCCCGACGTTCGAGACCTGCTCATCGTCGGCTCCGGCCCCGCGGGGCTCACCGCGGCCGTCTACGCCGCGCGGGCCAATCTCCGACCCATCGTCATCGAGGGCCTCGGCGCCGGCGGCCAGCTCATGCTCACCACCGACGTCGAGAACTACCCCGGGTTCCCCGATGGCATCCTCGGCCCCGAGCTCATGCTGAAGTTCCGCGAACAAGCCGAGCGGTTCGGTGCCGAGTTCGTCACCGCGGACGCCGATCGCGTCGAGCTTTCGGCGTCCCCGTTCGGCGCGTGGGTCGGCGCGACCGAGTACCGAGGCCGCGCGATGGTTGTCTCCACCGGCGCCACCGCACGGATGCTCGGTCTCGAGTCGGAGCGCGCGCTCCTCGGCCACGGCGTGTCGACATGCGCGACGTGCGACGGCTTCTTCTTTCGCGAGCAGGCGATCGCAGTGGTTGGCGGCGGCGACTCCGCGATCGAGGAGGCGATCTTCCTCACGAAGTTCGCCACCACTGTCACCGTCGTGCACCGTCGCGATGAACTGCGCGCCTCGAAGATCATGCAAGACCGCGCGCTGGCGAATCCCAAAATCGATTTCCGCTGGAACACCGCAGTCGACGAAGTCATCGGCGACGGACGCGTCGAGAAGCTGCGGCTTCGCGACACCGTGACCGATGAGCGTTCCTACCTCGACGTCAGCGGATTGTTCGTGGCGATCGGCCACGATCCCAACACGAAGTTGTTCGAGGGTCAGCTCGATCTCGACGCCAACGGGTACACCATCACGCAGCCGTCGTCGACCCGGACGTCGGTCGACGGTGTGTTCGCGGCCGGTGACGTGCAGGACCACGTGTTCCGTCAGGCGATCACGGCAGCGGGTACCGGCTGCATGGCTGCGATCGAGGCCGAGCGGTGGCTCGAGGCCGCGGCGCACGCGTAACGCGTTCACGTTCGAGCGCAACCGAGGCGCCGAGCCGGAATCCCCCGCCAATCGCCGGTGTTACCACCGTCGATAGACTCCCCGAATCACATGATCCGGAAGGAACCCCCGTGGCCGACGACATCCTGACCGTCTCGGACGCAACATTCGACGAGACCGTCGGCGCATCCGACAACGCCGTTCTGGTCGATTTCTGGGCCGAGTGGTGTGGCCCGTGCAAGATGATCGCGCCCAGCCTCGAGGAGATCGCCACCGAGCAACGCGGCAAGCTCACGATCGCGAAGCTCAACGTCGACGACAATCCCGACACCGCGCGCCGCTACGACGTGATGAGCATCCCCACCCTGCTCGTCTTCAAAGACGGCGAGCCGGTCAAGCGCCTCGTCGGCGCGAAGGGGAAAGGGCAGCTCCTCCAGGACCTCGCCGAGTACATCGCTTGAACCAGTCGGCCGATCTCCTGGTCGGCGACGCCGGTGAGGCGGTGCGAGACCTGCAAGCCCGTCTCAGCGCCATCGGCTTCGACGTCCCCTCCGATGAGCTCGGCCGGTTCGGCGAATGCACGCTGAGCGCAGTGCGCGCATTCCAGAACTCCCGTGGCCTGCTCGTCGACGGCAACTGCGGGCCCCAGACGTGGTCTGCGCTGGTCGAAAGCGGCTTTGCTCTCGGCGATCGGATGCTCTACGTACGTCAGCCGATGCTGCGCGGCGACGACGTCGCGGAGCTGCAGCGCCGTCTGAACCGTCTCGGGTTTGACGCGGGCCGAGAGGACGGGATCTTCGGTCCCGACACGGCAACCGCGCTGACAGAGTTCCAGCGCAACGCCGGGCTCGCCCCCGACGCCATCTGCGGCTCGGCCACGCTCGACGCCCTCTCCCGCCTGGGCACACTGGCGGCCGGTTCGGTGGCATCGGTTCGCGAGCGGGAGATGCTGCGCCGCGGCCCCCACGGCCTCGACGGGCGCCGCGTGTACCTCATGGCCGCACCCGGGTTCGAGGCGCTCGGCGACGCCGTGACGCGCGGCCTGCTCGAGCGGGGAGCCGACACGGTGCTCGATGCGTCCGGCGCCGAGGCTTCACTCGTGGCCGCCGAAGCCAATCAGTTTGGCGCCGAACTGTTCCTTGCACTGCGAGCGGGCGACACACCCGGCTGTCGCTGCAGCTACTTCGCGTCCGCAGGCTTCCGCTCCGAAGCCGGTTTCCGGGTCGCCAGCGCTGTACAGGAAGAACTTTCCAGTTTGCTCGGATGTGGTCATGAGCCCGGCGGACGTGCCTACGCGGTGCTGCGTGAGACCCGAATGGCAGCCGTTGCGTGCGAGCTCGCCGAGCAAGGTGACGTCGCCGCGATGCGGCTGCTCGTCGCGCGTGCGGGTGACGTCAGTCGAGCAATCGTGCGGGGTGTCGAGCGGGGCGTGGAGGTACCGGCCGACGACTGACGACGCCCTCTGGCCCGAGGCGAACGCTTCGCTCAGCGGGCGTCCGCGCCGACCACATCGGCGGTGCGACGCGCCCCGTCACCTTGGATCATGAGCTGGTACAGCCGCTCGAGGTCTTCGAGCGTCGAGAACTCGATGACGATGCGGCCCTTCTTCGTGGCCATGCTCACCTTCACGCGCGTGTCGAGATGATCGCCGAGCAACTCTTCGAGCTCGAGCAAGCCGGGTGGCCGAAGCCGCCGGCCCGGCGAGGCGGCCCGGGTGGCTGCGTCCTTTACGCTGTCGTCCTCGTGCCGCAACCGGATTGCCTCTTCGACCGCACGCACTGACAGATCTTCCTTCGGTACGCGCCGCGCGAGTTGTTCCTGGAACGCGCGGTCGGGTGTGCCGAGGAGGGCTCGGGCGTGGCCCATCGTGATCTGGTCGTCCTTCAGCGCGCGCTGGATCGCCGGCGGGAGCTGCAGCAACCGCAGCATGTTCGAGATCGTCGCCCGGCTTCGCCCGACACGTGCCGCGACCTCTTCATGGGTCAGGCCAAAGTCCTCGATGAGCTGCTGGTACGCCCCTGATTCTTCGAGCGCGTTGAGCCCCGATCGGTGCAGGTTTTCCACCAGGGCATGCTCGAGCACAGACGCATCGTCGGTGTTTCGAACGAGCGCCGGCACGGTCTGGAGGCCGACGCGGCGAGCGGCCCGCCACCGACGTTCGCCGGCAATGAGCTCGTAGCCGTCACCCGCCGGGCGCACGAGCACCGGCTGGAGCACCCCGACCTCGCGGATGGAGTCGGCAAGTGCGCTGAGGCTCTCCTCCTCGAAACGCTCTCGCGGTTGATACGGGTTGGGTCTGATCGAGGTGACCCTGAGCTCCTCGAGCCCGCCGCTGCGCTCGACACCGCTGTCGGCAGCATCTGCCGGGATCAGCGCGCCGAGTCCCTTACCCAGGCCGCCTTGTCGCGCCACGGCTCACCTCCTTGGCCAGCTCGCGGTACGCAATCGCGCCGCGCGAGGTTGAGTCGAACACGATGATCGGCTGCCCGAACGAGGGCGCCTCGGACAAGCGCACCGTGCGTGGTATGACCGTCCGATACACCTTTGGACCGAAATGGGAGCGCACATTCGCCTCGACTTGGTCCGCAAGTTTCGTGCGTCCGTCGTACATGGTCAGCACCATTCCCCGCACGTCGAGCGTCGGGTTGAGGTTGCTCCGTACCAACGCCACGTTGCGAAGCAACTGACCGAGACCCTCGAGCGCGTAGTACTCGCACTGGATGGGCACGATCACGTCATCGGCCGCCGCCAGCCCGTTGATGGTGATGAGACCGAGCGATGGCGGGCAGTCGATCAGCACGATGTCATACTGGTCCTTGCTGTCCTCAAGGGCCCGCCTCATCTTCAACTCTCGACTAAAGGCCGGAACCAGCTCGATCTCTGCGCCGGCGAGATCGATCGTGGCAGGGGCAACGAAGAGGTTCTTGAGACCCGTTGGCTCGATGCAATCCTCGATCGCGGCGTCATTCATGATCACGTCGTAAACGGAGCCCTGGAGATCACGGGCGTTGATGCCGAGTCCCGTTGTTGCGTTTCCCTGCGGGTCGAGGTCGACGACGAGCACACGAAAGCCGTCTTCAGCGAGTGCTGCTCCGAGGTTGACGGCGGTCGTCGTCTTGCCGACGCCACCCTTCTGGTTCGCCACCGCGATGATGCGCGGCATCACGAGGGGCGGTGACGCTTCGATCGCGATACCTGCCACCGGCACCGACGTGGCCTGGCCGCCCTGGCGCCGGGCCTCTTTGCGCTCGCGGGTGGGGGCCACCTGTGTCTCGGCCAGTTCCGCCATCCCCAGATCCACGTGCCGATTCTCCTCCGGGGTGCCGTCAACCCCGTCGCTGGCGCCGGTACCCGCCGTCAGCGCTTCCGAGCCCGCCTCGGTCCGGGCATGAGCACCTGACATGGCTGGAGCGGCGGGCAACTCCTCCGATCCGGGGAGCCTGCCATCGGTTGACTCGGGCAGGGGCGGAGGTTCGACCGGCGGTACGTCTACCGGGGCCTCGAGCGGCTCTGGTTCGGGTGCCACGTCGGCTGCTTCCTGTCCAGTGCGACGCAGTGAGGCAAAGATGCGCATTCCACGCCATTTGAGGTCTTTGCCATCATCGCTCATCCAGCTGAAACCCCCCAAGGAACGAACGGCAACCATCCTCGACGAAACCCGTGGTCAAGGTCAAGGGAATCCGGTGCGATCCGACTTCTTTTTTTGTTCCACGTGGAACGAGACCGTGAGACTCGCGCGGAGTCGTTCCACGTGGAACGGGCGTGCCTTCCCCGGCCCGCCGTTGATTCCCACGACCGGTGGCCCGGCGTCACCAAAGCGGGCGCTTGGCCGGCATGCCGTCGCGGCGAGGCCATCGGTCGTCGACGTCGATAGTCAGTCGAAACTCGGCCACATGAACACCCTCGCCGTGCAGCATCGTGGGGCCCTCGAGGCCTAGGGTTGCCAGCCCGGAGCGATCCCACCGCGAGGCGCGCTCCGAACCCAACTCGGGCGGCGGTTCGCTCACAATCAGTCGTCCCCCGCGTTCGAGAAACCCCACCGCACACTCTGCCGTCACCGCGGGCAGTCCGAACGACCGCGCGACCACCAAGCTGAACGCGCTGCGCAGCGCCGGTTCGCGTGCGAGCGTCTCGGCCCGCCCGGCACGGACCTCGACCCGAGGGCGAAGCAACAACGCGTCAACGGCGGCGTCGAGGTGACGACAACGGCGCTGGTGCGCGTCGAGCAGGGCTGCCGCGCACTCCGGCCATCCGATCGCGAGCACGAGACCAGGGATGCCCGCGCCGCTTCCGAGGTCGAGGAAACGGCCCGAGAACGGACCGATCAGCCGAGCCAGCGCCGCCGCATGCTCGAGCTGGCCGTCGACCGCGGCCGGGCCGAGGAAGCCGTTGCGCTGGGCGTCGAGGAGCGCCGCCTCGAGCGTCGCGCGATGTTCGTCCACCGCGACCGCCGGCCGGTCAGGCGCGCCGGATGACGACGCGCCGGCGGGGCTCCTCGCCGTCCGAGACTGTCGTGACACCCTCGATCTCCGAGACCGTGTCGTGCACGACCTTGCGATCCGACGACGACATCGGTTCGAGCGCCTGGTCGCGTCCGGTATCGCGTACGCGCTCGACCAGCCCGCGTGTGAACTCCGCCAGCGCTTCGCGGCGCTTGGCCCGATAGCCGCCGACGTCGACATACACCCGGGCTCCGTGGCCGCCGGTGTGGCGCTGGACGACAGTACGGACGAGCTCCTCGATCGCGGCGAGGGTCACACCCCGGGGGCCGACCAGCAGACCGACGTGGTCTCCCACGATGTCAACGTGGACGGTGTCGTTCTCGTCGTCGACGGAACTCTCCACCGTCGCCGTGAGGCCGAAGGCCTCGAGGAGGCCGCGCGCGAACTCCTCCGCCGCCTCGGCCTGTTCGTCGATCGGGATTTTCGGCTCGCCACCGTTGTGCTCCGCCATAGTCTGCTCCGTTCGCGCGTCATTGGATGCTGCCCCGCTCGAGTTGGTGCGGCGCGGCTGACGCCGCGCCCGCGCGGGACGGGTCTTGCTCGTTTCTGCTTTCTCGCCGGTGGTCGGGCGGCTGGGACCCGCGCCGCCCGTCCGCGAACGTCCGGCATCTCTTCGGGGACGCCGCGTCTCGCCGTTCGTCCCTCGCCCGCCCTTCCGGCCGCCGCGGTGGCGGCGATCTCCCGGCTTCTCCCGAGAGATCGGCTTCACGCGGGCACGAATTCGTGCCTCGCTCCCTCCGAGGCGGCCAAACAGGCCGCTGCGCGGCTCGGTCAGGACCTCGTACTCGACGTCGTCTTCATCGACTCCGAGCTCGTCGAGCGCAGCGTCGAGCGCCTCGGCGACGGTGCGACCGGTGGTCTCAACCCATTCCATTTATCGCTTCCGCTTTTTCTTGTTGGAGCGGCGCCGGGCCTGGCCCGCGCCGCCGCCCGAGCGAGACTGGCCGCGTTTCGCGCTTGCGCTCGGCTTGGGTGGCGTTTTCGCTCCATCCTCGGCCTTGGGCGCCGGTTTGGGCGCCGGTTTGGGCGCCGGTTTGGGCGCCGGTTTGGGCGCCGGTTTGGGCGCAGGCTTGGGCTTATCGGCATTCGCCGGGCTTACATCGTCGCCGTTGCCGACTGCTGGAGGGATCTTGAACAGGTTGCGTAAACCGCCGCCGCCACCGAGGCCTCCGCCGGGGCTCGAGGGTTCGGAGCTCTTCACGTCGACGGCGCCGCCACCCTTCTGGGTGTGCAGCGGGGGAGCGATCTTGCGGTAGATCAGCTCCTGCTGGCCCAGCCGCCAGAGGTTGCTCACGAAGAAGTACAGCACCAAGCCGGCCGGGAAGACGAGCGAGAAGAAGCCGAAGGCGATCGGGAGCACTTTGCCGACCATCTGCATCTGCTGGTTCGCGCCCGGCGGCGAGTTGCGCGTGGTCTGTTGTGACTGGAGGACGCCGGTGATGAGGACGAGGCCGACGAGAAAGAAGTACGGCAACCCGTCGATCAGGCTGGCGTGGTGCGCCGTCGCCTTCAACGAGAGATCCATCCAGGCGAACTCGAGGTGGTGCGGAAGGCCCTTCGTGTGACCGCAGGCGTGCACGACCTGGCTCGCCGGGCCATTGTCGCTGCCGCAGAACGCGTGGAAGAGGCTGGACGTCTTGGGGAGGTGGCTATACGGCTGGCGAAGCACGCGGAACAGCGCGAAGAACACCGGCATCTGGATCACGAGCGGCAAGCACCCGGCGAGCGGGTTGATCTTGTTCTCCTGGTAGAACTTCATCATCTCTTCGTTGAGCTTTTGGCGGTCGCCCTTGTGTTTCGCCTGCAGCTTCTTGATCTCCGGCTGCACCCGCTGCATGGCGATCATCGACTTCGCCTGCTTCGCGGTCAGCGGGAAGAGGGCGAACATGATCAGCAGCGTGAGCAAGATGATGCTGACCCCGAAGTTGGGATAGACCGCGTAGAGCTGCGCCAGTGCCCAGCCGATTGCGTTGTAGATCGGGTCGAACATGTCGTCTGCTCTCTTCAGGCGCTCGACGAATGGGCTAGACGCCCGGCTCCGGCGCTACATCCGAACGTACGTTTGATCGAGGTCGAGCGGGAGGAACGGGATCGAGGCCGGAGCCTCCCCATGGATGGCAGCGCAGCACGCGCCGCGCCACAAGCCAGATCCCGCGGCCGGCACCGTGCAGCTGCAGCGCCTCCAGCGCGTACTGCGAGCACGACGGGTGGAAGCGACATCGGGGCGTGAGATGAACACTGAACAGACGCCACGCGCGGATCGGCAACATGAGCAGTCGCGCAACGGCGGAGGGGCGGCGCACGTCAGTCATGGTTGCCTTGTTGCGGCCGCCACGAGCTCTTCGACGGATCGGACGATGACATCGAACGGCAGGTCGGTGACGGACCGCGTTGCGCCGAACAGGTAGCTGCCACCACGCAGAGTGGTCGCATTGGCTGCGACCGCGGCGCGGAGGCGGCGCCGGATGCGGTTGCGGACGACCGCGGACGCCACACGCCGGCCGAGCGCGTACGCGACGCTCGCGTCAGGTTCATCAGCGGGCACGAAGCTGAGTGTGATCGGCCCCCGCCGGACTCGAGGGGCTCGAGCCAGGGCCGCGAACGTCGCACGGTCGCGAACAGGCCGGATCAGGCGGAGAGCCGGGCCCGGCCGCGTCGTCGACGGGCCTTGAGCACCGCGCGGCCGCCGCGAGTACGCATACGCAAGCGAAAGCCGTGCGTCTTCTTGCGCTTTCGGTTGTTGGGTTGGAACGTGCGCTTCACCCATGGCCTCCTCGACCGGGTTCGCCTTCCCGACACCCGAAGGAGGGGGCGTCGCGCGACGAGTAGAACCGGGAGTCTACGACCGCGGCCGTCGGACCTGCAACGCGACACGGCCTCTTGTTGGCCTCAGGGTGGCGGTGCTAGCTTGCCCGACGCTCGCTGTTCGTAGCGGCCTCGATACGGCGAACTTCGTACCCGGCAACCGAAAGACCGACAGACCTTCGAGAGGCCGATCGCGTCGTCGGGGCCAGCTGTCTGACCAGCGGTTTCCTGCGTTCTCCACAACTGTGGAGGCCTCTGTGGACAACCAAGACCTCAACGACGCGGCGGCCTACGACATCTGGCAAACAGGTGCCGCTTCGCTTCGCAACCAACTTGCCGACGGCACCTGGAACACGTGGTTCCACGGCGTGCAGCCGATTGGGTTCGACGGCACGACACTGGTGCTGGGTGTGCCGAGCACGGTCGCATGCGAGCGCATCCGCTCGAGCTACGCGGGCATGCTCACCGACGCGTTACGCGACGCGACCGGCCGCGAGTTGGAACTGGATCTCATCGTGCAGACCGATGTGCGCCGAGAGGAACCGTTCGACGTGTCCGCGCGCGTCGCGCCGAGCGATGTCGCGGTCATGCGCGAACCGGCACCGCCCACCGAACCCGGCGACGACCTTCCCAATTGGGCACCGGGCACGCTGAGTCCGCGCTACACGTTCGACGCGTTCGTCACTGGTGCATCCAACCGGTTCGCGCATGCAGCCGCGTTGGCGGTTGCCGAAGCACCGGCGCGTTCGTACAACCCCTTGTTCATCTACGGGCCCGCAGGACTCGGGAAAACGCACCTGCTGCACGCCATCGGAAATCACGTGAAGGAAGTCTTCCGCAACAAACGGGTGCGTTACGTCTCGACTGAAACCGTCATGAACGAGTTTCTCGACGCGCTCGGCGGCAAAACGATGCCGGCGTTCAAGCGCCGGTACCGCGAGCTCGACGTATTACTGATCGACGACATCCAGTTCTTGGAACGCACGCAGCAACTTCAAGAGGAGTTCTTCCATACGTTCAATGATCTTTACAGCGCCGGCAGCCAGATCGTCATCTCCTCCGACCGGCCGCCCAAGTCGATCGCCACACTCGAAGGCCGGCTGCGGAGCCGCTTCGAATGGGGATTGATCACCGACATTCAGCCGCCCGAGTTCGAGACCCGCCTCGCGATCCTGCGTAAGAAAGCCGCCGCCGAGCATCTCGAAGGCCTACCGGCGGAAGTGCTCGCGTTCATCGCCACCAACATCAGTGACAACGTTCGCGAGCTCGAAGGCGCGTTGATCCGCGTCGCGGCGTACTCGAGCCTCAATCGCGTGCCGCTTACCGTCGAGATCGCGGAAGAGGTGCTTGCCGACCTACTGCCGCCAACCAAGCCGCGCGTCATCACACCCGAGCTGATCCTCGAAGAAACGGCGAAGATGTTCGGCTGGACGATCGAAGACCTGTGCGGAAAGAGTCGCCGGAGGCCGTTGGTCACCGCCCGCCAGATCGGGATGTACGTGTTTCGTGACCTCACCGACTTCAGCTATCCCCGCATCGCCGAACATTTCGGCGGTCGTGACCACACAACAGTCATGTACGCCGTCGACAAGATCAAACAGCAGATGACCGAACGTCATGTGATCTTTGACCAGGTCAACGAGCTCATCGCCCGTATCAAATTGGGTAGCGGTGGATAACCCTGTGGACGGCTGGGGATTACGCGCTCTTCGTGGGGACAACCGCGCCGACATTCGACCTGGCACCGGCGTGCCTGTGGACATATGTGGACAACGCCGGAAAACGAAAATGGCTCTCACCAGGCACGATCACGGCGCGTCCCCAATTCACAGGCTCTACTACGACGACTATAGAAGATCTTTCTTTCTTCATAGGGGGTGCGGGTGAAGTTCCGCTGTGAACGCGACACGCTCGGAGACGCCATCGCGATAGCCCAGCGCGCGGTGGCATCGCGTACCGGCGCGTTACCGGTGTTGTCGGGGTTACTGATTACGGCCCGCGGCGATCACCTGGAGTTCGTAGGTTCTGATCTCGAGCTGACGATGCGTGCGCAGGCGCCGGCCGAGATCGAGGGCGAAGGCAGCGCGGTGGTGCCGGCGCGGTTGTTCTCCGACATTGTTCGAGCGTTGGAACCGGGCCGGGTGAGTGTGGTGCTCGGTCACGACGATGCGCAGATCGAAAGTGGTCGGTCGAGTTTTTCGTTGCGTACACTGGCCGCGGGCGATTTTCCACGGTTACCCGAAGTGGCCGGCGGCGGCGTGCGGGTGGAAGCACCGGCGCTCGCGGAGGCGTTGCGTCAGGTTGTGTACGCAGCATCGCGTGACGATGCTCGCCCAATCCTGACCGGTGTGTTGTTAACGGCGTCAGCGGGCGGGCTGCGTCTGGTTGCAACCGACTCGTATCGACTCGCAGTGCGCGATCTGCAGGGTGTGAGCGTGCTCGAGGAGGGCCAGAAGGTGTTGGTGGCGGCCAAGGGTCTGAGCGAGGTGCAGCGGCTGCTTGGCGGCGGCGAGATCGAAGTGATATTAGGCGAACGCGAAGTCGTATTTCGTGTGGGCACGACCGAGGTGACAACGCGACTCATCGAAGGCGACTTCCCGAATTATCAGCAGCTCATTCCGAGCGGGTATCCCAACCGGCTGACCGTCTCACGTGACGTGCTCGGCGACGCGGTGAAGCGGGTGCGTCTTGTCGGTCAGGGGCGCGACACCGCGCCGATTCGTCTCGCGATGAGCGGCGGTGGGCTCGAGCTCTCAGCCGTCGCGCAAGATGTCGGCGAAGCCCATGAAACAGTCGAGGCGAAATATGAAGGCACCGACCTCACGGTTGCGTTCAACTCGCAGTTCCTGCTCGACGGCATCGAAGCGGCGGGCGCGAGTGAGGTTGTCATCGAATCCATCGATCCGCTGAAGCCTGCAGTGCTGCGCGGCACCGACAACGCCGACTTCATGTATCTGCTGATGCCCGTGCGCATCTCCTGATCGAGTGCGGCTTACACAACTGTGGCTCACAGATTTTCGTTGCTACCGGTCATTGGAGGTGGACCTTCCCGACGGTGTGACGGTGATCATCGGTGACAACGGCCAGGGGAAGACGAGCTTGCTCGAAGCCGTGGGTTGGGCTGCGACCGGACGGTCATTTCGGGGCGTGCCCGACGCGGCGCTCGTGCGTGACGGCACTGAGCAGGCAGTGTTACGAGCCGAAGTCGAACATACTGGGCGGGTGCAACTGCTGGAAGCAGAGTTACGTGCGGCCGGCCGCAATCGGGTACGGGTGAATCACCAGCCGGTGCAACGCCGTCGTGACCTCCTGGATCTCTTGCGCGTCACGGTCTTCGCGCCCGACGACCTCCAGCTGGTGAAAGGGTCGCCGGGTGCGCGACGCGAGTACCTCGACACGCTGCTCGTCGCGATCACGCCGCGCTACGAAGCTGTGTGCAGCGACTTCGACAAGGTGTTGCGCCAACGCAACGCGTTGTTGCGCGGGCGTGCCCGCGATCCGGCCGCCCTCGACACCTTGGTCGTGTTCGACGAGCAGCTGATCGGTGTAGGCACTGAGCTGGTGCGCGGTCGGCTGGGGCTTATCGACCAGCTCACGCCGGAGGTCGCAGCGGCGTACCAGTCGCTCGCAGGTGACGATCCGGGCATCGACGCGGCGTACGAGGCCCCCTGGGCCGACACGACGCCGCTCGGTCGCGACGAGGTCGAAACGCGGTTGCGCACTGCGCTCGCAGCGCACCGCCGTCAGGAGCTCGACCGGGGCGTCACGCTCGTGGGTCCGCATCGAGACGAATGGCGGTTACGCGTGCGTGGCCTCGACGCGCGAAGTCACGCGTCACAAGGTGAACAGCGCACGCTGGCGCTCGCGTTGCGCCTCGCGGGCCATCGCGTGTGCACCGAGGTTGTCGGTGAGGAGCCCGTGCTCCTGCTCGACGACGTCTTCAGCGAGCTCGATCCACATCGCGCCGCGGCGCTCGTTGCCCATCTCGATCTCGGTCATCAGACGTTGATCACCACCGCGGCGTCGGTACCTCCGGATGTCAAGCCTGATCGGCGGATGCGCGTCGCCGCCGGTCGCGTCGAGGACGCATGAGCGAGTTCGGCCGGCGCGGCGGCGACGAGCCGGTGCCAATCGGCGACGCGCTGGCCGAGGTCGGTTCTGAGCTCGGCATGCCGGACCCGGCGGTGCTCGCGGTGTTACACGCACGCTGGACGGAGTTGGTGGGTGAGAACGCGGCGCGGCACGCGCGCCTTCGGAGCTTGCGCGAAGGGGTACTGCTCGTTGCGGTCGACGCGCCGGCGTGGGCCACGCAACTGCGGTTTCTGCAGCCCGATGTGCTCCGTCAGAGCGCGGCGCTCGTGGGCGCTGGAGCGGTGCAGAAGATGCGCGTGATCGTCGATCCCGACGCCGCGAAAACCGCCCCGGAAACGCCGTGACTGACACAGTCGTCTGGTAGACTGCAGGTACCGCATTTAGAGGCTCTGACCAGCGGTTTTCCCGGAATTTGTCGAGACAATCCGCCAGGAGAACCAGTCGGCGCAGCAGCCTCGTCCGACCAGTCAATGAGGTGCTCGCGGGTGGCGTACGCGGCAAAAGACATCACGGTGCTGAGGGGCCTGGAGCCCGTCCGCGAACGGCCCGGGATGTACATCGGATCCACGGGCCCGTCGGGCCTCCATCACCTGGTGTACGAGGTTGTCGACAATGCCGTCGACGAGGCCCTCGCGGGCTACTGCACGCGGATCGACGTCACGCTCCTCACCGATGGGGGCTGTCGAGTAGTCGACAACGGCCGCGGTATTCCCGTCGACAACCACCCCGACTATCGCGGGAAGTCGGCGGCCGAAGTCGTGATGACCACGCTCCACTCGGGCGGCAAGTTCGGCGGGGAGGGCTACAAGATCTCAGGTGGTCTGCACGGTGTCGGCGTGTCGGTGGTCAACGCGTTGTCGAGCAAGCTGGAGCTCGACATTCAACGCGACGGCTTCCGCTGGACCCAGACGTACGCCAAGGGCGGCGCGCCCCAGGGCAAGCTCACGAAGGGCAAGCCGTCGAAGAAGACCGGCACGACGGTCACGTTCTGGCCCGACGCGACGGTGTTCGAAGAGCCCGACTTCCGCGCGCAGACGCTGCTGGAGCGCTTGCGCGAGATGGCGTTTCTCAACAAGGGCCTCGAGATCCGCTTCGTCGACGAGCGCCCCGACCCACCCCTGGAGCAGACGTTCCAGTTCAACGGCGGGATCGTCGACTTCGTGAAGCACCTCAACGCGAGCAAAGAGCCACTGTTCAAGCGGGTGGTCTCGTTCGAGGAGGTCTCCGACGACAACGAGATCGAGATCGCGATGCAGTGGAACACCGGCTACTACGAGGGGATCCACTCGTTCGCCAACAACATTGCCACCACTGAGGGCGGGATGCATGAGGAGGGGTTCAAGAAGGCGCTTACCAACGCAGTCAACAAGTACTCGCGCAACAAGGGCCTGCTGAAAGACAAGGATCTCAACCTCCTGGGCGAAGACATCCGGGAGGGGCTCACCGCGATCGTGTCGGTCAAGTTGCGCAACCCGCAGTTCGAAGGCCAGACCAAGGCGAAGCTCGGTAACACGGAGATGCGCTCGCTCGTCGAGAAGGCGACCAACGAGAAGCTGGGCGATTGGCTCGAAGAGCACCCGCCCGAGGCCCGCCAGATGGTCAACAAAGTGACCCAGGCGGCGCGAGCGCGGTTGGCAGCCCGCCAGGCCCGCGACCTCACCCGTCGGAAGTCGCTGCTCGACTCCGCGTCGATGCCCGGCAAGCTCGCCGACTGTTCCACGCGCGACCCGGCGCGGGCCGAGCTCTTCATCGTCGAGGGCGACAGCGCGGGCGGCTCGGCGAAGCAAGCGCGTGACCGCGAGTTTCAAGCGATCCTTCCGATCCGGGGCAAGATCCTCAACGTCGAACGGGCGCGCATCGACAAGATGCTCAAGAACGAAGAGATCCAGGCGCTCATCACCGCGATCGGGGCAGGGGTCGGCGAGGAATTCGACTCGGAGAAGGTGCGCTACCACAAGGTGGTCTTGCTCACCGATGCCGATGTCGACGGCAGCCACATCCGTACGTTGCTGCTCACGTTCTTCTACCGCCAGATGCCCGGCCTGGTGAAGAACGGGTACGTCTACATCGCGCAGCCGCCGCTCTACTCGGCGGTGCTGGGCAAGGAGAAGACGTACCTCAAGGATGAAGCGGCGCTCAACCGGTTTCTCGCCGACAACGAGAACCGCAAACCCGAGGTCAGCCGGTTCAAGGGCCTGGGCGAGATGAACTACGACGAGTTGTGGGCAACCACGATGGACCCGACTCGACGCTCGTTGCTACGTGTCGACGTCGAGGAGGCGGCCATCGCCGACGACATGTTCTCTCGGCTCATGGGCGACGACGTCGATGCACGCCGAGAGTTCATCCAGACCAACGCGACCGACGTGCGCTTCCTCGACATCTAGATCGCTGAGATCACCGCAACATCAGAAAGGTCAGGCCCGTGCCCGACGGCAGTCAGCCGACACTCGAAAACAACATCGAGCCGATCGAGATCCAAGAGGAGATGGAACGCTCCTTCTTGGATTACGCGATGTCGGTCATCGTGTCGCGCGCGTTGCCCGATGCGCGCGACGGGTTGAAGCCGGTGCATCGGCGCATCCTGTACGGGATGTACGACCGCGGGTTGCGTCCCGAGCGGTCGTACACGAAGTGCGCACAGGTCGTCGGCCATGTGATGGGCAACTACCACCCGCACGGCGACACCGCGATCTACGACGCGCTCGCACGGATGGCGCAAAATTTCTCGTTGCGGTACCCACTCGTCGACGGCCACGGCAACTTTGGCTCACCCGATCCCAACGACCGTCCGGCCGCAATGAGGTACACAGAAGCGCGGCTTGCGCCGCTCGCGATGCAGTTGCTTGCGGGGATCGATGAAGACACGGTCAACTTCATCGACACCTATGACGGCAAGACACAGGAGCCGGCAGTGCTGCCGGCACGGTTCCCCAACTTGCTCGTCAACGGCGGCGGCGGCATCGCGGTGGGCATGGCGACCAATATCCCGCCGCACAACCTCGGTGAAGTGATCGACGCCACGACGCATCTGCTCGACAATCCCGACGCCACGCCCGAAGACCTCATGAAGTTCGTGCTCGGCCCCGACTTTCCGACCGGCGCGCTCATCCTCGGAAAGGCCGGGATTCACGACACGTACAAGACCGGCCGCGGTTCGATCAAGATGCGAGCGATCGCGGAGATCGAGGAGGGCCGCAAGGGCGAGCAGCGCATCGTGGTGACGGAGGTGCCGTACCAGACGTCGGTCGAGACGATCGGCAACAAGATCGCCGACCTCGTGCAGGAGCGGAAGATTGAGGGGATCCGCGACGTGCGCAACGAGTCGTCGCGCACGGGCGGCCGTCTCGTGGTGGAGCTCAAGCGCGACGCCAACGCGCAGGTGGTGCTCAACCAGCTCTACAAGCACACGCCGATGCAGACGAGCTTCGGCGTGATCATGCTCGCGCTCGTCGACGGTGTGCCAAGGGTGCTCAATCTCGCCGCGGCACTCAAGTTCTACGTCGCCCATCAGGTCGAAGTCGTCACCCGTCGTACCGAGTGCCGCCTGCGGAAGGCGCAGGAGCGCGCGCACATTGTCGAGGGGCTCCTCAAGGCACTCGACATGCTCGACGAGGTCATCGCGCTGATTCGCGGTTCCGACGACGTCGAAGCGGCGCGCGCGGGCCTGATGGCGAAGCCGTTTGAGTTCTCCGAAGTGCAGGCCAACCACATTCTCGACATGCCGCTGCGCCGACTCACGGGTCTGGAACACCAGAAGCTGCGCGACGAGCACGAGGAGCTGCAGGCGACGATCAAGGAGCTCGAGAGCATCCTTGCCAGCGACAAGAAGCTGCGTGCGGTCATCAAGGACGAGCTGGCCGAGCTGCGCGAGAAGTTCGCCGATAAGCGGCGCACCGAGATCACGTTCGACACCGGCGATCTCGAGGTACTCGACCTCATTGAAGACGAAGAAGTGGTCGTCGTGCTCTCGCACAAGGGGTACATCAAGACTGTTGCCGTCGACGCGTTTCGCAAGCAGGGTCGCGGCGGTCGAGGCGTCAAGGGCGGCAACCTGCGCGACGAGGATTACGTCGAGCATCTCTTGATGACGACCGCGCACTCGTATCTCTTGTTCTTCTCTAATCGCGGCAGGGTGTACCGGCTGCGCGCGCACGAGATTCCGATGAAGGAACGCACCGCCCGTGGCACCGCGCTCGTCAACCTCATTGCGCTCGGGCCCGAGGAACGCATCGAGGCCGTCATCGACACGCGCACGTACGAAGACGGTGCGTACCTGTTCTTCGCGACGAGCAAGGGAATCGTGAAGAAGACCAAGATGTCGGAGTACGACTCGTCGCTGCGCAGCGGGCTCATCGCGATCAACTTGCGTGACGACGACGAGTTGGTCCGGGTGTTGCAGACCAATGGCTCCGACGACATCTTCATGGTGTCGGCGAATGGCATGACGATCCGGTTCTCCGAAGGCGATGTGCGGCCGATGGGTCGGGCCACCGCGGGCGTGCGAGGCATGAAGCTCAAGAGCGGCGCCGACGCCGTCGTCGGGTGCGACACGGCCCGCGACGACCCGGTGATGCTCTTCGTGAGCTCCAGCGGTCACGGCAAACGCACCAAAGTCGATCGCTTCCACAGTCAAGGTCGGGGTGGCCAAGGTGTGCGGGGCATGAGGATGACGGCCTCACGCGGCCGCGTGGTCGCCGCATTCATGGTGAGCAACGATGACGAGATCCTCGTCTTCTCCTCCGGCGGCAATATCATTCGCATGGACGCGAAAGACATCTCGTCACAAGGAAGAGACGCCACCGGGGTGCGAGTCGCTCGGCTGGCGGACGGTGAAAGCGTGGTGGCAGTAGCGCCGGTCCTCGAGGCCGACGAGGGAGAGGACCTGTAACTGGCCATGGGGACCGCTGCCGACAACATTCCGCCGCGGCCGGCGACGCCGCCGCCGCAGTCGGTAGCGCCGAAGACTCGGCCGCCGCGAGTTCGCAAGCAGAAGCCGGTCAAGCTCGCGCCGAAACCCGCCGAACTGCGCTACCGCCAGACGATCACCAAGATCGATCTGTGGTCGGTCACGAAGCTTTCGTTGTGCTTCTACCTCTGCGGGATGATCGTCATGCTCGTCGCCCTCGTCGCGCTGTGGCTCATCGCCGACGCGTTCGGTGTGGTGAGCAACATCGAGAAGTTCCTCGGCGACCTGTTCGACGCAAAGAACTTCACGTTCCTGTCGACCGAGATACTCCGCGGCGCGTTGGTCATGGGGCTCGTGCTCGTCGCCCTGCTGGTCATCATGACCGTGATCGCGGCGTCGTTCTACAACATGTTCGCCGGCCTCTTCGGTGGGCTCGAAGTATCGGTAAAGGAAGAAGAACCGCGTCGGCAGTGAAACGCAACGTGCTGTCGCCCGCGATGCGCGCCGGCGCGGCTGCTACCCTCTTCCGTTCCGCCCGGGGCTATAGCTCAGTCGGTTAGAGCGCACCCCTGATAAGGGTGAGGTCGGTGGTTCGATTCCACCTAGCCCCACTGCCCTCCGGATCTCTTCTGGCCCGAGCTTCAGTGCAGCGCGTCGATCTCGGTGCGTACGAGATGGAGCAGGTTGCCCAACGTCAAGTCAAACTCGGTGATGTGCAGGCCCCATCCCCGGCACGTTGACCACCAGCGGCGCGACGTCGCGCGGGTCGTGGCGATCAGGATCGACACGGCAGCGCCGGGCCGACGAGCATGTTGCATACCGGCGGTGCGCATCGTGCTCCTCCCTGCCGCGGACCCGCGCGACGGTACGAGCGCCGGCGCCATTAGCCTGGGCCTAAGACGGCCAGGAGGTACATCGATGAGCCCGGAATCGGACAAGCTCGAATCGGACAAGGTGGAGAAGAGCGACGACGAATGGCGCCGGGAGCTGACCCCCGAGCAGTACGAGGTGTTGCGTCGCTCCGGTACGGAAGCGCCGTTCACCGGTGAGTACGTGCACGTCAAGGACGACGGCACGTACCGGTGCGCTGCGTGTGGCGCCGAGCTCTTCAGTGCCGACACGAAATTCGACTCGGGCACCGGCTGGCCGAGCTTTTACGAGCCGGCCAACGCGGAGCACGTCGAGCTCGTGACCGACCGGAGTCTCGGGATGGCGCGCACCGAGGTGCGCTGCAAGCGCTGCGGGTCTCATCTCGGACACGTGTTCGACGATGGTCCGGCGCCGACCGGCCAGCGCTACTGCATCAACTCGTTGTCGTTGGAGCTCGATCGGTCAACCGGGTGATCGTGACGCGCGCATCGGTACACTCCCGGCTGTGAAGGCCTTCCGGCGGGGACTGTTGGTGGCGGGCATCGCCATCCTGGTCGGCGGAGTCATCAAGCTGCGCGGTAAGGGCGGTGTGCCACCGATGAGCGGCGGCTGGCGTGAGCTCGAGGCGCCCGACTTTCGATGAACGACCGGCAGTAATGGCCACGGTGCTTCTGGTCGGCACGGGCGCGGTCGGCGTCCGAGCGGCCCGCCAACTTCTCGATACACCGCTCGTCGACCGCCTCGTACTGGCCGACCGGCGCGGCCGGCGCGCCCGGTCGATGGCCGACAGCAGCGGCCCGCGGGTGGAGGCCGTCCGACTCTCCGCGGCCGACCCGATTCCACCCGGCGTCGACGTTGTGGCGGCTGCGGTGCCGCCCGGCCTCGACAGCGCGTATGCGAAGCGCGCGATCGACGCCGGCGTCCCGTTCGCGTCCGCCAGTGACGACGCTGACGCGATCAACGAGCTGGGCCGACTCCACGGCTCCGCGCGCGCCGCGGGCGTGGTGCTTGCGGCCGGCTGCGGGCTTGCACCCGGCTTGTCCGACGTGCTCGCCCAGCACGCGGCCGGCGCGCTCGACCGCGTGGATGAAGTGCACGTGTCGCGCTCGGGCGCGGCCGGAGCGGCATGTGTGTCGTCGGTGCGGCGGGCGCGGCGCGAGGAACCTCGCGAGTGGCACGAGGGAGTGTGGCGCCCCGTCCGTCGTCGCGGACCCGAGCTCTCATGGTTTCCAGATCCTGTCGGCGCGCGCGACTGTGAGCTCGTCTCGTCGGGCACTGATCTCTTGGTCGAGGCGTTTCCACACGCGAGCCGCCTGACCGTCCGCTTCTCGGAGCCTCCCATGCGCCGGCGTTGGTCAGTGCCTGGTCGTCAAACGCTCGACGAGGAGTGGGGTGCAGCACGCGTCGAGGTCTGGGGCGTTCGCGGCCAAGCACGCGAGCCCATCGTGTACGGCGTCATCGAGCGCACCGCGGTCGCCGCAGGCACCGTGCTCGCGGTGGCGGCAGCGACGCTGGCCGGCCTGATGCCGAGCGCGGGCGTGCGCACCGAGGCGGGCGGCGGTACGCACGGTCTGGGTGTGCTGGTCGAACCCACGCCGTTTCTCGCCGAGCTCGCGCGCCGCGGGGTGAAGGCCGCGGTGTTCGAAGGCGTGGCCGTCGCGTAGCGCGCCTACCATTGCGGCCCGCGGGGACGTAGCTCAGTTGGCTAGAGCACCTGCTTTGCAAGCAGGGGGTCGTGGGTTCGAGTCCCATCGTCTCCACCAGTGTGATGTGTCGCGACATCGGCGACGCATGTGTCAGGTCATCGTAGAGATCCAGCCGTGGGTTTGGGGCTGGTAGTCGCGGGTGGGGTCGAGGGTGAGGTGGCGGAGGAGTTCGCCGTCTGGGGTGATGACTCGGACGTCGCGGTCGGCGATGTGGAGGACGACGGGTTGGCCTTTGAAGCGGGCTCCCATGCCGATGTGGTGGAGTTTGGAGTCGTAGCGGATGGTGATCGATCCGTGTTTGTCGATTTTGTCGTGACGGACACGGAAGTGTGTGGTTGCGCTGTTGACGGTGGGGTGGGCTTTGAGTTTGGTGTCGAAGACTTCGTGTGGGGTTTTGCGTCCCAAGGCCCGGTGGGGTCGATGCTCGTTGTAGTGGGAGACGAAGCGGTCGAGTTGGGTTTGGAGTTCGGGAAGTGATCGGGCCGCGGGTTGTTTAGCGAGGAACTTTTTGAGTGTCTGGTGGAAGCGTTCGACCTTGCCGCAGGTTTGGGGGTGATACGGGCTCGAGTGTTTGTAGGTGACGCCGAGTCGTTCGAGTTCGGTTTCCATGGCGACTTTGCCGCCTCGGTATCTCGTGGTGTAGATGCAGCCGTTGTCGGTTAACACGGCGGCGGGGGTGCCGTAGCGGTCTCGGGCAGTCTGGAAGATGGTCACGACATCGGTGGCTTTGGTGACCGACAACGCGACCGACGCGACACATAAGCGGCTGTGGTCGTCGACGAAGTTGACGATCTCGACGCCGGTGCCGTTGGCGAGGGCCCAGTGCGTCATGTCCGACTGCCAGCACTCGTTTGGGAGTTCGGCGCAGAAGCGGACGTACGACGACTTGGGTCGCTTCTTGGGTTGGGGGATGACGCAGCCGCGGCGGCGCAGCACTCGCATGACGGAACTGACCGACGGCACGGTCTCATGGCGGCGGGCCAGGTGCCAGTGGATGGTCTGGGCGCCGGCGTCGAGACCTTCCTCGCTGAGCTGCTTGGGTAACAAGACGATCTTGCCTTCGAGCTCAGCATCGAGCGCGTTCGGCGAAGTCTTCGGCCGACGCGACCGGGCAACGAGTCCTGCTTCGCCCTCGGCTCGGTAGCGGGCGAGGAGCCGGTAGATCCAGCTTGGATGCACGCCATGGGTCGCGGCGAGCTCGGCGACCGTCCGGCCCTCCCCCAGATGCGCTTCGACGAGATACCGGCCCTTGTCCATAAGCGACTCCTCCCAACCGGGTGTCGCCTATGTCTTGACACATCCCTCGCCGATGTCCTGAACTCGGACACCATCACCTCCACCGCGTGAGGCGAGTCCCGCAGAACTCGCACTTGTCGCGCCCGTGGTCGAGCGCGCCGACGACGGAGACGATCGCGAGGGTGACCACGAGCGTGATGACGAAGATCAGCCAGTTCATTCGCCCCTCCCTCACGGGTTGGCGGTGGCGCATCAGCCTGGAACGACGCGGGTTGGGTGTTCGAGGCCGCGTTCGCGATCCACTGTGCCGGGTGGAAGGACGCGTTGCACTGCGTCCCGCTGGAATCACCAGTGAATGAAGGTGAGCTGGTCCCACCAGTGCACCATCGCGGCGCGCTCGACGGCGACCGGACACTGCCCGGGCACGGAGCGAGACTCTTCGTGAGCGCCCTGTGTCACTGGTCAGCGGGTGAGCGCGAGTTCCATGCGGTCACGACCACTGTTCTTCGCGCGATAGAGAGCACCATCGGCCGCTGCGAACGTTTCTTGTGGCGCTTCATTGGGCTCACACCATGCAACACCGGCGCTGAACGTCACGCCGTAGCGACCGTCCCATCGGGTGCGCAGACGATCGCAGGCGGCGACGACCTCTGCCTCGCCGCCACCGCGGAGCACGACGAGGAACTCGTCGCCGCCGAGCCGCGCGACATGGTCGGTCGATCGGATCTCTTCGCCGAGCAGGCGACTGAAGTCCCGGAGGGCCGAGTCGCCGGCGCCATGCCCGAGACGGTCGTTGAGGTCCTTGAAATGATCGATATCGAGCGTGACGACCGCGTCGCCGGGATGCAGCGACGCGAACAGCGCGTCGGCGCGGCGCCTGTTCCCGACACCCGTCAGCGGATCGTGCAGCGCGGCGTCGCGAAGGTCTGAAATTGATGCCTCACGCGCGATTGCGGTGCCGATCTGGCTGACGAGCGTGCTCACCAGATCCGGGTCGAGGCCGACCGGTGCGCCGTCGGGCACGATGAGCAGCGCCGCCAGCCCGTCCGGGCCATTGATCGGAATGGCCCCGGCAACATTGGCCACTTCGGAGAGGCGCACTCGCCTGTCCTTTGGAAACGCCTCCCAACCTGACTGGCTGGCGAACGCCAGCTCGTCATCGGCCCGGACCAGCAAGGCGACGCGGTCGACGCCGAGCAGACGGCGCGCGATCGTCACGACGGTATTCGCGACGCCGAACTCTTCGCTCGCGCTCAACACCAACCCGGATTCCACGACGCCCTCGAGTACCGAAAGCCGACGTACGGCGAGTTTCTCGGAGTGCATCAACCGCTCGCTGAAGTACGCGGTGCACTGTCCGCCGAGCACGCAGCCGCCGATGATGAAGAGGACGCCCCCCCACGACACACCCGAGTCGGGGCTCGCGACGAACGGCGCGATGACGGCAGCCAGCATCGGGACCGTGAGGAATGTCATTTGCCGGCGAGTCGACATGAAGCCGATCCCGATGAACACCGTCATCACGGTTGCGCCGAAGATCCCTGGTGTGGGCGCGAAGCTGCGATCGATCGCGTTGAGCGTGAATCCTGCCAGCACGACGCCCACGACACAGCGGTACGGCCAGTGCCGCCATGGGAGGAAGGGAACGACGGCGATGCCCATGACCACGGCGGCCGTCCCGGCGGCGATCGACACGAGTGGGTGCCGCAGATCGGGCGTGAACGCCGCCATCAAGATCACGGTCACGCCGGTACCAGCCGCGGCGGCGGCAGAGAGCAGGCGCGCGGCGCGCCACGGCAAAACCCCCAAGCGGGGTTCCTGCGCGGCAACGGATGGCGAAGACATCTCACTCGGAGAATCGGCATGGTTCACCCCGTGGTAAAGGTGCAATCAACCCGATCTTTCCAACGACTGGGTCGCGCACAGGGGTGGGCGCGGCATGAGATCATGCCGTGACCGAGTCGAGGCACGGAGACAACGCGACATGGGTCCGAGAGGGTTCGCGCTCAAGGCGTCCGCGGCGCTGGCGGCGCTCGTGCTACTGGCCATGCCGGCGGCAAGCTGCAGCAGCGGATCGAAGTCGTCGCCGGCGTCGAGCGCGGCTCGCGCGACGAATCCGTACTCCACCGCGCCGTTCACCGTGCACCAGAACTCGTACGCGTTTGGTCAGGACCCGTCGTGGACCGCCGACGGCCGCGTCCTGTCGAACGAGGACGACCAGTCCGGTACCGCGCAGATCTACGTGTCCAAGCTCGACGGCGTGGGCATCAAGTGCCTGACCTGCGACCAGCCGGGTCCGAACGGCTTCCCCCAAGAGCGTCCGCAAGGCGACTGGATCCTGTTCTGCTCGTGGCGCGGTCAGACAGTGACGCTCGGGAAGCCGTGCCTCGGCGGCTACGGCACCGACATGTACGCGATGCGTCCCGACGGGTCACACGTGACGCGCCTGACGATGCCGGGGTCGTCGTTCGAACCGCCGGGCGTGCTCTACGACAATTACCACCCGGCCTGGTCGCCCGACGGAACCCAGTTGGTCTGGACCCATGTGAGCTTCGAACCCGAGACGAACGGCGGGACGCAGTGGACGATGCTCGTCGCCGACTTCGCGCAACATGGTGACAACGTCCCGCGCCTCCAAAACCTCATGGTTGTCGGCCCGGGTGGCAATACCGCGTACGAAACGCAGCCCTGGGCTCCCGACGGAAGCGGATTCCTGTACACGCTCTTCACCGCGCCCGACAAGGCCACCGGCTGGTTGAACACCGAGCTGTACTTCATGCGACTCCACGGTGGCGGAGCGTCGCTTGATCATCCGAAGAGCACGCACCTCACCGACAACCATCCGGGCTGGGACGAGCAAGCTGTCTTCACGTCCGACATGAAGGACATCATCTTCATGTCGTCGCGCGCCGCACCCACCTGGTACCAGACGGTCGTGACCGCGGCACAGCAGACGGGGTTCGATCCACCGATGCAGAACGAGGTCGTCGGCACCATGTTCTTCATGGCGATCTCCGACCCGGGCTTTCACACCGAGCTGTATGACCTCGACCTCTCCACCCACGCCATCCGCCGCCTGACCCATCTCGACAGCGTCGTGCCCGAGTTCTACTTCGACCGGAGCGGCACACAGATCTTGTGGAGCGAGGGCAACGGCAAGAAGCGCACGATGATCGGCAACTTCGCGCTGCCGTCCGCCCCCACGAAGCTCGGTCCCAAAGTTGCTCCCGCGGCCGCGTGGATGGGCGCGCCGCGAGGGGGTCGTGGCTCGAGCCCCGCGCCCCGCGGGGCTGCACCGTCGACGGCCAATCCCAACGGAGGGGCGCTCCCCGCGGTCATCCTGGAGGGCGGGGCGCTCTTCTTGGCCCAGATGGCGACGCTGACTCAGCAGCTCCAGGGCTTGCCGAAGGGTCCGTCATGCTGCCGCGCGCCCGCCGGCTGACCGCTGCGCGCTGCTCCTCGCTGACGGGCGATCCACGTGACGGCGGCTTGGCGCACACCTACAGGGTCCCGGTAGCTCCTTGGCACACCCACGTCGATTCACGCCGGCAATCGCGTGCAACTGTTCGAGGTGCGGGGGCTCGAACGTGTGCCTCGACTCAGTGGTGCACGGGGCCCGTTCCTCGTGAGCGTCGCGAAGGCGTGCACGCCGTGAGTTCCGAACGTGGCGTCATTGCCGGGATTCTTCGCCGCGTTCGGTTCCACCATGGAAGTGAAAGAGTTCACTCCGGTCGCCTACGCCGCCAACGCCACCGACGTGCTCACGGTCGTGCGCTTTCGGGTCAAGGCCAACGCCACGGGCAGGGAGGCCGCGATGGACCTCCACCACTACTTCAAGTTCCGCGACGGCAAGATCAGCTACTACCGGGGTACCGAGGACACCGCGCAGACGGAGGCCGTGCTACGCGGGTGACCCACTCGCGCAGACGACGCGCGCATGCGGGGCGAGATCACGAAGCTTCGGTGGCCGATGCGGCCAGCGCGAGCCGGACGACTTCTTCGACGTGTTGAGGGTCGATGCCGAGCTTGGCGCCGATGTGGATGGCCCAGATCTCGCCCCGCAGGTTGTTCTCGTAGTCGAGCTGACTTCGGAGATCGGAACGTGCGGACTGTCGATTCTGGCTCACCATCACGAACGTCGCCAAGAAGATCGCTTCCAGACTCACGATCATCGTGAGCAGACCGAACGGGAACTTGTCGAATGTCGCTCCGACAGTGATCAGTCCGACATTGATCGCGATCCAAACGCCGAACCAGATCGTATGGATGTAGACGAACGACAACGATCCCGCGAAGGCGGTGACCCGGTCCGCGGCTCGATCCTGGGTTCGCTGCACTGAGCGCACGAGCGCGTTCTCGTGCTTCACGTGAGTCTGCGGTGGAGTGAACAGCCGGCCGTCTTCGCTGCCATCGGCAGCGTCGAGCGCTCGGCATGCCGGGCAGTCGAAACGGTGGACTGTGCTGGGGATGATCGGTGTGTCCATGCCCCCATGGTTGCAGGTTGGAGGGGGCGTGCCGGTCGACGCTCAGCCCGCAGCGGTGTTTGCCGGTTCGGCCGGTGCCCGCGCCCGGCGTTGGTGCCACGCCCCGAGCCTTGTTGCGATGAACCAACCGGCCGCCAGCACGAGCCATCCGCCGACCGCGTCGAGGATCCAGTGATTGCCGGTGACAATGATCCCGAGGATCACGCTGCAGGGATACGCAACCAGCAGCGCGCGTACCCAGCGCCGCCGGATGATGGGAAACAGGGACACCGCGCAGAAGGTCGACCATCCGACATGCAGGCTCGGCATCGCCGCGAAGAGGTTGCCGAACTCTTTGAGCGAACGCGCATTGGGGGTGCCATCGGGACGGAAGTGCACCGGCACCTGCGGTCCGAAGTTGAAGAATTTCGATGGCGTGTCGACGAAGCCGTACCGATGCGGCATGAGCCGCGGTGGCATGAGCGGATACAGCCAAAAGCACACGAGCCCGATGCCGAGCATCCAGAGGAGCGTGTTGCGCCACACGACGTAGCGCTTCGGGAACCTGTGGTAGAGCCAGGCCAGCGCGACGACTGGCATGACGAAGTGGATCGTGCCGTAATAGATGTTCCAGAACGATGCGAGCCAGTGGTGCGGCAACACCCAACGTTGCATCGTGCGCTCGTGGTACAGCCAGAGCCAGCGTTCGACCGCGATCAGGTCCTTGGCGTTGTCGAGGGCGACTCGCCCCGAACCCGCGACCTCATCTCGAGCCTGGTCGTACAGGAAGTACAAGCCGGCGAACGCACCCGCCTCGAGCACCCAACCGCCGCGGAGGCGCTTGCTGCGGGGTTCGAGCCCCGAGACGCTGTCGCTACCGTTCACGACGATCCGATGGCTGGCGGTGAAACGCAACGGGCGATTGACTAGTCAGGCGCCTGGGTGAAAACGCCGGGTTGGGCCATTGTCTTGGGCATTCGCCCATCCGACCATAGAGACAGAAGGCAAGTGGGCACTGGGCGTGATCATACGATTGCGGTACGTGAGAACATGGTCCGACCGCCGGAGGCTGGAGCGTGGTGGTGGGAACGCCAAAGGTAGACCAGGAGCGCCGGGGTCGGACGGGCACCGGCGCCGGGCGAGGTCGCGGGCGCTGGCGCCGGTTGCTGATTCCGACTGATCTGCGCGGTCCCGGCCACGAGCTCCTGCTCCGCAAGGCGCAACGGGTGCGCCTGATCATCGGTCTCGCCTTCGCCGCGGTGATGCCCATCACGCCGGGGCTGCCGCTCGCGGACCGACTGGTCATGAGCGCAGTGGTGGTCGCCTTTCTTGCGAGTGTCACGCTCATCGAGGCGTTGCCCCGCTGGTACCCGTGGGTGCCGGCGCACATGCTGACGCCCCTGCTCGGCGTGCTCAGCGTGTTCGCGGTCACGGTCGCGCTGCCGCACGTCATGAACACGGGGCTCTTCACGTACATCATCGGAGTGACGTTCTACACGTGCGTCGCCGGGTTCGCGCTCGGATTCTGGATCTCGATCGCTGCGATTCCTTGTGCGTTTGTCGCGGACGCGTTGGCGCCGGCCAAGGATCGTCTTGGGTCCTTCACGCTGGTGATGTTCGCGATCTTGCTCGTGTGCATCGCCGGAATCATCGACGGTTTGACGCGTGAGCGACGACGTACTGCCGCAGGTCTGGCTCGGCTGCACGAGGCGATGCGCTCGGTCACCGCGACGCCCGACCTCACCGCGACGCTCGATTCGATCGTCGAGTCACTCGATGAGGCGATCAGCGCGACGAGCGGCGTGCTGCTCGTGCAGGGCGACCATCTCATGCTGGCCGCACCGAGCGAGTTCGCGGGGAACTGGACGCCCGAACAGGTGGCCGAGTACACGCGCCGCGAGCTGGAGACAGGCGACGAAAGCCCGTTGGCGCGCGCGGTGAAGTCATACGAGACGGTTGTGGTGCCCGACATCGCACAAGACTCTCGTTTCCCCGAGTGGTCGCGCACCTGGTCCCCGCCGATGCAAGCGTTCGGCTTCAAGTCGCTCGTTGCGGTGCCGCTCGGGATTAGTGGCGACGTGATCGGCGTGCTCAACGTATGTTTCACCTGGCCCGGCGGGCTCGAAGGCGACGAGCTCGTGCTCCTGGAGGCGTACGCCGAACAAGCTTCACTCGTGATCGTGCGTGCCCAGGCGTACGAGCACGAACGCACTGGGGCAGCGCAGCTCGCCGAAGCCGACCGGCTCAAGACCGAGTTTCTCGCGATGGTGTCGCACGAGTTACGCACGCCGCTCACCGCCGTCAAGGGTTTTGTCGACACCGTGCTGCTTCACTGGGACCGCCTTCCCGACGAGCGGCGCAAGAATCTGCTCCACCGCGCCTCGGGCAATGCGGATGAGCTCGCGCGGCTCGTCGGCCAGTTGCTCGACTTCTCCCGGATCGATGCTGACCGCGTCGAACTGCACCCGCGGCTGCTGGCACTCGACGATTCTGTGGATGCTGTGCTCGAGGATCTCGCGCCGGTGCTCTCGAAGCACCAGCTCGGGGTCGATGTGCCGCAAGAGATCACGGTCGTCGCGGACCCTGACGCGTTCGGCCATGTGCTCGTCAATCTCCTTACGAACGCGGTCAAGTTCTCGCCCGCCGACAGCTGCGTGGCGATTTCGGCATGTCGTGCCGGCGAAATGGTGATCGTCTCGGTCACCGATCAGGGTGTGGGTATTTCAGCTGAAGAGCAGGAGCACATCTTCGAACGCTTCTACCAGTCGGCTGATCACGCGCTGTCCCGTCGCGGCACTGGTATCGGCCTTGCTATCGCGCGCCGGTTCGCCGAGTTACATGGAGGTCGGGTGTGGTGCGAGAGCACGCTCGGTGAAGGCGCGACGTTCTCGTTCACCCTGCCCGCGGCGTCGGCAACGGATCTCGCCGACGGCGCGGCCAGCGCTGCGTCGTAAGCGTCAGGCGTCGCGCGCTGCGTCGTAGTCGTAGAACCCGCGGCCGCTCTTCCGGCCGCTCCTGCCGCCGGCCACCATCGCGCGCAGTAGCGCCGGGGCTTCGAACCGTTCGCCGAAGGTCTCCACGAGATCGTCGAGGATCGACAGGAGAGTGTCGAGCCCGACCCGATCAGCCAGCTCCAGCGGGCCCATCGGATGGTTGTATCCGAGCCGCATCGCAGTATCGATGTCGGGGGCCGACGCGACCCCTGCTTCGACCGCGCGAACCGCTTCGCACATGAGCAGCGTGCCGAGACGCGTCGTGACGAAACCCGGGGAGTCGAGCACCTGCACCGTCTCTTTGCCGAGCTTCACGCAGAACGCGAGGGCGCGATCGAGGCTCGCCTCGCTCGTGGTGGGCGTGCGCACGACCTCGACGAGGCCCATCAGCGGCACCGGATTGAAGAAGTGCAGCCCGACAGTGTTCTCCGGCCGGCCCGCCGCCACCGCGAGCTCGCGGATCGGCAAACCGCTCGTGTTGGAGGCGAGCAACGCATCGCGCGGCGCCGCGGCGCCGATAGTCGCGAAGACCGAACGCTTCACGGCCAGGTCCTCCGACACCGCCTCGATGACGATCTCGGCGGCCGCGGCGGCCGCGGCGAGGTGGGTCTCGAGCCGGAGTGTGCCGAGCACGACCTCGTCGGCGCGCTTGCGGGCTTGCGACTCGTATCGATCGATGCGCCCGCGGGCGCCTTCGAGCAGCTCCGCGTTGGCTTCGACGACGGTGACGTCGCACTCTGCGCTCAGGGCCACGAACGCGATGCCTGCGCCCATGATCCCGCCACCGACGACCGTCACCTTGGTCGCGCTCACTCCACGGGTTGCTTTCGACGCACCATGAAGGTTGCGGTGCCCCGCGCGACGAGCGCGTCGTCGGTGTTGAGCACGCTTGCTTCGGCGTAGGCGATCTGACGCGCCAGACGCACGACGTCGCCGCGGATAGTGAGATCGTCGCCCTTTTCCGCGGGGCGCATCGTCGACGACTTCATCTCGAGCGTCGACGTGCGATCGCCCGACTCCAACGCCGCGGTGACCGCGAAGTTCATGGCCGCGTCGAGGACCGTCGCGACGACGCCGCCGTGCACACCGCCCAATGGGTTGCACGCGAGCTCGGTGGGCACCCACTTCGCGATTGCCCAGCCTTCGCCGTAGGAGTCGAACGACACGCCGAGTGAACCAAGCAGCGGCATGCCGCCATCACCGAGAGATCGGTCAAGGTTGCGCACGGGTCGGGACGATATCTGACGCCCCGGAACATGTCGGGAACCGCCCTGGTTGGACCATCGACACGCCGGCGCGAGAATGTGGTTGGCGGTCATGTTCATGGCCATCCCTCTCCAGGAGGCACTCATGGCAACGGCTGTCATCGTCGACGCGGTCCGCACACCCCTCGGACGCCGCAACGGCAAGCTGAAGGACGCGCATCCGGTCGACCTCGCCGCGCACACGCTCGCTGCGCTCGTGGAGCGAAACGGGCTCGATCCGGCGCTGGTCGACGACGTGATTATGGGCTGCGTCATGCAAGTGGGAGACCAGGCGATCAATGTCGGCCGCAACGCCGCGCTCGCCGCGGGTTTCCCCGAGAGCGTGGTGGGCACCACGATTGATCGCCAGTGCGGCTCGTCCCAGCAGGCTGCCCACTTCGCCGCGCAAGGTGTGATGGCCGGGGCGTACGACATCGTCATCGCCGCCGGCGTCGAGAACATGACGCGGGTGCCGATGGGAGCGTCGTTCACGCCCGGCAGTCTGCCGTTCGGCCCCAAGCTGATGGAGCGGTACCCCCATCTCGTGCCCCAGGGCATCTCCGCCGAGCTGATCTCGGAGAAGTGGAACATCTCGCGAGAAGACAACGACGCGTTCTCGGTCGAGTCGCATTTGCGGGCAGCGCGCGCGACCGAAGAAGGTCGTTTCGACAACGAGATCGTGCCCGTGAGCGTGACCACTGACGAGGGCGGCACCGAGCTCTTCGCGCGCGACGAGGGATTTCGGGCTGACACGTCGGTCGAGAAGCTCGCCGCGCTGAAGCCCGCGTTCAAGCCCGACGGTGTGGTCACGGCGGCGAACTCGTCGCAGATCAGTGACGGCGCCGCGGCCGTGTTGGTGATGAGCGAGGAGAAGGCCAACGAGCTGGGGTTACGACCGCGTGCCCGCTTCCACGCGTTCTCGCTTGCCGGTGTCGACCCGGTGCTCATGCTCACCGGACCGATCCCGGCCACGACCAAAGTGCTCGAGCGGGCG
Organism: Acidimicrobiia bacterium; assembly: GCA_038236695.1. Lineage (GTDB taxonomy): Bacteria > Actinomycetota > Acidimicrobiia > IMCC26256 > JBBRZM01 > JBBRZM01. The sequence goes on from JBBRZM010000007.1 coordinate 94,078, forward strand.
AAGATGACGCTCGAGCAAATGGACCTGATCGAGATCAACGAGGCGTTCGCCCCGGTCGTGCTCGCGTGGGAAAAGGAACACCACCCCGATATGAGCAAGGTCAATGTCAACGGCGGTGCCATTGCGATCGGCCATCCGCTCGGTTGCTCCGGTGCACGATTGATGGCGACCTTGCTCAATGAGCTCGAGCGCAGCGGCGGTCGGTGGGGCCTCCAGACGATGTGCGAGGGCGGCGGGATGGCCAACGGCGCGATCATCGAGCGCTTGGCCTGAGCATTTCGCGAGCGCCTACCGTGGAGGCATGCTCGGTGACGTCCTCCGCTACGGGCTCGCCATCGTCGCTGCGGTCCTGATCTATCTGACCGGCGCGGCGATGATCCGCAAGCTCAAGGTCGACCCCGAGCCTGAGCCCGACCCTGCCAACGTGCGGCCCCTCGACTTGCGGTTCCGCTGCGTCGTGTGCGGGGCCGAGGTGGTGATGACCGCCGCACAGGACGACGACCCCGAGCCCCCGCGGCACTGCCGCGAAGACATGGTCAGGGTCGAGGAGGCCGATTCGGGCGGCCGGTGAGTCCTCTGGCCTGCAGCAAAGCGGTTTTCCGGTGATGCGTGCGATGACGGGTTTTCCACAGCGTGGGGACAAAGCTGTGGGAAGTTACACAGCTGGCATTCAGACGAACCGTCGAAAGGGCGCGAGTGACGCGGTGCCGGGTCTAGCGGTACTGCGTCGACACGATGAACCCGCCGACGAGCAGACCGAGGCCCACGAAGAGGTAGTTGTTGCTCGCGCCCTGCGGGAGCAGGCCGAGATAGTTGGTGATCACGACCGCTACGCCCGTGAGCATCATCGTGAACATCGTCACGGGTACCCAGAGCGGGCTCGATGGCGCCTTCTTCGCCGGCGGAGGCGTGTAGCGCGTCCGCTTGCTCTTCGGTTGGGGCACGGCGTGAGGATACTGCCGCCGGGAATGGCCGCGGGCCCGACCGCAACGTTGCATTAGCGTCGCCGCGGTGGCGACTCGTGTGCTCGTGATCGACAACTACGACTCGTTCGTCTACAACCTCGTGCAATATCTCGGCGAGTTCGGCGCGGAGCCGATCGTGCTGCGTCACGATGCGGCGACGCTCGACGACCTCCGAGCACTCGAACCCGACGCGGTGCTCGTCTCGCCCGGCCCGGGCCGTCCTGAGCACGCAGGCATCAGCAACGACGCTATCGACTGGTTCGGTCGCCGTGGCGTACCGGTGCTCGGTGTGTGTCTCGGCCACCAATGCGTCGGACAGCTCTACGGCGGGTCGGTCGAGCGTGCTCCCGAGGTGATGCACGGCAAGACGTCGGAGATCATTCACGACGGCGAGGGCGTGTTCGCGGGAGTGGCTTCCCCCCTCACCGCCACCCGCTACCACTCGCTGATCGTGACGCGAGCCAGCGTGCCCGAGGTCCTCACGATCACCGCCGAGACGAGCGACGGTCTCGTGATGGGCCTCCGTCACCGCGACCTGCCGATCGAAGGGGTGCAGTTTCACCCTGAGTCGATCCTCACCGACTCGGGCCACACCTTGTTGCGAAACTTTCTGAGCCAGGCCGGCTCACGCGTGTGACTGCTGCGGAAGCTGCGCAGTGCCGCGCTGCTCGTCGATCTCGGCCAGCCCGTCACTGACGAGCGAAATGAGCGCGTCGTCGTCGAGCGCGGCGGTCTCGGCCGGCCCGGAGCGCAACACGGCCAGCACGCGGCCGCGACGCTGACGGAACGAGCCCTCGAACGCCGGTTGCCGCGATCGCCGTTCATCTGACAATGGCCCCCTCGCCGCGCAGTTGCGCCGCAACGGACACTCGTGGCACCGAGGTGCACGGGCCCGGCACAACTGCGCGCCCACGTCCATGAGCGCGAGCAGACGATTGCGCCCGCGCAGCGGACCCCCGATCGTCATCGCCGCGGTCTCGGCTTCGCGCAGGCTGAGACGATGGCCCACCACGCGTTCGATCACGCGGCGGACGTTGACCTCGACCGCAGGCTCGTCGGCGTCGTCGGCTTGCACCGCCACTGCCGCGGCCGTGTAGCGCCCGACGCCCGGCAATGCGGTCAAGTCGTGGGGCCAGCCGTTCTCGGTGATCTCCACTGCTGATTCCCAGAGTCGACGCGCCCGCCGCGGATAGCCGAGCCGGCCCCACGCGGTGATCACCGCGGCAGGCCCGGCTGCCGCCATGGCCTCGGGGGTCGGGAACCGGGTAATGAACTCCGGCCACGCGGTCGCGACCCGCGGCACCTGCGTCTGGTGGAGCATCACCTCGGACACGAGCACGGCCCAGCGATCTCGCGTCGCGCGCCACGGCAGTGCGTGGCGGCCGTTGACCTCGTACCAGGCCCGCAACGCGGACACTTACGTGGTAGGGGTTGGGCCGGAGCCCACGGTGATCGTGACGGTCGAGCCCTTCGCCACCTGCGTGCCGGCTGCCGGCGACTGGTTGATCACCTTGCCGTTCATGGCCGGCGTCGACGGGTTCGAGACCGCAGTCACCTGGAAGCCGGCGGCCGTCAACGTGCTGGTCGCGGTGGCCTGTGTCTGGCTTGACACGTCGGGCACAGCAACTTGCGCAGGGCCGGTCGACACGGCTTGCTTGACGGTGCTTCCCTTCGGTGCCATCACGCCCGCGGCCGGGTCGGTGCGAATCACGCGGCCGGCCGGCACGTCGTTGCTCGCCTCCTGCGTGGTGATCACCTGGAAACCCGCTTGGCCAAGCTTCGCCGCGGCCGCGGACTCGGGCTGTCCGGTCACGTCAGGCACGGCGACATCTCCGACCGCGGCGACAGTGACGACGACGGTCGATCCCTTCGGTGCTTTCGCGTTGGACTCGGGCACCGTCTTCGTGACCGTGCCCGGCCGCTGGTCACTCGCCACCTCGACCTTCTGCACCACGAAGCCGGCTGCGACGAGCTGCGCATTCGCCTGGTCGAAGGGCAGGTTGATGACGTTGGGCACCGCGATGGTCGTCGCGCTGACGGTGAGTGTCACGGTGTCGCCCTTCTGCAGCTTGGCGCCCGCTTTGGGCGTCTGGCCGAGCACCTCGTCGGCGGGCTTCGGGCTGTCTTGTTCCTGGCGTGCGACTTTCAGCCCGGCCTTTTCGAGAGGGAGCCGCGCGAGGTTGAACTGCTGGCCGACGAGGTTGGGAACCGCGATCTGTGGACCACCACCGCCTTTGTCGCTGCCGCCGCTGAGCAGTAGCAGGGCGATGAGCCCCCCGAGCAGCAGGACGGCGACGACGATCGCGATGATCGGCCCGGCGCGCCGCTTCTGACGCTCGTAGGTCTCAGCCGCGGGCGGCGGCCCCACGGGCGCCATCGCGATCGTCGACTGCGCGCCAGTGGCGGGCATCTCCGTGATGGCGGCGGTGAGCGGCACGCCCGCGGGTTGCTGGCCGCGCACGAACCGCAGGAGATCGGCGCGCAGGTCGTCGGCTGATTGGTAGCGCGCGTTGACGTCTTTTGCCATCGCGGTGTCGATGATCTTCACCAAGTCGGGCGAGAGCCCGGGCATGCGCTTCGATGCAGGGACGGGCGCCTCGCGCACGTGCTTGTACGCGACCGCGATCGGGCTGTCGCCGGTGAACGGCGCGGTACCGGTGACCATCTCGTACAGGACGATCCCGAGTGAGTAGACGTCGGAACGGCCGTCGACCGGCAGCCCTTGCGCCTGCTCGGGAGAGAAGTATGTGGCGGTGCCCATCACCGCGCCCGTCTGCGTGAGCGACTCGCTCGCGCTCGCCTGCGCGATGCCGAGGTCGGTGACCTTTACCTGACCTGACGGCGTGATCATCACGTTGCCGGGTTTGACGTCGCGGTGCACGACACCGTTGTGGTGCGCGTACGCGAGCGCCCCGGCGATCTCTGCACCGATCTCGGCCGCCTGTCGTTCCGGGAGGGAAGTCTGCTCTCGGATCATCTCGCGCAGACTCTTGCCGTCGACGTACTCCATGACGATGAAGTAGGTGCCGCTCTCCTGGCCCCAGTCGTAGATCGCGACGATGTTGGGGTGATTGAGGTTGGCCGCGGACTGCGCCTCGCGCCGGAACCGCTCCACGAACGTGGGATCACTCGCGAACTCGGGGAAGAGCACCTTTACCGCGACCGGCCGGTCGAGTAGTTGATCGCGGGCCAGGTACACCTCGGCCATCCCGCCGCGGGCGAGGTGGCGGACGACCTCATACCGTTTGGAGAAGACGTCGGCGACTTGCGTCATGTCGGGAAAACCCTAGTCAAGGGGAGGCGCTTTCTCGGGGCGCATCAGCGCGGCGGCATGGCGAGCAGCAGTTGCAACACTTGTTTCGCGATCGGTGCGGCGACCTTGCCGCCGGTCGCGTCGCTGTTGCCGTTGCCGCCGTTCTGCACCAGCACGGCGATCGCGACTCTCGGCTGATCGGCGGGCGCGAACGCGATGAACCAAGCGTTCGGCGCCGGTTGGCCCTGCACCTGCGCGGTACCTGTCTTGCCGGCAACGGCGATGCCCGGTATCTGCGCCGGCGTGCCCGTGCCGCGCTGCACGACCTGGATCATCAACTGTTTCAACTGTTCCGCAGTCTGCGGGCTCATCGCCGTCTTCCACTGCTTCGCCGTCACGGTGCTGACGGTCTTGTCGTCGGTGTCGGTGATCTTGGCAACCGCGTGCGGTTCCATGATCACACCGCCGTTCGCGATGCCGGCCGCCACGAGTGCCATCTGCAATGGCGTCACCGACACGTCGCCTTGGCCGATCCCGCCCAGCGCAAAGACCGGCGCGTCGAGTTTGAACGTCTTGTCCAGCGGCCCGACACTCGCGACCGCCCCCGGGTCGATGTCGAGCGGCGGCGCCTGGCCGATGCCCACTTTCTCGATACCGGGATTGAACTGGCCCGTGCGTCCCAAGTCGAGTCCGATCTGGCCGAAGGTGGTGTTGCACGACACGATGAAGCTCTGGGTGACGGTGCCGCCACAGCTCTCACCCCCGAAGTTCTTCAGCTTGCTCGTGCTCAACGGAAGATCGAGCTGCGTCAGCGTCGGGAAGCTCGTGTCGGGAGTGATCGCACCCGAGTCGAATCCGACCGCAGTCGTGACGGTCTTGAATGTGGACCCTGGGGCGAAGCGCTCGCGATACGCGCGCGATACGAGGGGATGGCCTTCAGCCAGGTTGAAAAGCTTGAACCGCGCGTTCGCCTGCGTCGCGTCGTGAACCGCGAGCAGATTGGGGTCGTACGACGGGTTGGCCCATAGAGCGAGCAGCGCTCCGTCTCTCGGGTCGAGGGCAACCACCGCGCCCTGGTGCGTGCCGAGCGCGGCGCGTGCGGCCGCTTGCGCCTGTCCGTTGATCGAGAGCACGACGTTGCCCGTCGCGTCCTTGAGTAGCGAGTTCGGCAGATTGGAGAGATCCTTGAACTTGTTGAGCTGCAGCGCGGTTTTGCGGCCGATCAGATCGTTGTTCTTGTTCTTCTCTATTCCCGTGTTTCCGAACACGAAGGACTGATAGCCGCTGATCTGACCGAACAGATCACCGAGCGGATACTCCCGCTGGAACTTGAACTCGCCCTTGCGCGCAACCGACTTCGCGACGATCTGCCCGTCAGCCGTCTGGATCTCTCCGCGAGGGCGGTTGAAGTCGCGCACGGCGTTGCGCACGTTGCGCGGGTCGTCGCTCAGCTTCTTGGCTTCGACCACCTGCAGATAGGTGAGTTGTCCGACAAGCGCGAGCATCAACAGCGTTATCGCGATCCCCACTCGGTGGATCGCGCGGTTCATACGCTTGCCGCGACGCGCGCGGCTTCACTCTCCGCCCGTTCGGCGGTTTCGTCGGAGATACGGAGCAGCAACGCCAGGATCACGAAGTTCGCGACGAGCGATGATCCGCCGTACGAGATGAACGGCAGCGTGATACCGGTCAGGGGAATGAGGCGGGTGACACCGCCGACGATGACGAACGTCTGCACGCCGAGAATGGTGGTGAGTCCCGCCGCGAACAGCTGCGAGAACGGCCGGTCGGCTTGCACCGCGATCCGAAAGCCGGTGCCGATGAGCAACAGGAACCCGATGACCACAGCGACCGTGCCGAGCAGTCCGAGCTCTTCACCGATCGCGGAGAACACGAAGTCGGTAGCTGCGTTGGGAATCTTCTGCGGGCTCCCGAGTCCGAGCCCGGTGCCCGCGAAACCTCCGGTGCCGAAAGCGAACAACGACTGTACGAGCTGGAAACCCTTGGCCTGCGCGACGACCCAGGGATCGATCCACGTGGAGACGCGGTCGCGCACATGGCCGAAGATTTGGTACGCGACCGCGGCACCCGACAGGAACATGACGAGACCGGCGAGCATGTACGCGGCGCGCTCGGTGGCCATGTACAGCATCGCCGAGAACACGGCGAAGAACAGCAGCGACGACCCGAGGTCTTTCTGTCGCACCATGATGAGGATGGAGAAGCTCCATGCGAGGAGCAATGGTCCGAGATGCTTGGGGTCGGGGAGCATGAGCCGGCCGAGGCGGCGACTCCCGGCCGCCAGGAGCTCACGCTTCTCCACCAGGTACGCGGCAAAGAAGATCACGACCAGCACCTTCGCGGCCTCGCCGGGCTGGAAGTTGACCGGGCCGATGTGCACCCACAGACGCGCGCCGTTGATCTCGGCGCCCACGCCGGGCGCAAGCGGCAGGAGCAGCGTGGCGATGCCGAGCAAGAGGAAGGTGTAGCGATAGCGCTCGAGGATTCGCACCCGGCGCACGATCATGAGCGTGAGCACAAACGCTCCGACCGCCACCGCAGTCCACACAGCCTGGATTGGTGCCAGGTGGCGGTGGTGCGGGGGGAGATCACGATCGAGTCGGGCGATCGTGAAGTAGCCGATGCCGTTGAGCATCGCCGCGAGCGGGAGCAGCGTTGAATCGGCGCGCGGCGCGAATCGCCGTAGCGCGAGGTGCGCGACGACGAACAACCCCAACACCACACCGAGGAAGACCCACAGGTCAGGTGGGAGCGCGGCCTTGCCGGAGAGCGCGACGAGGAGATAGCCGCCGCCGGTGATGATCACCGCCAGGAGCCCGAGGCTGAACTCTTTTCCGCGGCGGCGGCGTACGAGGGGTTGCTTCATGGCACCGACGCGGTGGGTGGTGGTACGCCGGCGATGGTCGTGGAGGTCGTGGTGGTGGTCGTTGGGGGTGTGCGCCGGTTGTGATCGCGAATTAAGCGGGCGGCGTAGGCGTTCGCGCTCGACTTGGAGCCGAACTGCTTGCCGTCGCGTACGGCGGCGCGCTGCGCTTCGGTGAGGTCCTTGCTGCGGAGGGATGTGCGGCGGTCGATCGTGGGGTCCCAACCCAAGAAGCCGCCTTTGACGCCCCGATAGACGGTGACGCGGTCGCGGTCGAACCCGACGTAGAACGTGCGGCGCGCGTACCAGCCGATCGCTCCGAACGCCACCGCCGCGACGAGCACGATCGGGAGCAGCCACAACAGCAGTCGGGCGAGCCGTCGGCCGCGACCGCGACGGGCGACGGGAGGCGGCGCCTGATCCGCGGTGTCGGAATCCGCAACTGCCGGCTCGGCCGCGGGCTCAGCGAGCTCGGCGGCGGCGGCCGCGACCGCGAGTGAGGGCTCGTCGAGTGCGTCGACGACTACGGCAGTGACGTTGTCTTCGCCGCCGGCCTCGTTGGCCGCGTCGATGAGCTGCCGGGCGGCGCGTTGCGGATGGCTTTCCCGGCGCAGGATCGCCGCGATGTCGTCGGCGCTCACCATCGTGGTGAGCCCGTCAGAGCACAGCAACAGCCGGTCACCGGGCCGAAGCTCTACCGGATAGAGCGCGACGTCGACCTCGGCCTCGATCCCGAGCGCGCGCGTGATGATCGACCGCTGGGGATGCACTGCCGCCTGTTCCGGGGTGAGCTGGCCGTCGCGCACCATCTCTTCGACGAGGCTGTGGTCGTCGGTGATCTGGGTCAGCTCACCATCGCGCAGCAAGTACGCACGTGAGTCGCCGACGTGCGCGATGAGGAGCGTGCCGCCGGTCGCGAGCGTGCCGGCGGTGATGGTGGTACCCATGCCCCGGAGCTGCGAGTTGTCTTCAGCCTTGTCGTACACGGCCTCGTTTGCCTCGACGATCGCATCGCGGATCGGCCGACCCGATCGGACCGCGGCTCGGAGCGCCTCGAGTGCAGTCGCGCTCGCGACTTCACCGGCTTGGTGGCCACCCATACCGTCGGCGACCGCGACGAGCCCCATCGTCTCGTCGACGAGGAGGCCGTCCTCGTTGCCCTCGCGCACCCGGCCGACGTCGGTGGCCGAGCCGGTCACGAGCCTCACCGCACGACCTCGGCACTGGTTTGGCCGAACTGCAGCCGGTCGCCGCGTCGCACGATCGTTGGACCGCCGATGGCCTTGCCATTGACGAATGTGCCGTTGCGGGAACCGAGGTCTTCGACGTAGAGGTCGGCGCCGCGCGAAAAAATGCGCGCGTGCACCGTCGAGACGAACGTGTCATCGGCCAGGACGAGCGTGCAGCCGCCGCCGCGGCCGACGGTCACTTCGCCGTCGAGCGCAAGCATCTCGCCCTTGCGCGATGCAGGTTCGAGCAATCGAAGGTGCATCGCGCCTCGCGCGCCTTTCTTCTCCTTGTCGACTCTCGCCGGTTCGGCCGCTTTCTTGATCGGCGGCGCGGCTGCGAGGGCCGACGCGCGGAGCTCGAGCACCACGACGCGGACCACCCGGGCCAGGAAGAGGTACAGGAGCGCGAGGAAACAGAACTTGAGGACGGTGAGCAGAGACTCGGGCACGTCGGCTACGAGGCCTCGAAGCGGATGATCGTGGTGCCGATACCGATCTCATCGCCGTCGACGAGCTCGTGCTCGCGGACGGGTACTCCGTTGACGGTGACGCCGTTCATCGACCCGAGGTCGACGATCACGAACCCGTCGGCCGTAGGGCGAACCTCGGCATGGCGGCGCGAGGCGCGGGGGTCGGTGATCGTCACCGCGCATTCCGGCAGCCGCCCGATGACGGCCGTCTCGTCGCTGAGGGGTACCCGGCCGCCGCCGGAGAGCACGAGCGAACCCACCCGCCTCCCTTTGCCTTCGGCGATCTGGGCCTCGATGTCGCAGTCGCCGATGCCGAGCTTCTCGTCGGCGATCAGCTGCACCTCGACCGGACCGATGAAGTGGTAGCCCTCGTCGCGGGCGTGAGCCCGTGCCGCCTCGGCCAGCTCCCGGCTGAGCAAGTCGGCGTACGACTCGAAACGCTTGAGGTCGGCCTCGGAGAGGAACACTGCGATGTCGTTGGGCGCGACCCTGCCACCGTGCACACCAACGGTGCGGCCCGCATCGAGGGCGCGGGCGATCTTCTTGCCAATCTCGACGGGCTGGAGGCCACTGCGAAAGGCCTTGGAGAACGTGCCTTCCACGAGGCGCTCGAGCCGGCGCTCGAACCCCTGGAGTCCCACGACCGGGGAGTGTATCGGCGGACTCGCCCGCTTTCGGCCCTCACCGAGCGCTTCATCGACATTACATCGCCCAGTCGCATCGGGGCTTCGAGACGCGCGAGATAGCGCGCATCGGCTCCGGTGCGACGTGGAGCCGCGCGTCCGCGTACCGGTTCCGCCCGACCGTTTGGTCATCGGGGTCCCTCTAGCGTCCCCGATCACAAACGCCGAGGTTCCGTGTCGGTTCCGTCGGGCGCCTGACACGAGGAGAATCTCAGAGGCGCGCGGTTACGCTCGGCGCTCCACTCGGGCGAGTGGCGGAATTGGCAGACGCGCAGGCTTCAGGTGCCTGTGTCCGAAAGGATGTGGGGGTTCAAGTCCCCCCTCGCCCACCCGTGTGTTCGCGCGAAGCGCAGGTAGATAGCTAGGGGCAACCGGCGCGGAACCAATCGAGGGTCAACCGCAGCGAGGCCTCGAGCGTCGTCGGTGAAACTTCCGGGAACAACTCGAGGAGCCGGGTGCAGTCGGCCAACGAGTAACGCACGTCGCCTCGCCTCGGCTCGGTGTGCTGCACCTCCAGCCCTTTCCCGATGATCTCCTCGAGGTCGGCCACGAGATCGAGAAGGTTCGTCCGGATCCCGAACGCGAGGTTCACCGGTTCGGGTGAGATCACCCCGCGGTCGATCGCGTCGCAGATGACTCCGGTCAACGTGTCGACGTACGTGAAGTCTCGGGTTTGCTTGCCGTCCCCGTGCACGATTAGGGGCGGCCGTCGACTGCGGCGGAAACGAACGACGGTATGACCGCGGCGTAGACGTGATCCGCCGGCTGGAGTGGCCCGAACACGTTGAAGAACCGGAAGACCAGCACCGGCAGCCCGTAACTCTGGTGGTACGCGCTGGCGTAAGACTCCAGTGCCGCCTTGCTCGCGGCGTACGGACTCAGCGGGCGGGTCGGGATTCTCTCATGCTTCGCTTCGGCCGGATCGTCGCCGTACACCGATGACGAGGACGCGAGCACGACGTGCGGGTTGCCGGCTCTCCGTGCAGCCTCGAGGACCTGGATCGTTCCCGCCACGTTGACGAGGTGCGAGTTCAGTGGATCGCTCACGGATTCGGGCACTGATGCTCGTGCCGCGAGGTGCACGACCGCGTCGACCCCGTCGCACGCTTCGTCGAGCGAGGCGGGATCGAGGATCGTCGCTTCGAGGAACGTCAGGCGTTCGTGGGAGGGAAGGTTGGCGATTCGGCCCGTCGAGAGGTCGTCGACAGAGGTTGCCGCCGATGAAACCCGCCCCGCCCGTGATGAGGATCTTCATGTTCAGGTCCCCTCGTGTCCCGACCCGAGTGCGCCCTGGCTCTGCTCGCTCAGTTAATGCGAGTTCCGATTGCGTGGCGGCAACGACCGCGTCGTTGCCGGTTCCGTTCTGGCGCCACCTGTGCATTGCCGTTCCCGCCCCGCTCGACTCACCACGCGTAGCGAGCTCATTTAATTACCAGGAAACCACACGGAGCGCACCTACTGCTCGAATCGAGGCAGAAGCAGCCCCCTGTTTCCGGCACGTTCGGTGAGATAACCGCCCTCCGTGTTGACTCTGAGCGTGTCAGACCGATACGGTGCTCCCTGCACGTGGGGAGGCGACGACTCCCGGGAAACGAGTTCGGTCACCCGACTCCCGGGAAGAGCCAGTGGTGAGACCGGCCCCTCAACGCTACGGGACCTTTGCAGGAGGCTCCCGCCAGCCACGAGAGGGCGGTTGCAATGGGTGGAGTCACTGCTGGAACTTCACGCACGCGAACGCGCGCTGCGCGCGCACGGCGTCGCGTGGCATGGGTCAGCGTTTTGGCGGTACTCGCGACCGTCGCCGCGATGTGGCCGACGACCAGCGCGTTCGCCAACGGTGCCAGCACCACCACGATCTTCAGTCAGTCGGTGACGACGACGGTGGTGGGCCAGGCCTACACGGTGACCGCGAACATCGCGTACTCCACTCCGAACACGCCGAGTGGCACGGTCACCATCAGCGACGGTTCGGCATCCTGCACCGACACGTCCTTCGACAACGCGTCCGGCAACAACGTGAGAGCCATTTGCGACCTCACCTCCACCTCCGCGGGTTCGAAGTCGATCGTGGCGTCTTACGGCGGGGACACCAACTTTGGTGCCAGCGCGTCGGCCGGCGCGGCGCACACGGTCAACAAGGCGAACACCACCACCTCGGTCACGAGCAGCGCGAACCCTGCAAGCACCGGACAGTCGATCACCCTCACCGCGACCGTCGCGGTCGCGAGCCCCGGTTCCGGCACCGCGACCGGCACGGTGCAGTTCAAAGACGGCGCCGCGAACCTCGGCAGCGCCGTGACGCTGTCGAGTGGTCAAGCGACGCTCGCCACGAGTTCGTTGGCCGTGGGTTCGCACTCGATCACCGCGGTGTACGCGGGTGACGCGAACTTCAACACGAGCACGTCGAGCACGCTCACCCAGACGGTGCGGGACACCACCACCACCACGATCACTTCCGATGCGCCCGACCCGTCGACGCTCGGTGGTAATTACACCGTCGGCGTCAGCGTCGCGCGCAGTGGTGCGAGCGGAACTCCCTCGGGCACGGTGGCGGTGTCGGACGGCACCGCCAGCTGCAACGCGACCCTCTCGGGCTCGAGTGGGACGGGGACGGGGAGCTGTGTCCTCGCGTCGACCACCGCGGGCGCGAAGACGATCACCGCGACGTACGCGGGTGACACCAGCTTCGCGGGCAGCTCGAACACCACTGCGCACGCCGTGAGCAAGGCAGGGACCACGACGACCGTGGTCGACGCCAACGACCCGAGCTTCGCCGGTTCCGCGTACGCGGTGACCGCGACCGTTACCCGCTCGGGTTCGACCGGGACACCGACGGGGACCGTCACCATCACCGACGGCACCGACTCCTGCACCACCGGAAACCTCAGCGGCTCCAGCAGCGCGCCGACCGCCAGCTGCAACCTCACCTCCACCACGACCGGCTCGAAGACCATCACCGCCACCTACGGCGGCGACGCCAACTTCACCGGCGGCCAGGGCACGACCACCCACACGGTCAGCCCCCTCATCGGGGTCACGATGACCGCAGCAGACGCGAGCGATCCCTCGGTCCTCGGCGCGAGCTACACCGTCAGCGCCAATGTCGTGCCGGCGTCGGGCTCAATGCCCGGCGGCTCGGTCAGCTTCAGCGACGGTGCGGGTGGTTCCTGCACTGACAGCACGGCGTCGAACGGCTCCGGCTCGAGTGCCGACTTCTCCTGCTCCATCAATAACACCACCCTTGGGCCCCTCACGATCACCGCGACCTACAGCGGCGACGCGTCTCACGCGACCGCGACCGCGACGACCACCCACACCGTCACCAAGGCGAACACCACAACCGCGGTTGCTGACGCCCCCGATCCCTCGGTCACGGGCGAGGGCTACACCGTGACTGCCACCGTCACCCGCTCGGGTTCCGTAGGAACGCCGACCGGCACCGTCACCATCAGCGACGGCACCGTCTCGTGCACCACCGGCAACCTGACAGGCTCGGCGAGTTCCCCGTCGGCTTCTTGTACCCTGACCTCTACCACTGCCGGCGCGAAGACTGTCACCGCCACGTACGGCGGTGACACCAGCTTCAACGGCAGCTCGAACACCACCGCGCACACGGTCAAGTCGAACACCACCACGAGCGTCACGAGCAGCGTCAACCCGTCCGTCTTCGGACAGAGCACGACGCTGACCGCGACGGTCACGGTCTCGAGTCCCGGTTCCGGCACCGCGACTGGCACGGTGAAGTTCAGGGACGGGGCAGCCAATCTCGGTTCGGTGAGTCTGTCGAGTGGTCAGGCGACCCTGGCGATGTCGAGCCTCACCGTCGGCGCCCACTCGATCACCGTGGACTACTTAGGCGACGCCAACTACAACACGAGCACTTCGAGCGCCGCGACCCAGACGGTCAACACGTCGAACACCACGACGAGCGTCACGAGCAGCGTCAACCCGTCCGTCTTCGGACAGAGCACGACGCTGACCGCCACCGTGGCCCCGGTGGCACCCGGCGCCGGGAGCCCGTCGGGCACCGTGCAGTTCAAGGACGGCGCCGCCAACCTCGGCGCTGCCGTCACCCTGTCCGGCGGCCAAGCGAGCCTGGCGATTTCCTCGCTCACTCCGGGCGCGCACTCGATCACTGCGGTCTACGCGGGTGACACGAACTTCAACACCAGCACTTCGGGCGCGATCACCCAGACCGTCGGTGGGCGTCCCACCTCTACCGCGGTCTCCTGCGCCACGCCGGGCACGGTGGGCTCGCCGACCACTTGTACCTTCACGGTCACCGACACTGGTGGCGCGGGCGCGACCGCGCCCGGCGGCACCGTGACTCCGAGCACCAACAGCGCCGGAGCGTTCTCCGCGCCGACCTGCACCCTCGCTGCCTCCACCGCGAGCGCCAGCACCTGTGCGCTCACGTACACGCCGACGGGGCGTGGCACCGGCACGCACACCATCGGTGCGAGCTACGGCGGCGAGGCCACTCACACCGCGAGCACGGCCGGTGGCTTCGCGCTCGCAGTGAACACCGCAGCCAGCTCGGTAGCGATCGTGAGCTCGCAGAACCCGTCCGCGTTCGGCCTCGGGATCACCTTCACTGCCACCGTCACGTCCACCGGGGGCTCGCCTACGGGCAGCGTCCAGTTCTACGTCGACGGGCTGCCCTCCGGTTCGGCGGTGGCGCTGGTCGGCGGCGTCGCCACGAGCCCGGTGTTCACCAACGCCAACGGCTTCCACTACGGCTTCCACCAGGTGGACGCCGTCTACTCCGGCGACGCCAACTTCGCGCCCTCCAGTGACTTCGTGCTGCAGCAGGTCGACTCGGACACGACCTCGGTCAGCGTCACGAGCACCCCGAATCCCTCGGCCTTCGGCGAGGCGATCACGTTCGACATCACCGTCACCTCCACGTCCGGTGTGATCCCCGCGGGTTCCGTCTACCTCGAAGTGGACGGCAACACCATCGACGCCGCCAGCACGGTGGGCGGCCACGCCTCCATAGTCGAGAGCGGTCTCGTCCCCGGCACGCACACGGTCCGCGTCTTTTTCGTGCCCGACACCAGTGACTTCCTCGACTCGCAGGCCAGCCTCGCCGGGGGGCAGGTGGTTGCGGCCGGTTTCACGTCGACGGTGGTGTCGAGCGCGCCGAACCCGTCCGAGCTCAACCAGTCCGTGACGTTCACGGCGACGGTGGCTCCCATCGCGCCGGCGACGGGGATCCCGGCCGGCACGGTCGAGTTCTTCGATGGGGCGACCTCGTTGGGTGTCCCGGTGACGTTGGACGGCACGGGTGTAGCCCAGTTGGCGGTGTCCACGTTGACGGGTGGGGTGCACTCGATCACCGCGGCGTTCGCCTCGGCCGATCCGGCCACCCTCGGGAACAGCACGTCGGCCGGGCACAACCACACGGTGAACCGCGCCCCGACCGCCGTGTCGCTGGGTGCGGTGCCGGTGAGTCCGGTGCATGGCGAGTCGGTGACGTTCACGGCGGGGGTCACGTCGTTCGCGGGTGTGCCGACAGGCACGGTCGAGTTCTTCGATGGTGCGACTTCGTTGGGGACCGCGACCTTGGTGGCAGGTTCGGCGTCGGTGAGCACCGCGGCGTTGAGCACAGGTGCCCATACGCTCACCGCGGTCTATGCGGGTGATGTGAACTTCTTGGCGAGCACGTCTGGGATCGCGACGTTGCAGGTGGGTCGGGCGGTGTCGAGCACAGTGGTGTCGGCGTTGGCGAACCCGTCGGTGTTTGGTCAGGCGGTGTCGTTCTCGGTCCAGGTCTCGGCGGTGGTGCCGGGAGTCGGGGTCCCGACCGGCACGGTCCAGTTCTATGTGGACAATGTGGTCTCGGGTGCCCCGGTGACAGTGAACGGTTCGGGAGTGGCGCTGAGCGGCGCGGTCTCGAACCTGACGGTGGGTGCCCACTCGATTGATGCGATCTACTCGGGTGACACTGATTTCACCGTGTCGTCAGGCAATGTGTCCCAGACGGTCGGTCAGGGTGCGTCGACCACTGCGGTGGTGAGCGCACCGAACCCGTCGCTGTTCGGCGAGTCGGTGACGCTCACCGCGACAGTCGCGGCGGCGGGTGGGTCGGCGGGGACACCGTCGGGCACAGTCGAGTTCTTCGACGGTGCGGCCTCGCTCGGCACCGGGACGCTCACTGGTGGTGTCGCGACGATCAACACCACGGTGTTGACGGTCGGTCCGCATGCGATCACCGCCATCTACTCCGGTGACACCAACTTCACGGCCAGCACGTCGTCGGCAGTGTCCCAGACGGTCGGTCAGGGTGCGTCGACCACTGCGGTGGTGAGCGCACCGAACCCGTCGGCGTTCG
>JBBRZM010000008.1:0-86684 GCA_038236695.1 Acidimicrobiia bacterium
CAGCGAAATGCCGGCGAAGAAGAGCACCGCGGCGAAGAACACCGTGCCGAAGATGTAGTCGTCGGCGTGCTCGGTCGCGTCCTTCGCTTGGTTGAAGCGTTGGTCGCCCACGCGCTCGAGTCGGTCTGCCTTCACGAGGTTGGCGAGCCGATATTGCGGCATGAGGAGCGGACTGGCGACGGTGTTCAGCTTGTGTAACGGGTCCTGCGCGAGCCAGGCGGTGAACGGAATTCGGGCCGGAACCGGCGGTTGTACAGGTCGGCCAGCTCGAGGTCCCGCGGGGTCGACTCGGTCGTCAGTTCGAGCCAGCGGTTGAAGTTCGTGAGGTCTTGGAGCCGCTCCTGGCCCCCGAGCGTCGACGCTCGATTCGCTTGGGATCGTGCGGTGCTCGCCTGCGCATACCGCCGGGCCTGGAGTCCGCTCCACTTCGCAGCCTTGTAGCCGCTCCAGGCGATGCACACCGTCGCGACGGCCAACAACAGGACTGCGCCGAGCTCAGACAGCCGCTCGCGACCCGACACGGGATGGGTGGTGCCCTCGCTCAGCTCGTCGGGCACGTGGACGTGAACGCTCTCGGGCATCGATGCGGCTTACGTGTCGACGGTTTCCTCGTAGAGCGCGTCGCCGCGTCGCAGCCGATCCGCGATGCTCACGACCGTCGAGAGCTCGCGCCGGGTCGGCGTGTGCGCGGCGAGGAACCGCGCCACGCCACACAGGATCAGCGCCGACTCCTCGGAGCCATCGGGCCACGCGAGCGCTTGACGTACACCGGCTTCGTACACCTGGTACCAGTGGAAGCCGGGATCCTCGTTGAGCAAAGCGTGGCCGAGCGCGGCGATGACCCGGCCGCGTTCACCGCCGCCGCGCAAGTAGCCGACCACGATCGCGCCGGCGCGATCGACGTGGCCCTGCACGTTCCAGCACTCGTCGAGCTCGGCGAGATCACCTTGGGTCGCGGATGGGATACGAGCGGCGGGCACATTGAGGAACCGGTCGAGGTACACACGGAGCGCGCCCTGCAGGACGCCTCGCAACAGCTCGGGCGTGGGCGCGCGCACGAGTGCCTGGTGCACCGCGTTGGCGGCGGTGAACGCGTGATGCACGTCATCCCAGTCGCCGATGTCGTTGCGGGTGTGAAACCGCGCGAGGCGCAGCGCGGCAGCGTACGCCA
The DNA here is from genome assembly GCA_038236695.1 of Acidimicrobiia bacterium. GTDB lineage: Bacteria > Actinomycetota > Acidimicrobiia > IMCC26256 > JBBRZM01 > JBBRZM01. The sequence goes on from JBBRZM010000008.1 coordinate 1,172, forward strand.
CGGCGCGTCCCAGCTCCTCTGCCGACACACCCTGCGCGGCGGCGTTGACGAGCGCGTCGACCACGGTGAACGGATCGTCAGCCAGGATGAGCGCGGCGAGGCCGGCGATGTCGGCATAGCCGCCGTCGCCGGGCGTGAGCGTGGTCTGTTCGAGGAGCGCGACGAGATCGTGCGGGTGGCGCCACGCCGACGTTTCCTCCGCGCGTTGGGCGCGAGCGGTCTGGTGCACGACCGTTGGTACGAGCGACGCAGCCGTGTCGGCGCCGAGGTGCGTGACCGCTTCGAACGCCTTGTTGGTGAAGTCGACCGTGTGACCGCCGTCGAGAAACACATGATCGGTCGCCGCGGCGAACATCATCGCGGCCACGTCATCGATGTCGGCTCCGGCGAGCGCGGTGGCGAGCACGCGCTCGGCCGCGTCGCCGGCGCGGGTGTCGACGAATCGGCGGTACCAACTCGCGAGTCGCGCGACGGGGATCGCAGTTGTTTCGAGCGCATCAACCGGCCAGCGCGGCGGATGCCCACCAGTATCGGTGGCGATGAAACGCAGGCCGTGCACCAACGCAAGTGGGCGGTCAACGGGGTCGAGGTGGGGGAGCACGTTGGCCATCGCCACGAGCACGGTGAGACCGGCTCCCCATCCGGTGTCCCGGTTGGCGGCGCCGTACTCCGCGCCGGTACGGACGATCGCGGTGGGCTCGACACCTGCGTCGAGCAGACCCAGCACGGCTTTGCTGATCACGAGCGTGATCTGCTCTTCGAGGCCGTCACGCAGCCGACGCTCGAAGTGCCCGACCGGATCGTCGACCGGGCGCGCTGAGACCAACACGTCGTCGCCGTCGACCTGCACGTCGAACGCGGTGGCGTCGTCGGCCCAGAGGTCGAGCGTGCAGCCCGACTCCAAGTCGAAACGCGCGTGATGCCAGTGACAGGTGAGCAGACCTGTCTCGACGCTGCCCTGGTGCAGCGGGAACCCCATGTGCGGACAGCGGTCTTCGATCGCCCAGGCCCGGCCGTCGTGCCAGAACACGACGACCGGGATCGAGCCGACCTTTGTGACCAACTGGCCGTCACGCCGGAGCGCGTCGAACGAACCGGCACGGACTTCACCGTTCCCGTGAACCGGCCGGCGTTCGCCGGTATCGGTCAGTTGCTCTGGCATCCGCCTCCTATCTGCTCGAGCTTGCCTTCGTCGATGGCCATGGCAACTCTCCCCGTCAGTGCGGTCCTGTCCATGCGGAGGCATACGCCGCAGTGCTCAGTGCGTCAAGACTCGGTTCTCGTTCTTGGAAGAGCTTTCGACCGCTACGGTCGAAAACTCTGCCCGGAAGCAGGAGCGCGGCGCACGGCTGACGCTCGGCATTTACAGAAGGCGGGCGGGTTAGTCGGCCGCGACGGGAAGTTCGTCGCCGGCGCGCACGCCACGAAGCCCGAACCACGCGAGCTCGGAGATCCAGCGCGCGAGTTGGGCCGCGTCATGGGGGCCGTCGGGATCGGTGAGCGCATAGCGGCTCGCCGCCTCGGCGATGCCAACGAGCGCGTGCGCGAGCACCTTGCGATGCTCGGCCGTGCCCTCGATCTCGATCCACACGCTGATGAGCTCGGCCGCGTCGTCGAGCACGCGGTCGGCGATGTCGGCGAACTCGGCGTCGTTTCTCACCGACGCGCCGAACAGCAAGCGGAACGCGGCCCGGTTGCTCGTGACGAACTGAAAGTAGGCGGCGAAACCCACCTCGACGCGCTCATGTCCCGTCTCGGCCCGACTCGTGGCGGTGGTGAGCCGGTCGAGCAGCTGGCGTCCGACGTCGTCGAGCAGCTCCACGAACAGGGCCCGCTTCGAAGGGAAGTGTTGGTAGAGGACGGGCTTGGTGACGCCGGCCGCGAGCGCGACGTCGTCCATCGACGTGGCGTGAAAACCGCCCGACGCGAACACGTCACACGCCACTTCGAGGAGCTGACGGCGACGTTGCTCGGCGGGCAGGCGCATCAAGCGCTCGTACTGCTCTTGAGCGGCATCTCGTAACGGTTGGTGACGCCAAAGTTGTCGACCCACAGCTCGGCGAGGTGCGCCTGCTCGTCAGCAGTGAGCGGCATGTCGGATGCCGCGGCGTACTCACGCACCTCGTCGGTCGTCACGCACGTCGGAAGCACCGTGGTGAACGCGGCGTTGGCGAGGATGCCGGCGATTGCCGCCTGACCGATGGTGCGCCCGGTCTCGGGTTCGCACAGGAAGGTGAGCGTGTCGGCCTTGTCGAAGTTGTCGAGCATGTTGTCGCGGTTGCGGTGCGAGCGATGGTCGCCGGGCTCGAACTCGGTGTCGCGCGTGACCTTGCCCGACAACGTGTCGGACGCGTGCGGGACGCGCGAGATCAGACCGACCCGGCCCTCTTGCACCGCGGGCTCGGCGGCAAAGGTGAGACCCGGTTCCTGCTCCAAGACGTTGAACACGGTCTGCAACGAGGCAATCGGTCGCTCGCGCAGCGCGTGGAGTCCCTCGTTGACCCAGCCGATCGCAGGGCCGAGCGCGACACCGAGCTCACGCACCTTGCCCTCGACGCGGAACTGCTCGAGCTCGGCCCACAAGTCGTCGGAGAGCATCGGCTCCATGCGCACGTTGTGGAGCTGATACAGGTCGATGTAGTCGGTGCCGAGCCGGCGCAGCGACGCGTCGAGCTGCGCGCGCACGGCCTCGGGCCGCCAGTCGTGCGGACGCTCCGACTGGCCCGGAAACTTGCGGGGCGCGTCGATGTCGTAGCCGCACTTGGTGGTGATCACGAGCTCACTACGGTGCGTCTTGAGCGTGTCCGCGAGCTGGGTCTCGCCCAGCCCATCAGGGCCGTACACCGGTGCGGTATCGATGAACGTGATGCCGGCGTCGAGCGCGGCGTGCAACAGGCCGTCCTTGTCGTCGACCTTGCCCCACCAGTCGCTCGCGATCGTCCACGTGCCGAAGCCGACCTCGGACACCTCGAGGTCCGACTTCCCAAACCGGCGATGACGCATGACGGGCCCTCCAACCTCGGCGCAGTAGCGCAGAGCTGCGGCTCAGAAGACGATGACGGAGCGGGCGATCTCGCCCGAGCCCATATTGTCGAGCGCCTCGTTGACCTCTTCGAGCTTGATCTCGCGTGAGATCAGTTCGTCGAGCATCAGCTTGCCCTCGGAGTAGAGCTTCGTGAGCTTGGGCACGTCGGTGTGGACATTCGACGAGCCGTACCAACACCCGCGGATCTGCTTCTCGGCGAACACGAGGCCGAACGCGGCGGGGATGTTGACCATCACCTCCATCTTCGGCACGCCGACAATGATCGCCTGGCCGCCGCGGCGCGCCATGTTGAACGCCTGCTCGATCGTGGCCTCGAGCCCGATCACTTCGAACGACACGTCGGCGCCGCGCTGGTCGGTGAGCGCCATCACCTGCGAAACCGCGTCGCCGTCGGCGGGGTTCACGAGATCAGTTGCACCGAACTTCTGGGCCGTCTGCAGCTTCCCCTCGACCATGTCGATGGCAATGATGCGCTCGGCACCCGCGTACTTGGCGCCCTGGATCACGTTGAGCCCCACGCCGCCGCACCCGACGACCGCAACCGTGTCGCCCTGCCGGATCGACGCCGTGTTGACGGCCGCGCCGAAGCCCGTCAGCACGCCGCAACCGATGAGCGATGCAGCCGTCAGCGGGAAGGAGTCGTCGATCTTGATCGCGCCGATCGCGGGCACGACCGTCTCCTCGGTGAACGTGCCGCAGCCGGCCATGTGCAACAGCGGCTGGCCGTCACGGGTGAAGCGTGGTGTGCCGTCGAGCATGCCGCCGCTCATGTTGGCGATCGCGCCTTCCTCGCACAGCTCACCCTGCCCGTGCGCGCAGAAGTAGCACTCGCCGCACTGCGGTACCCACGAGATCACCACGTGGTCACCCGCCTTCAGGCGATCGGCACCTGGGCCGACCTCGCTGATCACGCCGGCGCCCTCGTGGCCGAGCACCGCGGGGAGGCCCTGCAGCAGCGTGCCGTTCACGACTGAGAGGTCGGAGTGGCAGACGCCCGATGCGGCGAGCTTGACCTTGACCTCGCCTTCCTTGGGCGCTTCGAGACCGACGTCGGTGATCTCGAGCGGCTCCCCGATGGCATTGCAGACAGCGGCCTTGGGCATCGTGTACTCCTGTAATTGCGGCGCGAGTTCTGTAATAAACCTAGACGGACGGGCCGCCTGTGCGCCCCTCGGGCGTCGGTGGAGGGCGGCGGGCCTGACGTTCCTCCCGTTCGGCGGCGCGCACGCCGTAGCCGAGCACGATCGGCAGCGGCAGGATCACGCACGCGGCGATCAGTCCGCCGACGGAAATGGCGACGAGCGATGACGGGAATCCAGTGGCCAGTCCCACGCCGAACGCGACGATCGCGAGCAGCAGTGCGCTGTAGCCGATCCGTTTGGCGGTCTTCACCGTGCGGGCGATGCGGGCGCGGCGGGCGGTGACGTCGTCGTGCGGGACGTTCACCATGCCCTCCATCCCACCGCTTCGAACGCCGCGCGGAGGCGTACCGGCAGATCGGCCAAGTCGAGCTGGGCGCGGGCGCTCTCGCGGTTGGTTTCGAGGCGGACGGGATCGGGCGCAGCGAGCCACGCGGCCATCGCTTCCGGGTCGGTGACGTCCCACAGTTCGAGGTCGAGCGTGTCGCGAAGCTCGTGGAGAACGCGGTAGTCGGCGACCGCGATCGGGCGGCGGGCCACGATCGACTCGATGACGGGGTTGCCGAAGCCTTCCCACCCCGACGGGAACACGACCACGTCGGCGGCGGCGTACGCGTCGGCCGGACGCGGGGCGCGGCCGTCCGCGAGAAGGACCGTGGCACCGGCCAGCGTGGCCGCGAGAGTCGCGTCGTAGTCGTCCTCCGCTGGTCCCGTGAGCCAGTAGCGCACCGGCCGGTCGGTGACGAGGGCGCTCAGCTGCTCTGCGAAGTACAAGCCCGCGGGCACGTTCTTGCGGGTGATGGCGCGCGTCGGCTGGAGCACGAGGAGCTCGTCCTCGGCGAAGCCCATCTCCTTGCGGGTGCGCTCGCGATCGCCGGGCGCTGCGTCGAAGTCGAACGCGTTGCGGATGGTGACGGCGTCGATGCCCCGCTGCGCGAGCTCATGGCGCGACAAGTCATTGATGGCCACGTGCAGCGAGCCGGGGCGGCGAGGGGGGAACTCGGTGAGGTGCGCCAGGTGCGGACGTTGCCACGCGAGGTCGTGGTGGTGAAAGACCACCCTGCCGGGGAGGTTCGCGAGCACCGCGGCGGTGGCGCGCGCGGCGGCGAGGTTGAGCGGCAGGGAGCAGAGGTTCTCGACGACGACGAGACTCGCGCGGTCGAGCGCGGCGGCGAGTGCAGCCTGGTCAGGGGCCTGGCCGGCATCGATCGCAAGCTTGGCGATGGTCACGTCGCCGGGTTGTGGCTCGTCGGGCAGCTCTCCGGCGACCCGGCGCGTTGTGAAGCCGAGCTCGTGCAGCGCCCACTGCCACTTGGCCGCTTCGATTGACACGCCGTCGCTACCGCCGAGCCGATACGAGATGAACGCCGCGACGGGTGCCATGGGCACCATCGTGGTCGACCAGGTGGGGCGGCGGCTAACGGAGCTGGGCGAGCCGACGGTTGGTCGCGTCGAGCACCGCGCGGGCGATCGCTTCCGCTTCCTGGTTCTGGCGCACGATGGCCGAACCCACCACGGTTTCCTCAGTCGGCGGCACCACCAACACGGCCGTGACGACGGCGACATCGTGGATCCCCACGCGCACAATCTGCGCGCTGTCGACATCGACGCACTCGGCGATCGGCTCGATCTGACGCAGCGCGTCGATGGTCGCGGCGGCGATGAGACGGAAGCGGGAGGTGGTCGCGATCCAGCCTTCACAGAAGCCGATCGCTTCGTCGCCGTCGTGGTCGAGCGCCACTTGGATCAGCGCGCGCAGGCCGTTTGACTCCGTGTTGATCGTTGCGATGCGGGGACGAAAGCCGGGCCCGTCGTCGTCGCCGTCGGCGCGGGAACCGCCGTCTCCGTTGTCGCCGAGCTGCACGACCGAGACGATGCGGCGGTCGAGCTCGACACCGAATGACGCGAGCGCGACCGACTGCACGTCACGGACCACTTGCTTCGCCGGCTTGCCGGGCCGAGCGATGATGTGCACCTCGATCGGCCGGCGCGTTGCGTCGGGCACGATCCGAGCTGCCGTGATGTAGGGGAGCCGGCAGAGCTCCTGTTCGAGCTCGGCCAAATTGAGATCTACCACCAGTGCGTCATCGAGCTGTTCGTCAACAGTCGCCATTGTTCCCCTTGCCCCCGCTTGCCCGCGTTGTTCTCGGAATCGGAAAGGGTAGGCCAGATTCGACTGCCAGCATTGTTCTCGGAATCGGAAAGAGTAGGCCAGATTCGACTGCCAGCATTGTTGTCGGAAAGGGTGGGCCAGATTCGACCCCCTGAATTTTCTTCGTGGCGCTCGCGAATGTTGCATCTTGTTTGGGAGGATTTTTGAGCGCACACTCTTTCGCACGATGTGGTGGATCGGGACCCTGGGCGGTATTCAACCGTTTTCGCTCAAGTCCCGCACCGGCGCGCCGTAGCTAGACGGGTCAGCGCAAGCCATTCAACGGGCCTTTAGCAGGGAGGTGCCCACAGCACTGCAGGTAGGGATAGAGACGGCAGGGCCTCTGCGAGAGCTGTAACGGCAAACATACAAAGAGATTCCAACTAGCGGAGCGAACCCCTCGGCATCCAGGAGCGGAGCCAAGTGGTCAGCAACCTCTAGGGGGTCATCTCCTTGAAGAAGTCAATCTTTGCTCGCCTCACGCTGCTCGGTTCGAGCATTGCTGCAATCCTGCTCAGCGGCGGCGCCGGTCGTAGCTGGCGGTAAACGCAAGCGTGATCGCACGGGCCTTGCCGCCTCTCTCTCACGGCAAGGAACTGATTCGTGGGCTCTCGATACTCCCGACGCGTGACTGCATTCTGTGTGGCGGTCGCTGCCGGCGCGTGCATCTGTGCGACCGGCTTGGCGTGGCGCGGCGACTCGCCGGTGTGGACCGTCGTCGCGCTGTTCGCGGTTCTCTCAGTTTTTTCGGAGCACTTCGCAGTCGAGTTGCCGAGCAAGGACGGCATGAGCGCCGGGTACATGTTGACGATCGCGTCGATTGTCGCGCTGAGCCCTGAGCACTCGCTGCTGGGGCCGATGATCGTCGGCATGACGTGCGGGTTGTCCCTGCACAACTTCTGGGCGCGGGATTGGCGCAAGGTCATGTTCAACATGGCGAACTTTGGGCTTTCGGCACTTGCAGCCGCCGCGGTGTTCAACAGCTTCCCCGGCTTGTGGCTCGATTCCGCTTCGTTGATCCTCGTTGCAGCCGGCTTCGCAACTCTCGCCTACTTCGTGGTCAACGATGTCCTCGTCGCGACGGTGGTTTCGTTGGAGACCGGACAGAGCGTCCGCCGTTTGCTCCGAGAGTTTCGACCCAGCGAGCTGCAAGCGTTCCCATTCGCGATCTTCGGAGCCTTCGTCGGAAAGCTGTACTTGGACGTCGGGCCGGTCATCGTTCCGCTTCTCGTGGTCCCGATCTTGATCGCACGCCAAACCTTCGCCTCCTTCGTTCAGGTCAAGGCGGCGCACGAGGCAACGGTCGAGACGCTCATCTCCGCGCTCGAAGCGAAGGACCACTACACCGCCGGGCACGTCGAACGTGTTGCCGTCTACGCGGGGTACATGGGCGAGGAAATGGGATTCTCGTTGCGGCGGCTCGAGCGACTTCGGTTCGCAGCGTTGATGCACGACGTCGGCAAGCTGGTTGTCCCCAACCAGTTGCTCAACAAGCCGGGGAAGCTTACCGACGCGGAGTTCCGGCGCATCAAGGAGCACGAATCGGTCTCCGTCGAGATCCTCAGTCGCATCGACTTCCTCGCTCCCGTCGCGGCGAGCGCGTCGAGCGAGTTCACGAAATACAACAAGGGCGACGATAAGCACCCGATCGAGCCGTACATCGTTCACGTCGCCGACGCCTACGACGCGATGACCTCCACCCGCGCGTACCGCAAGGCGCTGACGCAAGACGTCGCGTTCGCAGAGTTGCGCGAGAAGGCGGGCACGCAGTTCCACCCCGATTGCGTTGAAGCGCTCATCGCCGCAATCGAGCGCCGAGACGAGCACCACGGCAGCGGCTACGAGACCGACGAGGAGCAGTGGGCGTTGCCGCCGCCCGAGGTCGGTACCGGTTCAGCCGGACTCGGCGACCTCGAACCGTCCGACGAGAAGAAGTCGAGCCGGTCATGACCCGGCCGCGCGGCGTGTTGTATCTCGTTGCCATTGGCGGGGCCGGCGCGCTGGTGGCCACGATCATCGATCCAAGTGGTCCGTGGCCGGCACTCGTGGCTCTGGGCACCGGCGTTGCGATCGGCGAGCTCTTCGAGCTGCGGCCACAGGGCCGGGCTGCGATCCCGTTGTCGTTCGCAGTGATCGTGGTGCTGTTGCGCGCAGACACGGTGAACCAGTTCCTGATTGTCGTCGCGGTGGCGGAGGTGGTCGCGCTCGTCGCTCGCGAGACGCCCGCGTGGCCACTACGGCCGGTTCTGCTCCTCGAGCGGTTGCTGTCGGCTGGCGCTGCGTTCGCCGCGGCAGCACTCGTGGCCGACGTGACCGTTGGCCAGGACAACCGGCTGCGCGTACTCCTCGCGCTGGGTGCCGGCGCCGCGGCCGCGCTCGCAGCAGCAGAATTGCTCCGACTCGCACGCGACCGGCGGTATGCAGTATCGGTACGTGGGCGTTCCGCTGATCTCGCGCTGGTCACGAGTGGGATGCTCATGGGGATCGGCTACGACGGCATCGGCGGCAGAGGTGGCCTGGGCCTGTGGGGACCGTTGCTGTTCTCAGTGCCGCTGTTCGCCGCGTGGTACTCGTTCGAGCAGTTGTCGTCGATTCGCCGCACCTACGAGCAGACGATCGTCGCGCTCTCGGTGACGCCCGAGCTCGGCGGCCTCGTGCCGGAAGGACATACGAGACGGGTCACCGCGCTGTCGCTGCGGATGGGACGTGAGCTCGACTTCAACAAGACGGAGCTCGCACGACTCGAGACGGCTGCGTTGCTGCACCACCTCGGCCAGGTGACGCTCGACGAGCCGGAAGACCACACCCGTGGGGTTGACTGGGCCGAGGTGGCGCAGGCGGGCGCCACGATGCTGCGCGCCAGCGAGGCACTCGCTCCGGCAGGTGAGGTGCTCGCCGCGTCCGAGCGTCCGGCGCGCCCCGAACTGGGCACGGCGCTCGATCCAGTGCCACCGATCACCGCGCTCAGCGGACAGATCTTGAAGGTCGCCAGCGCGTTCGACGAGCTCTCCGAGGGCCGCCGCGACAACGCGCCCATCGCGCTCGAGGTGCTGTACTCGGGACCCGGCTACGTGTACGACGGCCGCGTGCTCGCGGCACTGGAAACGGTGCTGCGTCGGCGCAGGTTGCTACCCGTGGAGGCGTAGGCGCCCGACGACTTGCGTCTTTCGATGCTCTCAGGTGTTGGTGGTTGTCGCCTCGTCTGAGGGTTCCGCGGGCGGGGCTGTACCGATCATCGCTGCTTCGAGCTTTTCTTCCTCGCGGTGTCGCTTGGCACGCGCGGCCTGGATCTTGCGCAACAGCTCGCCGCGCGCGGGAAGTTCGTACAGGCTGAGATCCACACCGAGGTCGCGACCCTCGCCCGTGGCCGCCGCCTCGGCCGGCGCGAACGCGGTTGGCGTCATGGGCTCCTCGTCACCGAGCGGCTCGGCATCGTGGTCTTTGGGCTCCATGCTTCCCACGTCCTTCGACCTCGTGTGCTTGGCGATCTCCACGAGTAGCGGCTGACCTCTCCAGGCTACGCCCCGGTTCACGGCATTGGCACTTTGGACGGTAAAACGGCACGGTATGACGGCTCGACCGATATGGGCGGCCGCATGGCAAGCGGCAAGCCGGCGTGGCGGACGCTGTCAGCGGCTGCCGGGCCGAGCTCAGGTCTCCGCGGCCGCCGACGCGTCTGACGTGCCGGCGGGCGGCGCGGTGCGGGCCATCACCGCGCGGTATTCCTGCTCCGCGCGCAGTCGAGCGGCGCGGGCGACTCTGATCTTGCGCATCGTCTCCGTCCGCTCGGCCTCCTCGTACCGGCTGAGATCGAGGACGAACCCGTCAACGTCGGTGGTGGTGTCGGTCCCACTCTGCGAACTCGCATCGCCGTTCTCACCGCCGTCGGGGCTCGGAGGCGCTGTCGGGGGCACAGTCGCTGGCTCGTCCGGCGCAGCCGCGGGCGGCGCGACGTCGGGCGCACCCTCGATCTTGATCGGCAACATCTCAATGCGAGAGTGCACCCACGCGGGCTCGTCGGCGCGCTCGACCGGCGCGGCGTCACCGGTGATCGGCTCGACGGTCTCGACCTCTTCGGCATCGTCGTCATCACCGGCCGGGCGTCGACGCCGGCTGCCCCAGTAACACAAGTCCAAGATCCCGACCGCGAGGATCAAGTCGCCGAACGAGATGACCTCGCCGCGATCCGGCGTGAGGATGTTGTCGCCGAGGAACGGCAGGAGGGTGTCGCCGGTCTTCGGCCGGTGCTTCATCTCGAGCGGGATGGGCTGCTCGACTTTCACGCCGTTGCGCGTCACGACCTCGTTGCGAGTCGGCATCCCCTGGTTGATCCCGATGACCAGCGCGTTGAGCGCGATCCCGATCGTGATGACGGTCATGCCGCGCACCCGCAGGTTGATGAAGCAGAACCCGAGGACCGCCGCGTACGAGAGCATGAGCAGGCCGAAGCCGACGTCGTCGATGCGATCCTTCGGCAGATCGATGAACTCGAGGGCGATCTGGATCACCAGCCCCACCCACAGGAGCCACAACGACTGGATCGGCAGCCTCGCCAGCTGCGAGAAGCTGCCCCAGGTGAGGAGCACGACGGCAACCGCGAGCACGATGACGCCCCCGTAGAACACCATTCGTCCATCGTAGAGAGCCAGGCGCCGCGGCGGTTGTATACCTACGATGCGTCCGAGCACGCACGCGCAGGGCCGGCCACCGAGCGCCGATCAGCCCGGGGGAGCAGCAGTGGACGAGGTGCGCTACGAGGTCGCCGGCGGCATCGCCCGCGTCACGATCGACCGTCCCGAGCGGCGCAACGCCATGTCGTTCCCGGTGGTGCAGGGGCTCCGCACGGCGGTGGCGGACGCGCGCGCTGACGACTCGGTGCGCGTGCTCGTGCTCACGGGCGCGGGCGACAAGGCGTTCTGCGCCGGCGCCGACCTCGGCAGCATGGCGGGCGACGCCGGTGCGGCTGCGGCGCACGACGGGCGTGGCTTGCTCGCTGATCTGTTCCGCGACTTGTGGAGCCTCGGCAAGCCGACGATCGCCCGCGTGCGCGGCTACGCGCTCGCGGGTGGCTTCGGCCTCGCCTGCGCGTGCGACTTCGTCATCGCCGCCGACGACGCGCAGTTCGGTACTCCGGAGATCAACGTGGGCCTGTGGCCGTACATGATCACGGTGCCGCTGCTGCGCTCGATGCAGCCGAAGCGCGCGCTCGAGCTGATGGCGACCGGCCGGCGCGTCAACGCCGCCGAGGCCGAGCGGATCGGGTTCGTCACCCGCGTTGTGCCGGTGGCCGAGCTCGACACTGCGGTCGAAGAGTTCGCGACTGCGCTCGCGTCGAAGTCGCCGTTGATCATGCGTTGGGGACGCGACTCGTTCTACCGCGCCCTCGAGCTGCCGGCCGACGCGGCGCTCGACTATCTCCAGACCATGCTCACTGTTACCAGCGCGTCCGAGGACACGGCCGAAGGCGTCACTGCGTTCGCCGAGAAGCGCGCACCGAAGTGGAAAGGCCGCTGATGAGCGACGGCGACAAGGCGAAGCCAGTGGCAGCGGGGGGCGGCGACGTGCACGATTGGGGAGCACTGGTTGGCGACTTGAAGGAGCGCCGCGACCGCGCGCTCGCGATGGGCGGACCGGAGCGCGTCGAGCGTCAGCACTCGCTCGGCAAGCTCACCGTGCGCGAACGCCTCGACCTGCTCGTCGACGCGGGCACGTGGGTGGAATACGGGATGCTCGCCGACCACATGGACCCCGGCATCGGCGACCGTTACCTCGCGGCCGACGGCGCGGTCACCGGCGTCGGTGAGATCGACGGCCGGCCGGTCGCGATCGCGGCGTACGACTTCACCGTGATGGCCGGCTCGATGGGCGTGACGAGCGAGTTCAAGATCTCGCGGTTGCGGGAGCTGTCCGTGCGCCAGCGCATCCCGATGGTGTGGCTGCTCGACTCGGCCGGGGCGCGCATCCAGTCGACGTCGGGCTCGACATTCGCCGGCGCGGGCGCGCTGTTCCGCGAGCAGGTCGCGATGAGCGGCGTCGTACCGATGGTCGCGGCGATGCTCGGTCACTGTGCTGCCGGTACCGCCTACATCCCCGCGCTCGCGGACTTCGTGCCGATGGTGAAAGGCACGTCGTCGATGGCGCTCGGTGGCCGGCACCTCGTGAAAGCCGCGGTCGGCGAAGACGTCACCGAAGAAGAGATGGGCGGCTCGGCCGTCCACACGAAGATCTCGGGCGTCGCCGATCTCGAGGTCGCCGACGATCGCGAGTGCCTCGAGATCGTCCGCAAGTACCTGTCGTTCTTCCCTGCCCACAACCAGGAAGCGCCGCCGCTGCGCGAGTGCGCCGATCCGATCGACCGGCGCGTCGAAGAGCTCTACGCGATCGTGCCGACGGCGCCCCGGCGCGCCTACGACATGCGCAAGGTCGTGCGCGTCATCGTCGACGATGGCGACGTGCTGTGGATCAAGCCTGACTGGGCGAAGAACGTGGTCACCGCCCTCGCGCGTGTCGGTGGACGGCCCGTCGGCATGATCGGCAACCAGCCGATGGTGCTCGGCGGCGCGCTCGACGTGAACGCGGCCGACAAGGTGGCTCGCTTCGTGTGGCTGTGCGACGCGTTCGGGATCCCGCTCGTGTTCCTGCACGACGTGCCCGGCTTCATCGTCGGCTCGGCGGTGGAGAAGCAGGGCATCATCCGCCACGGCGCCAAAATGCTGTTCGCGGTGTCGGAGGCGACCGTGCCGAAGATCAGCGTCGTGATGCGCAAGAGCTACGGCGCCGGGTATTTCGTGATGAACGGCATGGCGTACGAGGCCGACTACATCGTCGCCTGGCCGACGGCCGAGATCGCGGTGATGGGTCCCGACGGCGCGGTCAACATCATCCACCGTAAGACGATCGAAGCCGTGCCCGAAGAAGAGCGAGTCGCCAAGCGCCTCGAGCTCGCCGAGGAGATCCGCCAGCACATCGACCCGTACGTCGCGGCCGGCCACGCGCGCGTCGACGACGTGATCGACCCGGCTGAGACGCGCGCCGCGATCGCGCGCGGGCTCGACATCTCGGCCGACAAGCGCGTCGACCGTCCCTGGCGCAAGCACGGCGTGCTTCCCGTCTGAGCTGACACCCCGAACATCCCGATAATGGGTCAAGCTGTGACCGGAGCCCGAGCGAGGTCCTGACCGCGTGCCGGTGACCTTCTAGGCTCCGCTCCATGGCCGAAGTGCGCGCCGAGATCGCGGCGAACGTGTGGCAGGTCGTCGTCGAGGAGGGCCAGATGGTCGCCGAGGGCGACGAGCTGGTGATTCTCGAGTCGATGAAGATGGAGATCCCGGTCATCACCGAGACGCCCGGCGTGGTGCGCGAGCTGCACGTGGCGCCCGAAGACCAGGTGCAAGAGGGCGATCTCATCGCCATCATCGACGAGAGCTGACCCGTGATCCGCTGGGAAGAGCGCGGCCACGTCGGCGTCGCGACCATCGACCGCGAGGAGCGCCGTAACGCGCTCAACGCGGACCTCTGTGCGGAGATGCTCCGGCATCTGCAATCCAACCCATCGTGCCGCGCCGTCGTCATCACGGGACGGGGCACGGCGTTCTCCGCCGGCGCCGACCTCGGCACCCGGTTCGGCGACGAAGGCGCGGCCGCCGAGCAGGCGCACAGCAGTACCGACACGTTCCGGCCGATCTTCGAAGACCTGATGGGCGCAATCGACGACTACACCGCGCCGGTCATCGCCGCCATCAACGGTCCCGCGATCGGCGCCGGGCTCCAGCTTGCGGTCGGCTGCGACCTGCGGGTCGTGTCGCGCGGCGCCACGCTCGCGATCCCGGCGGGGAAGCTCGGCGTGTTCCTCAGTCCCGCGAACATCGAACGGCTTGGTTTGCTGGTCGGCCAAGGCGCGGCGCGTGAGGTGCTCGTAGCCGGCGCGATGTTCACAGCGGAGGAAGCGCTCGCCAAGGGACTCGCGAACCGTGTTGTCGACGACGCGTTCGCGGCGTCGCTCGAGTGGGCCGACGAGATCGCGCAGCTCGCGCCGTTGACGGTGTCGGGCCACAAGCGCGCGCTGGTGTTGCTCGCTCGCTCGCAGGGTTATACGCCGGCGCAGCGGGCCGAAGTCGAGGCGCTCGAACGTCGCGCGTTCGACAGCGCCGACGTGCAAGAAGGCATGGCCGCCTTCGCCGACAAGCGCGCCGCGGACTTCAAAGGTCGCTGACTCGTCGCGACGCGAACGTGCGTGCGATCAGTAGTTCGCGGGCAGCAACCGCTCGACGTAGACGTAGAACACGAAGAGCATGACCGCGAATGGGATCGCGCCGGCAAACCAGGTCGTCCACCGGCGGTACCGGTGGAACAGGAGCAGCCAGAGCCCGCCGATGACCGCGGCGAGGAGGCCCCACATGAGCGCAGGGAGCCGAGGGGCGCTCGTACCCGAGAGCCCGGCCAGCTTGGTGCGCGTCGTCGTGGCTTTCGGCGCCGGCAGCGGTGCCGGCACCTCCGGGGTCGGCACCAGGTCGGCCTTCACGATGAGCCGCTTCGACGCCGAGTACTTCGGATGGCAGGTGGTCAGCGTCAGTGTGGCCTTGCCCGGCACGGGATCCTTGATCGAGAGGTCGTGCGGATCGACTGGGAACGGGTCGCGACTGACCTTGTAGTCATAGGTCTTGCCGTCGAGCGCGCGGAGCTCGATGAGGTCACCGGCGGCGATCTGGTCGAGGTCGCCGAACGGATGGCCGTAGGTGGTGCGGTGGCCGGCGATCGCCATGTTGCCCAGCTGACCCGGAAGGGGTGTGTCGGAGTAGTGGCCGGGACCCTTGCGCAGGTCGGGCACCGTCGTGCCTTCGACGACCGCGTACTCGATGCCGATCTTCTTGATGCGGATCACCGCGATGGCCTCGCCGTTGGGCGCGGAGACCGGTGCCTCAGCCGGCGCACCCGGCACCACCTTCGGATGGTGCACCTTGGTGTTGAACTGCGCCTTCAGGTCGGACTGGGCCTGCGCGGTGTACAGGCCGGTGCCCCACAGCTGGTAGGCCACGAACAGGAGGATGAGGATCCCTGTGGTGATGAACGTGCGGCCCACCCCGCCCAGCACCCCGCCGCTGGACCACCCGTAATTGGGCCTGCCGATCGGATGGGCTGTACCGCGGGCCGACGGCGGGGGAAGTCTCGGGGGCCCCAACGGACCGGAGTCCGCGGTCGGACCACCACGAACGGTGTCGGTCACGGCGAACCACTGTAGTGGCGGGCTGGCGCGCCCTACGCGCACGGCCGGCCACGGCCCCGGGGCCGCAGCGCGTCGGCGGCAAGCCGGCACACGCTCGGCAGCGCGGCGGTGCCCCGCGAGCCATCAGCCGCGTGACGTATCGGTTCGACCGCTGAACTGGGCCGTCCGTACACTTTCCGCCGACCCATGATGAGCCTGCTCGGCTCGGAGGCGCTGTGCCCGTCGTCGTTCGTCTCCGCTCCGCCGTCTGCCTGCTCGACCGTTTTCCGGCCCTCGCCGGCGTCGACCTCGACGTGGCCGAGCGGGAGATTCTGCTCGTCTCCGGTGCCAACGGGGCGGGCAAGACGACGCTCCTCCGCCTGGTTGCCGGGCTCGTGCCGCTGCAATCAGGCACCGCCGAGGTGCTCGGTCACGACCTCGCCGTCGACCGCACCGGCGCCCGGCGCGACCTCGCGCTCGTCGGCCACGACACGTTTTGCTACGACGACCTGACCGTGCGCGAAAACCTTCGCTTCGCAGCACGCGCCGCGCGACGGCCCGTCGCAGCGTGCGAGGCCGCGATGGAACGCCTCGGCCTGACCCGCGTCGCCGCGGTCACCCACGCCCGGCTCTCGGCCGGGCAGCGTAAGCGCCTCGCGCTCGCGGTTGCCCTGACGCGCGACCCGCGCCTCCTGTTGCTTGACGAGCCGCACGCGGGTCTCGACGCCAAGGGACGCGAGGTGCTCGACGCCGTCGTCGCGGCCGCGCCGTCCGAGGGGCGCACGGTCGTGCTCGTGTCCCACGAAGTTGATCGGGCGCGCACGCTGGCCTCGCGGGAGGTCGTCCTCCACGCCGGTCGGGCCGTGGGCGTCGCGCCGGCCGCGGGGATCCAGACCAGCTCCACGTGGGCGGTACGGGCATGACGTTGTGGCGCGAAGCGCTCCTGGTTGCGGGCAAGGACCTGCGGATCGAGGCCCGCTCCCGAGTGACGCTGTACCAAGTGCTGCCATTCGGGTTCATTGTGCTGCTGCTCTTCGCGTTTGCGCTCGACCCCGACCGTGGCCTGCTGCCGCGCGTCGCGCCGGGACTGTTCTGGGTCGCGGTGCTGCTCGCCACCTTGCTCGCCGTGTCGCGCGCGTTCGCGATCGAAGCCGACAACGGCGCGCGCGACGGCCTGCGGCTCTCCGGCCTCGACGGCAGCGCGGTGTTCCTCGGCAAGGCGGCGGCCATCGCGGTCGAGCTCCTCGTGCTCGAAGTCGTGCTCGGTGTCGGCGTCGTGTTGCTCTACGACGTCGGCTTGCACTCCGCGGCGCCGCTCGCGCTCGCGGTCGTGGCCGCGACCATCGGCGTGGCGGCCACCGGTACCCTCTACGGCGTGCTCGCGGCGGGCTTGCGGGTGCGCGAGACGCTCGTGCCAATCCTGCTCTTGCCCGTCGTGGCGCCGGTGATGCTCGGGGCGACCCGGGCCAGCGAAGCGGCTGTCGGTCAGGCGCCGTCCGACGCGTGGCCGTGGGTGGCGCTGCTCGTGTTGTTCGCCGCGATCTACACGACGATGGGGATGCTGGCGTTCGGCCCGCTCCTGGAGGAAGCATGAACGAGACGCCGGGGCTGCTGGGACGCCGCACGGCGATCGTTGCCGGCTGGCTCGCCCTCGCCTCACTCGCCGTCCTGGTGGTGTTCGGATTGTGGATCGCGCCGCCCGACGCCAACCAAAGTGACGCGCAGCGTCTCATGTACATCCACGTGCCGAGCGCGTGGCTCGCGTACCTCGCATTCGCGGTCACCGCGCTCGGTTCCGCGCTGTACCTCTGGCCCCGCACCCGTTCGCAAGTGTGGGATCGGCTCGCCGGCGCGTCGGCCGAGCTCGGCGTGGTGTTCACTGCCCTCACGCTCGTGTTGGGCTCGCTGTGGGGCCGGCCGGTGTGGGGCGTGTGGTGGGTATGGGACGCCCGGTTGGTCACCACCGCCGTATTGCTCTTCCTCTATCTCGGCTACCTCGCGCTCCGGCGCATCCCGGGCGACGCGACGTCGCGTGCGAAGCGCTGTGCCATCGCGGCGCTGATCGCGTTCGTCGACGTGCCGATCGTGCACTTCTCGGTGGAGTGGTGGCGCACGTTGCACCAGAAAGGCACGGTCTTCAACCGGCTGGGCAAAGCCGAGATCCACGGTGTGATGGCGTTCACACTCCTGTGGGGCGTCGTGTCGTTCACGGTGCTCTACGCGTATCTCCTCGACCGGCGCTACCGACTCGCGGCGCTCGAAGAGGAGATGGACGACCGGGAGCTCGAGCTCGCCATCGCGGAACGCGTCAATGCCGAAGAACCGGCACCAGTCGGAGCGCCGCGATGAACTTCGCCGGCTACATCATCACCGGGTACGTCCTCACTGGCGCGGTGCTCGGCGGCTACTGGATGCGCACGGCCGCGCGCACTCGTCGCGCCGAACGCTCGCTCGGTGCGTTACCCGCGTCGCTGACTTCGACCGGTGATGTCGGGGAACGCGAGTGAGCACTGCGCCACCCGCGGTCTCGTGCAACCGGCGTACGCGCACACGCTACATCGTTGCTGCGTCGGTGTGCGGACTCGCGATCGTCGCGATCATCGTGCTCGCCTTCACGCTGTCGAAGAACGTCGTGTACTTCCGCACCGCGACCGAGGCGGTCAAGATGCGGAGCAGTGAGGGCGACCATCGCTTCCGACTGGCCGGCCAGGTGGTGCCGGGGTCGATTCGCGACACGGCCAACGGCGTCAAGTTCGAGGTGACCGACGGGAGAGCCACCGTGCCCGTCGACCACACCGGTGACCCACCCGACTTGTTCAAGAGCTGCGCGCCGGTCGTGGTCGAGGGCCACTGGAGCAAAGGCAGCGCGTTCGACTCGGATCGCATTCTCATCAAGCACGGCAGCGAGTACACCCCGCCCACCGTACGGTCGCAGCACGCGGGCTCGACCTGCCCGAGCGCCGCCACGTGACCGCACCGCTCGGCTATCTGGCACTCACGGTCGGCATGGCCGGGGCAATCTCCGGGATCTCGATCCTGGCCGTCGGGCTGCGGCGGCACGACACGCGGCTCTTGCGCCTCGGACGCATCGCGGTGTTCGTCGTGCTCGGCGCCGCGATCGCCGCGGTGGCGGTGATGGAGTGGGCGCTGATCACCCACGACTTCTCGATCAAGTACGTGGCCGACAACAACGCCCGTTCGACACCCGTGCTTTTCACGATCACCGGGCTGTGGGCCGCGCTCGAAGGCTCGATCCTGCTGTGGGTGCTCATCCTCGCCGGTTACCTGACCGCCGTCGCGGTGAAGTTCCGCGCCCGGGCCGCCGATCCGCTCGTCGCGTGGGCGACCGTCACCGGCTTCGCGGTGGCTGCGTTCTTCTTCGCCCTCACGCTCTTCGCCGCGAACCCGTTCACGCTTACCCCCGGCGGCGCGCCGGTCGACGGGCAGGGACCCAACCCGCTGCTGCAGAACCATCCGCTCATGGCCTTCCATCCGCCGATGCTCTACCTCGGCTACGTCGGTTTCACGGTGCCGTTCGCCTTCGCGATCGCCGCGCTCGTCACCGGACGCTTCGGCGAAGGGTGGCTCGCCGATACTCGCCGGGCGACGCTTGTCGCGTGGGGTTTTCTGACCGTCGGCGTCATCCTCGGCGCGTGGTGGAGCTACGAAGTGCTCGGCTGGGGCGGCTACTGGGCGTGGGACCCGGTCGAGAACGCGTCGCTGCTGCCGTGGCTGACCGGCACCGCGTTCATCCATTCGGTCATCGTGCAGGAACGGCGCGGCATGCTGCGCGTGTGGAACCTGTCGCTGATCATCGCGACGTTCTGCCTCACGATCCTCGGCACGTTCCTCACCCGCTCGGGCGTGATCGACTCAGTCCACGCGTTCACGCTGTCCGATATCGGGCCGTGGCTCCTGACGTTCCTGGCCGTCGTCGCCGCCGTGGGAATCGGGCTCATCGCGTGGCGCGGTGATCGCCTGCGCGCGCCGGGGCGGATCGATTCGCCCGTCTCGCGCGAATCGGCGTTCCTGTTCAACAACCTGCTCTTCGCCGGACTCGCACTCGTCGTGCTGCTCGGCACGGTCTTCCCGCTGGTGGCCGAAGCGCTGCAAGGCCGGCGCCTGTCGGTGGGCGAGCCGTACTTCGATCGCATGACGGTGCCGCTCGGGCTCGCGCTGCTGTTCATCATGGCCGCAGCCCCCGCATTGCCGTGGCGGGCGACCAGCAGCGACGTGCTGCGCCGCCGCCTGGTGTTCCCCGCGTGGGCCGGCGGGCTGGCGATGTTGGTGGCGGTCGTACTCGGCGTGCGCTCACTCACCATGCTGTTGACCTTCGGCCTGGCCGCGTTCGCGATCGGCGGGATCGTCCGCCAGTTCTTCATCGGTGTGCGCGCCCGGCTCGCCGCGTCCGGCGAGCGCGCCCCCGGTGCACTGACAGGAATGGTGCGCGGCAACCCGCGCCTCTACGGAGGCCTGGTCGTGCACCTGGGCGTGGTGCTCATTGCCGTCGCGCTCGCGGCCTCGTCGGGCTATGGCGCCAAGCGCGAAGTGCGGCTGCGGATCGGCCAGTCGGCGACTGTCGACGGTTATCGCGTCACGTACTTGGGCTCGACGCGTTCGGTCACCGGACAGAAGACCACGGTCAAAGCGCGGGTGCGCATCGAGCGCGGCGGCGACAACCTCGGCACCTACGCGCCCGCGATCTCCACGTTCCCCAACAGCACCGAGGGCATCGGCACACCATCAGTGCACACCGGCGCGTTGCGCGACGTGTACCTCACGCTGGTGTCGTCACCCAACCAACGCGGGCGGGTCGCGATCGGCGTGCTGGTCAACCCGATGGTGGTGTGGATCTGGATCGGTGGCGGCGTGATGGCGCTCGGCACGCTCATCGCGCTGGCGCCGACAGTGCGGGCCCGACTGCGACGCGACCCGCGCCGTGGTCGCCTCGCGTCGGATCCCGACGGCGGTGCAGTCGCGGCCGAGGTGCGCGAAGTGGAGCCGGTGTGAAGCACCCGGCTCGATGGATCGCACTCACCGTCGGTGCGGTTGTCGCCGCGCTGGCCGTCGTGCTCGCCCTGCAGGTGGGCAACGACCCCCGGGCGGAGCAGAACAAGAGCACGCTGGTCGGCAAGCGCGCGCCGTCCTTCGACCTCGCGACCGTCTCGGGCGGGAAGGTAACGGCGCGTGGTCTTGAGGGCAAGGCGGTGATCGTCAACTTCTGGAACTCGTGGTGCATCCCGTGCAAGCAGGAAGAATCCGCGCTCAAGACGTTCTGGTCGCGGCACAAGGATGACCCGAACGTTGCGATGGTCGGGATCGTGCGCGACGACACCGCCGGCGATGCGCGCCGCTACGCGCGCAACCACGGGATGAATTGGACGATCGCGCTCGACCCCGGCTCGCAAGCCGCGCTCGACTTCGCGACCCGTGGCCAGCCCGAGACGTACGCGATCAGTCCCGACGGGCTCATCACCGGTTCGCAGTACGGGCCGGTAAGCGTCGGAAACCTCGAGACGATGCTCGCCTCTACGAAGAGCACGCCGCAATGAGCCGAACCCGATGAGCCGAACCCGATGAGCCTCCGGCGGTGGTGGGCGTGGCTTGCTCTCGGCCTGGTCGTGGTCGTCGCGGTCGCGATCACCGTGTGGCCACGCGGTGGAGAGCGATCGGACGTGCAGCGAGCGCGCGACCTCGCGGCGGAGCTCAAGTGTCCCGAATGTCAGGGGCTCTCGATGGGTGACAGCGGCTCGACCACCGCGCGCGCCGCCCGCGCCGACATCACGCGTCGCATCGCGCACGGTGAGAGCGACGCGCAGATCCGCCAGGCCTACGTCGACCGCTACGGCGAATCGATCTTGCTGAAGCCCGAAGCCAAAGGCATCGGGCTGATCGTGTGGGCGCTCCCCGTTGGCGCGCTCGTCGCGGCAGCCGGCGGACTCGTCATCGCGCTTCGGCGTTGGCGCCGCGAGCCCCGCTTGCATCCGACCGATGCCGACCGTCGCTTGGTCGAGTCGACCCGCAGCCCGACGGACCAGCCGTGAGCGACCTCGATTCCCGTCCCGACGCGGAGGCGCTCGAGGACGAGCGCGACTTTCTCTTGCGATCGCTCGATGACTTGGAGACCGAGCGA
Source organism: Acidimicrobiia bacterium (assembly GCA_038236695.1). GTDB lineage: Bacteria > Actinomycetota > Acidimicrobiia > IMCC26256 > JBBRZM01 > JBBRZM01. The sequence continues at coordinate 22,844 of JBBRZM010000008.1, forward strand.
GTCGCGGGCAACGTCGACGACGACACGTACCGGGAACTGCATGACGACTACACAGCTCGCGCTGCGGCCACGATCCGTGCGATGCGCGATGGCGTCGACGCCCGGCCCCGCCCGGAGCCGCTGCCGCTGCGACGACGTGCGCTGGTGACCACGGCGATCGTTGTTTTTGCGGTCGTCGCCGGCGTCTCGCTCGCAGCCGCACTTGGGGCCCGTCTTCCCGGCCAGACCGGCTCCGGCAACACCGGCGTCGGCTCGAGCGCATCGAGTGGCGGCAGCGCAGCGGCAACGGCCGCGCAGCTCCGCGCGCAGCTCGAGGGCGCGGTCAAGCGCAACCCGGGCGACAGCAAGGCGCGCCTCGCGTTCGCGGAGTTCCTCGAGCGCGATGGCGACCCGCCCGGCGCGTTGGAGCAGTACGTCGAGGTCGCGCGGCGTGACCCGACGAACGCGATCGCGCAGGCGCAGGCCGGTCGCATCCTCTACCTCACCGCGCAGCAGACGCGCGATGCCGCGCAGGCGAAGCAGCTGCTCGACCAGTCGCGGGCGCGCTTCGATCTCTCGGTCTCGGCCGACCCCGGCTACGCCGACGTGCGGTATTACCGCGCCGTCGCGCGGCTCGACGCCTTCGGCGACGCCGCAGGTGCGATCGATGACGCGCAGCGGTACCTCGTGCTCGCGCCCAGCGGCCAGTACGGCGACGCCGCGCGCCGGGTGCTGGCGCAGGCGGGAGCGCCGGCGCCGACCGCGACTACGGTGCCTTCCACCAGTCGCTAGTGCCGAGGAGTTCCCGTGCCCGAGCCCCCGGAGTACCAGATCGACGGATCGAAGGTCTATCGGGTCACGATCACTTTTGACGGTGGACCCATCGTGATGGACCTTGACCCGCAGCTCGCCGCGAACACCGTGAACAACTTTGTCGGGCTCGCGCGGCAGGGCTACTACGACGGGCTCACCTTCCATCGCGTCGTACCCCAGTTCGTCGTGCAGGGCGGCTGCCCCGAGGGCACCGGCCGCGGCGGACCCGGCTACAAGTTCAAAGACGAGCCCGTCAAAGGTGAGTACACGCTCGGCGCGGTCGCGATGGCCAACGCCGGTCCCGATACCAACGGTTCGCAGTTCTTCATCTGCATCGACGACTGCACGACCAAGCTGACCAAGGATTACAACCTCTTCGGCCACGTCGTCGAAGGTGTCGATACTGCGCAGTCGATCGAGGTGGGCGACGTGATGCGCTCCGTTGCCGTCGACGAACGTGAACGCGCGTGACCGAGGCGCGCCCGATGTTGCTGTCGCGTGAAGAGGTCGTCACCGGGCTTCCGGCCGAGCGCGCAGAGTTCGTGCAGTTGCTCCGTGGCCTCTGGGAGGAGGACGGTGGCCGTCCGACTCGATGCGAAGGGTGGAGCATCCGGGCGGTCGCGGCTCACGTTTCGGGCGAGCTCGCCGACATCGTGGCCGGCAATCTCCAAGGTCAGGGCACTCCCGAGATGACGAGCCGTCACGTCGCCGAGCGCGACGCGAAACTGCTCACGGAGCTCGCGGACGAGCTGGAACAGGCGGGCGTGGCGGCGGATGTGTTGCTGACCGCGTTCGACGACGAGGCGTGGGCCACACCCGCGCCGGCCGGGCTGCCCGGCACGCTGGGCGCGGCGCTCGAGGCGCTCTGGTACGACACATACATGCACCATGAAGACATCCTCGCCGCGCTGCGTCAGCGGCCGAAGCGCGGTCGGGGTCTCCGTGCTGCGCTCGACCAGGTCGTGCTGCGCCTCGAGCTCCGCGACTGGGGACCGGCCACGCTCGCGCTCGACGGGTTCGGGGACATTCCCGTCAACGGGGGCGGAGGTCGGCGTGTCACCGGCGATCCGCTCGAGTTCGTGCTCGCGGCCACCGGTCGCGCCGATCCCGTACCACTCGGCCTCGACTCGAGCGTCAACGTCTACGGCTAGACGCGAGCGTTACTGCGTCGCCTCGTCGATCAGGCCGTAGCGCTTCCGGATCGCACGCTCGGCGCGGCTGAAAATGAACGAGTCGATCAGGATGCCGATCACCAGGATCGCGATCATGACCGCCATCATCGAGGGATAAGCGATGTTGTCCTTGTCGACTTGGAGTTGATGGCCGAGTGACGGCTTGTTCGCGATGAGCACGACCACCTCACCGGCGAGCAGGCTGCGCCACGCGAATGCCCACGCCTGCTTGAGTCCGCCGACGAACGACGGCAGTGCGGCCGGAAGGATCACATAGCGGAACTCTTTCCAGCGACGGGCGCCCATGACCCGACCCGCGCGCAGCAGGATCGGCTGAATGTGATCGATGCCGCCGATGAGGCCGTTGGCGATCGACGGCGCGGCGCCGAGCACCACGACGAACAGGATCGCGCTCTCCTTGAGCCCGAAGAGCACGATCGCGAGCGGGAACCACGCGATCGACGGCATGGTCTGCAGCCCGCTGATCATCGACCCAAGCGCAGCTCGCAGCACCTTGTTGCGCGCCACGAGCGCACCCAGTGTCATGCCGAGGACCAACGAGATCGCAAATCCTTGCCCGAGGCGCAAGAGTGTCGTCTGGGACGCCGGCCAGATCGTGCCCCAGTCGTCGACGAAGGCAGGAAAGACCTTCCTCGGCCCCGGCAAGACGGATTGCTCTTTCCAGCCGCTCCAGACGACGACCTGCCACGCGAAGATTGCGATTGCGATCGCGAGAAGCTTCGGCCAAGCCGCCGCCCACACCCGCGCGCCGCGAGTCGGGCGCGGTGGAACCGGAAGGTCGAGCGCGTCGAGGCCGCTGACCTCGGCGTCGAGGAGCTGCGCGCTCGACCCGCCGCCCGACTCAAACAGTGCCATGGCGCCGCACCTCCTCGCGCAGGCTGCCCATGATCTCGGCCGAGAGGTCGGCGACGCTGTGCGATTCGATCCGTCGGGGCCGCGGAATGTCGACGTGCCAGTCAGCCGCGACCCGTCCCGGCCTGCTGGACAGCAGCACGACGCGATCACCGAGCCGCACCGCTTCGCGCACGTTGTGCGTCACGAACACGATCGTGAGCCCGGTGTCGCGCCACAGCCGCTCGATCTCGTCGTGGAGCACGTCGCGGGTCATGGCGTCGAGCGCGCCGAACGGCTCGTCCATAAGAAGCACCTCGGCTTGCTGCGCCAGCGCCCGCGCGAGCGAGACGCGCTGGCGCATGCCGCCGGACAGCTCGTGGGGGAGCTTCTTCGCGAACGCGGTGAGGTGCACGAGCTCGAGCAGCTGCGCGACGACTTGACGACGATGGTCTTTCGAGAGCTTGCGCAGCTTCAACGGGAGCTCGATGTTGCCGCGGACGGTGAGCCAGGGGAACAGTGCCGATTCCTGGAACATGAGCGTGGTGCGACCGCCGCGGACCTCCGTGTCACCCTTCGTCGGTCGATCGAGGCCGGCGATGAGGTTGAGCAACGTGCTCTTACCGCAGCCCGACGTGCCGAGGAGGCAGACGAACTCGCCGTTGGCGATGTCGAGCGACACGTTGTCGAGCGCGTGCACCGCGTTGCCCGCGTGGCCGTAGACCTTCGAGACGCCACGGATCGAGATCGCAGCCGACGACCCGGCGGGCATCTCGCCCGCCGGGTCGTCGATCGGCGCGTGCCTCGTCTCGAAGAGGCTCATCTCAACTCTTGACCTCCGTCTGACCCTTCGTCTTCAGGATCGCGTTCAGCGGCTTCAGCTCGTAGATGCCCTTCAGGTCGACCGACTTCAGCAGTCCGAGCGATTCCGCTTCTTGCGCCGACTTGCGCAAGGCGGACGCGATCGGGTCATTGGTGAAGAGAAGGTCCTTGAACGACGCCGCGATCAAGTCCGGCGCCAGTGCCTTCTCGGTGATCTTCTCAATACCGTCGCCGAGGTACTTCTGAGCCTGCGTCGGGTTCGACCTGATCAAGTCGTTGGCCGCGACCTGGCCTTCGAGCAACTGCTTCACCACGTCGGCGTGCGCGTCGAGGAAGTCGGTCGACACGATGAGGTTGGTCGTGGGGTACTGCCCGTTCGGCCACAGTGCCTTCTCGTCGACGAGGATCTTGCCGCCGCCCTCCTTCACGAGGCGCGTCGCCCACGGCTCGGGCACCCACGCGCCGTCGATGTCGCCGCTCTTGAAGGTCTGCAACGTCTGCGCGTCGTCTTGCGGAAGGATCGTGACGTCACCGCCGCCGGACGTGTTGGTGTTGAGGCCCTTGCTCCTCAGCCAACTGCGCAGCGCTACGTCTTGTGTCGCACCGAGTTGCGGGTCGGCGATCTTCTTCCCCTTGACGTCGGCCGCGCTCTTGATGGCCGGCTTCACGACGAAGTACGCGCCGCCTGATGCCGCACCGGAGATGATTCGGATCTTCCCGTCCGATTTCTGGAACGCGTTGATCGCGGGGCTCGGACCCACATACGTCGCGTCGATGGCGCCGGAGAGCAGCGCCGTGATCGCGTCACCGCCGGCGTTGAATGTCTGCGTCGCCAGCGTCACGTTCTTGGCGAGGTTTTTCTTGAAGATGCCGCCCTCGACGCCGACGAGCGCGCTGGCGTGCGTGACGTTCGGGAAGTAGCCGAGTCGCAGCGTGACCGGTTCGGTGGACGGCCCGGCGCTGCCGGTAGTCGGCTTCTTCGAGGAACTCGACGAGCTGCTGCCGCAGGCCGCGACGATCAGGGCGAACGCGGCGATCAGGGCGAGCGGTGAGACGACGGGTTTGTAGCGGGACAAGCGAGCCATTGGGGGGTGTGCCTTTCGAACGAGCGGAGGCGTCGGGGTTGGCGGCGCGCGATGGCGTTGAGCGGTCAGCGGTGACAGCGCTCGTCGAACGTCTCGCGGTGAGCTCGCCCCAGGTGTCGTTCACGAGCTCCTCCGCCCGGTCCGGATCAATTCCCGATAATTCCGATCATAAATTAGCGAATTGCCGTGGGGGGGGTCAAGCCGGGGTCAGCGCCTCGGGAGAATGGGGATCATGGCCGGTAACCTCCGAAGCGACGACGCAACGACGCAACGACGCAAACGGAGCCCACGAATGGCTGACAACTCCGGGCCGGCTACGCCCACCGAGCTCGTCGAAGCGCTCTACGCCCGCTACCCCGAGCGGGTCGACATCGGTCGCCGCCGCCTCGGGCGCCCACTGACGTACGCCGAGAAGGTCCTCTTCGCCCACGCCGACGATCCGGAGAACATCGGCATCGAGCGCGCTGTCGACTATGCCGACTACCGGGCCGATCGCGTCGCGATGCAAGACGCCACCGCGCAGATGGCGCTGCTGCAGTTCACGACCGCCGACCTGCCCCAAGTCGCAGTGCCGACCACGGTGCACTGCGATCATCTCATCCAGGCCCACGTCGGCGCCGACGCCGACATGAAAGTCGCGCTCGACGTGAACTCCGAGGTCTACGAGTTCCTGCGCACCGTCTCGGCGAGATATGGCATCGGGTTCTGGAAGCCCGGGTCGGGGATTATCCACCAGGTTGTGCTCGAGCAGTACGCGTTCCCGGGCGGAATGATGATCGGCACCGACTCGCACACACCCAACGCTGGTGGGCTCGGGATGATCGCGATCGGCGTCGGTGGCGGCGACGCGGTCGACGTGATGGCAGGGTGGCCGTTCAACACGCGGGTACCGAAGATCATCGGCGTGCGGCTCACGGGATCACTGTCGGGGTGGGCTGCGGCCAAGGACGTGATCCTCAAGGTCGCCGGCATTCTCACGGTGAAGGGCGGCACCGGCGCCATCATCGAGTACTTCGGGCCGGGCGCGGAGTCGATCTCGGCCACCGGCAAGGCCACGATCTGCAACATGGGCGCGGAGATCGGCGCGACGTGCTCGGTCTTCCCCTACGACGCGCGCTCGGCGATGTACTTGAAGGCGACGCGACGGGAGGAGATCGCCGACCTCGCCGATCGTTCCGCCGAGCACCTCCGCATCGACCCCGAGGTGGAGGCCGATCCCGAGCGGTTCTACGACAGCGTGATCGACGTCGACCTCGACGAGCTCGAACCCCACTTGGTGGGACCACACACACCCGACCTCGATCGGCCAATCTCCGACGTGCGCGAAGCGGTGCGCACGGAGGACTATCCGGTCGACATCTCCTATGCGCTCGTTGGCTCGTGCACCAACTCGTCGTACGAAGACATCGGACGCGCCGCGCACGTCGCGCGTCAAGCATCCGGGGCCGGGCTGCAGGTGAAGTCGCCGCTGCTGATCACGCCGGGGTCCGAGCAGGTGCGGGCCACGATCCAGCGTGACGGGCTGCTCGACGACCTCGAAGCGATCGGCGCGACCGTCCTCGCCAACGCCTGCGGCCCGTGCATCGGCCAGTGGCAGCGTGACGACATCGCGCCGGGCGAGCGCAACACGATTGTGTCGTCGTTCAACCGCAACTTCCCACGGCGCAACGACGGCAACGCGGAGACGCTGTCGTTCATCGGCTCACCCGAAACGGTGGTGGCGATGGCACTCACCGGTCGACTCGACGTCGACTTCGTGCGCGAACCGCTCGTCGCGCCCGACGGCACCAATGTGCAGCTCGATCCGCCGGTTGCCGACGAGCTGCCGAGCAAAGGCTTCGACCCGGGCGCGTCGGGTTTCCAGCCGCCCGCGGCCGACCCGTCCACCGTCGAGATTGTCGTGAAGCCGGACTCGGATCGGATTCAGCTGCTCGAACCCTTCCCCCCGTGGGAGGGAAAGGACCTCACCGGCTTGCGGGTGCTGCTCAAGGCAGTCGGCAAGTGCACCACCGACCACATCTCGCCCGCCGGCCCGTGGCTGCGCTACCGCGGCCACCTCACCAACATCTCCGGCAACCTCTTTATCGGCGTCAACAACGCGTTCGCGCTCGACGAGTCGGGCCGGGGCGTCGACTTCCGCGACGGATCGATCAAGCCGCTGCCCGAGCTGGCGCGCGAGTACCACGAGGCCGGCATCGACTGGGTCGCGATCGGCGACGAGAACTACGGCGAAGGCTCGTCACGCGAGCACGCGGCGATGGAGCCGCGCTTTCGCGGCGGACGAGCGATCATCGTGCGTTCGTTCGCGCGTATCCACGAGGCCAACTTGAAGAAGCAGGGCGTGCTCGCCCTCACGTTCAAGAACCCCGATGATTACGAGCGCATCCGTGTCGACGACACGATCGACATCACCGGTCTCACCGAGCTTGCGCCCGGGAAGCCCGTGACCGTGGTGGTCCGCCACGTCGACGGCTCGACGCATGACATCCCGACGACGCACACGATGTCGCCCGAGCACATCGAATGGTTCAAGGCCGGCTCCGCGCTCAACGTATTGCGCCGCCGGTAGAGCCGAACTGCGTCGTTACCGCCGCGTGCCGAGCGGCTCGAGCTGGGCCTCGGTGGGCTCGGCGCAGCAGAACCATGATTCGGTGAGACGCGGCGGGTCGGCGACCGGTCCGAGCGCAATCGGCGATGCGCCCGCGGCGGCGCGCACGGCGCGGTAGATGTCGGCGATTGATGTGCCCGCGTCGATTTCGCGTTCCACGAGCGCGGCGACGTTGCGCTGCAAGTCATCAACCGCCGGGTCGGCGGCGGTCCATTCGTACGTGAGGCGCGCGCCGTCCCATGGTCCGAGGTACGGCGCCATATCCGGATGGTCGAGCAGCAGCGATCCCTGGGGCAGAAGCAAACGGATCGAGTACTGGACCGGGTCGACGTTGCCCACGAGGTCGTGCTCTGCGACGAAGTCGAGTAATGCGCGAAAGCCATCGAGTGTCGTCCACGGTGTGAACGGGAGGAACGACGGGCGGATCTCGATGCCGTGCTCGCGCAGCAGGGTTACGGCGCGCGCCGCCTCGACCGCCGTGTGGCCCTTGTCGAGGCGTTCGAGAATGGCGTCGTCGACCGACTCGAACGCGGACACCACGAAGAGGCAACCGGACGCGGCCATCTCGGGCCACGCCTCGGCGTGCCGCAGGATGTGCTCGACCTTCACCGTGCAGTCGAACGTGACCTCGGCGAACTGCTCGTGCATCGCCCGCACGACGCGTAACGAGTGGTGCACGCCGTTGAAGAAATCGGGATCGCCGAACGTGATGTGACGCGCACCCGCTTCGACCTGCTGCGCGATGTCGGCGAGCACTGCGTCGGCATCGACGATGCGAATGCGCCCGTCGTAGACGACCGGGACGGGACAGTGCCGACACCGATGCGCGCAGCCGTGCGACGCCTCGACCGCGCCGGCCATGCGCTCTTCGCCGCCGATCGAGAGGCGGGCGTAGCGGTCGAGCGCCGGCAGGAGGTCTCGGGCCGGACGCGGCGCACCCGGCGCCGCGGCCTCGCGCCCGAGCTCTCGTACGCCACCGCGCGGGTCGTCGTCACCTTCGACCCAGGCAACCAACGCGTCAACGTACTCACCGGCCACGACCCTGTCGGCCACGTCGGCGCACATCGATGCGTACAACCCGTAGCAGCACATCGGCCGCTCGATCGTGGGTGCGAGCTGTCGGGCCAGGCGCGCTGCGGTGTGCATCGGCACCGAGCACGCCACCATTTCCGCCCACTCGCCCAGCGCCGGGTCCCACGACTCAACCGACAGGTCGGTGCAACGGACCTCGTGTCCGCGAGCCCGGAGCGCGGCCGCGGGCACGGCGACGCCGAGCGGTTGGTGTCCGAGCTCGTAAGTGGAGACAAACAGCACGCGCATCGCGATCAGCCTACGGCTCGTCGGTGATCACTAGGTCGAGGCATGCGTGGGCGGTGCGGAGCGCGTGTTCGACTTCCTCGGGTGACTTGGCCCGCGCGAACAGGAACCCGAGGTAGCGGTCGCCCTCGGGCAGCGCGCGGACGGGCCGGCCGAGTGGCACCGTGATCTCGAGCCCGTCGATTCCCTCGACTGCTCTTGCCTGCTCTCGTCCGTCGACGCGCCGCAGCACACCGGAACGCGGGATCGGCAACATCATCACGCCCGACGCGGCCCGTTCCCTTGTCATGTCGGGCAGCGGCTGTCCGAGCGCGTGCCGCAGAATCAGCTCTTCGAGCGACACCCCCGCGCCGAAGCGGAGCGCGCGGGCGCACAATCCGCCGATGGAGCGCGCCGCGAGCTCGAGCATCACGACCCGATCGCCGTCGGCCCGCAGCTCCGCGTGCACCGGTCCCTCGCGCAGGCCGAGCGCATCGGCGGCGCGCCCGGTCAGCGTCGCGATCGCGGCCTGCGTCGCAGCGGGCAGGCGCGGGGGCGTGACGTAGAGCGTCTCTTCGAAGTAGGGACCTTCGAGCGGGTCCGGCTTGTCGAAGACCGCGAGTACTTCGAGCGCCCCGGCGCGCAGCAGTCCTTCGACCGCGACTTCGACGCCGGGTTGGTATTGCTCGACCAGCAACTGCTCCGCGGGATCTTCATCGGCATCGACCAGGATCGTGCGTACCCGCGCCGCGGCCACACGCGCCGCATCAGCGTCGTCGGCGCGGATCACGCCGCGACTGGCGGACAGGGATATCGGCTTCACGACGCACGGCAGGCCAACGGCGAGCCCCGCCGCGCCGGCGTCGTCGTCCGGGCCGACCACGCGGAATGGCGGTTGCGTCACCCCGGCGGCAGCGAACGCGGCGCGCATCGCCGCCTTGTCGCGAGTCGCCGCGACCGCAGTGGGCGGATTGTGCGGAAGCCCGAGCCGTTCGCTCGCCAACGCGGCGATCAAGACGCCCTGGTCGTCGACCGCGACAACGGCAGCGACGGGCTCACGCGCGTGCAACCCTGCGATCGCGTCCACCGCTGCGTCGGGGTCGCGCAGCGGCACGACGACGGCGCGAGTGCTCATGGTGTCGGCGAGCGCTTGGCGCTGCTCCGAGCCTACGACCACCTCGACGCCGAGCGTGCGTGCCGCATCGGTGAAGTCGGCGGCACGATAGGTGGCCGTCGGGAGCAGTAGGAGAACGCGGGGCATGCGTCTATCATGGTGGCATATGGACACCGCCACCCCCCTGGTCACGGTCACCGACACCGCCCGCGAGAAGGTGCTCGGCGCTCGGGCGAGCGAGACCGCTCCCGACACGTTGGCCTTGTGGCTCGAAGTGAGCGGCGAGTCGGCGGGTGCCTACACCTACGACATGTACTTCAAGCCGCTCGACGAGGCGGCCGACGACGACGTCGTGCAGGGCCATGACGACCTGTCACTGGTGATCACGGCCGACAGCGTCGACAAGGTGCACGGCGCCACGCTCGACTTCGTCGGCTCGGGCATGGTGATGCAGAACCCCAACCGGCCGAGCGTGAGTCCGGCTGTCGGCGCGAGCCGTCCCCAAGCTGATCTCAGCGGTCCGGTCGCGCAACGCGTCTCGCAAGTGCTCGAGGAGCAGATCAACCCCGCGATCGCGGCGCACGGCGGGATGGCCGAGCTCGTCGCGGTCGAAGACTCGATCGCGTATCTACGCCTGGGCGGTGGCTGCCAGGGCTGCGGCATGGCCGCGGTCACGCTCGGCCAGGGCATCGAGGTCGCAATCCTCGACTCCGTTCCCGAGATCACCGAAGTGGTTGACGTCACCGACCACGCCAGCGGCGACAACCCCTACTTCGAGTCCGCCAAGAAGTAGCGGGCAGCCAGCCGGCCCAACGACAAGAATAGTGCCGGGTGGTCAGGCGAAGCGCTTGGCGTCTTCAGCTGCGTAGCGCGCGACTGCGGTGTCGGCGGTCGCGTTGCGCTGGATCGCCGCGACGACCTCTTCGAGCTTCGACGCCGGGATCGCGCACGTCATCTCGTTGGCCGACATACCGGTGCGCACGCGGCTGAGCGCGCAGCCAACGCTGGCTGCGATCTCGCCCTCTTCTTTGGCGACGGCGACGATGTGACACTGCGGCTTGCCTTCGATGCGCAGGCCGGGCACCGCGTCGGACAGCACCATCAACTGCTTCGCATTGAGCCGCACGAAGACCACGTCGGGATCGACGGGCGTCTCCGCCAACGGTCCGTACGTCACCGCGCCCGGCTTCTCGCGAACGACCGGGATCTCGGGAACGACATCCATCGTCACCCAGCCGGAGTCGAGCAGCGCGGCGACATCGGAGTTGCCGGCGACCTCGTCGAGCGTCTTGAAGCCGTGCGTCATGCTGCCCACGCTGCAGTTGCCGTGATCCGCGGCCACCGTGCTGAACGTGCGATCCGCCGCCTTGACCCAGAACACGCATCCGGCCGGCACGCGGCCGGTGCGGCCGTCGGGCACCGGCGCGGGCATCGGCGCGTCGAACGCGGGCACGCCCGCGGGCGGCGCGTCGGAGAACGAGATCGCGAGTGGCGGGGAGGCAAGGTTGAGCGCGCTCGACAAGGCGTCGGCGAGCTCAGTCCAGCGAGTGGCAGGCATCCGGGGCTCCATCGGGTCGGGGATGGGCGGAGCCTAACGTCAGCCGAACCGCGCGATCTCGCGATCGAGGTCGAGCGGGGCGACCATCCCGGGCCGCTCCGTGTCGTCGACTCCTTCGGCGGGCACGAGCCACATCACCTCGAACTCGTTGCCGTCGGGATCGCGTCCGTAAATCGACTTCGTGGTGCCGTGATCGCTCTCGCCGACGTACGCGCCGCGCGACTGCAGCTCGGTGCGGGCAGTCGCGAGGTCACGGATGGATCCAACCTGCCAGGCGAGGTGATACAGCCCGACCGTGCCCGGGATCGGTCCCGACGCGTCGGCGCCGATCGAGAACAGGCCGAGGTCGTGATCGTTGTCGGAACCGGCGGCCTTGAGAAACGCCGCCCGGCCCGGTATCGCGGTCACGACCTCGAACCCGAACACGTCTTGATAGAACGCCGAGGCCCGATCCGCATCACGGACGTACAGCACCGCGTGGTTGAGGCGTTCTACGGGGATCATGGCGTCCTCCTCTTTCGCGCCCGCTCGCGGCAGGCTATTACTGCTTGACCGCCTGGATCTCGAGCTCGATGCGGATCTTCTTGCTCACCATCACGCCGCCGCTCTCGAGCACCTGGTTGTAGGTGAGGCCGAAGTCCTCACGGTCGACCTCGGTGGAGGCCTCGAACAACGCCTTGTCGTTGCCGAACGGGTCGGTCAAGACACCCTGCAGCTCCAGGTCGAGCGTGACCGACTTGGTGACGTCGCGGATCGTGAGGTCGCCGGTCAGCTTCCACGAGCTGCCGCCGGCGGTCTGCACTCCGGTGCTCCGGAACGAGATCGTGGGGTAGTGCTCGGCGTCGAAGAAGTCGGGTGACAGCAGGTGCGCGTCACGGTCACTCTGGCCGGTGGTGATGCTGGCAACGTTGATCGTGGCTTCGACCGACGACTCCGACGGGACATCGGCGATGTGCACGGTGGCGTCGAACTCGGCGAAGCGGCCGCGCACCTTCGTGAACACGAGGTGGCGGGCGATGAAGCCGACGGTGGAGTGCGCGGGATCGAGGGTGTAAGTACCGGCGGCCGGGAGCTCTTGGCCGCCGAGAACTCTGGTGGTCGGGAGTGCAGTCATGAGGAGCCTCCGGATCGAGCATTAGTTCTCTGTACAACCATTGCACCGACAAATAATTCCCCAGTCGGGGGCAGCCCTACGTCCGGAGGGATCGCAATCGGTCAACGACCTGGGGAAATGCCTCGAGAAAGGCATCGACGTCAGCCTCCGTCGAGCTCCAACCGACGCTCGCCCGGAGCGAGCGATCGGCATCCACTCCCATCGCCTCGAGGACCGGTGACGGCTCGAGCGCCTCGCTCGAACACGACGACCCCGAGTGCACCGCGACGCCCCGCTGATCGAGGCCCAACAGGATCGGCTCCGCTTCCACACCCTCGACGCCCAGGCACACGAGGTACGGGAGTGCATCGTCGGGATCGCCGAATCGCTCGACACCGGCGACCGTCTTGATCGTCTCGGTCGCGAGCCGGTCTGTGAGCGCGTGCTCGGCCGCGCGCTCGCGGTCGAGACCGCCGTCGAGCAGGTCGGAAACGGCGGCACCGAAGCCCACGATCGCGGGAACGTTCTCGAGCCCGCCGCGCCGGGCGCGTTCCTGCGCGCCGCCGACCACGAACGGGTCGAGCCGCAGGCCGCGGCGAACGAGCAGCGCGCCGATTCCCTTCGGCCCGCCGAGTTTGTGGGCCGTCACGGAGCACAGGTCGGCGCCGAGCTCATGAAACGCGATCGGAACATGACCGACTGCCGCGCACGCGTCGACGTGCATGAGCACGTCGTGCGCCCGCGCCGCGGCAACGACTGCGCCGACCGGTTGGATCGTGCCAACCTCGTGGTTGGCGAGCTGCACCGTGATCAGCACCGTGTCGGCGCGCACCGCGGCGGCAATTGCATCCGGGTCGAAGCGACCGCGCCGGTCGACACCCACCGTCGTGACGTCGAAGCCGGAGCGCGTGCACGCGTCGAGCACCGCTGAGTGCTCGACGGCGGTTGTCACGATGTGTCCGTTCCCGTTCGAGGCCCGGGCGCACGCGCCCCAAATTGCGGTGTTGATCGCCTCGGTGCCACCCGCGGTGAACACCACTTCGCGCGGACGCGCGTCGAGCAGGGCGGCGACGTGCTCCCGCGCCTGCTCGATCGCGACCCGCGTTGCTCGTCCCTCGGCGTGCAGGCGGCCCGGGTCGCCGTGGTGCTCCCCGAGATAGGGGAGCATCACCTCGAGTGCGGCCGGGCGCAGCGGCGACGTAGACGCGTGGTCGAGGTACGCCCGGTGCACAGGTGTCAGGTTACGCAGCGCTCAGAAACGCGCGACGCAGTGATCGTCGCCGCCGGGCCGCGTCTCCTCGAAGCGAGGCTGGGTCTCTCCGTAGAGGCCCGCCAGCATCCCGCGGATCATGCCTCGGTCGACCGCGCACACCACGTGGGGATACTGCTGGGCGGCCTCGCCGAACGGGCAGCACTCCGACACGATGGCGAGAGCGCCGTCGCGCGCCTCGGCGTGCGCGGCGAAGCCGTGCGCGGTCAGCGCGTCGGCCACTGCCGCGAGCGCAGCTCGCACCGAGCGATGACCCTTCGACGCGGCATCAGGACTCGACGGTCCCATGTTCTCCGCCAACGAGAGGCCGTACGCATAGCCGACCTCGTCGCCCATCTCGGCGGCGCGCTCGGGCCCGAGGTCGTCGAGCGCACGCGCGAGCAAGGTGCCCAGGATGTCGTCGCGTCGCGGCGGGAGCGAGAGACCGGTATCGACATCGCTGACGCGGTAGCGCTTGGACGGACGCCCCGCGGTGCGCGCCGGCTCGTCGCCGGTGCGCGGCGCCACGGCCACAGTGAGATAACAACCTGCGGTGAGCTTCTCGAGGTGATGGCGGGCAACGTTGGCGTGCAGATCGAAGTGCTGCGCGACCTCGGCTGCGGTGACGCCATCGGGCGCCTCGCGCACGAACAGGTAGATGTCGCGCCGGGTGGGGTCGCCGAACGCGTTGGTGACCGCGGCCACGGCGGCGCTGAACTCATCGGGATCGAGCAGGTGCTCGTCGGCTGCGGTGGGATGGGGATCGATCGCGCTCACGGCGGTATTCTACCTACGCCCGTGGTGGAAATTTCTTGGGACCGGAGCGATGCCCACAGACACCGAGGTTCGAGCGGCCGCCGAGGGCGTCGCCGACCCGTTGTTGCGACGATCGCTCGGCGAGCTGGGGCTCGTGCAGACCGCCGCGGTCGACGGCTCGACGGCGAAGGTCGCCCTCGCCGTCCCCGCTGACCGCGACGAGCTCCGCCGCGAGCTCACCGCTCGCGTGACCGCCGCGGTCACGGCCGTGGACGGCATCGATCAGGTCGAGGTCCACGTGCGTCCGATGGACGACGCTGAGCTCCATGCCCTCGGGCGCATCTTGAAAGGGGAGCCGCCGCCCAACCCGCTACAGGTCGTCGACGCGGCCGCGCAGCAGGGACCACGAGCCCGTGTCAACCCGTTCACCGATGCGCGCACGCGCGTGATCGCGATCAGCTCGGGCAAGGGCGGCGTCGGGAAGTCGTCGATCACCACCAACTTGTCGATCGCGCTCGCGCAGCGCGGCCACCGTGTCTCCGCCGTCGACGCCGACGTGTGGGGATTTTCGATGCCACGCATGCTCGGCGTCGAGCGTCCACCCGATCTCATCGACGATGTGATCGTGCCGCCGGAGGCCAACGGCGTGCGCCTCATCTCGATGGGGTTCTTCGCGCGCGAAGACCAGGCCGTCGTGTGGCGCGGCCCGATGTTGCACAAGGCGCTCGAGCAGTTTCTCACCGACGTGTGGTGGGACGAGCCCGACTACCTCCTCGTCGACATGCCGCCCGGCACCGGCGACATCTCGATCTCGATCGCGCAGTTCCTTCCGCGCGCGGAGGTGATCGTGGTGACGACCCCACAGCCGGCCGCGCAGCGGGTCGCCCAGCGTGCCGCCGCGATGGCGAAGCAGGTCGAGCTCGACGTGATCGGCGTGATCGAGAACATGTCCTGGTTCCGCGGTGACGACGGCAAGACATACGAGATCTTCGGTCGTGGCGGCGGCCAGGAGCTCGCGGCGCGTCTCGGGGTGCCGCTGCTCGGCCAGGTGCCATTGGTGCCGGAGCTGCGCGAAGGCGGCGACGCCGGCCGTCCGATCGTCGTTGCCGCGCCCGACGACGACGCTTCCGTCGCGTTCCGGAGCATCGCGGAACGGGTCGACGTCGAGCTCGCGCCGACCAAGGTCTTCCGGTCCGAGCTCAAGATCACCTGACCACGTCTCGGGCGCCACAGCGGCATCGTCGTCGCTGACCGAGTGGCCGCGCTACGGCCACGATGCCAGCAACGATGCCAACTACGCCACGGCGACGCACGGACTGCGCTGACCGCCGCCAACCGCCGCCGCGGGCGTCACGAGAGGCGGCGGCTACGATCGGCCGTCCCGTCCCGTCCGCCGCGCCCGTAAAGGACTACGCCCATGGAAGTGAAGATCGGGGTCGTCTACACGGCCAAGGAGCTCACGGTCGAGCTCGATGGCCCGGCCGACGAGCTCGTGGCGTCGATCCAGGACGTACTGAAGAACGGCTCGCCCGTGCTCTGGCTCGAAGACTCGAAGGGCCGGCGGATCGGCGTGCCCGCCGACAAGGTCGCCTATGTGGAGATCGCCGACGAAGAGACCACCCAGAAGGTCGGCTTCGGGCGGCCATAGTGGCGGCCATAGTGCAGTGAGAGCCGCAGTGCAGTGAGAGCCGCCCCCGATCTTCTCGGGCGGCGCCTGCTCTTCTTCACCGGCAAGGGCGGAGTCGGCAAGAGCACGGTGACCGCTGCAATGGCGTTGCTCGCCGCGGGCCAAGGCAAGCGCGTGCTCGTCGTTGAAAGCGATTCGAAGGGCAACCTCACCGACCTGTTCGAGCGGCCGCCCGTCGGTTTCGAACCACGCCAGGTGCAGCCGGGCATCTTCGCGATGACGATAAGCACCGAAGCGTCATTGCGCGAGTACCTCAAGTTGAATCTGCGCATCCCCGTGCTCGGACGCCTCGGAACCCTCGCCAAGGTGCTCGACTTCGTCGCGACCGCCGCGCCGGGCGTGAAGGAGATCCTGACGATCGGCAAGGTGTGCTGGGAAGTGCGCGAGTCGCTCGAGGGTCGCGCCGACTGGGATCTCGTGATCGTCGACGCGGCCGCAACCGGTCACATCGTCGGGCAGCTCGACGCGCCGCGTGCAATCCAAGATCTCGTATCGGTGGGCATGGTGCGCCAGCAGACCGACTGGATGGTCGAGATCCTCTCCGATCCTGCGCTCACGGCGCTCAACATCGTGGCCACGCCCGAAGAGATGCCCGTCAACGAGACGATCGAGCTCGTCGAACGGGCGCGCTCGCAGCTGTCGGTGCCACTCGGCGCGCTGGTGGTCAATCGGGTCCTGCCCGAGTTGTTCACCCGCGACGACGAGGAGGTCTTCGAGGCTCTGCGCACGCCGCCGGCCGAGGCGGTGCTCACCGAGCGGGTGGGGCCGAGCACGGTGGCGGTCCTGGAGGGCGCGCGCCTTGCGGTCTCGCTGCGCCGTACCCGCGCGGTGCACCTCAGCCGGTTGCGTTCGTCGGTCGATCTTCCGATGCTGTACCTGCCGTACCTCTTCGTGCGCGATCACGGCCTGCGCGTCACCCGTATTGTCGCCGACTCGCTCCGACAGGAGATGGGCTTGTGAGCGCGGCCGGCGAGCGCAGTCGTGTGAGTGGTGACCGGCGAATGGCGAGCGGGAGTCACTCGCTCGAGTCGCTGCTGGCCACGAAAGAGATCGTGATCTTCTGCGGTTCCGGCGGCGTGGGCAAGACATCGGTCGCGGCGTCGTCGGCACTCGCGGCGGCAACACGTCTCGGCGGCAAGGTGCTCGTCCTCACAATCGATCCGGCGCGCCGGCTTGCGAACGCGCTTGGCTTGGAGGGCTTCGGCAATGTCGAACGCAGAGTGCCGGATGAAGCGTTGAAGGCCGCGGGTCTCGAGCCGCGCGGTGAGCTCTGGGCCGCGATGCTCGACACCAAACGGTCGTGGGACGATCTCGTGCTCCGGCACGCGCCCAATGAGGAGACCGCGTACCGCATCCTCGAAAACCGGCTGTACCACAACATCACCGGTCGGTTCGTGCAGAGCCACGACTACATCGCCATGGAACGCCTGTATGAGATTCATGCGACCGGCAAGTACGACTTGATCATCATCGACACACCGCCGACGCGAAGCGCGATCGATTTCCTCGACGCACCGAAGCGGATGGCCGACTTCTTCGGCGGACGACTCCTGCGCTGGCTCACGATGCCGTACCGCGTGGGCGGCAAGCGCGGTGCACGGGTGATCAATTTCGCGAGCCGGCCGTTCTACCAAATCGCCGACCGCTTGCTCGGCAGTCAGTTCCTCCAGGACATCGCCGAGTTCTTCCTCAACTTCCAGACCATGTATGCCGGCTTCGTCGTGCGCGCGGAGGCCGTAGAGCGGCTGCTTCACGATCGACGCACGACGTTCGCAGTGGTCACGACGCTCGAAGGCGCCCCGTTGCGGGAGGCCGAGTTCTTTTGTGCCGAGCTGATCAAGCGCGATTACCACCTCGGCGCGCTCGTGCTCAACAAGACGTTGCCGCGTTATCTGCTCTCCGCCGATGGCGACCGGGCGGCCGCGACGTTGTGCAGCGACGCGGCGCCGATCGCGGAGCAGCTCGCCGCGCTCGGGAACCCGGAGCTCAGTGATCGGGAGCACACGGCCAGGGTGCTGCGCACCATCGGCGAGTCGTTCCAGAATTTCGCGGTCGTGACGAAGCGTGAGGCCGAGCTGCGAGCCGAGCTCGCTCGCGTTCCCGAAGTCATCGTGACGGTTCCCAACTCCGAGATCGATATCGCGGATGTCAGCGGCCTCGCCCACATGGCCGACGCACTGTTCGGCGCCCCCGAACCCTCGATCCCGCGCTCGCGCGCCGGGGGATGAACGACGGCCGGCGCCGTGCGAGCGCGCCGGTACCATTGATCGGTGATCACCCTCCCGGAGCTGGCGCTCACGCACACGTCGATCGAGCGTGACGCGCTCGCGCACGTCCAACGGCTCGTGGCGTCGTGGCAACCCCTTGCCGACCTGTGTTTCTCCGACCTCCTGCTGCTGGGACCGATCGCGGGCGAAGAGGGCCATCGCTTCATCGTGCTCGCGCAGGTGCGGCCCACCACGGGCCAGACCTTGTACCCCACCGACATGGTGGGCACCGTCGTCGACGAGGTGGAGCGGCCGCTGGTCACACGCGCGTGGCGCGTGGGCGACATCATCGAAGGTGACGCCACGGTGCTGTCGTCGAAGGAACGGGCCCGCATCCAGTGCATACCGGTGCGACATCGCGGCGCGCTGATCGGCATCGTCACCCGCGAGACACCGACGACGTCGGGGCGGCGTCCCGGGGAGCTCGAGCGCTTCTACCTCGACGTGTTCGATCGGTTCGCGCGCATGCTTGCCGAGGGAAGCTTCCCGTTCGGTCGTGACGAGGTGGAGTACGAGGACGCCCCGCGGGTGGGTGACGGCGTGATCGTGCTCGACGCCGACGGCCGTATCCGCTTCGCCAGCCCCAACGCGGTCAGCTCCCTGCACCGTCTCGGCATCCACGCGTACACCTCTGGCCTGCAGCTGGCGGAGGTCGGCCTCGACCAGGATGCGGTCGACGCCGCGCTGCGCGTACGCCTGCCGGTCGACGAGGAGCTCGAGCGGGGTGACACCTCGCTCGCGTTACGGGCCGTTCCACTCCTCGAAGCGGGCAAGTCGGTTGGCGTTGTGATCCTCGTGCGCGATGTCACCGATCTCCGCCGGCGTGACCGGATGCTGCTGTCGAAGGACGCGACGATCCGCGAGATCCATCACCGGGTGAAGAACAACCTCCAGACCATCGCCGCGCTCTTGCGCCTGCAGGGCCGCCGGCTGCAGTCGCCGGAGGCGCAGGAGGCGATCGAGGAGTCGGAGCGGCGGATCCGCTCGATCGCGATCGTGCACGAGACGCTCTCGCGCGACGCGCGTGACGTCGTCGCGTTCGACGAGATCGTGCGTCCGCTCGTGCGGGTGGTGGAGGAGACGGTTTCGACGCCCGACGGTCAACTGCGATTCGAGGTCGAGGGCGACGCCGGCGAGCTCCCCGGCGACCTGGCGACGCCGCTCGCGGTCGTGCTCAACGAGCTGATGCAGAACGCGGTCGACCATGCCTTTCCGCGCGTCCGCGACGGCCAGGCCATCGGACACGTACAGCTGCGGCTCGCACGCGACGATGATGAGCTGGTCGTCGACGTGCACGATGACGGTGTCGGCCTGCCACCCGACTTCTCGCTCGAAGGCTCAAAGGGCCTCGGCTTGTCGATCGTGCACGCGCTCGTGACCGGCGAGCTCGGCGGTTCGATCGAGATGCGTGACGACGACGGGACGCGCGTGCACCTGCGTGTGCCGTTGAAGCCGATGCCGCCGGCGGCGTTGTAACGAGCGGCTAAACGGCCTCGGCGCGACGCTGCTTGGCCAGCCAGGCCTTGCGGAGCTTGCGCCGCTCCTCTTCGGTGGTGCCGCCCCAGACCCCGGCCTCTTGATTCGTGGCCAGCGAGAACTCGAGGCACTCGTCGCGCACCGTGCATGCGGTGCAAATTCGTTGCGCGGTCTCGATTTGGTCGAGCGCAGGACCGGTGCTGCCGATCGGAAAGAAGACCTCAGGGTCGGAATCGCGACACGCGGAACGGTTGCGCCACGCGTCGACGTCCCAATCATGGGTGCAAATCCAGGTGAGCGTCACGAGGATGCCTCCGGGCCGAGCATTCTCTACGTGCGACCTGCGGAATGCTCGTGCGCACGTTCACAAAGCTCCCCGGGTCCTGCCCTCGAGGCGCCGCTCAGACGATATTTGCCGCGCGAACGATCGCGCAAGAGCCTTGACCTGCGGTTCTGTCGCCCGGAAACCGGGGCTGCCTAGCATGCGCCGGCAATGACCGGTCAGGGCCCGCATCGCGCCGACAACACCGCGCTCCGTGCTCGGCCTCGCATCCTGGCCCACCGCGGCGCCAACCGCGTCGCTCCGGAGAACACGATCGAAGCGTTCCAGGCGGCGCGTGCGCTGGGTGCGGACGGAGTCGAGCTCGACGTGCATCGCAGTGCCGACGGAATCCTCGTGGTGCATCACGACGCGGAGGTGCCCGGGCTCGGCGTCCTGGCCGAACGCTCGTTTGAAGCGATTCGGGCGGCACAGCCGGCGCTGTCGACGCTCGAGGAAGCACTCGATGCATGCCCGGAGATACTCGTCAACATCGAAGTGAAGAACCTGCCCGGCGACCCGGATCACGATCCCGACGAGGGCGCGGTGTACGCGCTCGTCGAATTGCTCGATGCCCGCTCGCGGCGCGACGACGTGCTGGTGTCGTCGTTCAACCTCCAGTCGATCGATCGTGTGCGCGAGCTCGACCCGTCGATCGAGACCGGCTTTCTCACGATGGTCGGGTTCGACCCACTCGACGCGCTGTCGATCGTTCATGATCGAGGCCATCATGCGTTGCATCCCGACGTGCGCTCGATCGTCGGCGCCACTGCGACGGCGGTCGTCGAGCGAGCGCGAGCGCTCGGGCTCATGATCAACGTGTGGACCGTCGACGACGAGGCCGAGATGCGCCGGCTCGACGCCGTCGGAGTCGACGGCATCGTCACCGATGTGCCGGACGTGGCCCGACGTGTGCTCGGCAGTGATTGACCCGCCGCGCGTTGTCAGGGAAGCACGATCGTGAGCGCGTCGGGCTCGTAACGCACGTCGAGATGACTGACCAGCCCGAGATAGTCGCCGTCGACCTGCCATGGGAACTGCTGGTCGCCCGCGATCGTGAGGCGGGTGACGTCGCTGCGCAGTTCGATCCGAGGGTGGTGCTGGATCAGCTGCGCCCGCCCGAGTGCCGAGGCGGTAGCGGGAATGAGTGCGCCGAACGACAAGTCGCGGAACATCGTGATCGCGAGCGCGCGGTCGAGTCCGGCGTGCGGGTTGACGACAACGGGTCGCGACCCGAGGTACGTGTAGGGGCTGGTGTTGCTGACGACGACGTAGGCACCGGTGCCCAAGTCGTCGCCGTCGGCCTTGATCTCGAATCTGATCGAGCGGTCGTAATGACGAAACCACGTGTTGAAGGCGGAGAAGACGAACAGCGGGTGGGCGATGTAGGGCTTGAACGTGGATCGGCGCTCGACCTGGTGGATGACCTCGGCGTCGAAGCCGGCGCCGAGGTGGAACAGGAAACGCCGCCCGTTGGCGACGCCGATGCCGATGCGGAGGAACGACCGCCGTTCGAGCGAGTGCACGAGCTGGTTGGTGGCCTCGACGGGGTCGGCGGAGATGCCGATTGTGCGTGCGAACACATTCGTCGAACCGCCCGGCAGCGCCGCGAGCGCAGTGCGCGTGCCAGTGAGGCCGTCGGCGGCTTCGTTGAGGGTGCCGTCGCCTGCGAGCACGGCCACGACGTCGACGCCGTCGTATGCGGCGCCGCGCGCAAGCCGGGCGGCGTGGCCGCGTCGCGAAGTCTCGGCCAACTCGAGGCGGTGGTCGGCGCTGAGCGCGCGCTGGATTCGTACCCGGCGGCGGGCGGTCACCGCGGACGCGGTGGTGTTGACGATGAGGAGCACGCGCATGGCAGGAGGCTACTGGTGGCGCCCTACGATGCCGCCGTGCCGTCACCGCGCGCGCTCGCGCGTCTCAGCGAGGAGATCATCCGATGCCGGGCGTGTCCCCGCCTGGTCGCCTGGCGTGAGCTCGTTGCCGATGAGAAGCGGGCGGCGTTCCGTGATGACGAGTACTGGGGCCGGCCGGTCCCCGGGTTCGGTGACCCGGGCGCGCGGCTCCTCATCGCGGGTCTGGCCCCGGCCGCGCACGGCGGGAATCGCACGGGACGGGTCTTCACCGGCGATCGCTCGGGCGACTGGCTTTTCGCTGCGCTCCACCGCGCCGGCTATGCGAATCAACCGACGTCGGTTTCGATCGACGACGGCTTGCGACTGCACGATGCGTACGTCGCCGCGGCGGTGCGGTGCGCGCCGCCGCACAACAAGCCGACACCAGAGGAGCGCGATCGCTGTCTTCCCTACCTCGGGCGCGAGCTGGAGCTGCTGGATCGCGTGCGGGTCGTCGTCGTGCTCGGCGCATTCGCGTACCAGGCGATCTGCCAGCTCTTGTCCGGCTCCGGAGTGGTACTGCCCGTTCCTCGGCCGCGCTTCGGCCACGGGGTCGAGGTGCCCACATCGCGGGCGACCATCATCGCGTGCTTCCACCCGAGCCAGCAGAACACGTTCACCGGCAAACTGACCGAGACGATGCTCGATGCGGTGCTCACGCGCGCGCGCGAGCTCAGCGGCTAGTCAGCGCCACGATCTCGCCGGCCGCGTAGCCGATCGCCAGCGCGCCCAGCACGATCGCGACAGTGAGTCGGAGGGCGCGGTCGCTCGCTCGGATGGCGAGCAGCGAACCCAGCTGCGCGCCCGGAATCACCGTGACCGACAGCTCGAGCGCGAACGTCCAGTTGATATGACCGAGCGCGGCGTGCGTGAGCGTGGCGGGCACGGCGAGGGCGCCGACACAGACGAGTGACGTGCCGATGGCCTCCTTGATCGACATGCGCACCCACGTGATGAACGCGGGCACCATGAGCACGCCGCCGCCGATGCCAAGAAGGCCACTGAGCCCACCGGCTGCCAGGCCGATGATGCCGAGTCGCCACCACTCGTCTTGGCGAGCCGCATGCTCCGGCGCGAGCACACGCGCGTGCGCCGCGAGGTCGGCCACCGGCTCGACGAGGTCGCCGACGGGATCCAGGGGAGGCAATTGGGTCGGCGCTCCGGACGACGGTCGGGCCGCGGGCCGTCCCATCCGGTACGCCGTGAACCCGACGAGCGCGGCAGTCGCGATCATCAGCCAGTGACCGTTGCCGGGAACGGCGCCGGAGAGCAGGGCGCCGCCGCACGCCGCCGAACTGCCGGCGAGTGACGTCCACACGGCGACGCGCCAGGCAATGAGCCCCTCGCGCTGGTAGCGCAGCGCGCCGCTGAACGCCGACGGGAAGACGGACGGGAGCGTGGATCCGATCGCCTCGAACGGCGTGGCCCCGAGCGCACGGATCGCCGGCGTCGACACGACCGCGCCGCCGACGCCGAACATCCCCGAGAGCACGCCCGTCACGAACCCGGCGGCCAGCGTGAGGATCGATCGCCACGGCTCCGACACGGGCGCAGGCTACTGCGGCACTGCAAGATCACCCCGGGCGCGGGCGAGCCCCGCGGGTAGCCTTCGGTCATGGCGAATGCACCGACGCTGCGAGGCGTGTACATCCCGCTCATCACGCCGTTCGCCGCCGACGGTGCCGTCGCGCTCGAGGCAATCGAGCGTCTGTGTCACGAGTACCTCGATGCGGGCGCCGCGGGGATCGTCGCCCTCGGCACCACTGGCGAATCGACAGCAGTCGACGCCGACGAGCGGCACGCGATCATCGACGCATGCTCGCGGGCGTGTGTGGAGCGGGGCGCGCAACTGATCGTCGGTGCGGGCACCAACAATACTCGCACGACGGTCGCCGCGGTCGAAGCGCTGCGCGGCAATGCGGGCATTACGGCCACGCTCATCGTGGTGCCGTACTACGTGCGTCCATCGGAAGCCGGGATCATCGCCCACTTCCGGGCCGTCGCCGCGGCGAGCCCTGTTCCCGTCGTCTTGTACAACATCGCCATACGCACCGGCCGCAACCTGAGCGCTGCCGGCGTGATCGAGCTTGCGTCCGACCCCAACGTCGTGGGGATCAAGCAGTCCGCGGTGGGCCTCGATCTCGACACGCTGCAACTTCTCGCCGGTGTGCCCGACGGCTTCGCGGTGCTCGGCGGTGAAGACCCGTTCCTCTATCCGCTGGTGCTGATGGGTGGGACCGGGGCAATGTGCGCGTCGGCGCACGTCTGCACCGAGCGTTTCGTCGCGATGACGGAGTGCGGCCTGGCGGGCAAGCTCGACGACGGACGCGCGCATTCCGAAGCGCTTCTGCCGGTCGTCGAGGCGTTGTTCGCCGAACCCAACCCGGCCGTGTTCAAAGCTGTGCTGCACGCGCAGGGCCGTATCCCCACCCCCGACGTGCGGCTGCCGCTGATGCCCGCCTCCGACGCCGCGGTGCAGCGCGCCCTCGACGCGATCGCTGCCGCGTCGTAACTCGCGCGGCGCAGCGCGGCGCGGCGCCCGTTCAGCGACCCGCCGCTGCCGGCACCACCGGTTTCGAGGATCCTTCGATGTCGATGTGTGGCAGCACGCGTTCCATCCCGTGCGGCAGCCACCAGTTCCACTTGCCGAGGATCTCCATCACGGCCGGAACGAAGATCATGCGCACGATGGTGGCGTCGATGAACACCGCGCTGGCGAGTCCGATGCCGAACATCTTCACCGTCGGCTGCGGGTTGCCGACGAAGCTGAGGAAGACGCTGATCATGATCAGCGCCGCCGACGTGATGACGCGCGCGGTGTTCGCGAGACCCGTGACCACACTCGTGTGCGGGTCGCCGGTGCGCGCGTAGTCCTCTCGGATGCGAGTGAGCAGGAACACCTGATAGTCCATCGAGAGGCCGAAGAGGATCGCGAACATCATCATCGGCACGACCGACACGATGGGGATGGTCGTTTCCAAGCCAATCAGGTCCTTGCCCCAGCCCCATTGGAAGACCGCGACCACAACGCCGTAGGCCGCGCCGACGGAGAGCAGGTTCATCACTGCCGCGGTGAGCGGGACGATCAACGAACGGAACGCCATCATCAGCACGAGGAACGAGAGCGCGACGACGGCGGCGATGAGGTAGGGCAGCCGTTTGCTGATCCGGTTTCCGAGGTCGATATAGGCCGCGGTCTGGCCGCCCAGGAACACTTGCGCGTTCGTGCCTTTCACCGCGGGTGGGATCACGTCGTTGCGGATGCGGCCGACGAGCTCAGCGGTGGTGACGGCATCGGGCGACGAGTTCGGGATCACGGCGATGATCGCCGCGTCGCCCGCGGCGTTCTTGTTCGCCGGGAGCACGCCCGGAACGGCGACGCCCGTCGTCTTCGGCAGCGACTGCGCGAGGCGATCGAGCACGACGGCGGATGCCTGATCCGGCAGCGAGACTGCGAGCAGGAGCGGTCCGTTGATGCCCGGGCCGAAGCCGCGTGCGAGCAGGTCGAAAGCCTTGCGCTGGGTGCTGTTCGCAGGCGCGGTGCCGTCGTCGGTCTGACCCAGGCGCATGCTGGCCACTGGGGCGGTGATCGTGATCATCACGACGAAGCAGGCGACGGCAAATGCCCACGGGTGGCGACCAACGAAGTGGGCCCACCGCGCAAACCCGCGTGCCTTGTGGGCTTGGCCGGCGGTTTCGTTGCCTTCCCTGCCGGTGGACGGGTGCAGCCCGGGCACGCGCAACCTGTCGATGCTGTGTCCCGCGATTCCAATGAGCGCGGGCAGCAACGTGAGTGCGGCCAGGATCATGATGGCAACGACGATGGCGGCGCTGAAGCCGAGCGTCGCCGCGTACGGGATGCCGGCGAGCAGCAGTCCGCAGAGCGCGACCACGACGATCGACCCGGCGAACAGCACGGCTTGGCCGGCCGTCGCGATGGCGTGTCCCGACGACTCGATGATGCCCATGCCGTTGGCGACATTCTCCCGATGTCGCGTGACGATGAACAGCGAGTAGTCGATGCCGACGCCGAGGCCGATCATGGCGCCGAGTGTGGGCGCGACCGTGCCGACGTCGGTGAACGACGCGAGCACGGAGATGCTGGCGAGGCCGACAGCGAGACCGAAGATCGCGGTGCCGATCGGCAGGCCCATCGCGATCACAGAGCCGAATGCGATCAGCAGAATGACGATCGAGACGAGCAGGCCGATCTTGTCGCTGTTCCCGGCCGGTGGTTGGTTTACGTAGTCGATGACCGGGCCGCCGTACTCCACGTCGAGCCCGGCCTGGCGCGCCGGGGTGTTCGCGCGCTCGAGGACGGACAGCTGGTTGGTCGGGACTCCGGTGGCCTGCACGTCGTATTGCAGGGTCGAGAACGCGATGCTGGGATCGTTCTTCGAGGCGGTGATCGTTCCGCCCGGCCCGTTCCCCACACTGCTGACGTGTGGAACCTTCTTCATGTTCGCGACGGAGGCGTTGATCGCCGCCGTGTTTGCCGCGTCGCTCACTGTTCCCGTGCGCGCGTGGTACACGACGGTGCCTTGCGCGCCGGCGCGCGCCGGGAAGTCTTTTTGCAGGAGCTCGAGCGCATGCTGTGACTCGGCGCCGGGGATCGTGAACTTGTCGACGGTCTTTCCGTCGGCCGCCTTCGCGGCGCCGAAGACCAGGAGGGCGAGCAACACCCAGGTGCCGAGCACGAGCCACTTGTGCTTTGCCGCGCCGCGGCCCAATGCCTCCAGCAGACGTGACATTCCTGCCTCCTCGCCGAGTTCCCGTTCGTGAGGTTAGAAGCGATGTTGTTACCGTCCGTGCATGACTCGACGGAGCGCCTGGGTGTTGATCGCCGCCGGAGCTTGGAGCCTGTACGTCTGGATAAGCCGCGTCGTGATCATGAGCGGACAGGACACGTCGCTCGGGTTCAAAGTCGTCCATTACCTTCTCGCCGCCATCTCGATCGGCTTCGGCGTGGCCATCGGCCTGATCGGATGGCGTGCGTGGCGCACGGGCCGGGCCGAGCGCTGACCCCGGTCGTGGCACCGTCCGGGTGGCCCCGGTCACGTTTCGATACGAAACGGTTGCGTTTCTGAACCGCCGGTGGTAGGACTGACCGGAACGCCTCCCGGGAAGGACCGGCCAATGCACACACAGGAACGGGCGTACGAGCGCCGCTGGTGGATCCTCGCGGTGCTGTGCTTCAGCCTCCTCGTGATCGTCCTCGACAACACGATCCTCAACGTCGCCATCCCCACGATCGTCCGCGAGCTGCACGCAACCAACAGCCAGCTCCAGTGGATGGTCGACTCGTACGTGCTCGTGTTCGCGGGGCTCCTGCTCACGGCGGGCAGCTTGGGCGACCGCTTCGGTCGACGCGGCGCGCTGCAAGTGGGCCTCGTCCTCTTCGGCCTCGGCTCACTTGCGTCGGCACTCGCGTCGACACCCGACCAGCTCATCGCAACCCGTGCGTTCATGGGCATCGGCGGCGCGTTCATCATGCCGGCGACCCTCTCGATCATCACCAACGTCTTTCCCGCGCCGGAGCGCGGGAAGGCGATCGGCGTGTGGGCCGGCACCGCGGGTATCGCGGTGGCGCTCGGCCCGCTCACCGGTGGTTTCCTGCTCGAGCACTTCTACTGGGGCTCGATCTTCATGGTGAACCTGCCGATCGTCGCGATCGGCCTGCTCGCCGGCGTCGTTTTGGTTCCGACGTCGAAAGACCCGGCAGCGTCGCGACTTGATCCACCCGGCGCGCTGCTGTCGATCGCGGGACTCAGCGCGCTGCTGTACGGGATCATCGAGGCGCCGCAGAACGGGTGGAGCAATTCGACGACCGTCACCGCGTTCGCAATCGGCGCGGCACTGTTGCTCGCGTTCGTGTTGTGGGAGCGTCACAGTTCGCACCCGATGCTCGACGTTCAGTTCTTCAAGAACCCGCGCTTCACCGCGGCGAGCAGCGGTATCACGCTGGTGTTCTTCGCCATGTTCGGGTCGACGTTCCTGCTCACGCAGTACTTCCAGTTCGTCCTCGGATATTCGCCGCTGGAGACCGGGGTCCGGCTCCTTCCGTGGGCGGCCACGATGATGGTCGGAGGCCCGGTGAGCGCGCGGCTCGTCCACAGCTTCGGAGCCAAGGCCATCGTCACGTTCGGGCTCGTACTCGTTGCCATCGGCCTGGTGTCCATGACGGCGCTCAACGAAGCGAGCAGCTACCTCGACATCTTCTGGCGCCTGGTCATCATGGGCACGGGGATGGCGTTGACGATGGCGCCGGCGACCGACTCGATCATGGGCTCGTTGCCGCTCGGCAAAGCAGGGGTGGGCTCGGCCGTGAACGACACGACCCGTCAAGTGGGCGGCGCGCTCGGCGTGGCGATCATCGGCAGCGCGTTGTCATCGACGTACGGATCGAAGATCAGTGATTTCCTCGCCGGTCAGCCTGCTCCGCGCGCCGCGAAGGACGCGGCCAAGAACTCGCTCGGCGGTGCGCTCCAGGTGTCGTACCGCATTGCGGGATCGAAGATTCCCGGTGCCGCGCGGATCGCTGATGCGCTCACCGCGACCGCACGTTCGGCGTTCGTTGACGGATTGCACGTGGGCGTGCTCGTCGGCGCCGGCGCCGCGCTCCTCGGCGCGATCGTGGCGTTCGTCTGGCTGCCGGCCCACGCCCGAAGCGAAGACCTCGAGGCGCAGGCTGCGGTCTACGCGGGTGCGGCAACCACCCACGCGCCGGCCGTCGATGAGTCGGCTTCGCTCGCGCCGATCGAGCGTTAAATGGCCGCGGTCGAGCAAGATGCCACAGCGTGCCGGCCGCCGGGACGGCCGCGCAGCGTCGAAGCCGACGAGTCGATCATCGCGGCGACACTCGACCTCTTCGCCGAGCACGGCTTCGACGGCCTGACCGTCGAAGGTGTCGCCGCACGAGCCGGCGTGAGTAAGGCCACCATCTACCGGCGCTATCCGTCGAAAGTCGATCTCGTGATGGCGGCCGCGCTCTGCATCACCGCGCAGGTCGCGGCACCGCCTGATACGGGCAACGTTGGCGACGACTTGCGAATGCTGGCGGGCAATCTCATCCGCCTCGTGACCACCACCGTGGTGGGCAAGGCGACTCCGATGATGGTGGCGGAGACGATCCGCAATCCCGAGCTCGCGCGTGCGCACCGCGAGTTCATCGCGTCGCGCCGCGCCGGTACTGCTGCGATCGTTCGGCGAGGCATGGAACGTGGCGAGCTGCGAGCAGACACCGATCCGGAAGTGGTCGCCGATCTCGTTGCCGCGCCCGTCTTCTACCGTCACCTCATTAGCGGCGGCCCCATCGACAACACCCTTGCCGACACGATCGTCGACACGATCATGCGCACCTTCGGCACCTGACGGCGCCGCCCTTTGTGTCATACCGGCGTGCTCGAATCAGCGGCATGTCCCGAACGGGTGATCCGGTCGTTGCCGCCATTGCCGATGAGCACCACGGCGTGTTTACGCACACGCACGCCGCCGGGGCGCGCCTGACGGAGGAGGAAATCCGGCACCGCCGCAACACCGGGGAATGGGTCGTCCTGTACCACGGCGTGTACCGGATGGCGGGGGCGCCGCCGACATGGAGAGGCAACTTGATCGCCGCGTGCTGGGCCGGCGGTTTTCGCGCCGCCGCCTCACATCGCTCCGCGGCCGCATTGTGGAATCTCGCCGGCGCTCGGCGTGATACCGCAGAGATCATTTGCCCCCGGTGGAAGCGCGCGCAGCACGACGGTCTGGTCGTTCACGAGTCCACTGAGCTCGAACGCATCGACATGACGCTCGTTGACGGCATCCCGGTCACGACGCCGGAGCGCACACTGCTCGACCTCGGTGCAACCTGCCATCACACTGTGGTCGAGATGGCCGTGGACGCCGCGGAACGTCGCGGGCTCGTGACTGACGCGTCCGTCCGCGAAGTCTTACGACGGCTCAGTCGTCGCGGAAGGCGAGGCGTGCGAACGCTCCGCTCGGTGCTCGATGCACGCGAGGGTCGAAACGCGGTGCCCGAAAGCGAGATGGAGACGCGGCTCGTGCAGCTTCTCCGTCGGCACGGTTTGGCCGACCCGCTGCTCCAGCACGAGATCCGCGTCGGCAGCCACTTCGCAGCCCGGGTCGATGCCGCGTATCCCGTGGCGAAACTGGCTCTCGAGTACGACAGCTTCACCCACCATTCCGGAAGGCGCGCACTGGTGCTCAACAGCGAGCGCCGCAACCGCATGCTGTCCTCGGCTGGACGACGATGACGGTCACGGCCGTCGACCTTCGCAACGGAGGCGCGGTGGTCGCCGCAGCCGTCAGAGAATCATTAACGAGAACGTGGAGAAAGGTGGCGGCGGTCAGAGGTCGGCGAGGGCTGCTGCGAGGAGGGTGTCCTGCTCGCGTTCGTGAATCGTCTGGCTCCCGCTCGCCGGGCTCGCGCTCGCCTTACGCGCGACGTGGCGGAGCTCGGCGCGGTCGCGGAGGACGCGGTGCAGCTTGCCGTGCGCGTAGTTCCACGCGCCCATGTTTTCGGGCTCTTCTTGCACCCACCACACCTGCGTCGCGTTGGGGTAGCGATCGAGGCGGGCGAGTAGCTCGTCGTGGGGCCAGGGGTACAGCTCCTCGACGCGTACGACGGCGACCGGCGCCCCATCCTTGTCGCGCCGGTCCATTAGCTCGTGTCCGATCTTGCCGGTGCACAGCAGCACCCGCCGCACTGACGCGGTGTCGATGTCCGACGCGGCCCGGTCGTCGAGCGTGGCGTGGAACCCGTCGTCGGTGAACGCCTCGACCGGCGACTTCGTGTGCGCCATGCGGAGATAGCGCTTCGGCGTGAAACAGATCATCGGCACGCGGCGCGGGTCGAGCGCCTGACGGCGAAGCGCGTGGAAGTACTGCGCGCTCGTGGACGGGTACACGACCCGCAGGTTGTCTTCGGCGCACAGCGCGAGGAACCGCTCGATGCGAGCGCTCGAGTGGTCGGGGCCCTGACCCTCGAAGCCATGGGGCAACAACAGCGAGAGCGAGCTCGCCTGACCCCACTTGTCTTCCGCCGCCACGATGAACTGATCGATGATGATCTGGCCGCCGTTCATGAAGTCACCGAACTGCGCCTCCCAGCACACCATTGCCGCGGGCTCGGCGACCGAGTAGCCGTACTCGAACCCGAGTGCCGCGTACTCGGAGAGCACCGTGTCATACAGCATGAACGGCGCCTGGTCGGCAGCAATATGCGCCAGCGGCACGTACTCGCGCTCGCTGACGCTGTCGATGAGCACGCCGTGACGCTGGCTGAACGTGCCGCGCCGCGTGTCTTGACCCGCCACGCGCACCGGCGTGCCCTCGAGCACGAGTGAGCCGAACGCCAGTGCCTCGCCGAGCGCCCAATCGATTTCGTTGTTGTCGAAAGCGACGTGGTGCGCGCCGAGCAGACGTTCGAGCTTCGGGTTGACGCGCAGATCGTCGGGCCATGCGGTGAGCCCCTCGACCACGCGGGCGAGCGTCGCCCGATCAACTCGTCGTCGCTCCGTCGCCGGCGACGCGACCGGCATCGTCTGTCCGGGCTCGAGGTCCGCGACTTCCGACTCCACCGAGCTGGGCGGCCCGCTCTCGTGAGTCTCGTCGAACGCGCGCTCGAGCCGGGCCTTGAAGTCGTCGAGCGCCGCCTCGGCCTCGTTGATCGTGAGGTCGCCACGGTTGACAAGCTGCTCGGTGTAGAGCTTGCGGACGGATCGATGCGCGTTGATCAGCGCGTACATGCGGGGCTGGGTGAACGCAGGCTCGTCCCCTTCATTGTGGCCGTAGCGGCGGTAACACACCATGTCGACGACGACGTCTTTGCGGAACGCCTGGCGGAACGCGAACGCGAGTCGGGTCACCCGCACGCACGCCTCGGGATCGTCGCCGTTGACGTGGAAGATCGGTGCCTGCACCATTTTCGCGACATCGGTCGCGTACACACTCGAGCGGCCTTGCTCGGGACTCGTCGTGAAGCCGAGCTGATTGTTGACCACGATGTGCACGGTGCCGCCGACGTCGTAACCCTCGACCTCCGAGAGATTCAGCGTCTCGGCGACGACGCCCTGGCCGGCGAACGCCGCGTCGCCGTGAACGAGGACCGGCAGCACGCTGGTGCGCGCCGCGCCGCCGGTGGTGTCCTCCTTGGCGCGCACCATTCCCTCGACCACGGGATCGACCGCTTCGAGGTGGCTCGGATTCGACGCCAGCGTGAGCGCGAGCCGCGCGCCCGACGCGGCGACGTGAGTGCCGGTCGCGCCGAGGTGATACTTCACGTCCCCCGAGCCCTGCGACGACAGCGGATCAAGCTCGCCTTCGAACTCGCGGAAGATCTGGCCGTACGACTTCCCGATGGTGGTCGCGAGGACGTTGAGCCGGCCGCGGTGGGCCATGCCCAGGACGGCCTCGGCCATGCCCTTGTCGGCCGCTGCGCTCAACAGCGCGTCGAGCATGGGGATCAGACTTTCCGCGCCTTCGAGGCTGAAGCGTTTGTGACCGAGGTACTTCGTGTGCAGGAACCGTTCGAACGCCTCGGCTGCATTGAGCCGCTCGAGGATGCGGCGCTTCTCATCGTCGGTGAGGTCGCGGTTGCCGCCTTCGACATGTTCCTGGATCCACGCCTTCTGGTCGGGCTCCTGGATGTGCATGAACTCGACGCCCACGGCGCGGGCGTACGCGTTGCGCAACACGCCCAAGATGTCGCGCAGCTTCATCGTCGGACGTTCGGCCGTGCCGGCGGCGAGGCTGCCGACCGGGAACTCGCGGTCGAGGTCCCAGATGGTGAGGCCGTAGTGGTTGATGTCGAGCTCGGGATGCGTGTGCGGCTCCCGACGGCCGAGCGGGTCGAGGTTGGCGATCAAGTGGCCACGCACGCGGTACATGTTGATGAGCTGGTGGACGTGGACGACCTTCTCGTGCGCGGACTCACTGTCGGCTACCGAGCTCTCGTCGACGCTCCAGCGTGCCGGCTCGTACGGCACCCCCAGACTCTGGAAGATCTCGTCGTAAAAACCCTCGGCGCCCAGCAGGAGCTGGTGCGCCCAGCGCAGGAACTCGCCGCTCTCCGCCCCCTGGATCACCCGGTGGTCGTACGTGCTCGTGAGCGTGATCACCTTGCTCACGCCCAGCTGCGCCAGCACGTGCGCGTCCGCGCCCTCGTATTCGGCGGGAAAGCCGATCGAGCCGACGCCCACGATGAAGCCCTGCCCCGGCATCAACCGCGGCACCGAGCTCACCGTGCCGATCATCCCCGGATTGGTGATGCTTGCCGTCGTGCCCGCGAAGTCGTCGACCTCGACCGTGCCCGAGCGCACCTTGCGGATCAGTTCCTCATAGGCGGCGAAGAACGCCGCGAAGTCGAACTCGTCGGCGTGCTTGATGTTGGGCACCATGAGCGAGCGCGAGCCATCGGACTTCTCCACGTCGACGGCGAGGCCGAGATTGACATGGTTGTGGCGCACGACGACGGGCTTGCCGTCGACGACACCAAACCCGGAGTTCATGGCGGGCATCCTGGCGATCGCTTTCACGATTGCGAACGCGATCAGGTGGGTGAAGCTCACCTTGCCGCCGCCGACGCGGGCGAGGTGGTTATTGAGGATCTGGCGGTTGACCTCGAGCAACTTCGCCGGCACCGTGCGCACCGAAGTGGCGGTGGGCACGCCGAGGCTCGCCTCCATGTTCTCGACGATGCGAGCCGCTGCACCCCGTAGCGGCTTGGGCTCCTCGCCGTCGAGCACGAGTGGCGGCGCGGTTTCGTGCGCCGCGACCGTCGGCGCGAGTGGCGCCGGCTCGCCGGGAATCGGGACCCCGAGCTTCGGTGCCGGCGCGGGCCGTGCCGGTGTGGGTGCGGCGGGTGCGGGGGACGGCGCGGCAGCGCGAGCGCCGGTCGTCGTCCGTTCGCGGTTGTCGTCGCTGGGTGCGGTGTGGCCGCGCGGCACGTAATCAGCGAAAAATTCGCGCCAGCTCTCCGCGACCGACTCCGGGTTCTCTACGAACTGGCGGTACATCTCCTCGACGAGCCCGGAGTTGGGTCCGAGCTCTTGAAAACCGGCCTCGGGAGCGGCCATTGCCTCTGCCTCCTCCTCTGCCACTTGTGCGAACTACTTGCGCAGCAGTTCGGCGACCTGGAACGCGAGATCGAGCGACTGGCGAGCATTGAGCCGAGGGTCGCACATCGTCTCATAGCGCTGCTCGAGCTGCTCGCCGAGCACCTCCTCGGTGCCGCCGAGGCATTCGGTCACGTCTTCCCCGGTGAGCTCGACGTGCACACCCCCGGGCCACACGTCGGCGGTCTCGCAAGCGGAAAAAAAGCCGCGCAGCTCTCGCATGATGTCGTCGAAGTGCCGCGTCTTATAACCGCTGGCATGGGTGTACGTGTTCCCGTGCATCGGGTCGCACGCCCACACGACAGGGTGCCCGGCAAGCTTGATCGCACGCAGCAGTGGCGGCAACGCGTCGGCGACCTTCTCGGCGCCCATGCGCGAGTAGAGCGTGAGCCGGCCCGGCCGGCGGGCGGGGTTGAGCCGCTCACACAGCGCGAGCGTCTCGTCGACCGTCGCCGACGGACCGAGCTTCACCCCGAGCGGATTCTGCACGCCCGCGAAGAACTCGACGTGCGCGCCATCGAGCTGACGGGTGCGCTCGCCGATCCACAGCAGGTGCGCGGAGCAGTCGTACCAGTCGTTGGTGAGACTGTCCTGGCGGGTGAGCGCCTCCTCGTAGCCCAGGATCAAGGCCTCATGCGCGGTGTAGAAGTCGACTTGGTGGAGCTGCAATTCGGCCTCGAGGTCGATGCCGCACGCCGCCATGAACCGCATCGCCCGCTGGATCTCCTCGGCGACCGACTCGTAGCGCTTGCCTTCACTGCTGCTCGCGACGAACTCTTGATTCCAGGCGTGCACCCGATTGAGGTCGGCGTACCCGCCCTTGGTGAACGCCCGTAGCAGATTCAGCGTGGACGCAGCCTGGTTGTAGCCGTGCAGCAGCCGGCGCGGATCGGGTTGTCGAGCCTCACGATCGAACGCGAAGTCGTTGACGAGGTCGCCGCGGAACGAGGGAAGCTCCTTGCCGTCGCGGGTCTCCGTGGCCGACGAACGTGGCTTCGCGAACTGTCCGGCGATTCGCCCGAGCTTCACCGTCGGCACACCCGTGCTGTAAGTGAGCACTACCGACATCTGCAGAATGATCTTCAGCTTGTCGCGAATCAAGTCGGCCGAGAACGCCTCGAACGACTCGGCGCAGTCACCCGCTTGCAGCAGAAAACCGTCGCCGCGCTGCACGGCAGCGAGCGACTCGGTGAGGTCGCGCGCCTCACCCGCGAACACGAGCGGCGGCAGTCGGCGCAACTCCGCGATCGTGTCGTCGAGCGCGGCCGGGTCAGGCCATTCCGGTTGCTGCGCGGCAGCGCGCTTGCGCCAGCCCGCTGGTGTCCATCCCTCACTGGAAAGCTCTGTGGTCGACATCCGAGCCCGCTTACAGGTATCCGCGGCCGCTCGGCGCCGGGCCCTGAGGACCAGGACCGCCGCCACCGCCCATCTCGAGCGAGCGCTGCTGGCGCATCTGCTCGAGCTGCGACTGTGTCATCGCCTGCTGGGTGAACAGCGTTGCCTGGATGCCGTGGAACAGACCCTCGAGCCAACCGACCAACTGGGCCTGGGCGATGCGGAGCTCCGACTCGCTCGGCGTCTCCTCGCT
This sequence comes from Acidimicrobiia bacterium, assembly GCA_038236695.1. Classification (GTDB taxonomy): domain Bacteria; phylum Actinomycetota; class Acidimicrobiia; order IMCC26256; family JBBRZM01; genus JBBRZM01. The sequence goes on from JBBRZM010000008.1 coordinate 58,589, forward strand.
GAACGGGAGTGAGACGTCTTCGAGCTCGCGGCGCAGGTCAGGCGACAACACTTCCTCGAGCTCGTGGATCGACTTCTCGTGGATCTCGCGCAGAGCCCGGCGACCGGCGTCGTCGAGCGGGGCCCGCCGCACCTCGTCGAGCATCGTGCGCAGCATCGACGCGATGCGGATCAGCTTGGTCGGCCGGGTGACCTGCTCGCTGAGCTTGTCGCCGTTGGTCGCGCCATCGCCGGTTCGCCCCGAGGCGGCATCGACCACCTCGGGTTGCACGATCTCGTTCGCAGATGCGGCCGCCGTCGAGTCGGTGTCCACGCGTCCTCCCGGGAATCACCCACGAGGATAGGGGCTCAGCTCGATCCCGAACGATCCGTTTGCCCCATGCCGGTGATGTCAGGCGGGCGTGCCCCGACGGCACCGGCGGCGCGCGGTCCCGGCACGGAGCGGAACTCATAGGCGATGTGCTCACGCCCGGGCTGGCACACCCAGCACTCGCCCGTGCGTCCCGAACTTGCGAGCTGCACCACCGCGTCCGCTATCTGCTCGGGCGCGATCAAGGGAAAACCGACCCGGTCGAACGACGCCTTCGCTTCGGCAGTCAGGATATTCGTGTCGGTCATGCCCGGGTTGACGGTGTTGGCCGTGATATTGCGCTCGCGAAGCGTTGGCGCGATCGAACGGATGAAGCCGACGACCGCATGCTTGGTGAGCACGTACACGGGATCGGGCGGGAACGGGATTAGCCCCGCCAGCGACGCGGTGGCAACGATCGCGCCGCCACCCCGACGCCCCATCGCCCGCACCGCGGCGCGCGCACCGAAGACGACGCCGTCGACGTTGACCCGCATGATTCGCCGATACTCGTTGTCGGTGAGGTCTTCGAGACTCGCTTGGCCCAGCGCGATGCCGGCATTGAGGAACGCGACGTCGACGCCGCCGAGCTCGCGTTCGCACGTGGCGAACGCGGCGTCGACTTGTTCAGCGTCGCCGACGTCGGCTTGGTGAAAGCTCCCGTCGACGGCTTGCGCGACTGTGCGCCCCGCGTCCTCGGTCAGGTCAACGACACAGACGCGCGCACCTTCGGCCGCGAAGCGCTCGACCGCGGCGCGGCCGATGCCCGAGGCGCCACCCGTCACGAGCGCGACCTTGCCCTCGAGAAGACCCATCCGCTCTACCCTCGCACAAGGAGCAGCACGGCCGCGAAGTGACACCCACCCGCGGCGATCACGAACGAATGCCAGACCTCGTGATAGCCGAACACGGCCGGGTTCGGATCGGGCCAGTTCGTGGTCAGCAGCACCGCGCCGACGGTGTACAGCACACCGCCTGCGATCAACAGGATGAGCTCGGTTGCCGACAGCACGTGGAAGAACTGCGGCGCCGCGATGACCGCGAGCCACCCGAGACCGAGATACATGACCATCCCGGTCTTGTGCAGGCGATCGAGCATCGTGATCGTGAGCACGATGCCGACGGTCGCGATCACCCAGGCAATCGCGAGGATGGTGATGCCCCACGCCGGTCGCAGCGCGAGGAGACACAACGGGGTGTAGCTCCCGGCGATGAGCACGAAGATCATGGAGTGATCGAGGTGCTTCATCAGGCGCTGGGCGCGTGGTGTCCATTTGACGCGGTGGTACGCCGCGCTGGTGCCGTAGAGCAACGTGAGAGTCACGGCGAAGATCGCCGCGCCGACCCTCGCGGTCGTATTGCGCGCAACCCCGATGAGCACGATGCCCGCCGGAATCGACGCGTAGAACCCGAGCTCGTGGAGGCGCCCACGCCACTTGGGCTTCAGCTTGGCGATGGCATTATTGAGAGTGTCCATCCCGACCTTTACTCGCCGACCGCCGCTCAGCCGTCCAGAATGACGAGCCGTGATTCGGTCATCTCCTGGATCGCGTACCGCGGCCCCTCGCGAGTATTGCCGGAATCTCGGAGGCCTCCGTACGGCATCTGATCGGCGCGGTAGGTGGGCACTTCGTTGACGAGCACGCCACCGAAGTCGAGCTCGCGCGCGGCCCGCAGCGCCGTCGACAGGTCGCTGGTGAAGATCGCCGCCTGCAGCCCGTAGCGGGTGTCGTTGGCGAGCTGGAGCGCGTCGTCGACCTCGGTGTACCGCTGCACCACGATGACCGGGCCGAACACCTCGAGCGCGCACACTTTCATGTCGGGCGTCACATTGGTGAGCACCGTGGGTACGAGGACACCATCGCGCAGCTCGCCGCCGGTAACGACTTTCGCGCCGTCGGACGTCGCTTCCGCGATCCATTCGACTACCCGGTCGCGTTCACCGGTAGAGATCAGCGCGGAGACGTCGGTGTCTTCGTCGAGTGGGTCGCCCACGCGCAACGCCTCGATGAGCGGCACCAACGCGGTGAGGAAGTCGTCGATCACCGAATCGTGCACGTAGACGCGCTGGGTGGAGATGCACGACTGGCCCGCGTGACTGAATCCGGCCACGGAGATCTTCTTGGCCGCCGTGGCGTAGTCGCCGTCAGGCTCGATGATGACCGGCGCGTTGTTACCCAGCTCCAGTCCCACGCGCTTGCGCGGCGCTTTGGCGCGGATGTCCCAGCCGACCGGTGGAGAGCCGGTGAACGTGATGTACGCGACGTCGCGGTGCTCGACGATGGCGTTCCCGACGATCGCGCCGCTGCCCGTGACCACCGACAGGTAGCCGGCCGGCAGCTCACACTCGTCGAGCAACATGTCGGCCAGCGCGATCGCCGAGAGCGGCGTCTGCGACGCCGGCTTGAGCACGACGGGACATCCCGCGGCGATCGCCGGCGCGAGCTTGTGCGCGACGAGATTGAGCGGGAAGTTGAACGGGCTGATCGCGCCGACGACACCGATCGGCACGCGCAACGTGAACGCGAGCTTGCCTTCGCCGACGTCGCTCGCGTCGAGTGGCACCATCTCGCCGGTGAACGTGCGGGCCTCCGCAGCGGCGAACGTGAACGTGGAGATCGCGCGCGTGGCTTCGATGCGCGCGGTCTTCAGGGGCTTGGCCGCTTCCTCGGCGATCACGCGGGCGAGCGCGTCGGTGCGCTCGGCGAGGAGCGTCGCGGCCCGGTCGAGGATCTCGGCCCGTCGCCATGGCGGCAGTGGCTCGTCGGCGAGCACACCGCGTGCGGCGCGAACGGCGCGGTCGACGTCGGCTGGCGTGCAGTTCGGCACGCGCGCGATCTCGTGGCCGTCGAACGGCGAGATGACCGCGCTTGTGTCCTCGCTGGTGAGCCGTTCTCCGGCGACGGGGAGGCTGCGGATGTCGGTCACGATCGGAAGAATAACGGCGCGACAGCGCACGTCAGAGAGCTGTCTACCCGGAGAAGTAGGCCGTCAACAGCATCCGAGCATTTGACCGGCACGTGCGGGGCGCCCCTCGACAGTGCGCCCTCGGCAGGACTCGAACCTGCGCACACGCCTCCGGAGGGCGATGCTCTATCCACTGAGCTACGAGGGCTGAACAGGGCGAGGCCCTGCGCTGCTGTGATCTCACCGTACCTGCTCGCGACAAGCTCGTTCGAGCGAACGGCAAGCACCCTCGAAGCCGACGGCCTCCGGACGAAGCACTGCGAGCTACTGGCCGTTGGCGTGCAGTTCACCCGTCAGTGTGCGGTTGAGCGCATGCAACGTGGCGCGCGCCGCGGCCTCGATGGGGCTGTCGCCGGCGGCGAGCCCGTAGCGCGCGGTGGCGTGCTCAGGGGCCATCACCGCGGTCGCGACGAGGAACTGGCGTCGCGAGTTCGTCTCGATCATGCGCGCCCAACCGGGCCGGAACGGCAGCGAGTCGGCGAATGCCCGCACGGCCTCGAACGTCGCCTCCACGGCGCCCATCAGACCGCGGCTCGCCGGAGCCCGTCCCACGCTTCGATGTCCATCCCAGCTGACGTGGACTTCGAGCTGGTCGGTGTCGGGCGAGGTGAGTATCGCGACGAGCTGCACGCGTTCTGGTCGGTGATCGCGCGCCGGTGGCGCGTCGAGCGGCACGACAGCGCCGGGCTCGATCGCCGGCCGCCGCGCGTGCATCGGTTCTTCGCCATCGGCGAGCTCGACGGGTGCGTTCACGGGGGCGAGTACAACGCCGGGTGCGTGGTCAGCGGCCGCGTCGGAGGTCGGAGCGGACACGGTGCGCCACCGGACCAGCTCGACGGTCACGGGTTGTTCGAAGTAGCGGGTCGCGATGCGCGTTGCCTCGGTTGCGAGCCTGGGCGCGGGGCTGTCGCCGGCGTGTAAGCGGACGAACACCGTGTCGTCAGCTTCGCTGAACGCTGCGGACTGCACGCCGGGCAGTTTGCGGAGCTCGAGCTCGAGGTCGTCGAGGCTCATTGGTCGGGGCTTACCGTCGGTTCGGCGCGCGGACGACCGAGGTGACTCGGGTGGTCGTCGAATGGGGCGGGGGCTTCACGTGACGCGTCGTCCCGGACGAGATCGAGCCGCAGCGACACCGCGCAGAGGGTTGTGAGCATCGACGCGTCGAACTGTGCGGGCCCGAGGGGCGGGTCGGTGTAGAGACCTGGCGCGGCGGCGAGCAGGACCGGCTCGCGGTCGTCGAGAACCTGACGGCCGAAGGAGAAGATTTGCCGGCCGAGGGTCGGCTCGTCGAGGACGACGGCCGCGTTGCTGAGCTCGAAATGCTCCACCAAGGTGTCGAGCGCGCGATAGATGAGGCCGATGCCGGAGTTGTCGGTCGCGAGCTCCGACACGAGCGCGGCACATCGTGCGGCCATCGGTCCGGGCGCGAGGAGCTCGAGGTCGCCGGGCGCGGCCTGCGCGGGAGGCGGCGCGGGCGAGGATTGACTGACGTCGGTCAGCACGGTCAGGCCCCTGCGAACTCCACGTGTTCGTGTCACGGCCGGTCCCTTCGGGGGCGTCGTCGACCTGTCGTGTCGCCGCCGCCGTCGCCCAACATTGCGATCCCTGGAACGGTACGATAGCCGCAAATTGCCCGGGGCCGCGCCACTGCATGTGGCAGCCGAAACACCAGCCGGACGCGGAGGGCGTCGTTGTACGATGCCGCGGCGGCTTTGGGCCCCTGCGCCCCGGTCGCCCCGCTTCGTGATCCGCGACCAGATCGTTCAGCGCCTCCGCGCCGCGCTCGCTTCGGCCGGCCTCCCCGAGCCGGCCGGTGGCATCGCGCTCGACCCGGCCAAGCAGCGGGAACACGGCGACTGGCAGTCGAACGTGGCGCTCAAGTTGAGCGGCGAGACAACCGAGAAGCCGCGCGACATCGCGGCGAAACTTGTTGTCGCACTGGAGTCCGATCCTCCGGCACACGTCGAGCGCGTCGAGATTGCGGGGCCCGGCTTTCTCAACTTCTTTCTCGCGCCGACGTGGTTGCACGAGGTACTGCGAGACGTGGTGAATGCGGGTGAGCGGTACGGCCGCGGCGACGCGCTCGACGGCCGGCGCATCAACCTCGAGTTCGTCTCCGCCAACCCGACGGGCCCGCTCCATGCCGGCGGAGGCCGGTGGGTCGCCGTGGGCGACGCGATTGCCAACCTGCTCGCGTCGCAGGGCGCAGTCGTGCATCGCGAGTACTACCTCAACGACGCCGGCAACCAGCTCGAGACGTTCGCCGCGTCGCTGCACGCGCGGTACAGGGGAGAAGAGCCGCCGGAGGACGGTTATCAAGGCGCGTACCTCGTGGACATGGCCGCGCAGCTGCGCGCCGAGCTCGGCGATGAGGTCACGCTCGACGAAGCGCGGGAGTGGGGCTACCAGGACGCGGTGCGCCAGCTGCGCGAAGACCTCGGCCGCATCGGCGTGGAGTTCGACACGTGGTTCTCGGAACGGACCCTCCACGAGCGCGGTGACGTGGCCGACGTCCTGCGCACGTTCGCCGACGCGGGGCTCAGCTACGAGCACGAAGGCGCAGTCTGGCTGCGCACGGAGCAGTTCGGCGACCAGCGGGACCGGGTGCTGGTGAAGAGCGATGGATCCACGACGTACCTCGCGAACGATGTCGCGTACCACCGCGACAAGTTTGCGCGTGGTTGGGAGCACCTCATCAACATCTGGGGGGCCGACCACCACGGTCAGGTGAAGTCGCTGCAGGCCGGGATGGAAGCGCTCGGTCTTCCTGCCGGGGAGCCGGAGATCCTGCTCGGTCAGCTCGTGAACCTCGTACGCGGCGGTGAGGTCGTCCGGCTCTCCCGGCGCGCCGGCAACGTCATCACGCTGGCCGACATCCTCGACGAAGTCGATCCCGACGTGTGCCGGCTGACGTTCCTGTTGCAGAGCATCGACACCGCGCAGACGTTTGACCTCGAGGTCGTCACCGCCCAGTCGATGGAAAATCCCGTGTACTACGTGCAGTACGCGCACGCGCGTATCGCATCGATCGGGCGCAGGGCAGCAGAGCGCGGCGTGACTCGGCGACCGCTGGCCGAGGTCGATTTGTCGCCGCTCAGCCACGCGCGCGAGATCGAGCTCGTTCGCTCGCTCGCGATGTATCCCGACGAGGTCGCGAGCGCAGCCGAGCTGCGGGCGCCGCACCGGATCGCGACGTGGGTGCGCGAGCTGGCCGGGCGCTTTCACGGGTTCTATCGCGACTGTCGCGTCATCAGCGACGACGACGCGCTCACTCAGGCGCGACTGTGGCTCGCGGAGGCTTGTCGCATCGGTCTCGCCGACGCCCTCGGCCTCCTCGGCGTGAGCGCCCCCGACGAGATGACCCGCCTCGACACCGACGACACCGATGACACCGATGACACCGATGACGAAGCCGCCGCCGCGCCATGAACACGTTTGTGCAAAACCGGTTCCTCTATCACCCCCTTTTGCACAAACGCTGGGGGAGCGCGTCGTGATCACGGCCGAGCCGTTCGACACGACGCTCGTGCCGGCAGCGTTGCTGGATGTCGACTTGGACGGGCTGGCCGGTGAGTACGGCACGCCGCTGTTCGTCTACGACGAAGACGAGCTGCGCGCCCGGTGCCGGGAGTATGTCGCGCACTTCGGTGCCGGCAGTGTCGCGTACGCGGGCAAGGCGTTTCTGTGCGAGGCGATGGTGCAGCTCGTCGACGAGGAGCAGCTTCACCTCGACGTCGCGACCGGCGGCGAGCTGTTCGTGGCGCTCCACGCCGGCTTTCCGGCGGCGCGGATCATCTTCCACGGCAACAACAAGTCGGACGACGAGTTGCGCGCCGCGCTCGACGCGGGCGTCGGTCGCATCGTCGCCGACTCGGACGACGAGCTCGATCGGCTCGAGGCGCTGGTAGCCGGCACCGGCGCGCGCCCGACGCTGCTCGTGCGGGTGACTCCCGGCGTGGAGGCGCACACGCACGAGTTCATCGAGACCGGCACCGAGGAGTCGAAGTTCGGTTTCACGGTCGCTGATGGTGTGGCGCGCGCCGCGGCGCTTCGAGTGGCGCGGAGCGACGCGCTGCACTTCGGCGGACTGCACTGCCACATCGGGTCACAGATCTACGTGCTCGAGTCGTACGCACGCGCACTCGCGATCGTCACTGAGCTTGCGGGCGAGGTCGAACGGGAGACGGGCCGGCCGATCGAGGAGATCAACGTGGGCGGCGGCCTCGGCGCGCGCTACCTCGCGGACGACCCGCCGTGCGAGATCGCCGACTACGCCAAGGTGCTGCAGCGTGCACTTGAGGACGGCGGGCGCGCTGCGGGACTGAGCGCGTCGCCGCGGCTCCTGGTGGAGCCGGGGCGTTCGATCGCGGCGCGGGCCGGGATCACGGTGTACCGCGTCGGTACGGTGAAGCGGATCCCCGGCGTCGGCACGTACGTCGCGGTCGACGGCGGCATGAGCGACAACCCGCGCCCAGTGCTCTACGGGGCCGGATATGAGGCGTACCTTCCGGCGCGCGTGCACGAGCCGCGCCCGATGCAAGCCACGGTCGTGGGCAAGCACTGCGAACAAGGCGACGTGCTCGTCGCGGACGCGCAGCTCCCCGAACGTGTCGCAGTGGGCGACCTGCTGGCCGTGCCCGTGACCGGCGCCTACGGCTACTCGATGGCGTCCAACTACAACAAGGTGCCCTTTCCCGCCGTCGTGTTCGTGCGCGGCGGGCAGACGCGGGCGGTGCTGCGACGCGAGACGCCGGAAGATCTCGTCCGTCTCGATCTCCCGCCCGGGGCAGACTGATGGCCATGGATCCAGCCGTCAACGAAGGCCTCGTGCGCGTCGGGATTCTCGGGTGCGGCCACGTCGGCTCGGCGTTGGTGCGGCTCATCGATGAGAACGCCGACGTCATCGAGCGCCGCGCGGGTGTACGGCTCGAAATCGGCAAGGTCGCCGTCCGCAACCTCGCGCTCGAGCGCGACGTGCCGCTCCCCGCCAGCGCGTTCACCAATGACGCCGAGGCGGTCGTCCGCGCGGCCGACATCGACATCGTGGTCGAGGTGATCGGGGGGATCGAGCCGGCTCGCTCCCTCATCACCGAGGCACTCAAGGGCGGCAAGCCGGTCGTCACGGCGAACAAGGAGCTGCTCGCCAACGTGGGCAAGGAGCTCTTCGAGACGGCCGAAGGCGCGGGCGTCGACCTGCTCTTCGAGGCGTCCGTCGCGGGGGGTATCCCGCTCATACGGCCGTTGCGCGAGTCGCTTGCCGGCGACCGTATCCGCCGCGTGATGGGCATCGTCAACGGCACGACCAACTACATCCTCACTCGAATGACCGAGGCCGGCTCGTCGTTTCACGACGCGCTCGCGGAGGCGCAGACACTTGGCTATGCGGAACGCGACCCGACGGCCGACGTCGAAGGTTTCGATGCCGCGGCGAAGGCGGCGATCATCGCGTCGATCGCGTTCGGCGCGCGCGTCGTGGCGGGCGACGTATACCGGGAAGGCATCTCGGAGCTCACCGACCATGACATCGCGTCGGCGCGTGACCTGGGCTACGTCGTGAAGCTGCTCGCGGTGGCAGAGGAGCTCGACGGCGACATCGCGGTGCGGGTCCATCCAGCGATGGTGCCATTGCATCATCCGCTCGCCTCGGTGCGTGAGTCGTTCAACGCACTGTTCATCGAGGGTGACGCGGTCGGCGAGCTGATGTTGTACGGCCGGGGCGCGGGCGGCGGCCCGACGGCGTCGGCGGTGATCGGTGATCTCATCGACGCGGCGAAGAATCTTGTCTCGGGCGGACGCGGCGCGACGATCGGTGACCTCGAGCGCAAGACGATCCGTCCCATCGACGAGGTGGAGTCGCAGTTCTACCTGTTCATCGAAGTGGCCGACCGGCCCGGCGTGCTCGCCGCGATCGCGGCCGCGTTCGGCGCGCACGGCGTGTCGATCAAGTCGATGCAGCAGCGCGGCATCGGCGACGACGCCCGGCTGATCTTCGTCACGCACAAGGCGCGGGAGGCCGACCTGCGCGCAACGGTGCACGCGCTCCGCGACGTCGAGACCGTGCATCGGGTCGGGTCGGTGTTGCGAGTGATGGGCGACGAGGAATGAGCGGGCGTTGACTCCGTTGCCGTCGCCGTGGCCGGGGGTGATTCACGCGTACCGGTCGTTGCTGCCGGTGACCGAGGCCACGCCGGTGATCACGTTGCTCGAAGGGGCGACCCCGTTGCTCGACGCGCCCACGATCTCGGAGCGCGTCGGCGTGCGGGTGCTCCTCAAGGTCGAGGGCCTCAACCCGACGGGCTCGTTCAAGGACCGGGGGATGACGATGGCCATCTCCAAGGGCGTGGAGGAAGGCGCCAAGGTCGTGATCTGCGCGTCGACCGGCAACACGTCGGCGTCGGCCGCCGCGTACTCGGCTCGCGCCGGTCTCACGTGCGCGGTGGTGATTCCCGAAGGCCAGATCGCGATGGGCAAGCTCGCGCAGGCGCTCATTCACGGCGCGCGCGTCGTACCGGTACGCGGCAACTTCGACGCCGCGCTCACGCTCGTGCGCGAGCTCGGGGAACGCGTCGGCGTGACGGTCGTCAACTCGATCAACTCATACCGCATCGAAGGCCAGAAGACCGCGGCGTTCGAGATCGTCGACACGCTCGGCGACGCGCCGCACGTGCACTGCATTCCGGTCGGCAACGCCGGCAACATCACCGCTTATTGGAAGGGCTACTGCGAGTACAAGGTGCTCGGCCGCGCGACGCGCGCCCCCCGCATGCTCGGTTGGCAGGCGGTCGGTGCCGCGCCGCTCGTCACGGGCGAGCCGGTGCTGTATCCCGAGACGATCGCGACCGCGATCCAGATCGGCAACCCGGCGTCGTGGCAGGGCGCGATCGCGGCACGAGACGAATCCGGCGGACACATCGGCGCGCTGACCGACGCCGAGATCCTCGACGCGTATCGCCTGTTGGCCTCGGGCGAGGGGTGCTTCGTCGAGCCCGCGTCGGCCGCGTCGGTCGCCGGGCTGCTGAAGACCGCGGGCATGGGCCTGATAGGGATGGGGGAGACCGTTGTCTGTACGGTGACCGGTCACGGCTTGAAAGATCCGCAACGCGCGATCAGCGAGGTGCAGGTGGGCGCAGCGGTCGACCCGACCGCGGCGGCAGTCGCGGCCGAGCTCGGCCTTTAGGAGGGCTTCCCATGAACGACGACAGCAAGCGGCTCACGCTGATCACCGGCGCTTCGCTGGGTATCGGGCGTTCCTTCGCCGAGAAACTCGCGGCCCGCGGCGATGATCTCGTGCTCGTCGCGCGCGACGCCATCCGCCTGCGCAATCTCGCGGACCGCCTCATCGCCGAGCACGGTGTGCAGGTCGACGTGCTGAGCGCCGACCTCACGGCATCTGACGGGGTCAAGTCGGTCGAGGCCGTGCTGTCGGATCCGACCCGACCGGTCGACGTGCTGGTCAACAACGCGGGCTTCGGCACGTTCGGAGAGTTCGCCGACCTGCCGATCAACCGCGAGATCGACGAGATCGAGCTCAACGTCGTCGCGCTCGTGCGGCTGAGCCACGCCGCGTTACCCGGCATGATCGAGCGCGGCCGCGGCGGCATCATCAACGTGTCGTCCATGGCGAGCTTCCAGCCCATGCCTCACAACGCCACGTACGGCGCGACGAAGGCGTTCGTCACGAGCTTCAGTCATGCACTCCACGAGGAGGCGCGCGGCACTGGGGTCAACGTGCTCGTACTGTGCCCCGGCTTCACCCGCACCGACTTCCAGGCAACAGCCGGCATCGATTCGAGCGCGGTGCCGAGCTTCCTGTGGATGTCGGCCGAAGCCGTCGCCGAGTCAGCCGTCAACGCGTTCGAGCGCGGTCACGCCGAGTGCGTTCCCGGGCTCGCGAACCGCGTGACCGGCTGGCTTTCAGCTGCGCTCCCCGTCGCGCTCACCGCGCGGGTGTCGGGCATTGTCGCGAGCCGCGTGGAGTCGCCGTAACGACCGACCGGAGCGCGCGGCGTCAAGCCGCTTCGACCTTGTAGACGGCGCCCGCGAGCGACAAGACGTACATCTCGCCCGCGTTGTCCTGCCCGAACGACGAGAGTTGGGCTGCCTTCACGCCGAGGTCACGCTCGCCGACCGCCTTGTTGGAGTGCTGCACAAATGCGTGCACGTCGCCGACGCATTCGTCGGCCCATAGATATGCACCGCGCAGCGCGGGGATTGCGGTGCCCCGGTACACGTATCCACCGGTTACCGCGCACTCACCATTGTCGTGGCCGTACTCGAAGATCGGCCCGACCGCGTTCGACGGCGGGTCACCCGTGTACGCATGCGTGCCTTCGAACCGGTTCCATCCGAAGTTGACGGCCCGCCCCGCGTTCATGCCGGTCTTGCCGGCGCCCGCGCTGACGGACGGAGCGAAGTCGACCTCCTCCCACTTGTTCTGGCCGACGTCACCGATCCACAGGTCACCGGAGCTGCGATCGAACGTAAAGCGCCACGGGTTACGCAGCCCGTACGACCAGATCTCTCCCCGCGCGCTGTCGCGGCCGACAAACGGGTTGTCGCGCGGGACGGTGTACGGCGAAGTCGCTGACGACGCCGGGTTGATGCGCAAGATCTTGCCCAGCAGCGTGCCCAGCGATTGCGCATTGCCACCCACCGCGTGTCCGGGGCCCTGGTCGCCGGCGGCACCGCCGTCGCCCATTGCGATGTACAGCATGCCGTCGGGCCCGAACGCGAGCTGGCCGCCGTTGTGGTTGGGCTGCGGATCCTTGACCGCCAGCAGCGCGCGCCGTGATTTCACGTTCACACCGTCGCCCTGCATGGTGAGCTCGTCGACACAGTCGTCGGTGTTCTGGCAGGTGTAGTCGACGTAGAGCTTCGAGCCGTCTGGCGAGAACGCGAGCCCGAGGAGGCCCCGCTCCCCGCCGGCGAGCACGCTCCCCGAGAGGTCGATGAGCGTTTCGACCTTGCCGCCGCGGATGGCGTCGAGCCGACCCGCTTGCTCCGTGACGTACAACACGTCGCTCCCGGGGCGGGGAGCGAACGCGGTTGGCGCGGTGACACTCGCAATCTTCGTGAGCTTGACGCTCGCTGTCGCGAGCGCCGCGGCCGCGTCGGTCGTGGCCGTTGTCGACGCGCCGGTTGCGGCGGGCGCTCGCGTGGTCGACACCGCCGGCTGCTTCTGTGTCACGCGACGCGTCGAGCTGCTGCTGCACCCGGCCGCGATCACGAGCCCGGCGCAAGCAGAGACGATGACGACGCGGCGCAGGAAGAAAGGCAGACGGCGAGGGTATCGGCTCATGTGCTCGCGACGGGCGCGCCTACGATGACGCCGATGAAGTACGTAGTTCTGGTGCCCGACGGCTGCGCCGACGAACCCTTGGCCGAGCTGGGCGACCGCACACCGCTCGAAGCTGCTGCCATGCCCAACCTCGCGCGCCTCGCCGCGCGCGGCGAGGTCGGTCGCGCCGCAGTGATCCCAGCCGGTCTCCCACCGGGCAGCGACGTTGGCAACATGTCGATCCTCGGCTACGACCCCACGGTGTTCCACACGGGTCGGGCACCGATCGAGGCCGCGGCAATGGGGGTGGACCTCGCGGCCGACGAAGTCGCGTTCCGCTGCAACCTCGTCACCATCGACGCGGCGGGCACGATGGTCGACTTCGCGGCGGGCCACCTTTCGAGCGAGCAGAGCGCACCCATCGTCGCCGCGCTCGACGACGCGCTCGGCAACGGCCGCGACGGCGTCCGCTTCCACGCCGGCGTCGAGTACCGCCACCTCTGTGTCACGCCACGGGAGCTTGCCGACGCCGAGTGCGTGCCGCCCCACGATCTCACCGGCAGCCTCGCCGTGCTGCCCACCGGCCCCGCCGCGAGCAAGCTGATCGCGCTCATGGAAGCCTCCCGAGACGTCGTGCGGCGCGTCGCGGCCGACGTCGACTCGATCGCGACGCAGATCTGGCTGTGGGGTCAGGGCGCGCGCCCGACCATGCCGGCGTTCGCACACCGCTACGGAGTGAGCGGACGACTCAGCTCTGCGGTCGACCTCGTGCGCGGCCTGGGTGTCCTCACCGGGCTCGAGATCGTCGATGTTCCCGGCGCGACCGCCGGCTTCGACAACGATTACGCCGCGCAGCGCGACGCGTGCCTCGCGAGCCTGGACGACCGCGACTTCTTTCTCTTGCACGTCGAGGCCACTGATGAGGCCGGTCATCTGGGTCTTGTGGGCGAGAAGGTCGATTCGCTCGAGCGATGGGACAACGAGATCATCGGACCACTCGCCGAAGCGCTCGAGGCTCGGAGCGCGCATCGGATCCTGCTCCTGCCCGATCACGCCACGCCCTGCGCGTTGAAGACCCACACGTCGGACGCAGTGCCGTACCTGATGTTCGACTCCGAGGCTGACGGGCCCGGCGGGGAGTACACGGAGTCCGGGGTCGCCCACGCGTCACCCGTCGTTGCGCACGAGCTCATGGGCCACCTGCTCCACTCTGATTGAGCCAGACTCCGCTCAAGAACCCTCAGTTGTTGCCGCTGCGCGAAACGGCGATTACACTCCTTCGTGAACCGCCGCCCTATCGGGTCCGGCGTGACTCCTCGAAGCACATCTGAACATTGCATCGGGGGTCTCGTTCCTTTGAATTCCGGTATCGCGCGTCATCGTGCGGCCGCGACTCTCTGTGCCGATGGCGCAGCGTTCCACCTCTTTCACGGTCACGAGCCGAAGCGGCTCGACCGGCCGCAGAGTTGGAGTCACTCACGGTTGACCCGATGATCCAGTCCCACTGAATCTCTCCCGAGGAGCACCCTGATGAGCAACGAAGCCCAGCTCGAGCGCTCGATGCTCGACGGCAAAGACCGCGAAGAGCTGCACGCCATCGCCGGCGCGATGGGTGTGAAATCCGCCACGCGGCTGAAGAAAGCCGAGCTGATCGACGCGATCCTCACCGCGGCCAACGGCAGCGGCGAGGGCTCGAGCGACGACAACGGCGAAGTGAAGCCCAAGCGGGTCCGGTCGAAGAAGGCCTCCGAGGTCGACGTCGACCCGGTCGCCGCGCTCGCGGCCGAAGAAGAGGCGCTCGCCGCTGTCGATGGTGCCGAGGTCGACGTCGCGCCGAGGCCACGTCGCGACGGAGCGACCGCCACAGCCGCGCCAGCTTCCGATCGCGCCGAGGCGCGGGCCGGCACTGCGACGCGCGGCGATGGCGATGGTGCGAAGCCGTCCACCTCGGGACCGCGGCTCGATCCGGAAGACGAACGCCAGTCGTACGGCGAAGGCAACCGTCGTCGCCGCCGGCGCGGCCGGGGCCGCGATCGCCCACGCGACGGGGAGTCGCAACAGCAAGGCGGAGGAGGCGAGCCGCAAGGCGAGCCGGTCGAAGTGGAGGGTTTACTCGACCTGCGCGACGAGGGCTACGGCTTCATGCGCACGAACGGCTATCTCCCGTCCGCCAAAGACGTCTACGTGAGCGCGTCGCAAGTGCGTCGGTTCGCGTTGCGCAAGGGCGACTACGTGCACGGGCTGACGCGTCCCGCCGCGAGTAGCGAAAAGTATCGTGCGCTGCTTCGTGTCGATCAGGTCAACGGCATGAGCTCGGACGAAGCGCGCGCCCGTCCCCGTTTCGAAGACCTCACGCCGCTGTTCCCCGACTCCAGGCTGCGACTCGAGCTCGAAGACGAGCCGATGAGCATGACCGGCCGCATCGTTGATCTGATCTCACCGATCGGTAAGGGCCAGCGCGGCCTCGTGGTGTCGCCGCCGAAAGCGGGCAAGACGACGATCCTCAAGCAGGTCGTGTACTCGATCGAACGCAACAACCCGGAAGTGCACCTCATGGTGCTGCTCGTCGACGAGCGGCCCGAAGAGGTCACCGACATGCGTCGTCACGTGCTGCGGGGCGAGGTGGTCGCGAGCACGTTCGACCGTCCGTCCGAGGAGCACACCGCGGCTGCCGAGCTCACGATCGATCGGGCGAAGCGGCTCGTCGAGCTGGGCAAAGACGTGGTGATCGTGCTCGACGGGATCACCCGCCTGGCCCGCGCGTACAACCTCGCGACCCCGGCGTCGGGCCGCATCCTCTCGGGTGGTGTCGACTCCACCGCCCTGTACCCGCCGAAGAAGTTCTTCGGCGCGGCGCGCAACATCGAGGAAGGCGGCTCGCTCACGATCCTGGCCACCGCGCTGGTCGAGACCGGCAGTCGCATGGACGAGGTGATCTTCGAGGAATTCAAAGGCACCGGCAACATGGAGCTGCGTCTCGACCGGCGTCTCTCCGAGCGGCGCATCTACCCGTCGATCGACGTCGAAGCGTCGAGCACGCGCCACGAGGAGCTGCTCTTCGATCGCGACCAGCTCCAGCAGGTCTGGAAGCTGCGCCGGGTGCTCAACGCGCTCGAAGGCGGCGCGGGGCTCGAGTTGCTCATCGACAAGATCCGCACCACGAAGAGCAACGACGAGTTCCTGGCCGAGATCGCGAAAGCTCCGTCTCCCGGCGGCTGACGCCGCACCATCTGCCCCTACACTGGAGTGTCATGAAGACCGACATCCACCCCAACTACGTCGAGTGCACCGTGAAGTGCTCGTGTGGCAACACGTTCACGACGCGCTCTACCGTCTCCGATCTCCACGCCGAGCTGTGTTCCGAGTGTCACCCCTTCTACACGGGTAAGCAGAAGCTGGTCGACACCGGCGGGCGGGTCGAGCGCTTCCAGCGCCGGTACGCGCAGTCCGACTCTGAAAAGGCCAAGAAGAAGGCCTGAGCAAGTCCGAGGAAGGGTCCGTCATGTCCAAGTCGCAGCCGCGCTACATGGGCGGGCAAGCGGTGATGGAAGGTGTGATGATGCGCGGCGAGCACACCTGGGCCGTCGCTGTGCGCACTCCCGAAGGCGACATCGACATCGAGGTCAACGACGCGCCGAAATGGACCGAGCGCTATGCCAAGGTGCCGTTCGTTCGCGGCGTGACCACGCTCGGCGAGTCCATGGCGCTCGGCTTCCGGGCGTTGTCGTGGTCGGCCAACCGGCAGGTACCGGAAGACGAGCGGCTTTCGAAGGGCGCGATGGGCTGGGCGGTAGGGATCGCGGTCGTGCTGTTCTCCGCGTTCTTCCTCGTGCTTCCCGCGCTCGCCGTGAACGGGCTCGGCAACTGGATCGACGGCAACAGCGCGTGGTTCCACGTCGCCGAAGGAAGCCTGCGGCTCGCGATCTTTCTCGGCTACCTCGCGTTGATCGGGCGCTTACCCGACATCAAGCGCGTGTTCCAGTATCACGGCGCGGAGCACAAGGCGATCGCCGCGTATGAGAACGACGTCGAGGTGACGCCCGAGTCGGCCCAGACGTTCAGCACCGAGCACGTGCGGTGCGGTACCAACTTCCTTCTGACCGTGATGATCGTCGCGATCATCGTCTACGCGTTCTTCGGCCGCCCGGCGTGGCCGGTACTGATCGCGGAGCGCATCGTGTTGCTCCCCGTGATCGCGGCAGTGAGCTACGAGATCATCCGCTTCGCCGCGGGGCACATGCGCTGGCTCTGGATCCGCACACTCATGAAGCCCGGACTCGCGCTGCAGAGGCTCACGACGCGCGAGCCGTCACTCGACCAGCTCGAGATCGCGATCGCGTCGCTGCGGGCGGTCATGACGGCCGAGCAGGTCGCCGAGGTGGAGGCCCGCAGCCACCGGGCGGCTCCTGCGCCGGTGGCCACCGGCCGCGCGGCATTCGGCTCCGTATAAACGCCTCGGCGGGCCACTCATCAGGTTCCGGCGCCCGCGCCTGGCGAGGTAGGAGCTCCACCGGCTTTCCCGCGCCGCCGTGCGCCGTGCGCCGTTTTGCACGCAGAATGCGACCATCGTGGTCGTGTTCTACTTTCGGAAGCGAAGGGAACGGTGGGGCCGGCGTGAAGTTCGGGCTGTTCTACGAGCATCAGCTGCCGCGACCGTGGCAGGCCGACTCCGAGCACGTCCTGCTGCAACACGCGCTCGAACAATGTGCGTTCGCCGACCAGCTCGGCATCGACTACGTCTGGGCGGTCGAGCATCACTTCCTCGAGGAGTACAGCCACTCGAGCGCGCCCGAAGTGTTCCTGGCCGCGGTGTCGCAGCGCACGCAACGCATGCGGCTCGGACACGGCATCGTGCAGACACCGGCACCGTTCAACCATCCGGCCCGGGTCGCGGAGCGCATCGCGACTCTCGATCTCGTGTCGAACGGGCGCGTCGACTTCGGCACGGGCGAATCCTCATCCGAGGCCGAGCTGGGCGGATTCCTCGTCGACCCGCTGAACAAGCGAGCCATGTGGGAGGAGGGGCTCCGGGTCTCGCTCCGCTGCCTCACCGAGGAGCCGTTCACCGGTCATTCCGGCGAGTCCGTCACGATGCCGCCCCGCAATGTCGTGCCGAAGCCCTACCAGAAGCCGCATCCGCCGGTGTGGGTGGCGTGCAGCCGTCGCGACACCATCCATCTGGCCGCGCAACATGGCATCGGCGCGCTCACGTTCGCCTTCATCGACCCCGAAGAGGCGCAGCACTGGATCGACGACTACTACACGACACTGGCGCACGAGTGCGTCCCGATCGGCGACGCGGTCAACGCCAACCTCGCCTGCGTCTCAACATTCATGTGTCACGCCGACGAAGACGTCGCTCTCGCGCGCGGCCTCGAAGGCGCGAACTTCTTCGGCTACTCGCTCGCGCACTACTACCTCTTCGGACGGCATCAGCCGGGCCGCACCGATGTGTGGGCCGAGTACCAGCGAGGGCGCGCCGCGCAGGGTTACGACCCGGCCGCGGTCGAGGCCTCGGCGGAGCACGCCGAACGGCTCGGGGCGAAGGTGGTCGCGGAGAACGGCGGTGGGCTGCGCGGCGCGGTCGGCACGCCCGATCAGGTGCGCGACTATCTGCGTCGCTACGAGGAGTACGGCGTCGACCAGGTCATCTTCGTGAGCCAGGCGGGAAACAACCGGCACGAGCACATCATGGAGAGTCTGGAGCTGTTCGGGCGCGAGGTGTTGCCCGAGTTCCGGGAGCGCGAGGAGCAGCGCGAACGCGACAAGCAGCAGCGGCTGCGGCCGATCGTCGACGCGGCGCTGGCGCGGAAGCCGGCGAGCGACCACCCGCCGCTGCCGTCGCCCGACTACGAGTTCCCCGCGATTCCCCGCGGGATCGCGGATCGTTCGGAGTCGGATGACTTCCACGCCTGGCTCGACGACATCGCGGCCAAGAAAGCTGCCGGCGACACCGACCCGAGCGTGCCCGGCATCCTCAGCTGAGGCGACGGCTCGGTCGTCGGGCGCAAGGGCGCAGGGACCGGCGCCGGTACCCTGGGCCGCATGTTCGAGCGGCTGGCCGATCTCGAGACGGAGCTGGAAAAGCTCGAGTCGCAACTCTCCGAGCTGTACGCGTCGGGCGATCAGGCCGCGGCGGCCGATGCAGGCCGGCGCTACTCCGAGCTCAAACCGGTCGTCGAGACGTACCGCGAGTACCGCGACACGACCGCCGATCTTACCGACGCGCGCGAGCTCCTGAGCCGCGAGAGCGACGCCGTCGTCAAGGAGCAGTGGAAACGCGAGGTGGACGCCCAGGAGGCGCGACTCGCGAAGCTCAGCGACCGCCTGAAGGAATTGTTGATCCCGCACGATCCCAACGACGGCAAGAACGTCATCGTCGAGATCCGCGGTACCGAGGGCGGCGAGGAGGCCAACCTCTGGGCGGGCGAGCTGTACCGCATGTACCAGCAGTACGCGATCAATCGGGGCTTGAAGCTCGAGGTGCTGTCGAGCCAGCCTTCCGACATGGGCGGGTTCCGGGAGATCACGTTCGTGGCCAAGGGCCCGGAGGCGTGGAGTCGCTTCAAGCACGAGGCCGGTCCTCACCGGGTGCAGCGCGTGCCGGTGACGGAGAGCCAGGGCCGCGTGCACACGAGCGCAGCGACGGTCGCGGTGCTGCCCGAAGCCGAGGAGGTCGACATCGCGATCGACCCCAACGACCTCGAGGTCGACGTGTACCGATCGAGCGGCCCCGGTGGCCAGTCGGTCAACACCACCGACTCCGCTGTGCGCCTCACCCACAAGCCCACGGGGCTGGTCGTGACCTGCCAGGACGAGAAGAGCCAGCTGCAAAACAAGGAGAAGGCGCTACGCATCCTGCGCGCCCGACTGTTGCAGATCGAACGCGACCGTCAGGAGGAGCAGCTCTCGTCGGCGCGTCGCAGTCAGGTGAAGAGTGGTGGCCGCTCCGACAAGATCCGCACGTACAACTTCAAGGAGAACCGCGTGACCGACCATCGCATCGGGCTCACGCTCCACGCGCTCGACCGCGTCCTCGCAGGCGACCTCGACGAGATCATCGACGGTCTGGCCGAGGCGGAACGCGCCGAGCAACTCGGCGTCGACGACTGAGCTGCGACGATCATGCCCACGTGGGGAGAGCTCCGAGGGCGCGGGGAGCACGCGTTGCGACTCGTGCGTGCGTCGTCACCGGTCGCCGAAGCCCAATGGATTCTCGAAGCGGCTTCCGGCATGGACCACGTCGAGCTCCTCTCCGTGGCCGCGGAGCCCGTTCCGCGGACCGTCGAGCATCGAGTCGAGAAGATGCTCGCCCGGCGGTTTGCCGGCGAGCCGCTGCAGTATGTGCTGCGCAGCTGGAGCTTTCGTGACCTCGACCTTCTCGTCGATCCCCGCGTGCTGATTCCCCGGCCCGAGACGGAGACGACCGTGCAGGTCGCCATCGACGAAGCGGAGCGCTTCGGGGCCCGCGTCGGGCGCCGCAACAAGTGGGGCGGTACGGCGACCGCGTATTCGATGGCCGACCTGGGCACCGGCTCGGGTGCGATTGCGTTGGCGCTCGTCTCGGAGCTGCCCGACGCGGAGGTGTGGGCCACCGACGTCAGTGACGATGCGCTTGTCGTGGCGCGCGCCAATCTCGCCGGCGCCGGTTCGATCGCGACGCGCGTGCGCATCGCGGGGGGTTCGTGGTTCGACGCGCTGCCCGAATCGCTCGCGGGCGAGCTGCGGCTCGTTGTGTCCAACCCTCCCTACGTCGCGGAGGACGAGGTGGCCGACCTGCCGCCGGAGGTGGCGAAGCATGAGCCGCGTGAGGCGCTGGTGAGCGGACCGACCGGCTTCGAGGCCATCGAAACGATCGTTGCCACGGCCCCGCGCTGGTTGGCGCCCCGACTCGGGGTGCTCGTCGTCGAGCTGGCACCGCACCAGGGGAATCGCGCGGTCGGGCTGGCCCGGGACGCCGGCTTCGCTACCGCGTTCACGCGGCCCGATCTCGCCGGACGCGACCGGGTGCTCGTCGCCCGCATGGCCGGGTAGGTTCAGCCCATGGCTGACGAGCTTGATGTCGACGCAATGATCGGACGGTTCCGGGAGCGGGCCGCGGCGGTCAAGGACCGGCCGCTCCCGCCGGTCGCCGGCGCGGAGCGCCAGCGGTTCCTCGATCAGGCCCAACTCGACTTCCAGGATTTCGCGATCATCGCTGACGCCACATGGGCATTCGAGGACGGCGTGCTCGTGCTCCGCGTCGACTTGCGCGGCTGAGTTCAAACTCGATCGTCGAGCTTCGCGTTGCGGTCGAGACGCTGGAGGATCGCTCGGTCGACCGCCATCCACACCGTTTTCGAGAACGGGTAGTAGACGATGGGACCAAGGACGACGATCGGTACGAACAGCACGAGCAACGGCACGACGGGCACCTTGGGGATCGTGAGCGCCAGCGCCGCCACGAACACGACCGCGAAGAACCCGCCGACCAGGACGGTGTTGATGGCGAGCGCGCCGCTCCAGTAACCCGGCTCGCGTTCAAAATGCAGCCCGCAGCGCGGACAGTCGGGCACGATGGTGAAATAACGGCGAAAGAGATGGCCCGATCCGCAGCGCGGGCAGCGCCGCGTGAACCCCCACCACAGCGTGCGCATGCGAGTCGCGTGGTCGGGGGGCATCTCGAAAGACGCTACGTGTGGCGCGATGTCGAACGCCGGCTCCCGGCGGTCACGAACGGCCATCGCCCGTTAGCGAGGATCGTCACGGTGCGAGCGTGCTCGTCGTGCCGTCGGTGTTGAGCTGCACCGCCCGGCCCTCCCACGCTTCCTCGGTCATGGAGCCCAGGATGTCGGCGTCATGCGAGTTTGCGAGCGCGCGCCCGCCGTCGGGAGTGAGTGTGCTGACGATCGCGACCGCCGGCATGCCATCACGGTCGAAGACCACCGACGTCGCCTCCACCGTCGCGGGGCCCGAGTACGGACCGGTGACTTCTCGGCGCGTGGTTGCGTCGGCAGTCGACTGCGTCACCGCGGGATCAACACGCGCGAACCCGGCGCCAGGCGGCGTGGTCGAGTAGAGCCCGATCGAATGCTTCGTGACATACCAGCCGAGCGCAGTGACCATGCCGACCGAGCCGGGATCGCGGCGGCACGCGTCGACCATCATCGCGATGGCGTGCGTCGGATAGTTGTTACCGGGGCCGCCGGCGAAACCCAGACCACCCGTAACAGTCAGTGGACGGGAATCTCCGGCTTGCGGGCCGGGCAGCCGCAGTGCTTCCAGCGCCATCTCCACGGCAGCCGGGAAGCACGAGTACAGATCGAAGCGCGCGACGTCATCGATCCCGAGCCCGGCAGCGTGGAGCGCGGCGTCGCCCGCGGCACGGATCGCGGGAGATGTCGCCAACGAGTCGCGCTCGCTGAACCAGAAATGGTCGTACGCGTCCGCGCCGGCCAGCGGAAACACCATTCGATCCTGCGCGACACCGGCATCGCGTGCCGCCTCGTAGGAGCAGAGGATCACGGCGGCGGCCTGATCGACGTCGATGTTGGCGCACATGCGCTTCAGGTACGGAAATGTGACGACGCGGTTGTCGGCGTCGACCGTGCGAATTGCCTCGGGCGGGTATGGGATGCGCGACCACGCGTGCGGATTGTCCGCGGCCACCGCGGCGAAGTGCGCCCACAGCTCGCTCACGTGTCGCTGGTGCGCGTCGACATCTCGACCGGCGAGGCCGCGCAGCGCCGTCTCGAACAGCGGATAGATCTGTGTCGGCGCGGCTGCGAGGTGTGCCATCTCGTAGTCGTTCGTGCCGGGACGCGCGTCACCGATGACGTGGTTACACGGCGCGTCCTCGGCTTGGGTCCATTCGAGCCACACCTTGGGCTCCCGCCGCGCCCGCCACCGGCTGTAGATGCACTCGCTCCCGCCGATCACGGCGATGGTGGTGTCACCCTTCGCGATCGCCGGCGAGAGCTCGTGCACCAGCAGCTCCGGGCTGTTGCCGCCGACTGTGGTCGTGATGCTGGTGACCGCCGTGCCGATCCCGAGTCGGCGTGCCAGCAGCGCGCCGGGGTCGGGGTACTTCCACGACAGCATGTCGACGACTGCGAACGTGTCGGCGGCGCGAACGAGCGAACGCGTCGCTCCCGTGTCGGCATCGGCAGCGCGCACCGCGTCTGCGAGGAGGTCGATCGGCTCACGCGCTTCGCTCAAGTCGTCCAGCCGCTGCGACATCTGACCGACGCCGACGATCACGGGACTGTGGGCATCGATCACAAACGCCACTTTCGGTGGGCAAACACGCGATCGTACGCCCGCCGCTCAATCTCTCGGCCGCGGTTCCGTGTCGGTGCGGAGATGGTCGAGCTCGATGACGCCACCCGGAATCTCATCGTGGAGTACTGCTACGTGTATCAGCCGCTCGATCGCGTCGGTCACCGACCCGAGGTCACGGCCGGCAGCACCCGCCGACGCGGGTGAGCTCGCCACCCGTTAGCTCGTGGCATCGGCTCCGTTCTCACCGGCGACGTCCGGCTCGACCACAGGCCACATCGCCACGCCGGGGCTCGCGCTGTCGCGGCAGATCGATCGGTAGCGGCAACGACTGCACGTCTCGCGATCGGCGATGCCGGCAAAGTCGCGCTCCGCCCAGAGCTCACGCACCATCGACGCGAGCTCCTCGCCGATCTGGTCGAGATCGTCGTCGTCGGGTTCGAACGGCTCGGGATCTTCGGTGACCTCCGGGGCGAGGAACTCGTAGCGGAGGTGCAGGCGCAGGTCGTAGCGGTGCGCGTATGGGGCCAGCAGCCAGGCCTGGAGTCGCGCCCGAGGGTCGTCGGCGACGCGGTCGAGGAACGGGCGCCCGGTTTTGTAATCGCGGGCGTCGAGGATGCCGTGGTGCACCCAGAGCGCGTCGATGCGACCGGTCACCATGAACATCGGCGCCGGCCGGCGATGGAATCGCGCCCGTTCCACTTCGTGCGCGGCGCGCTCGAAGTTCTCGGGACAGCGCTGCCGGTGCCGGTCGACGAGCTGACGATACGGACCGTCGGCGTCAACGCCGTGCGCGACGAGCACGTCGGCGACGTGCTCGTCGTCACGACACGAGCCATTCGTGTGGACGTGGCGTAACAGCGCATGCGCGAAATTGCCGTGTTCGGATGACGGACCGGCATCGCTTTCGGGCAGCCCGAGCACGTTGGCTGCGAGGTACTCACGGCGGCAGCGCAGCCAGGTGTCGAGCGACGACGCGCTCAAACTCACGATGTCGGGCAGCAACTTCTCAGACATGGGCCGGACATCCGGCGATCAGCCGGCAGGTCGCGCACTCGGTTCCGGGCCGCGGGCGGGGGTCGGACGTGAGGTGTTGGATCGCGGCAACCCGCTCCGCGAGCCACGGTCGCAAGTCGCGGAGGGCGAGCGTGGTGTCCACGACGCGATCGGCGATCGCGCCGTTCATCAGGTCGGCGATGCATATACGCAGTGGGCGTCGGTCGAGCCACGGCGCGAGGCGCAGCACCGCGAAGCGGCCCTCGGTCGTCTCGAGCGGATCGGCAGGGAGCGGCATTGCCGTTCGGAGGTGCAGTACCCGCACCTCGGGCTCGCCGTCGGGCCCCTGCACGACGAGCCCGGCCCGCCCCACGAGCCGTACACCGAGCTCGGGCACGTCGGTCTCCCACTCGTCGACCGCGCCCTCGTCGATCGCCCGCACCGGTCGCTCTCCGAACATCGCCACATACCAACGGGCGGCCGCCTCGTACACGGCGCGTTCCTCGGCCAGCAGCTCCGGGAGGGCCACGAATGCGCCCGTCGTCGCCGGCGCGAGGCCGACATGCGCGAGCCGGGCGTGCTCGAACAGGTGATTGCCGACACGCCATCGAACACCGCTGGGCTTGTTGCCGCGGCGATCGTGGTGCTCACCCTCGAGTCGCCGCGGGCACATCGACTCCGCGCGGCGCAGATGGGCGACGGTCACCTTCGGTGCCGGCTCGTCGTCCATCGCCCACGACCATACGCTGCGCCTTCGGCAGCGCTGCGTGAGCGTGCGGTTCAAGCTGACCATGACTCCGCGCGCTCACGGTGGAGCCATCTGGCCGCCCCCCGACGGTCACCTGGCGCCTCGCCGGGGCGAATGGGCCGATGATTGGGCTCATAGCGTCCGTTGGCGAAGAATGTGCGAGTATTCGTCACTCTCCGCAGTAATCCCCTTGTTTCGGTCGAGGTGGGCTGCTACGCTGTGTGTCAAGAGCGGGGCTGATTTGGTGAGGCACAAGGTGAAGAGAACCGCCGGGGGGCGCGCAGAGCGGCGAATAAGGGCCAGAGCCGCCGTGTCCATTTTCTCCGCACCGGCGGTCGCCGGGGCTCACGGGATTGACCTCTCTCTGCCCGGCGCCGGCGCGGCGTCGCGGCCGGACTCACGTGCGACCCGTATGGCGATGGTGAGTGGGAGACTGACTGCCCCGATTGCAAAACGGTTATCGGTGGCACGGCCATGCACGACTGATGAACACAAACCCTGTGCCGCCCAACCCAAGGAGACATGCGACCATGACGACTAAACGACGCTTTCCTATTCTCGTGATCGGGAAGCGCCTCGCCATCCCGCTCGTGATCGGCCTGACCGCCCTCGTTGCCCTTGGTGGCATCGCCTCGGCGAACACCGGCTCTGTGACCGCCACCCAGACCTGCGCGGGCGGCAGCGCCTCCATCACGCTCGACAACAACATCGACAATGTGTGGGTCACGTATAGCTCGACCATCACCGGCCACCTGGTCAACAACACCGGTTCCCCCATCACCAACCTCGACACGCCCAGAGTTCTCTACGACCAGTCGTGGACGCAGCACGACCTGACGGGCACGGTCACGTTGACCATCTACTTCGGCGACACCGCAGCGAGCGGCATCGAGCACACCTACACGGCGACCCTCGTACCCGTCACTGATTGCACGCCGCCTCCTCCTCCGCCGCCGCCTCCTCCGCCGCCGCCGCCGCCTCCGCCGCCTCCGGCTGTGGTGCTCGCAGCGTCTGAGGTTGCCCCGACTCCCGCGGCCCCAGTACCTCCAACAACCGCGGTGCTCGCCGCGCAAGAGCTGCCCTTCACCGGCGCCGACACCATGGGCCTGAGCCTGATCGGTCTTGCGATGATTGGACTCGGAACCCTCTGTATCAGGTGGAACCGAGGGATCTGTCGTAGCTGACTACCGCGACGTCGTCGGCTGGGTTGAACATCAGCCCGGCCGACGGTCGTCTCGCGCGACGGTCGTGCTCAGGCGAAGCGATCCGCTGGATGGAGCGCATCGAGGCGGGCATACCGCCGCTGATCCTGGGTGACGGCACCCAGACGATGGATTTCGTCTACATCGATGACATCGCCGACGCGAACCTTCGTGCCGCGACCGCGGCCGTCACCGACGTCGTGTGCAACGTCGCGACGGGTGTGGAGACGAGCCTCGAAGAGCTCGCGCGGCTCCTGGTCGAGGCGATGGGATCCGATCTCGAACCGGAATGGAGCCATCTCGCCCCTCGACGGTCACCTGGCGCCTCGCTGGGGCGAATGGGCCGACGATTGGGCTCATAGCATCCGTTGGCGAGGAATGTGCGAACTATTTGTCACTCTCCGTAGTAAATCCCCTTGTTTCGGTCGAGGTGGGCTGTTACGCTGTGTGTCAAGAGTGGGGCGGGTTTTGCTACGCTGTGTGTCAAGAGCGCGGCTGATTTGGGGAAGCACAAGGTGAAGAGAACCGTCGGGTCGCGCGCAGAGCGGCGAAGAGAGGCCACAGCCGCCGTGTCCATTTTCTCCGCACCGGCGGTCGCCGGTGCTCACGGAATTGACCTTGGTTCTCTCCGCCCGGCAGCGGCGCGCCGTCACGGCCAACTAGGCCCACCGACGCCATCCACCGACCCCAAAGGCTCACGACTCGTGTCTTGCCCTGATCCCAGGTTGTGCGGCGACGTTACCGCCTTGGGCCACGCTTCGCCCCGGATTGCGGAGTAGGCGCGCGCATGATTGGCCAGACGCCGACCGACGAGGGCTCTCGGCGCCCGGCGCGTCCGCGCCTGCGGCCGCGCCGTCGCCTCGCGATCTCCACTGCGGAGGCCATCGTCGAGGCCGAGCTGACCGCTGCGCCCGAACTCACGCTCGCGCCCGAACCACTCGAGATCGGTGCGCCGGCGACGCGCCTTGGCCGTGGCGTCGAGGTCCCGATGCTGCGCTGGACGCTCTACCTGTTGGACGCAATCGCGGTTGGTGTGGCGTGGTTTGGCGCGCTGCAGCCTTGGTGGGGACCCCAAATCGTCCACGGCTCGCCGCTGCGTCTCGCAGCTGAGGTCGCGCTGGTGGTAGCGGCCACGATCGCGGCGATCGGCGTGCAACGGTTGTATCTGGCACGGGTCTGTGGCGTGCGCGCGATCGAGCTCGCGCGGCTCGGTCGAGCCGCCGCGTTCTCAGTCGTCGCCGCGTATCTTGGCGAGCGTGTGCTCGGGCTCTCGATTCCGGGCTGGCGACTCGCGTTCGGCACGGCGGTCAGTTTCGTGCTGCTCGCCAACTTCCGTTCCGGATTCGACTGGTGGCTCAAGACGTCTCGCGCTCAGGGCCGGTTCAGCCGTCCGGTGGTGATCGTGGGCGCCAACGAGGAAGGCGTCGAGTTGTACCGGCTCCTTCACACTCATCCCGAGCTTGGATTCAACATTATCGGCGTCGTCGGAAGGCTCGAGGAGGCGCAGCGATGGGGCAACGGTGTGCCATGGCTCGGCGAGGTCGACGCGACCGTCGCGGCCGTTCGCGCCGCTGATGCCACCGGGGTGATCATCGCGGCCAGCGCGGTACCTCCGGTCGAGCTCAACCGTCTCGTGCGAGATCTCACACCCGCCGGCGTGCACGTGCACTTGTCGAGCGGGTTGCGCGGCATCGCACACCGCCGGCTGCGATCGTTGCCGCTCGCCTACGAGCCACTCTTTTACCTGGAACCGTTAGGGCTGGCGCGCTGGCAGCTCGCGGTCAAACGCACGATCGACGTCGTGGTCGCGTCGACGGTGCTCGTGCTGACCGCGCCGCTGCTCGTTGCCGCCGCGGTGGCGATCAAGTTGCAAGACCGTGGTCCGGTGCTGTTCCGCCAAGAACGCATCGGTTTTCGCGGCCGGCCACTGCGGGTCCTGAAGCTGCGGACGATGGTGTCCGACGCCGAGCAGCGGCGTGGCGAGGTGACCAACGAACGTGATGGCGGTCCGCTGTTCAAGGCGGCCAGCGATCCGCGTCGCACACGCATCGGGCGGCTCTTGGAGATGACCAGCATGGACGAGCTGCCGCAGCTCATCAACGTGTTGCGGGGCCAGATGAGCCTCGTCGGGCCACGTCCGGCGTTGCCGTCCGAGGTCGCGCAGTTCGACGACGAGTTGCTCGAACGGCTCAGCGTTGCTCCCGGCATCACCGGACTCTGGCAGGTCGAAGCCCGCGACAATCCGGCGTTCCATGCGTATCGCAGACTCGACCTCTTCTACGTCGAGAACTGGTCGGTCAC
>JBBRZM010000009.1:0-86351 GCA_038236695.1 Acidimicrobiia bacterium
ACGAGAGCTAAGAACGAGAGCTAAGAACGAGAGCTAAGAACGAGAGCAGCGGTGTTGCTCAGCCGGTGGTGACGTCAACCGGCGGCTCGGGACCGGGGTGCGTGCCGGTGACCATGAACTCCACTCGCTCTGCGATCGTGACCGCGTGGTCGGCGATCCGCTCGTAGTGCCGGCCGACCAGGGCCATCTGCACCGCCTGCTGCACGGCGCCCTCGTCGGCTGACGCCTGGGCGAGGATCGTGCGGAACAAGCTCTTCGTGAGCTCGTCCATCGCGTCGTCCATGTCGGCGAGCGCAGCCGCGCACGCGGGATCTTCGTCGGCGTAGGCGTCGATCGCGACCCTTGTCTGGTTCGCAGCTTGCTCGCCCATCTGATCGATGATGCCGCGCACCTTCGGGTCGAGCGTGTGCGGGTAGAGGCGACGGGTCGTCTTCGCCACGTTGACCATCAGATCCGCGCTGCGCTCGAGCTCGTGGATGATCCGCAGCGCCGCAATCACCTGACGAAGATCCGAAGCGATCGGCTGTTGCGTTGCGAGCAGCAGGAGGCAGGTGTCTTCGATCGCGTGCGTCAGCTCGTCGATCACATCGTCGCGCTCGACGACCCGCTCGGCCGCGCCGAGGTCGGCGTCGAGAAGCGCCTGCGTGCCCGCGGCGACGGCCTCGGTCGTCATCGCCGCGAGCCGGATCACGTCGGTGCGCAGCTCCTCGAGCTGTTCGTGAAAGCTCTTGCGGGTCTCAGCTGTCGTTGCCACCCGGTCCTCCAGGGTGCGGGGATCCATCGCGTTGGTGCGCCACCATCATGCCCGTTCGGACGGGCCGGGGCGCTCGGAGGTCGGTTCAACCGTTGCAGTTTCGCTCTGTGTTCACCGCTGTTCACGTCCGCGACACTCGCGAAGGGGTCGGAACGGTACTGGTCGGCTGACATTGAACCGCGAGCGTCGGGGCTTCACTCATTGTTCACCTGTGTGACACCGCGCGGCCACGGCCGCG
Source organism: Acidimicrobiia bacterium (assembly GCA_038236695.1). Taxonomy (GTDB): domain Bacteria; phylum Actinomycetota; class Acidimicrobiia; order IMCC26256; family JBBRZM01; genus JBBRZM01. The sequence continues at coordinate 993 of JBBRZM010000009.1, forward strand.
CCAGGGACCGTCCGTAGCATGCCGCGCATGCAACACCAGTCGCACTGGTCCGTGGACCGAATGGGATCTCTTCCGTCCCCACAAGGAGCAGGTGAATGAATCGAATCATTTCCCGGTGGCTGTTGCTGCCCGTCCTGTTGGTCGCGCTCGTCGCGGCGGCGGGCTGCGGAAGTAGCAGCAGCTCGAGCACCAAAACGAAGAACTCGGTCAAGGGGGCGACCCAAGCGAGTCTCACTGGCACCATCAACGGCTCGGGCGCGACCTTCCCGGCGACGTATTACCAAACGGCGATCCAGGGTGTCACCCAGGCCAACTCGGGACTCACGATCAATTACAACCCCACGGGTTCGGGTGCCGGCCAGACCGACTTGCAGGGCCAGCTCGTCGACTTCGCCGGCTCCGATTCGCTGGTGAAGCCGGAGGACGTGGCCAAGTTCAATGGCGGCAAGTTCCTCTACTTCCCGACTGTGGCTGCGCCCATCACGGTCTCCTACAACCTGAGCGGCGTGAGCAAGCTCTCGCTCTCACCGGCCACCATCGCCAAGATCTTCCAGGGTGACGTGAAGACCTGGAACGACCCTGCGATCAAAGCCGACAACTCCGGTGTGAGCCTGCCCAGCACGGCGATCACGGTCGCAGTGCGGTCCGACGGCTCGGGCACCACCGCCAACTTCACGAAATACCTGACCAAGGCGGCAGCGACCGATTGGAAGCTCGGCAGTGACAAGACCGTCAACTGGCCGGCAGGGGTGACGAAGGCGGAGAAGAACGCCGGGGTCGCGCAGGTGATCAAGCAGACCGACGGTGGGATCGGATATGTCGACTTCTCCGACGCGAAGGCCAGCGATCTCGCGTTCGCCAAGGTGAAGAACGCGAGCGGTTCGTTCGTCGCCGCGTCGCTCAGCGGCGCCTCGGCAGCGCTTGCGGGCGCCACGATCAACCCGGACCTCACGTACGATCCGCTGAACGCGCCGGGCAAGGACGCCTACCCGATCACGGCGCCGACGTTCATCCTCGTGTACGTGAACCAGACCGACAAGCAAAAGGGCACTGACGTGAAGGGCTTCCTTCGCTACATCCTCACCGATGGTCAGCAGCTCGCCGAGAGTGTGCAGTTCGCCGAGCTCCCGGCGGGTCTGGCCGACAAGGCGATCAAGCAGCTCGACCAAATCGTGGTCCCCAAGTAACCAACCTCACGGCGAGGGGTGGACGCGCCGCGTCCACCCCTCGACCGCCTCATTGCCCATGGCTGTCGAAGCACCCGAGCGTCCCCACACCCGTGGTCCGATCAGCGAGGGCCCGCGTCCGCCTGGTGTCGTCACCGATCACCTGTTTCGCTGGTTGACACTCGGCGCCGGCCTCATGGTGCTGGTCATCCTCGGCCTGATCCTCTTCTCGACCACCAGAGAGGCGCTTCCGTGGTTCCGTTCTGAAGGCTTCGGGGCGATCATCGGCCACGATTGGATTCCCGCCGGAAACAATCCCAAGTTCGGCGCCCTGCCACTCATTTGCGGCACGCTCCTCGTGTCCGCGATCGCGCTCACGCTGGCGGTGCCGCTCAGTATCGGCATCGCGTTGTTCGTGACCGAGGTCGCGCCGCGACCCCTCCGCAAGCCGGTGATCTACGTGATCGACCTGCTGGCAGTTATCCCTTCCGTTGTGTACGGCCTCTGGGGCCTGTCCGTGCTCGTAACGCCCATCAAAGGGGTGTACGACGACGTCGCGAGCACCGTGTCGTCGATACCCGTGCTCAACACGGTCTTCTCAGGCGATCCACACCCGAGCGGCCGGAGTTTCATGACCGCCGGGATCGTCGTCGCGATCATGATCACGCCGATCATCACCTCGCTCACGCGTGAGGTGTTCGCGACGGTGCCGACCTCGCAGAAGGAGGCCGCGCTCGCGATGGGCGCGACCCGCTGGGAGATGATCCGCGGCGCAGTGTTTCCCCACAGTCGCAGTGGCGTGGTCGCGGCGGTGCTCATCGGTCTCGGCCGCGCCATGGGCGAAACCATCGCGGTGGCCCTGCTCAGCGGATCGTCGCCGCGCATCACCGGTCGTCTGTTCAGCAGCGGTGACGCCATGGCCGCGATCATTGCGAACCAATTCAACGAAGCCACCGACACGTGGCGCTCGGCCCTCATCGGCCTGGGCGTCGTGCTCTTCTTCCTCACGATCGTGATCGGCGTCATCGCGCGCGCGGTGCTGCATGCCTCCGAGCGACGGATGGCGGGCACATGAGCGACCCATCCGGCCCCGTCCTCACGGCCGCGCCGGCGCACCGATGGCGGCAGACGAAGAACGCGCTCGCGACAAGCGCGCTCGTGCTCTCGGTGCTGGTCATGCTCGTGCCGTTAGTGCTCATCGTCGGCTACACCATCCAGCGCGGTGCCGACGTGATCAGCTGGCGCTTCCTCACTGATCCGATCCAGGGAATCGATCAGCTGCCGGGCGGCGGGATGGGGCCGGCCATCGTCGGCACGCTGCTCATCACGGGGGCGGCGGCGGCAATGGCGATCCCGCTGGGTGTGCTCGGCGCGATCTACCTCAACGAGTACGGCGGGACGAGCAAGGTTGCCGGTGTGCTTCGGCTGCTCGCCGACGTCATGACGGGCGTGCCCTCGATCGTGATGGGGCTGTTCGTTTTCACGATCTTCGTGCTGCGCTTCAAGGAGAAGACCGGGTTCGCCGGCGCGCTCGCGCTGGCGTGTCTCATGCTTCCCATCGTGATCCGGGCGACCGAGGAGATGCTCAAGCTCGTGCCGTCCGAGCTCCGGGAGGCGAGCTACGCGCTCGGTTGCCGCAAAGCACGCACGATCGTCACCGTTGTGCTTCCGGCTGCGCTCTCCGGCATCGTCAGCGGCGCCCTGCTCGCGATCGCTCGTGCGGCGGGCGAGACCGCACCGCTGTTTCTCGTGATTGGCATTGTGTCCAAGACCAACACCGATTTGTTCAACGGGCCCAACACCGCCTTGTCCGCGCAGATCTTTCGAAACGCGGGATTGTCGTTCGAGGTCTCGCAAGACCGGGCGTGGGGAGCAGCGCTCACCCTCATCGCGATCACGTTCCTCTTCACGATTCTTGCTCGGCTTGCAACTGCATTCCTCACGCGACGGACCGCGTCGTGAAAGCGACCGGGCCCCAATACTCGGAGCTTCCATGAGCATGACGGAAACGATCGCCAGTAACGTTGGACCCGTGACGGTCGACACCGAACCGACGACGACATTGCCGCGGTCCCACGATCAGTCGGGCGGCGAGACGGTGGAGCCGCAGCCCGAGCCGGCGCGCGAGCTCGTGTTCCAGCTCGACAACGTCGAGGTCAGCTACGGCGGCGTCACCGCGGTGCATAGCGTCAGCCTTGACGTCGCGGCCGAGGAGATCACCGCACTCATCGGTCCCTCGGGCTGTGGCAAGACAACCGTGCTGCGTTCACTGAATCGCATGCACGACATCACGCCGGGCGCGAAAGTGAAGGGCCGGATCACGTACCACGGCGAGGATCTCTACGGCCCGAAGGTCGACCCGGCCGAGGTGCGACGGCGGATCGGGATGGTGTTCCAGAAGCCGAATCCGTTCCCGAAGACGATCTACGACAACGTCGCCTACGGTCCGCGCATCAACCGCGCCAAGCGCAGTGAGCTCGACGGGCTGGTCGAGCACGCGCTCACGCGCGCTGCCCTCTGGGACGAAGTGAAGGGCAAGCTCAAGAAGAGCGCGCTCGCGTTGTCGGGCGGACAGCAACAGCGGCTGTGCATCGCACGGGCCCTGGCCGTACAACCCGACGTGATCCTCATGGACGAGCCCTGCTCGGCGCTCGACCCGATCGCAACCGCTCGCATCGAAGACCTGATGGATGAGCTCAAGCGCGACTACACGATCGTCATCGTGACGCACAACATGCAGCAGGCCGCGCGGGTGTCGGATCGCACCGCGTTCTTCACGGCTGAGGTCGACGAGCACGGGCACCGTGTCGGTTGTCTCGTCGAGTACGACGTCACCGAGACGATCTTCACCAATCCCGGCGACCCGCGCACGGAGGGTTACATCACCGGACGGTTCGGCTGACCAATGATCTTCGTGGTGGCGGGGCTCGCGCTGGCGCTCGCCACGCTCACCGTGGTCTGGTTGCGGAGCTCATGCGGCTTGCGTTCTGAGCTGCGAGAGCTTGCCGGCCGCGTGCCCCATGGCGACGACGTATCGGCGACGGGCGTGAGCGGTGCGCCCAAAGCTGATCGCACAGCTGGTCCCGACGGCAAGGGACAGTTGCAGTTGGCCGACGCGCTGCTCGCGGCCGGCGACGGCGTCGTCGTGGTCGACAGCGATGGTCGTGAGCTGCTCCGCAACGCTGCTGCCGGGCGCTTCGCGAGCGCGCGCCACGCCGATGCTCTTGTCGAGGAGGCGCTAAACGAGTTGCTCGACGGCGCCAGAAGTGGGGAGCCCGGCGAACGGGAGCTGCAGCTCTTCGGTCCACCGCGCGAGGTGCTGCAGCTTCGAGCGCTGCCGCTGCGAGCCGATGGCCGGGTCGCCGGTGCGGTCGCATTCGTTCGCGACGTTTCCGAGGCGCGCCGGGTCGAGAGTGTGCGGCGTGACTTCGTGGCAAACGTGAGCCACGAGCTCAAGACGCCGATCGGCGCGCTCGCGTTGTTGGCCGAGACGATGGCTGCGACGCCCGACGATCCGACCGTGCTGCGCCAGTTGGCGGAGCGTGTGCAACGCGAGGCCGACCGCTTGGGCCGGATCATCGACGACCTCCTCGACCTGAGTCTCATCGAGGCGCAGGAAGCACCGATCCGCGAGTCAGTGCCCGTGGCGGTGCTGCTCTCGGAATCGTCCGAGCGCGTGCGCGCCGCAGCTGATACCGCCGGGATACCGCTCGAGGTCGAGAGCCCGTCACCGTCGCTGGTCGTGGCGTGCGACCGCCGTCAAGTCGTTGGCGCGATCACCAATCTCCTCGACAACGCAGTGAAGTACTCCGAAGCGGGCCACCCGGTGGAGCTCGTCGTCGAAGCCGACGACGAGTACGTCTGCATCGTCGTGCGCGACGCCGGCGTCGGTATTCCATCTCGCGATCTCGAGCGGATCTTCGAGCGCTTCTACCGCGTCGACCGCGCGCGCAGTCGCGCGACGGGTGGTACCGGGCTCGGTCTGTCCATTGTTCGCCACGTCGCCCAGGCGCACGGCGGAGATGTGACGGTTGAGTCACGCGAGGGTGAAGGCTCGACGTTCCGTTTCAAGCTGGCCGTGAGCGCACAACCGGCGCGTCCGACAGTCGTGCGATCAGAGGTTGCCGAGGCATCGTGAGCGGTATACCCCCCGTCATTCTGGTCGTCGACGACGAGCAGTCGTACCGCGACGCCTTGTCGGTCGCACTGCGCCAGGAGGGCTTCGCGGTCGAGGTCGCGGCCGACGGGATCGAAGCGATCGAGCGCTTTGATGCCACCCACCCGGCGTTGGTGCTCCTCGACGTCATGCTGCCGAAGCTCTCGGGCGTCGACGTGTGTCGGGAGATCCGATCCCGATCCCGCGTGCCGATCATCATGGTGACCGCGCGCAGCGCAGAGATCGACGCAGTGGTGGGCCTCGAGGTGGGTGCTGACGACTACGTGTCCAAGCCGTTCCGGTTGCGCGAGCTCGTCGCACGGATACGGGCCGCGATCCGGCGCAGCCCGCTCGCCGACCAGAGCGACGCTGCGGTGGTCGACATGCTGGAAGTCGGCGATGTGCGTCTCGACGCCGGGCGCCACGAGGTGCTCGTGCGCGACGAGCTCGTCGCGCTACCGCTCAAGGAGTTCGAGCTGCTGGAGCTGCTCCTCGCCAATGCGGGGCGCGTGCTCACCCGCGACACGTTGATCGATCGGGTTTGGGGTCCCAACTACTTCGGTGACACGAAGACGCTCGACGTGCATGTCAAGCGATTGCGGGCCAAGGTTGAAGACGACCCTGCACGTCCGGCACGGATCATCACGGTGCGAGGCGTCGGCTATCGCTACGAGAAACCCCGCGGCGCAGTGCGCGACACTGCCTGACCTCTCAGGCCCCGTGGGCGCCGATCACAGCTTCGCGAGCGCCGCCTCGTACTCGGCCTTTTCCCTTGGGGTGCCAAGGTTGGCCGACTCGAATGCGGCGACCATATTGCCGTCCTTGTCGATCACGAACGTGGCGCGGTTCGCGCAGCCAAGTTGTTCGTTGAACACCCCGTAGGCCCGCGACAGCGCGCCGTGGGGCCAGAAGTCGCTCAGCAGCGGGAACGTGTAACCCTGCTGCTCGGCCCAGAGCTTCTGCGCATGGCGCGTGTCACACGACACCGCGAGCACTTGGGCGCCTGCAGACTCGTACTGCGACAGGTCGTCACGTAGCTCGCAGAGCTCACCTTGGCAGATACCAGTGAAGGTGAACGGGTAGAAGACGAGCACGACGCTCTTCTCGCCCCGGAAGCTCGACAGGGTCACGTCGTTGCCATTGTGATCCTTGAGTGTGAAGTCGGGTGCTTTCTGACCCACGTTGACCGACAATGCGCGGTGACTCCGTTCGTTCGTCGGGATCGTGATGCTAACGACTCAGACGACTGGTTATCGCCTCGGCGGCGCCGTCGACGGGAGCTCGCTCGATGCCCAGCAACGGGGTGACTGACGCGTAGCCCTCACGGACGAATGCGACGTCAGAGCCGGGCGCAGGGTCGCGGTCGGATCCCTTGAACTCGAGTCGCAAGTCGCCCGACGAGGCATCCGCGGACGCGACCCAGACCTCGCCGTACACGGCCAGCGTGGCCTCGCGCACGCCGCGCAGGTCGGCGAGCCGACAGTTGGGGACATTGAGGTTGAGCACTCGCGGCCCGTCGGCCAGGTCGGCAGTCCATTGCACCGCCGCGACCGCCAGCGTGGAGGCAGTGCTCCATTCGTACTCGCCGCTCTCGGCACGGGCCATGCTCACTGCGAGGCCGGGCACGCCGAGGCCGACCGCCGTCAACGCGGCGCCGACGGTGCCGGAGTGCAGCACCAGGTGTCCGGTGTTGGCACCGGGATTGATGCCCGACACCACGAGCTCGGGCGGCTCACCGAAGCCGCCGAGCACGGCGGCGTACACGGCGGTCGCGGGCGGCGTGTCGATCGCCAGCACGCGCATGTGTGCCAGTTGTGGCCAACTGTGCGTGACGACCGGAATTGGTCCGGCCCGATGGAGGGGCCCGATTGCAGCGCTCGCGCCGCTGCGATCGCTCGCGGGCGCTACGACCAGGACGTCGTGCGCCGCGGCATCGAGCGCTGCTGCGAGCGCGAGGAGTCCGGGGGAGTCAACGCCGTCGTCGTTGGTGACGAGGATGCGCATTCAGTCGGACGGGCGCTCAGCGACCAGAACGCGTCCGACGCGCCAGTGAACGCGGGGCTCAGCCAACTCTGCGGAGTCGCCGGCGGAGATCGCGTTCCACGAAGATCGAGACGAAGTCGGGGATGCGAGCGCCTGAGCGCCGCGTGAAGTCGGCGCGCACGACCGTCTCCAAGGTTGCCCGATCCACGCGCTCGCCGAGCTCGCTCGAGAGCTCGTCGGTCAGGCGCTGCACCTCGTCGATGGATCTGGCTCCGGATTTCAACGTCGTGACCACCCCGCCCCTCCCGATGTCGAGTGCCCTTTTCTAGCGAAAAGGGTGGCGCCGCGCCACGCGAAATTTCCGGGCGAGACCGCAGCGGACGCCGCGCAACCCCAGTCCGTGGGCAGATCGGGAATGTGGGGCTCTTGCCGGATCGTCTGTGGGGCGGTCACGCCGGCGGCGCGAGGTACGTCGCGGCGTTCACGCCGGCGTCGTCGACCCTGAGCACCCAGACCGACCCCTTTTCGAGCCGGTCGTCGTCGAGCGGCACGCCCGCATGCTGATAGTGCTGCATCAACAGCCCGAGCACATCGCCGTGGCTGCACAGCACCGTCGACTCATGCGCGAACTTCTCGATCAGCCTGAGCGCATCGGTGAGCGACGCGCCCTCTGCAAGCGCGTCGGAGAGATCGACGGGAAGGCGAAGTCGCTCGGCCAGCGGCTCGACGGTCTGGCGACACCGCACGAACGGCGAGGAGACGATGCGCGCGATCTTCTTGTTGCCGAGCGCGTCGGCCAGCGCTTCGGCTTGCCGCCGTCCAGTCTTCGACAGTGGTCGCAGATCGTCGGATTCCTGCCAGCCGGAACGGCTGCCGGCCTTGCCGTGGCGCACCAAGTACAGCTTGACCGTCATCGGCCACCCTTTCCGTGTGCCGCCAGGCCTGCGACGAGCTCCCGATCGTGCTCGTAGGTCAGCAGCGTCGCAGCCTCGGCCGGTGAGCACCAGCGCGCGTCATCGATCTCGTCATCAGCGGTCGCGCGCAGCGGGATGTCGTCGTCGACGGCGCGCATGAGCCAGAAGCGCACGACTTTGGGCCGGCCATTCCGGTCGCGGTAGCGCACCGGCTCCAACTCCCCTTCGAGGGCACAGCGCAGGCCCGTTTCTTCTTCGACCTCCCTGAGCGCAGTGGTCTCGTCGGGCTCGTCGGGGCTGTCGGCTTTGCCCTTCGGCAAGCTCCAGTCGTCGTACTTGGGCCGGTGGACGAGCGCAACCTCCCAGCCGTCGGGGGCCGCCGGGCGCCACACCACGCCCCCCGCGGCGCGCACGGTGAGCGGGTCGTGCGGGTGCTCGCTCAGAGCCACGCTCGGAGTCGCTTGCCACTGGCGGAGCGCCACACGCCGCGCCACTGTTTCGTGGACTGTGCCGCGGCCGCGCGTTCCGCGACCACGAGCTCACCGATCACGAATGCTTCGCGTGCATCGACGGTCTCCCGCGCGACCCGACGCAGCCACCCCTCGGCTTCAACGGCGTCGTGGTGCTCGCCCAGCACGTCTTGCAGCTCGGCGATCGCATCTGCGAACTCGTTCGCCGTTTTCCCGAATACCAGCGCGACCGCCTCGGCTGCGTAGCGGCATCGCTTTGCCCGGATCCGCACCTCATGCAGCTCGGAGTCGGCGGGGCCCGCTGGCAGTGCATCAACCGTGCGCCGCAGATGGCGCCACGGATTGCGGACCAGCGACGGGAGCACCTTGCGCGCCGGTCGCGCGGCGTCAGGGAGGAGCAGCGGGTCGCGGGCGGCTTGATTGATGCGCTCGAGCAGCGCGTCGTAGCGCTCGCCGTCCATCGCTGCGAGCAGCTCGGTGCGCGCCTCGTCGCGGCGCTCGACGACTCGATCGGTCAGCCGTTGCACCGCGGCGTGGTCATCGGGAGGAAGGTGTGCGGTGGCGGCCTTGACGCGGCCCAACAGCACGTCGGCATCACGCACCGCCCCGAGCTCCGAGCCGAGCCACTTGAGCTCTTCGCGTAATGGCTCGCTCCATTCCTGGTCGAGCAGCGACCGGAAGGTGCGTAAGTCGGAGCGCAAGCGGCGCGCCGCGACGCGCGCCTGGTGCACGGGCTCGGGGTCGTCGCCCCGGCGCACGCCGGCTTCCTGATCAAAGAGCCGCCGAGCTCCGGTCGCGATTGCGGCCTGCACGATGTCGGCGGCCGGCGACTTTCGATCGACGGCTACGACAGCAACGCGGGGCCTCGTCGTCGTGATCGTGGCCGGGGACTCTTCGAGTCGGAGATCGTCATCGGCCGGCTCGAGTCGAGTCGACCGGGCCTCGATCACCTCATGATCCGGCATCAAAGTCCTCGGTTCGAGGTCCCTGGGCGCGCTGCACGGCGAGCTCCTGGAGCTGGCGGTGCGTGTTGTTGCCATGCACGGTGGGAACACGATGCCAGCTCCCGTCGGTCGCAAGCTCCCACGCGAGCGTGTCGTCGGCAAGGTTGATGTCGAGAATCTCATCGAGCCGCGCGCGCAACCGTGGGTCGGTTACGGGCGCAAGCGCTTCCACCCTCCGATCGAGGTTGCGGGGCATGAGGTCGGCCGATCCGATCAGGTACTCGGCCTCTACGGCGTCGGCACCGAACCGGTACACCCGGGAATGCTCGAGGAATCGTCCGAGAATCGACCGCACCCGAATCGTCTCGGAAAGACCGGGCACCTGGGGCCGAAGGCAGCAGATGCCGCGCACGATCAGGTCGATCCGTGTCCCCATCAGGGATGCCGTGTACAGCTCGTCGATGAGGTCGGCGTCCACGAGACTGTTCATCTTCATGACGATCGATCCCGCGCCGCCCTTGGCGCCCTCGGCGCGGATGCGGTCGGTCAGTTGGGCGCGCATGCGTTCGGGCGCGACGAGGAGCTTGCGGAAGCGCGCTTGGCGGCTGTAGCCGGTGAGGTGATTGAACAGCTCGGTGAGGTCGGCGCCGAGCTGTTCGTCGGCCGAGAGCAGGCCGAGATCCTCGTACAGGGTCGCGGTCTTGGGGTTGTAGTTGCCGGTGCCGACGTGGCAGTACCGGCGAATCCCGTCGGCTTCCTGGCGGACGACCAACAGGGTCTTGGAGTGGGTCTTGAGCCCGACCAGGCCGTACACCACGTGGACACCCGCCTCTTCGAACACGCGGGCCCGCTCGATGTTGGCCTGCTCGTCGAAGCGTGCCTTCAGCTCGACGAGCGCTACGACTTCCTTGCCCTGCTCGGCCGCGTGGATCAGGGAGCGCACGACGCCGCTATCGGGCCCGGCGCTGCGGTACAGCGTCTGCTTGATCGCGAGGACGTGTGGATCGCGCGCTGCCTGGTCGACGAACGCCTCGACCGATGTCGCGAACGAGTCGTACGGGTGATGGACCAGCACGTCGCCTGCCTGCAACACCCGGAACAGGTCGGGGACACCTTCGGGACCGCCGAGCGCGGGTTGTGTCTGCGGCTGCCACGGGTCGTCTTTCAGCTCGGGGCGTGGGAGGCCGTAGAGCGCCCAGAGGCCGCCGAGGTCGAGCGGCCCGTCGACGACCGACACGTCGGAATCGGACAGCTCCAGCTCGCGGCACAGCACTTCGAGCACGTCGGGCGACATCGTGATGTCGACCTCGAGGCGCACGACGTCGCCGAACTTCGTACGGCGCCGGAGCACCGTCTCGATTGCCTCGAGCAGGTCTTCGTCTTCGTCCTGCAACTCGAAGTCGGCGTCGCGCGTCACGCGGAACGGGTGGTGCGTGAGGATCTCCATTCCCGGGAACAGCTTGTCGAGGCGCGCCGCAATCACCTGCTCGAGGGGCACGAACCGCTCGTTGTCGGGCAGCGCCACGAAACGGGGAAGCAGCGGCGGCACCTTGACTCGGGCGAAGCGCTCCTCGCTCGTACGCGGGTCGCGCGCCACGACCGCAAGGTTGAGCGACAAGTTGGAGATGTACGGGAACGGGTGTGCAGGGTCGACGGCGAGCGGCGTCAGCACCGGGAAGACGCGCTCCTCGAACACCTCGACGAGATAGCCGCGGTCGTCGTCGGAGAGGTCGTCCCAGTTGGCGAAACGGATTCCGGCCTCCTCGAGCGAGGGCGCGACCTCCTTGGTGAAGACCGCTGACTCGCGCGCCACCAGCTCCTCGACCTGCGAGCGGATCGCCCGGAGCTGGTCGAACGGGCTCAGGCCGTCGGGCGAGCCGCCGCGCAGACCTGCTGCGACCTGTTCCTGGAGGCCGGAGACCCGCACCTGGAAGAACTCGTCGAGGTTCTGGCTGAAGATCGCGAGGTACTTGGCGCGCTCGAGGAGTGGCTGGGCGGCGTCTTCGGCCAGCGCGAGCACGCGCGCGTTGAAGTCGAGCCAGGACAGTTCCCGGTTGAGGAAGCGGGCCGGATCGTCACTCCAGGGCGCGGGCTCAAGGGAGGTCTCGCGCGTCGGGGTTTCCTCACCGATCGCGGGGTCGAGCACGACCTCAGCGTACCAACCGCTTTCCGGGACCGAAATGGGTGACCAACGGGTGCGCGGCGACGGCCCGCTCCGCCCGGGGGGCGAACGGGCGGGCCGTCGGAGGCCGGGCCGGAGGGGGATTCGGCTACGGCCAAGGGGGAAAGCGGGTGAGGGCCCGGTTCCCCGGAGCCGCCGATCGAGCGGCCCGCAGCGGTCTTGCTGCATGCAGCACGCTACCGAGCACTGGTGTCGGGACTGTTTCGATCAGGGCACAAGACGGTGACAGATCGGTGAACGGTCGCCGAGGTGGTCGCACGAGTGTGAAGACGGCGCTTCGAGTGCGAGCATAGGAATCGTGGCTCGCAGCCCCGACACCCGATTCACGGGCGCTAGCCCATTTGCGCGCCTGGCGATGGCGCACGCCGCCAGCATGAGTGGCGACGCGTGTTTGACGGTGTCGCTCGCCGGCACGATCTTCTTCTCCGCGACCACCGGCGCAGCACGTCCCAAGGTTCTCTTGTACCTCGCGCTCACAATGGCGCCGTTCGCGCTGGTCGCGCCGCTCCTCGGTCCCGCGCTCGACCGTACGCGTGGTGGCCGCCGCATGATGGTTGTCTTGTCCTGCATCGGGCGGGCCGTCTTCTGCGTGTTCATGGCCCGGGCAGTGACGAGGCACGGAGCCGAGGGTCTCTTGCTCTACCCGCTTGCGTTCGGCGCCCTCGTGCTCGCGAAGACGCAAGCGATCGCCAAGAGCGCGCTCGTGCCCGCGCTCGTGCCCCGCCACGACGAGCTGGTGGAGGCCAACTCGCGACTCGCGCTGATCAGCGTCGTCGCGGCGGTGGTCGGTGGCCTGCCCGCTGCCGGCATCTACAAACTGTTCGGATCGGAATGGTCGCTGCTATTCGCCGCCGTCGTGTTCACCACCGGCGCGGTGCTCGGGATGAAGATTCCGAGGGCCCAGCACGCTGCCCGCCCCGAGACTCCGTTCGAGCGAGCCGAGCTGCACGCACCGAGCATCCTGTTCGCGGGTACGGGAATGGCGGTGCTGCGCGGCGTGGTCGGCTTCCTCACGTTCTTCGCCGCGTTCTCCCTGAAGCGCTCCCACGAGGGCGCCGCCTTCTTCGGCATCGTGCTGGTCGCCAGCGCGGTGGGGGGCTTCGTCGGTGTCGTCGCCGCGCCGTGGTTGCGCCGTCGCGTTCGCGAGGAGTTGATCCTGGCCGGGTCGCTGCTCGTGCCCGCGATCATCGCCCTCGTCGGCGCCCGCTCGTCGGGTCAAGTCGCGTTCGTCGCGGTGGCCGCGTCGGTGGCGTTCGGTGCCGCAGCGGGTCGAGTCGGATTCGACAGCATCCTCCAACGGGACGGCCCCGATCATCTGCGTGGCCGCGCGTTCGCCCGGTTCGAGACTCGCTTCCAGCTCACCTGGGTCGTGGGCGGGCTCGTCGCGGTGGTGTTCCTCGATCTCCTGAACGAGCGCGTCGGTTTCTTCCTGATCGCCCTCGTCCTCGGCTTCGCCGGGCTCTCGTACCTCGGAGGACTGCGCGCGGCACACGACAAGATCGCGCGACCGATGCGCCGCGTGCCCGGCTCGGAACGGCTCGAGCGTTGGCGTCGCAGGGGGGTGCGGCGTCCGGTCCGCGGGTCGGGACGCCCGCAACACGAGCTGCCGCCGAACGACCTCCCAGCGGCAGGCGCGCCGGCTCGCCCCGACCCTTCCGACACGGGCAAGCGGTAAGTCGAATCTCGCTGCACGCGATCGCCATTGGCGACTACAACGGAGCGTCATGGACTTCGAGCTTCGGCCCATCACTCGCGACGAGCTTCCCGCGTTCGTCCGCATCGACGGCGTGGGCTTCGGCTTCATCCCGGAGCCGGATCGCGTCGACGGCTGGGCCACGCACGACTTTGATCGCACGCTTGCGGCCTTCGACGGCGACGACCTTGTCGGCGCGAGCCGGAACTACTCGCTCGAGGTGACACCGCCCGGCGCGGCGCCGATCCCGGCGGCCGGGTTGAGCTGGGTGTCCGTGCTGCCGACCCACCGGCGCCGCGGAATCCTCCGGGCGATGATGGCTGGTCTCCTCGACGATGCCGTGGCCCGCGGCGAGCCGGTAGCGATTCTCACCGCGTCCGAGAGCGGTATCTATTCGCGTTTCGGTTTCGGCATCGCGACGCGCGCCCTCGAAGTGGAGCTCGACCGGGGCCGTGTGCAGTTTCGCAATGCGCCGCCCGGCGGTCGCGTGCGCTTGGTCGACCGCGCGGAGGCCGAGGTCGTCGCGATGGATTTGTTCGAGCAGGTGCGCCGCACTCGCACCGGTGCAGTTGCGCGACCAAAGCCGTGGTGGGGCGACGAGTACTTCGACCCCCGCCCGAAGCGGCGCGGCGTCCCGTACGACGTCGTGTTCGAGAGCGAAGGCGGGATCGACGGACTCGCGAGCTATCGGGTCCAGCGAGATCCCGCGCAGGAGGAGTCCGGCACCGTCGAGGTGTTCGACGTGATCCCGGCAACTGACGAAGCCAGTCGCGCCCTCTGGCAATTTCTTTGCGAGATCGATCTCACGACCACGATCCGCTCCGACAACGTGCCGCTCGACACGCCGTTGCCGTGGATGCTCGCGGTGCCGCGGGCGATGCGGGTCACCGACGTCGCCGACTGGCTGTGGCTGCGCGTGCTCGACGCGCCGCGGGCGCTCGAGGCCCGCCGGTACGCAGTGGAGGGCCGGCTCGTGCTCGAGCTGCGCGACGACTTCCGACCTGACGGTGGCGCTGCCGGCCGGTTCGCGCTCGACGGCGGCCCCGACGGTGGGAACGCTGCGCGCACCGACTCGTCGCCCGACCTCGTGCTGCGTGTCGACGACTTCGGCGGCGCCTATCTCGGCGACACGCGGTTCAGCGTGCTCGCGCGGGCCGGCCGGGTCGAGGAGCTTACGGAAGGTGCGCTGGCCCGTGCCGACGCGATGTTCGCGGTCGACCGCGCGCCGTTCGGCTGGACCCACTTCTGAGCGCCGCCGCGCTCAGCTCCAGCCTTCGGTGGCGCCTTTCACCATCCCGAACGGCCCCGTCGGCCACCGGAAACAATCGACCATCAGCTGATCGACCTCATCGGCCGTCGCGACGCCCTCGTGCACGACCTTCTGCGCCTCGGCGATCATGGCGAAGTACACGCGGTTCGCAACAAAGCCCCATGACATTGCGGTGTCGTTGACCACGATCGGGTGCTTGCCGCACGCGGTCGCAACCTCGCGCACGACGTCGATCGTCGCCTCGCTCGTGTCGCGCGTGCGTACGATCTCGGCGAAGCGCATGACCGGCGCGGGGGAGGCCCAGTGCCAGCCGATCACGCGATCGGGCCGGTCGGTGGACGCAGCAAGCGCCGCGATCGAGAAGCCTGACGTGTTGGACGCCAGGATCGTCGCCTCCGGCGCGGCCCGGTCGAGGTCTCGGAACACCCGGATCTTCAAGTCGAGGCGTTCGGGAACCGCTTCGATCACGAGATCCGTCGCCGCGGCGTCATCGAAGTGATCGGTGAACGCGAGTCGCGCGAGCGCCGTGTCGGCCTGCTCGCGCGTCAACTTCTGGCGCTCGACACCGCGGTCGAAGCCGTAGCGACCCGTGGTCACGTGCTCGCGCCCCTGCGTGAGCGCGGTGGCGTCGACGTCGTAGCAGACAGTGTCGTACCCTGCCGTGGCGGTGACTTGCGCGATGCCGCTGCCCATCACGCCCGCGCCGAGCACGCCGATTTTCAACGCGCTCAGCCCTCTGGGAGGTCGATGCGCGCGAGCCACAGGCCGGGGGCCTCGAACTCGGGTCGGGTCGGGAGCATCGATTCGCGTTCCCAGAGCCGGTTGAGCCCTTCGGGCCCGGCCCGCTCGAGCACACCCTGACAGAACGCTTCGCCCTGTTCGTAGTGCTCGCGGTCGAGCTTGAGCCCGAGCAGGCCTTCGATGAACCGGGCGGCTTCGCCTCGTTCGACGCGGTGGCGCTTCATCGCCTCGTGGATCTGGTTGAACGTGGGAACGAGCTTGTGGCCGATGCGTTCGAGCACGCTGTCGGCGTAGCCCTCGAGCACCGCCGTGACGAGCTGGAGCTCCTCGAGCAGCGCTTGTTGATGGGGTGACTGCATCGCACCGAGCAGTGCCTCGGGATGCTCGGCGATGCCGCTCATCGAGCTCGGGTCGGTCGGGTCGATCATCCCGAACTCGGCTTCGAACGCACTCGGGTCTATCTCGTAGGACGACACGTAGCGCGTCGCGAGCTCGACCAAGCGCTGCTGCACCCATGGCACCGATCGTTGCGCCGCGTGCGTCACCTCGTGCAACGAGCAGTAGAAGCGGAGGTCGGCGCGCGGCAACGACCACGCCTCCTCGAACGCGTCGAGATTCTGCACGACGAAGCAGAGGCTCGGTGCGTCGCTCGTGGGCAACGGAAGGTCATAGCGGCCGAGCGCGTGCTGCGCGAGGTAGCCGATCATCGATCCGGCCTGCATGCCGAGCAGCACGGGCGCGAGCATCGGCAGCATCCCGGTGAACATCTCCATGTCGAAGGCGGCACCCTCCATCGACTCGGCCTCGAGCGTGGGGTCCTGCAGCGTGTCACCGGGCGGCTCGTCGTCGTCGCCGCGCATCGCGTCGCCGAGGGTCGTGGCCAACGCCTCGAGCACTTGTCGGAGCGCGTCGAGGTGAAGGTCGGCCCACGCCTTCGGCGTGAGCACTTGCATGGGAACGGCGAAGCTCGCGGCAAGACCGGTCTCGGCGACGACGTGCGTCTGCGCCGCGCGCGCGAGCTCGTCGAGCTGTTCGCGATCGGCGGGCTCGACCGGGCGCTCGACACCACCGTCGAGCGCGACCCAGGAAGCGACTTGGCCGGCGATGTCCCAGTTGACGGGCCCTTCTGACTGCAGCATGCGCATCAGATCGGCGATGTCGAGACCGCCCCCGCCGAACGGAAATCCCGGGATACCGGGGAAGGGCGAGTTGGCGTGCGACGACGAGTCGTCAGGATCGTCGGGACCACCGGTTTGAGGAGCGTCGCTCACGCGGCCAGTCTATGGAGGTGGTGTCTGTCGCGATCACCGGAGCCTCGGGGCTGGTAGGCCAGCGATTACTGACGCGTTTGGCCGACGATGTCGAGCGCATCGTGGGCCTCGACGTGCGCGAGCCACGCCGACGGGTGCACAACTTCGAGTTCCAGCGGGTCGACATTGCCGGCGCGGAGCTGAAGCCGTTGCTCGAGGGCATCGACGTCGTGGTGCATCTCGCGAGCGTCGTCGACCCGATCCCCGACGAGACGCTCATGGCGCATGTCAACGTCGACGGCTCACGCCGCGTCCTTGACGCGGCGGCAGCGGTCGGAGTCCGCAAGCTGATCCGGGTCTCGAGCGCGGCGGTGTATGGCGCGTGGCCCAACAACCCCGTGCCGCTCACCGAGGAGGCGCCGCTGCGGCCCAACCCCGGGTTCTCGCCCGCGCTGCACGCGGCCGAGGTGGAGCGACTCCTCGCCGACTGGCACGAGGGCCATCCCGCGGTGACGATCACCACCTTCCGCACCGCGCCGGTGCTCGGACCAGGCGCGGAGCGGTTGCCGTCACGGTTGCTCCTCGGCCGGCCTCCGCTCCGGGTGCGGGGCGCGACCCCGCCGGTGCAAGCGGTGCACGTCGACGATCTCGTTGCCGCGCTCGTCCTCGCGGTGCATGCCGATCTTCCCGGTGTCTACAACGTCGCCGCCGACGGATGGCTCGACGACGAGACTGCGCGTGAACTGTTGCCGCGACCGCTCGTACCTCCGCTGCCGGCCGAGGCGCTCGAGCGGGCGCTGGCGCGTACCTGGCTGAGTGGCCTCGGCGACGTGCCACCCGGGGTCGTGCCGTATCTCGTGCACCCGTGGGTGATCGCCAATGACCGGCTCAAGGCGGCGGGCTGGGTGCCGCAGCACACCAACGAGGAGGCGATCCTCGACGGCATCGACGCGCTGCCGACGCCGCCGTCACCGCTGCGCATCGCCGCGCTGGCCGCCACCGCCGTCGCGGTCGGCGCCGCAGCCGGGTGGGCCCTCCGCCGCCGCCACCACCGCAAGCGCGCGTAACGGCTCAGCGGGCCGCGATCGCCGCGACTGCGTCTGCGAGCCGGGCGACCTCGTCGTCGGTGTTGAAGTAGTGCGCCGACGCGCGCACGAGGCTCGGCAACGCGCGCGCTTCGAGGTCGAAGCGCGCGTACTTCATCAGCGTGACCCACACGTTGATCCCCTGCGCGCGCAACGTGTCGGCGACGGCGTTGGGCTCGACCCCTTCGACGGTGAACGTGACGATCCCGCACTTGCGAACGCCGAGATCGTGCATGTCGACGCCGGGGATCGCGGCGAGCTGCTCGCGGAGTGAGGCGCTGAGCGCGGTGACGCGGGCCTCGATGGCGTCGAGGCCCCACCCGAGCGCGTACTCGACGGCCGCACCGAGCCCGAGCTTGCCCGCGATGCTGGCTTCGACTCCCTCGAACCGGCGCGCGGTGTCCGCGATCTCGTAGCGATCGGCAGCGACCCACGAAGCCGAGCGGAGATCGAGCGTGGTGGGCTCGAGACGTTCGACGAGCCCACGCGACGCGAAGAGCCAGCCTGTACCACGCGGCCCGCGGATGTATTTCCGGCCGGTGGCCGAGAGCGCGTCGCAGCCGATCTCTCCCACATCGATCGCAAGCTGACCGGCCGACTGGCACGCGTCGACCAGGTAGACGGCGTCGGTGTCGCGCACGACGCGGCCGATCTCGACCACGGGATTGACCAGTCCGCCTTGCGTGGGCACGTGCGTGATCGCCACCAGCTTGACCCGTTCGTCGAGCGACTCGTTGAGCGCGTCGACCGAGACCTGACCGTGCTCGTCGTCGGGAACGATCTCGATGCGCGCGCCAGTGTGCTCGGCCACTTGTAGCAACGCGATGACATTCGAGCCGTACTCGGCACGAGACGTCAGCATTCGATCGCCCGCGCTGAACGTGCCCGCGAGTGCGTAGAACACGTTGTTCCACGCCGTCGTCGCGCTATCGGACAGCGCGATCTCGTCGGCCTCCGCGCCCACAAGCCGCGCGATCGACGCGTACACGGCGGCCAGCTCGTCGGCGTGGCTCATCGCCGCCTCGTAGCCGCCCACCCACGCTTCGAGCTGCAAGTAGTCGACCACGCGCTTGAGGACGGGGTCGGGCGCGAGGGAGGCGCCGGCATTGTTGAAGTGGGCGACGTGCGCGCAGCCGGGAGTGTCGGCGCGGGCCCGTGCGACGTCGATGCTCATCGAGCCCGGGTACTGACGTGATCGATCAGGTGGAGGCGGCCAGGTGCTCGGCGCGCCACGCGTCCCACTCGCCGGTGAAGTAGCGGACGCGGGTTTTCTTGTACTCCTTGATCGACCAGAGCAGGGCGTGCTCTTCGACGCCGGTGTCGTGGCGGATCGCCTCGATCGTGGTCTCGCAGTCGCGGGCGTTCTGACCGTGCACCATCGTGAACACCGAGTACGGCCAGTCGTCATAGGTCGGGCGGCGATAGCAGTGGCTCACCAACGCGAAGCCGGCCATCCGCGGGCCGATCTCGTCGAGCTTGTCGTCGGGGACGGCCCACACGCCCATTGCGTTAGCCTTGAACCCCGCGCTGCGATGGTTCATCACCGCCGCGAAGCGACGCATGAGCTTGCGTGCCTTGAACGAGCGCAACACGTCGAGCACTTCCGCCTCGCTGCAACCGATCCGCTGGGCCTGCTCGGCGAACGGCCGTTCGACGAGGGGGAGGTCTTCCTGCAGGACGCGGATCGCGGCGAGGTCGAGGTCGGACAGCTCGGGTGCCTGCATGTCGGGACGCCGCTCGGGCCGCTCGTGCTCGAGCACCACGCTCTTCGCGTCGGCAGCGGTATTGCCGGTCATGTCGAGCTTCACACCGATCTTGTACAGCGTCAACGTGGGCAGCTTGCGGGTAACGAGCGCGCCCGACTCCTGGTGCAACGTCTCGACGTGCTCGTCGAGCGAGTCGCCCGGCGGCACCGCGATCGTGTACCAGAGGTTGTACGCATGGTTGCGCTTGTAGTTGTGGCTGACGCCGGGATGCGCGCTGATGACTGCCGCCGCCTCGTCGACGTGATCGGGGTCGATCTTTGCCGCGACGAGCGCCGAGTTGTAGCCGAGAGCCCGGGTGTCGAAGATGGCGGAGAGCTGGCGCAGCACTCCGAGCCGCTTCACCTTGGCGATGCGCTCACGTACCTCGGGCTCGGAGATGCCGAGCCGCTCGCCGAGCACGGCGTAGGGCGCGGGCTCAAGCGGGAAGTCCCATTGCACCGCGTTGAGCAGCTCGCGATCAATGGCTTCGAGATCATCGACGTGCATCACCATGTCGCCCCATCGTCGCCGCGGCGGTGGCCTCTTACCAAATCAAGTCCCGTTGCTTCCGCTGCCCGTCGTCTCACCGGTGCCTCCGCCAGCACTCTGCCAGGCGCCGTCGTCGGCGAGCTGGACGCTCTTTTTCTGATCCTTGCCGTGGCGCCATACCGTGAGCTCGACGCGGTCGCCCGGTCGACGTTCGCGCACCTCGGCCATCAGGTCGCTGATGCCGGCCACGGCCCGTCCCGCGACCGCCACGATCACGTCACCCGACGCGATGCCGCTGCGGTTGGCCGGGCCCAGCGGCACCACTTCCTTCACCGCGACGCCAGATCGAGGCGCGCCTTGCTGAGGACGGTCGCTCGCGTCGGTGCCGGCAACGCCCATCCAGCCGTGCATCGCGTGACCGTTGACCCGTAGCTGCATCGCGACGTCTCTGGCAGTGTCGATGGGCACGGCGAGGCCCGTCTTCGTCGAACCGGGCGGAGCGGTCAGGATGCCGACCAGCGCGCCGTCGCTATCGAGCAGCGCGCCGCCGGCGAAGCTGTCGTCGCGGTCGAGATCGGTTCGGAGCAGGCCGGCGAGCACCACCCCGGTGTTGTCGGTCACGAGCTCGTCGACCGACGACACGACGCCGGTGCTGGTTCGGCGGCCTGTTTCCGCATGCGCGGCGAGCGCGAGGACGCGTGCCCCCTTGCGCGGCGGCATGGCAGCGAGCGGCATGCCGTCGAGCCCCCCGCCCTTGACGTCGAGTAGGGCGAGGTCGGTATCGGGATCCGTGCCGACGACGCGTGCCTGCCGGGCGCGGCCGTCACGGGTGACGACCTGTACGTCGGCGCGCGCGGCGACGAGGTGCGCGTTCGTTAACACCTCCGAGCTTCCGAGCGACACGCCCGAGCCTTCCTTGCCGGCGGACTTCACGGCCACGACGCTTCCCAGCGCAGCGGCGGCCGCGCCCCCAGAGGTCACCACGGTCGCCGTTCGCACGGTGCCGGCCGAGCGCTGCGACCGGCTCGACGAATCAAAAGCGCCGACGGTCAACAGCACCACTGCGGCGACGCCGGCCCCGGCGAGAGCCACCAGCCCCATGCGCCACCGGCTGGTACCGGTGTGCGGGTCGCGTGCGGGCGCGCCGCGCATCGGACCGAGCTCGGAAGGGTGCAACCAGACTCGATCGAGTGGATCGGGGGGCGGCCCGGTCGCGCCTTCGTCGTCGGAGGCGTCACTCGGCATGGCGCGGAGTGTACCGACGGCATCCGCCGTTTTGTCCGCGCCCACGATCGGTGCTCGGTGCATCGTCGGTCGGCTGCGGCGCGAGCATGGTGGCCTGTGTCGAGTCAGATGAGAGTTTCGCAGGTG
Organism: Acidimicrobiia bacterium; assembly: GCA_038236695.1. Lineage (GTDB taxonomy): Bacteria > Actinomycetota > Acidimicrobiia > IMCC26256 > JBBRZM01 > JBBRZM01. The sequence continues at coordinate 22,452 of JBBRZM010000009.1, forward strand.
CGATCGACCGAGGAACGGCTCCGGTACGTCGAGCACGTCCTCGCCCGGTTCCGCTGGCTGCTCGCGGCGTTCGGGATCGTGTCCACCGTTCTGGACCCGAAGGCCGACGTGCTCCGGTGGACGGCGCTGCTCGTGTTCGTCGCGTCATGCGCCATCGCCACGCTCGCTCTGCGCTTTCCACTGAACAAGACCCAGCTCCGCACCCTCGGCGCGGTCGTTGTGGGCGCCGACATGCTGCTCGTGATGTCGGCGATGTTTTCCAGGGCGCGCACGAGCACGCCGATTCATCGCGATCACCAGCCATGAGCTGCGCACCCCCCTGACGGCGATGCGCGGCTTCGCGGGGGCGTTGGAGCGACGCCGAGGTGACATGTCGGCCGAGCAGGAAGAGAACGCGATCCGGGCCATCTCCCGGCAAGTCGATCGGATGAACACGTTGACCGAGGATCTGCTCGCGGTCTCCCTCATCGACAGCGGGCGGAGCTCGCCGACATTCGAGCTCGTCGACGTCGCCGCGATCGCCCACGAGGTCGCAACCGACCTTGATCCCCACGATGGCGTGCACCGGCTGTCAGTCTCGATTCCCGATTCGGACGGCGCGAGCCCGCCGACTGATGGGCCCCGTGATGGCCGGGTGCCCGGCTCGGCCTCCCGGGCAGGTGGTTCACTACGATGACGCCATGCTCGAGCCGCCCTTCGAAGGCGACTGGGTGGGTCTCACGCCGCTCCCACTGCCGGTCGATGCCGCGATGGCGTGGGCCACGACGCCCGGAAGCGGTGCGGTCGTGTGTTTCCTCGGGGTCGTTCGGGACCACTCCGAGGACCGGGCCGGCGTTCACGGGCTGACCTACGAGGCGTACCAGGACGCCGCCACGCGCCGACTCGCCGAAGTCGCCGCTGATGCGCGGACGCGCTGGCCCGTCCTGCAACGCCTGGCGCTGCTCCACCGGCTGGGTGAGCTGGCGCTCAGCGAGCCGTCGGTCGTCGTCGTCGCATCGGCGCCGCATCGGGACGTCGCTTTTGACGCCGCCCGGCATTGCATCGACACACTCAAGGAGACGGTTCCGATCTGGAAGCGCGAGCATTGGGACGAAGGGTCCGACTGGGCGACCTCCGCCCGGCCCCTCCGCTCGGTGAGCGATCCTGTCACCGAGCCCCACTGAAGGTTGTCGATGGAATTTCTTCTGCTCGCGGTCGCCGTGAGCGCAGTCGGGATCACGGTCGTCGTGGTGCGCCACCGGCGGCCCAGCAGCGGCATGCGCGCGAGCATCGACGAGTTCGAGAAAGCCCGCGAGGCGATCGCGCCTGACGTGCCGCGCCGCGACGACGCGCGCCGCTCCGACGACGACGACCGTCCCTCACGGGGAGCGCAGCACCCTGGCTAGAGACCTCGCGATCGATCTCGGTACCGCGAACACCCTGGTGTACTCGCGCGGCCAGGGCATCATCCTCAATGAGCCGACCGTGATCGCGCTCAACAGCCGATCCCAAGATGTGCTCGCCATGGGTCACGAAGCGTGGCAGATGATCGGACGCACGCCGGGCTACATCGTGGCGGTGCGGCCGTTGCGCGGCGGCGCCATCACCGACTTCGAGATCACCCAGCGACTCATCCGTCTGCTCTTTCAGCGGTCGGGCGTCTCGCGTCTGTATCGCGCCCGGGTGCTCATCTGTGTGCCGTCCGCGATCACCCACGTGGAGCAGCGCGCGGTGCTCGAAGCCGCGCGCCGTGCCGGCGCGGCGCAGACGTATCTCATTGAGCAGCCGATGGCGGCCGCGATCGGTGCGTCACTGCCGATCCACGAGCCGCTCGGCAACATGATCATCGACGTCGGCGGCGGCACCACCGAGGTCGCCGTGATCTCACTCGGCGGTGTCGTGGCGCTGGAAGCGGTGCGCTTGGGCTCGTTCGACCTCGACAGCACGATCCAGTCGTACGTGCGCCGTGAGTACGGCGTCGCGATCGGAGAGCGCACCGCCGAGGAGATCAAGCTCGCGATCGGCTCGGCGTTCCCAACCGCCGACGAGGTCAAGGCGGAAGTGCGGGGCCGCGATCTGATGAGCGGCCTCCCGAAGACGATCATCCTCACGCCCGAGGAGATCCGCGACGCGATCGAAGAGCCCGTCCGTTCGATCGTCGACGCCGTGATCCGCGCCCTCGCGCAAACACCGCCCGACCTAGCGCAGGACCTGATCCTGCATGGCATCCATCTCGTGGGCGGCGGGGGCATGCTCCGGGGCCTCGACTTGCGGATCTCCAAGGAAACCGCCCTGCCCGTGCAGCTCGTCGACGCTCCGCTCGAGGCGGTCGTGCTCGGCGCCGGCCGCTGCCTCGAGTCGTTCGACCGGCTCAAGGACATGTTCATGGGCAAAGCGCGTACCTGAGTCGAGCCGGCTCGCACACTTGCGTCGCTTTTGGGGGTGACAGCCCGGCTGCTGACGCAAAGTCGTTTGCGGTCAGTCTTCGCCGGCCGCACGCAGGTCTTCGGCGGCTTGGCGCACCTGCCAGTCACGGTCGTCGAGCGCGTGCGCGATCGCGGCGTCGACTTCGGGCCCGGTGAATGCCGCCAGCGCCAGCACCGCGCGCCGGCGGACCGTCGACTTGTCGCTGCACGCGTCGAGCACTGCCCGCACGCCGGCCGGGTCGCCCAGTGCACCGAGCGCGGCGACGGCCGCCTCGCGAGCGATCGCGTCGTTGTGCCGGGCCGCGATCTCGGCGAGTACCGGCACCGCGCCGGCCACGACTGCGGTGTCGCCCAGTTCGCCGATGGCCCACGCGGCGGCTTCGAGCACGGTCATGTCCGAGTCGCCGAGCATCGCCACGAGGCGTCGGGTCAAGCGCAGATCGGCGACGCCGGCCGCGAGCTCGGCCGCGCGGCGCCGCACCGCGCTCGAGACGTCACGGGTTGCGACGCTGCACGCGGTGCGGGCCGTGGACCGTGCGGTCGCGCGGACCAGCGCGCCCAGCGCCGCGCTCCGAACTCGTGGGTCTCGCGCGTCGCGCAGCTGCGCGCGCAGCTCCGAGACCGCGCCGGCCGGCAGCCGGCTCCCGAGGCCGCGGGCGGCGATCCGGGCGGCCTGCTCGACTGGTGTCGCGTCGCGCGGCCGAGGATTCGCGGGCACGGTTGCGACCCTACAGTGATCGGTCTGATGTGCCGATCCGGGTCGAGGTGGGACGTTTGAGGCGCCGAACCGCACGAGTGCTGCTGGCGGCTGTAGTCGCGCTGGCAGTCATCGCCGCGGTCGTGGCCGGCGTCGCGCTGCTTGACGGCGGCAGTGGCGCCGCGAAGAGCGACAACCCGGTGCTGCGCAATTCGCCGCGCGCACCGTCGTCGACGCTGGCGATCACCCCGCCCAGCACCGCGCAGCCGCTCCCACAACCCGAGAATTCACCGGATGACCCCAACGCCGATGTGCCGATCAAGCAGATCGGCGAAATCGAGATTCCCAAGATCGACCTGGTGCACCCCATCTTCGAGGGGGTGTGGATCACCGTGGTCAACCACGGTCCCGGCCATTGGCCGGGCACGGCCGAGCCCGGCGACTACGGCAACAGCGTGTTCGCCGGACACCGGGTCACGCACTCGCATCCGTTCCGCCGCATCAACGAGCTCGTTTCCGGCGACGACATCATCGTGCGCACCGACAAGGGCACGTTCACGTACAAGATGACGAGCTCCGAGGTGGTGGATCCGAAGACCGGCATCTCGATCGTGGATCAGCGCCCCGGCCACACCATCACCCTGTTCGCCTGCCATCCTCCCGGGAGCGCGCAGTACCGGTATGTCGTGCACGGTGACCTCGTGAGCAGTCAGCCACCGGCGTGACGTCACGCGGGATATGAGCACCAGATCCGAGGACGAACCTGATGAGTGACGCGTCCCCCGAGCTCCCGGTCCCGCCCGAGCCGCTCGCGCGGCGCCGGCGGGGATGGGCGATCGCCGCCGGGGTGGTCGCGGTGCTGCTCGCGATCGTGTTCGTCGGGGCGTACTTCATCCGGCTGCCGTACGTGATCATCTCGCCGGGCAGCGCGACGTCCGTCGATGACGTCGTCAGCATCCATGGCGCGCGGACCTACCCGCACCGCGGCTCGCTGCTCTTCCTCACCGTGACGATCACGCGACCCGAGCCCGGCCCCAACCTGTACCGCTACCTGCAGGCCGAGCTCGACAATGACTCGCAGATACTCGGGCGTGACGATTATCTGCAGGGTCGCAGCCCGCAGCAGGACGAGCAGCTCAACACGCAGCTCATGACGCAGTCGCAGCTCACCGCCAAGGTGGTCGCCCTCAAGCGTCTGGGCTATCCCGTGACGATCACCGGCGCGGGCGCGATCGTCGCGACGGTCGGCAAAGGTTCGCCCGCTGCAGGCAAGCTCGAGGTCCGCGACGTCATCACCGCGGTCGACGCCACGCCGGTCTCGACCAGCGACGAGATCGGCCCGTTGGTTCGGAATCGTCCGGCGGGCGCGCCGGTCACGTTCGCGATCACCCGAAAGGGCGTCGCCAATACCCTCACCGTCGTCACCACGAAAGGGACACGAGGCGATGCCAAAGGCAAGGCGTACGTCGGCATCGCGACGGTCACGAAGGACCAGAAAGTCGACTTCAAGCCCGATATCAAGATCAACGCCGGACGAGTCAGCGGCCCCTCGGCCGGTCTCGCCTTCACCCTCACGATCATCGACGAGCTCACGCCGGGCGATCTGACCGGAGGTCACAAGGTGGCGGTGACCGGCGAGATTCTGCCCGGCGGGCTCGTCGGGTCCGTCGGCGGCGTCGCGCAGAAGGCGGCCGCGGCGCACGACGCCGGGGCGACGCTGTTCCTGGTGCCCCCCGATGAGCTGAAAGGGGCACGCGGCCACGCGCACGGAATGAAGGTGGTGGCGGTGGCGAATCTCGACGCCGCGCTCACCGCGCTCCATCGGGCTGGCGGCGGTGCGGTGTCGCCTCCACCGCCGTCCACAGCACCTCGCTGAGCCGGGTGTCGGGCGCGCGACCGCGCGTTTCAATACAGTGTGGGGCCATGAGTGACGTTGAAGCGCACCGGCGCTCGATTTCCACCGCGGCACGTCTCAACCCGGAGGAGATCTCCAACCGCGCGTTCACTGTCGGGAGGCGCGGGTACGCCGAGTCGGAGGTGCGCGCGTTTTTGCGCCGCGTCGCCGACGACTTGGGCGTGCTTCGGGAGCGGGAGCGCCAGCTCGTGCAGCAGGTCGACGAGCTCGAGACGAAGCTGCGTAACCCCGCGCCGCCGACCGAGCGTCAGCTCCTCGACTCGCTCGGCGAGGAGACGGCCCGCGTGCTCCGGTCCGCCCAGGAGGCGGCCGAAGACATCCGCGACAAAGCGGCCGAGAAGTCGACGCAGATCGTGCGCGAAGCGCAAGAGTCGACCCGCGTGCTACGTGAGGACGCCGAGAGCTTCGTCGCCGATCGTCGGCGCGAGGTCGAGGAAGCAGCGGCGCAGCTCGTGCAGACGGCCGAGGCACGCGCATCGGAGCTTCGGGCCGAGGTCGAGGAGCACGTCAAAGCGCTGCGTGACGAGACCGAGCGGTTCGTGAGCGAGGAGCGCGAACGCGCGACCGGTGAGATCGGGGCCGAGATCGAGTCCGCCCGCGAACGGGGTCGCGAGATGCTCAATGAGGCGCGCGCCGTTCGCGAACGCGTGTTGTCTGATCTCACGAAGCGGCGCGGGCAGATGCAGCACCAGATCGAGGAGCTGCGCGCGGGCCGCGAGCAGATGCTCGACGCCTACCGTGTCGTGCGGCGCACACTCGGCGAAGCCGCCGACGCGCTCGCGGGGACCGAAGGCGTGGATGCCGTGCTGGCCGCGATCTCGCCGGGGTCCGTGCCCGGTGATGCAATAACCCCGACGGAGCACCAAGCCTCGCCGCAGGTCGACAAGCCCGCGGAGGCGCCGACCGACGCCGGCGCGTCCTCACCCGACAAGCAGGCTGATGTCGAGGCCAACGAGGCCAACGAGGCCAACGAGGCCAACGAGGCCAACGAGAGCAACGAGGCCGGCGAGGCCGCCAAGCCGTCGGCCGAGGAGCGTCCCCGTGCTGCCGACGTGTTCGCCAAGCTGCGGGCGGGCCGTTCCCGACGGCCCGACGAGCCCGCGACCCAGCCGGAAAGCGAGCAAACTGCCGCGACCGCCACTGCGACGGCGACCCTGCCGGCTGCGACCGACGGGCCGGGTGACGACGAAGACGACGACGAGGCTGCCGTCGCGATCGGCGACGACGAGATCGACCTGACCGCGGGCACCGACGATGCCGCTGACCCCGATGGGTGGAGGCTGCGAGCTCGCGACGACGCGCTCGCCGAGCCGGGCCGGGCGTTGCTGCGCACCGGGAAGCGGGCGCTCCAAGACGAGCAGAACGACTTTCTCGACGCGCTACGCCGCCAGAAGGGCAACATCAATCTCGACGACCTTCTGCCCGCGCGCGACGCGCAGCACGCAATGTGGATCGAGGTGTTGCGCGACCCGCTGGGCGACGCGTACGCGGCCGGGTTCACGGCATCGGGTGGCAGCGCAAAGCCGGCGCACGCGCCCGACGAGCTCGTCGGCGAGCTCGCCGCGACACTCGTCGACCCTCTGCGCGAACGGCTCGCGACTGTCGATGCCTCGAGCGCTGACGCCGAGCTGCTCACCCAGCAGATCGGTTCGCGTTATCGAGAGTGGAAGAGCCAGAGCTTGCAACCCGCGCTCGACGACGCGCTCGCGGCTGCGTACTCCCGAGGCGTCTACGAATCGACGCCGGCAGACGCGCGGTTGCGCTGGGTGCCGGCGCGTCCGGGCCAGTGTCCCGACTGCGATGACAACGCGCTCGAGCCGACACCTCGCGGCAAACCGTTCCCGACCGGCCAGCCGTTCCCGCCGGCGCACCCGGGATGCCGTTGCCTGCTCGTCGCGGTCGAGGCCGACACTGGTGCTTGAGTCGTCGCGGCCGAGCACGGCTTCCCGCGCTCGCCGACTGCCGCCTCTCCTCTAGCATTCGCCGCGATGCGCGTCCCTAACGCCCCGCAACGCATTCGTCGCCCGCGCGGGTTCCCGCGCGTGCGGGTATGGATGATCGTCGCGGTCGTCATCATCATCGTGCTGCTGTTCAGTCTCAAAGGACTGGCCGGCTTCTACACCGACTACCTGTGGTTCGACTCCGTCGGCCAGGGCGGCACCTGGAGTCAGCTCCTCGCAGCGAAGATCGCGCCCGCGATCGTGTTCACGGTCATCTTCTTCGTGATCATGTACGCGAGCCTGCTCATCGCGGACCGCATCGCACCGAAGTACCGCTCGATGGGGCCCGAAGACGAGATCATCGAGCGGTACCAGCAAGTCATCGCGCCGTACCGGGGCCGCTTACGTGTCGGCGTGGCGCTGTTCTTCGCGTTGATCGCCGGTGTCGGGGTGTCGTCGCAATGGCAGCAGTGGGTGCTGTTCACGCACCGCGTCGATTTCGGCGTGAAAGACGCGCAGTTCCACAAGGACATCGGCTTTTACGTGTTCCAGCTGCCGTTCCTGAAGTTCGTCGTGGAGTGGCTCTTCGCCGGGCTCGTGATCGTGCTGATCGTCACCGCGGTCGCGCATTACCTCAATGGCGGTATCAGGTTCCAGAGCCCGTTCCAGCGCGTGACGCCGCAAGTGAAGGCGCACCTGTCGGTGATTCTCGGGATCATGGCGCTGGTCAAGGCGTACCAGTACTTCTTCATCGGTCGGTACGAGCTCAACTTCTCGAGTCGTGGCGTTGTCGAGGGGGCGAGCGCGACCGACGTGAAGGTTCAGGCGCCTGCGCTCCGCACGCTCGCGGTGGTCGCAGTGATTGCCGCGTTGCTGTTCGTGTGGAACATCTTCCGACGCGGGTGGGTGCTGCCGGTGATCGCGGTCGGGCTGTGGGCGTTCATCTCGCTCGCGATCGGCACGATCTATCCGGCCTACTACCAGAAGTTCCGCGTCGACCCCAACGAGTTCCAAAGCGAGCAGCGTTACATCGGGCGCAACATTGCCGCGACCCGTGATGCGTTTGACTTGAAGCGTGTAGACGTGACCGGCTTTCCGTACAGCGACACGCTGCAACCTGCGGTGGTGAACGCCAACCGCCCCACCATCGACAACGCGCGGCTGTGGGATCCCGGCGTCATCAAGCCGACCTACCAGACGTTGCAGGGGCTGCAGACCTTCTACAAGATCGACGACGTCGACGTCGACCGTTACCTGGTCGACGGTCAGACCCGCCAAGTGACCGTCGCGGCACGCGAGCTCAACAGCGCCGAGCTCCCCAGCCAGTCGTGGGTCAACCGGCACCTCGTGTACACGCACGGGTACGGCGCGATCGCGTCGCCGACCAACAGCGCCACCAGTCAGGGCAATCCCAATTTCTTCGTGAGCAACGTTCCGCCCAAGGGCCAGATCAAGCTCACGAACCAGGGCTCGCAGCTGTACTTCGGCGAGAACCTGTCCGGCTACGCGCTCGTCAACGCCAACCAGTCGGAGTTCAACTACCCGCGCGCAGGCGCCCAAGACGCCACGACGCGTTACACCGGCACCGACGGTGTGAAGCTGTCGAGCTATCTCCGTCGGTTCGCCTTTGCCCTGCGTTTCGGCGACTTCAACACGGTGATCTCCGGGCAGGTCAACTCGAACACGAAACTCATCTTCCAGCGAGACATCAAGGACCGCGTCACGAAGCTTGCGCCGTTCCTGAAGTTCGATGCCGACCCGTATCCCGTCGTGCTCAACGGCAAGACCACATGGATCCTCGACGGCTACACGACCACGAGCCGTTACCCCTACTCCGAATCGACCAACGGTGAAGGCGGGCTCAACGGCGACTTCAATTACGTGCGCAACTCGGTGAAGGCAACCGTCGACGCGTACAACGGCACGGTCAAGTTCTACGTGATCGACCCGAAGGATCCGATCATCCGCTCGTACCGCAAGGCCTTCCCGGATCTGTTCACCGACTTCTCGAAGATGTCGAGCGGGCTGCGCGCCCACCTGCGCTACCCCGAGGACCTCTTCAAGACCCAGACCACCGTGTTCGGCCGCTATCACGTCACCGAGCCGCGCCGCTTCTACGACGGCAACGCGAAGTGGCTGGTGTCGCCCGAGCCCGGCGGGGCCGGTCCCAACGTCGTGACGAGCGACACCAGCAACAAGCCGCAGAACGCCACGTCGACGAGCCAGCGCATCGCTCCCTACTACCTCTACATCCGCCTGCCGGGCGAGAAACACGAGAGCTTCCTGATCCTGCGACCGTTCGTGCCGGTGTCCCAGGACAACAAGCAGACGCGACTCGTGTCCTTCATGGTTGCGCGCGCTGACCCCGGCGAGTACGGGAAGCTCTCGACGTTCGTGATGCCGCAGAGCCAGTCCGTGCTCGGGCCGGTGCAGGCCGACAACCAGGTCAACAGCACCGCGGAGATCTCGCGCCAGATCACGCTGTTGGGCCAGCAGAAGTCGAGCCTGCTGCAGGGCAGCCTCCAGGTCATCCCGGTCGGCGACTCACTCATCTACGTGCGGCCGCTGTACGTCCAGCGCGAAGGCGCCTCGGGGTACCCGACGTTCCGCTTCGTGGTGGTGCTCGCTCCCAACAGGCAACCGGTGCTCGCGGCGACGGTCAACGACGGGCTCAACCAGATCTTCGGCGCCGCGCCGGCCGCGCCGACGCCCGGGCAAACCCCCGCGCCGACCACGGGCGGCAACGTCCAGGATCTGCTCAACCAGGCATCGACCGCCTTCAACAACGCGCAAACCGCGCTGAAGAACGGCGACCTCGCCGAGTACCAGAAGCAGATCAACCAGGCCGGCAAGCTCATCGACCAGGCCCGCCAGGCGGCGGCCAACACCCCCACGTCGCCGGCCGCCCCCACGTCGCCCACATCGCCCACGACGGCCCCGTCGACGCCGGCGTCCACCGCGGCATCGGCCTCGCTCCAGCAGGCCGGTAGGCGCCGCTAGATCTCCCCGAGAAACCGGGATTGTTGGGGCCTACAGGGATTGTTACTATCTACGTAGTGGAAATCCCATCCGGCCTCAGCCGGCTGGTCCCGACGATCGCCCCCAGGTGGACGTGATGGCAATCAGCGACATCGATCTCGGCAAGTACAAGCTCGGATGGAACGACGGCGACCAGTTCGTCTACAAGCCCAAGAAGGGCTTGAACGAGACCGTTGTCAAGGACATCTCGCACCAGAAGAGCGAGCCGGAATGGATGACGAAGTTCCGGCTCAACTCGCTGAAGCGCTTCGAGCGCAAGCCGATGCTCGCCTGGTTCGCGAAGAACATGCCCGACATCGACTTCGACGACATCTACTACTACATCAAGCCCACGGATCACACCGTCTCCGAGTGGGACATGCTCCCACCGGAGATGCAGTCGACCTACGAGAAGCTCGGCATCCCCGAAGCCGAGCAGAAGTTCCTCGCGGGTGTGACCAGTCAGTACGAGTCCGAGGTCGTGTACCACAAGAACCGTGACGACCTGGAGCAGCTCGGGGTGCTGTTCTCGAGCATGGACCAGGCGCTCAAGGACTATCCGGAGATCGTCAAGCAGTACATCGGCACGGTGATCCCGCCCGGCGACAACAAGTTCGCCGCGCTCAACTCCGCGGTGTGGAGTGGCGGGTCGTTCATCTACGTGCCGCCGGGCGTGCATGTCGACATGCCGTTGCAGGCGTACTTCCGCATCAACTCGGAGAACGCCGGTCAGTTCGAGCGCACGTTGATCATCGCCGACGAGGGGTCCTCGGTGCACTACGTCGAGGGCTGCTCCGCGCCGGTGTACTCGGGCGACTCGCTGCACTCCGCGGTGGTCGAGCTCATCGCGAAGCCGGGCGCGCGTATCCGGTACACCACGATCCAGAACTGGTCGCCCAACGTCTACAACCTCGTCACGAAGCGGGCGAAGGCCGAGACCGAGGCCACGGTCGAGTGGATCGACGGCAACCTCGGGTCGAAGCTCACGATGAAGTACCCCGCCGTCGTGATGACCGGTCCGAAGGCGCACGGCGAGGTGCTGTCGGTCGCGTACGCCGGTCCCGGCCAGCATCAGGACGCCGGGGCGAAGATGACCCACGCCGCGCCGGAGACCACGTCGATCATCGACTCGAAGTCGATCTCCAAGGACGGCGGTCGCACGACCTATCGCGGTCTGGTGAAGGTTGATGAGGGCGCGCACAACTGCAAGAGCCACGTGCGTTGCGACGCACTCATCCTCGATGAAAACAGCCGCTCCGACACGTACCCCTACATGGAGATCGAGGAGAAGGACGCTCGCATCGGTCACGAGGCCACGGTCTCGAAGGTCGGCGACGACCAGATCTTCTATCTCATGAGCCGCGGACTCACGGAGCAGCAGGCGACGGCGATGATCGTCAACGGGTTCATCGAGCCGATCACCAAGACATTGCCGATGGAGTACGCCGTCGAGCTGAGCCGTCTCATCGAGCTCAACATGGAAGGCGCGGTCGGCTGAGCAGGTTCGCAGTCACCGTTCGTATCCAATGACCACGGCCTTCACGTCTGACGCCGCGCGCGCCGTTCCCGGTCCCGAGTGGCTCGCGACACGCCGGCTCGCGGCGGTCGAGCGACTCACTGGCATCAGCTGGCCCACCGATGCCGAGGAGATCTGGCGGTACAGCCGCATCGGTGAGCTCGACCTCGAGCGTTACCGTCTCGTCCCGCCCGAGATGCTCGGAGAACCGGGTGTCGAGCTCGCGCCCGGCGGCGGCCCGGTAGCAGCCGAAGCGGGCGAGCGTGCCGGCCTGGTCGTCGTGCACAACGGGCGCGTCGTGCACCACGAGCTCGACCCGCAGCTCGAGGCGAAGGGCATGCGGGTGTGCGGACTCGCCACCTGCGAGGGCGCGGAAGTGGAGGACTACCTCGGTCGATGCTCCGATGAGTCGGCCGACGCCTTCGTGATGTTGCACGACGCGTTCCTGGCCGGCGGCGCGTTCATCCGCGTGCCTGCGGGCGTGGTCGTCGAATTACCGATCGTCGTGTTGCATTGGAGCGACGGCGACGGGCTCGTGAGCTTCCCCCACACGCTCGTCGTCGCGGGCGAGCAATCCGAGGTCACGGTGCTCGACCGGTTCACCTCGCCCGACGCCGATCACCTCGTCGACGCAGTCGTCGAGCTCATCGTGGGTGACGCCGCGCACGTCAAGTACCTGTCGGTGCAGGAGCACGGGCCGCGTACGTGGCACATCGCGTTGCAACGGGCCCACGTAGGACGCGACGCATCACTGCGGTCCTCGGCGGTCGCGCTCGGCGGCGACTACGCGCGCTTGCGCAGCGAGTCGCTGCTCACCGGGCAGGGCGCGGACAGTGATCTCGTCGCGGTGTACTACGGCGACCAGCAGCAGATGCTCGACTTTCGCACGTTGCAGGACCACGACGCGCCCAACACGCGCAGCGACCTGCTGTTCAAGGGAGCAGTCGAAGACGACGCCCATTCCGTGTACTCGGGGCTGATCCGTCTGCGACCCTCGGCGCAGAAGTCGAACGCGTACCAGACGAATCGCAATCTCGTGCTTACCGAGGGTGCGGGCGCGGAGTCGATCCCCAACCTCGAGATCGAAGCCAACGACGTGCAGTGCTCACACGCGTCGACCGTCGGGCCGATCGACGATGACCAGCTGTACTACCTCGAGAGTCGCGGCGTGACGCCCGAAGACGCCGAGCGCCTCATCGTGCTCGGGTTCTTCGAGGACGTCTTCGAGCGCCTGCCCGTCCCGTCGATGGTCTCGGCCCTCCGCCGTGACGTCTCCGAGAAGGTCGGTCATCTGCATGGGTGACGTACGAGTCTGCGCAGTCGGCGACGTCACGCCCGGCTCGGCAAAGCGGGTCGATATCGACGGCAACGCGCTCAGCATTGTGCGCATCGGCGACGACTTCTACGCGATCAGCGATACGTGCTCGCACGCCGACTACTCGCTCAGCGAGGGTGACGTCTGGGAAGACGAGTGCGAGATCGAGTGCCCGAAGCACGGTTCGACGTTCTCACTGAAGACGGGCGAGCCGCAGACCTTGCCCGCCACGCAACCGGTGCCGGTCTACGACGTGCGTGTCGACGGCGGCGACGTCCTGGTGACACTGCCGTGACCATCCAAGAACTCATTCTTGCGTCAAAAATCTTGGTCACAGCCCGGCTGCTGACGCAAGAACGCGTTTTGAGGGGAGTGCGGCGGTGAGCGTCCTCGAGATCACCGGGCTGCGAGCGGCGGTCGCGGGACACGAGATCCTGCGCGGGGTCGATCTCGAGGTCCATTCCGGCGAGGTGCACGCGCTCATGGGTCCGAACGGCTCGGGCAAGTCGACGCTCTCGCACACGCTGATGGGGCGAGCCGACTACGAGGTGCTCGGCGGGTCGGTCACGGTCGACGGCGAGGAGATCCTCGGTCTGCCCACCTGGCAGCGGGCCGAGAAGGGCCTGTTCCTGGCGATGCAGTACCCGGTCGAAGTGCCGGGCGTGCGGCTCGTCGACCTGTTGGAGGCCTCCCGCTCACAGGGCAACGGCGAGCGCGCAGCCATTGCCGAGCGCCTGGGGGTCGAAGCCGGCCGGCTCGCGGTCGACCCGCGGTTCCTCGAGCGAGGCGTCAACGTCGAGTTCTCGGGCGGCGAGCAGAAGCGGGCCGAGACGCTGCAGCTCGCGGTGCTGCGTCCGAAGTTCGCGATCCTCGACGAGATCGACTCCGGTCTCGACGTCGATGCGCTCCGGGACGTGTCGCGGCGCATCGAGGCGATGACAACCGAAGACGGCCTCGGCGTGCTCGCGATCACGCACTACGCGCAGTTACTCACCGAGCTTCGTCCCGACCGGGTGCATGTGCTCATGGCCGGCCGGGTCGTCGCGAGCGGCGGTCCGGAGCTGGCCGACACGATCGAGCGTACGGGGTACGAAGGACTCGCCGCGGAGCTCGGTGTGGAGTCACTCAGCGTCGAGCAGGCGGCCGACGACGATCCGTTTGCCAACCCGCCGGGTTTCTGAGCGACCAACTCTTCGCGGAAGCGCTCGCGATCAGGGAGTCGGTTGTGCGGCGGGTGCAGGCGCGGGCGGCGGCGGCGCGGGCGCCGGTGGAGGTGGCGCGGGTGCGGGTGCCGGCGTCGGTCCAGGAGCGGGCGGGGGACCGATCGGCGTGCGCGACACGACATTCGCGTCGGTACCGCCGAACACGTACACCGGGTCGCCCTGGTGCACCAGGGTGTGGAAGTACTCGGAGATGTGCATGGGGATGCGCACACAACCGTGCGACGCGGGCTGTACCGGCACCGACGCGTACCCATGCACCGCGATGCCGCCGTTGAAGTAGTAGGGGTTGTACAGCTGACCGAGCGGCGATTTGTCCCACCCGTTCACGAACCGCTCGAACTTGAACGCACCCGACGGCGTGTTCGCGTGCTCGCAGACGTGCTGCGTCGGGTTCTCGCGCGGCGTGTCGTAGCAGTAGAGCTCGCCTGCGCCGGTCGAGACCGGGCTGATGAGCTTCACTTGCCAGTTTTCGTAGAGCGTGAGCACCTGCTTCGAGACGTCGATCTCGGTGCGGTTGGGTCCGCCGTCGGGCTGCAGCGGTGCCGGGTACTGGAAGACACCCAGCGCGAAACGCTCTGGCGCCCCGATCCGTCCGGTGCGCGGTGCGTCGAACATCTTCTGGAGCGCTTGCACCGCGTAGGCGGTCATCTGGTCGTAATGGCCGTCGACGGGGCCCGGATCGAAATGCAGATCGGCGAGGCGCTGCTCGTACGCCTGTACTTCGGGCCCGTTGGCACCGGGGCCGATGGTGCCCCCCGGAACCTCGGGCAGCGCCGCGGCCGCGGGCTGCTGGAGCGGCGGGATCGTGGTGGTTGTGGTGGGCGGAATGGTGGTGGTCGTGGGCACGGCACGCGTGACGCGGGCTGCACGCGGTCGGGCGGGCGTCGAGGCCGATGACGGCGACCCGTCGCGCACCCACAGACCGGCGCCGACCGCGAGCGCGACGGCGCACAGGGCCAAGGACACGCTGACGATGACGCGGGAACGAACGATCTTTTTCAGAGCAGGTTCCTGATTCGTGCGGCGGACGGTCGCCGGAAGTAGTGAATCGTACATGGGTCGGCGTCTCAACAGCGACGCGGGGGGAATTCGGTGAGTTTGCGCGGTGTAGCGTGACCCGCGCCCGGCTCGCGGCGAAGCCGCGTGAGCGTGGTGGAAGGGGTGATCCGGCGGTGCGCTTTTTCACGTTCCACCTGATGCCCTATACCCAACTCGCCCCGAGCTATGAGGGCCCCGCCTGGGTCACCGTGCCCAACGCGCTGTATGACCCGCGCCTCGGTCATGAGCTCTACAACCGTTACCTCGACGAGCTCGTCTACGCCGAGGAGCTCGGCTTCGACGGCGTGTGCATCAACGAGCATCACCAGAACGCCTACGGCAACATGCCCTCGCCCAACCTCATGGCCGCAGTGCTCGCCCGCCAGACGTCCAACGTCAAGATCGCGGTGGTCGGCAATGCGCTCCCGCTCTACGACCCGCCCACGCGCGTGGCCGAGGAGTTCGCCATGATCGACGTGATCAGCAATGGCAGGCTCATCGCAGGGATGGTCGTGGGCGGCGGGCCGGAGTACTACTCGTTCTCCGTCAACCCTGCGCAGGCGCGGGAGCGTTTTCAGGAGGCCCACGACCTCATCCTCAAAGCTTGGACGGAGCCCGGGCCGTTCGAATGGGTGAGCAAGCACTACCGGATCCGCTACGTCAACCCGTGGCCCCGCCCGCTCCAACAGCCGCACCCCGAGGTCTGGATCCCCGGCGCCGGTTCGGTGGAGACGATGGAGTTCGTCGCCCGGCACCGCTACGCCTACATGGGGATCCCGTACTTTCACCTCGACGTCTTCAAGCGCTACTTCTCGATGTTCCGCGACGCATGTCAGGCCGAGGGCTACGACGCCGATCCGATGCAACAGGGATGGCTGTTGCCGATCTACGTCGCCGAGACCGACGACCAGGCGCGCCGCGAGTACGAGGAGCATCTCTGGTACTTCGTGAAGCGGTTGCTTCCCGGTATCACGATCCAACCGCCCGGCTACACGTCGGTGCGCTCACTGACCAACATTCTCAAGGCCGCGGGCACGTTCATGCTCAACGTCGACACGTGGGACGAGATCGTCGAGGGACGGTACGCGATCGTCGGCTCACCCGAGACTGTCACCGAGCAGCTCGTCGACGCGCTCGGACAGCTCGGCACCGGCAACCTTCTCGGCCTCTTCCAGCTCGGCAGCCTGCCCGGCGAGCTCACGCGCAAGAACATGGCGCTGTTCGCGGACCAGGTCATACCGAAGCTGCGGGCCGAGTTTCCCGACGGCACGTCGGTCTTGCGGCCGGACGCGAAGGTCGCGTAGTGCCGACGCCGCTCACCGAAGAGTTCCTCGATACGCCCATCGGCAAGATCCAGATGTTCCGAGGCGGCGCGGGCGCGCCGCTCGTGTACCTGCACTCTGCCGGTGGTGAGACGCAGCTCGACGTGCTCGACGACCTCGCCGACTCGTTCGACGTGCTCGTGCCGATGTTTCCGGGCTTCGGCGAGTCGGAGGGCATCGAGCACATCGACGGGATGGAAGACGCGGTCTTCCATTTACTCGATATGTGGGCACTGCTCGAGCTCGACGCGCCGCTCGTCGTCGGCCTCTCGCTTGGCGCATGGATCGCGGCGGAGCTCGCGACGCGTTACCCCGACCATGTCGGTGAGCTCGTGCTGATCAATCCGGTGGGTCTCTACATCGAGGGTGCGCCGATCCAAGAGATGTTCGGTCGGTCACCGGCGGAGCTGGCCGAGATGCTCTTCGTCGACCAGTCGCATCCGATCGCGGCGCTGATGCACAGCTTCGACGCGTTCACCGGCGATGTCGGCAAGCAGACGGAGATCCCGCTCGAGATCGTCATCCCGATGTGGAAGGCGCTCGGCGCGACGGCGCGGCTCGGGTGGGATCCGTACCTGCACAATCCGAAGCTGCGGGCTCGGTTGCGTCGTATCACCGCGCCGACGCTGGTGATCGCAGGGGCGCGCGACGGCTTGGTGCCGATCGAGCACGCCCGCACGTATGCCGCCGAGATCCCGGAGGCTCAGCTCGAAGTGATCGAGGATGGCGCGCACTGGGTGCCCTTCGAACAGCCGGGCACGGTCGCGACGCTGATTCGGGAATTCGAGGCGCGATGACCGGCGTGGGCAAGGCGCAGGTTACCGACATCGGGCCGCTCGCCGTGACACTGGCACGCGCGTTCGAAGATGACCCGGTGCAGGCGTGGATACTGCCCGACGACGCGACTCGGGTGGCCACGCTGACCGGGATGTTCGAGGCGACGCTGCGCGAGTTGTACCTCCCGCTCGCCGAGTCGTACACCGTGACCGATCGCGCAGCGGGCGCGCTATGGATGCCGCCGAATCAGTGGGAGATCGACGACGAGGCGATGGCGCGGCTTGCCCCCGTCGCGGAAATACTCGGTGACCGGCTCGGGGCGCTGATGACGATGCTCGAGCTCGGGGCCGAGCATCACCCGCACGAACCCGGGCACTACTACCTCAACGTGGTCGGCACCGACCCGTCTCGTCAGGGCCAAGGGCTCGGCTCGGCCGCCATGCGTCCGGTGCTCGAACGCTGTGATGCGGAAGGCCTCGGCGCGTACCTCGAGAGCTCGAAGGAAACCAACGTGGCGTTCTACGAGCACCACGGGTTCGTCGTCACCGAGACCATGCAGCTTCCCGACGACGGCCCGTCGTTGTGGTGCATGTGGCGGGAACCCCGCGGGTAGCCGGCGGGCTCGTACTGCCTCAGGCGCCGGTGGGCTGGTGCTGGCTCAGGCGCCGGCAGGCTGGGCTTCGGACTCGAGCAGCTCGGTGAGCGGGTCGGTCGCGGCGGCCGCGAGGCGCAGGTCGAGCAGGAAATCGAGGACCTCGGCACTGGACACGAGCTCGCGCGCGCCGAAGTGCTGCAATGCCTCGTCGATCATTGTCATCAGCTCGAGCTGCTGGCCCATGATCGTGCCGCCTCCTCGTGAAGAGCCCACCGTAGTGCCCTTTGTGGGTCTGTCGGTCACGCATTGTGATTATGAACGCCGAAGCGCCCTCGATCGTTCCGAGACTCGTGTCACAGAGGACGGGTTCAGTTGACCGCCGGCTCACCCGCGAACTCGTCGAGGCCCTGCTGGAGCGTGTTCCACGCCAACGTGGCGCACTTGATGCGCACCGGGAACTTGACCACGCCTTGCAACGCCTCGAGGTCGCCCAGGCGTACGCCGTCGAGGTCGGCCGAAAGGTCGGAACCGTCGCTTGGATCGACCTCGCCGTCGAGCTTCGACTCGTGGATCGACATCAAGGCCTTGAACGCACGAATCAGCGCCCGGGCCTCGGCGACCGGCTTGCCCTTCACCGCCGCGCTCATCATCGAGGACGACGCCTGACTGATCGAGCAGCCCTGCCCCTCGATCTTGAGATCACGCACCACGTTGCTCGTGGGGTCGACGTCGAGGAACAGGATCACCTCGTCGCCGCACAGCGGGTTGAAGCCCTCGGACTTCGTGGCCGGCGGCACGGGCAACTCCCCGCGGTTACGCGGCGAGCGGTAGTGGTCGAGGATGATCTCGCGATAGAGGTCTTCCAACCCGGGCATCGTCAGGATCCTAGGTTGCCGTCATCCGGCGGCCCTAGACAGCAAAGAACTTCTCCGCCTTGGCCAACGCGTCCACGAGGGCGTCGGCATCAGCTTCATCGTTGTACACGTAGAACGAGGCGCGGGTCGTGGCCGGCACGCCCAGCACGCGCATGAGCGGCTTCGCGCAGTGGTGGCCGGCGCGCACGCATACGGCTTCCTCGTCGACGACCTGCGAGATGTCGTGCGCGTGGATGCCCTCGAACAAGAACGAGATCGCGCCACCGCGGGTGTCGACGTCGCGCGGGCCGTAGATGGTGAGGTTGTCACCGAAGCGTTCGTCGAGCGCCGTGAGCGCGTAGCCGGCCAGCGCCCGCTCGTGGGCCCGCACCGCCTCGATGCCCAGAGCGTCGAGATAGTCGACCGCCGCGCCGAACCCGATGGCTTCGACGATCGGGGGGGTGCCGGCCTCGAACTTCCACGGCAACTCGTTGGGCGTGAACCCGTCGAGGCGTACGTCGCGAATCATCTCTCCGCCACCGAGGAAGGGGGGCATCGCTTCGAGCAGTTCCGCGCGGGCCCACAACGCGCCGATGCCGGTGGGACCGAGCATCTTGTGCGACGAGAACGCGATGAAATCGGCGTTCCACGCTTGCACGTCGCACGGAAGATGTGGCACCGACTGACATGCGTCGACCAGCACGTGCGCGCCGGCCGCGTGAGCGGCATCGGCAAGCGGGCGGATGTCGTTGATCGTGCCGAGCACGTTGGACATCGACGACACCGCGAGCAGCTTCGCCCCGTCGAGGAGGCGGTCGAGGTCGGTGAGGTCGAGGCGAAAGTCGCGCGTGAGCGGAATCCACCGCAACTCGACGCCGCGCTCGGCTGCGAGAATGTGCCACGGGACCACGTTCGCGTGATGCTCCATCTGCGTGAGCACGATCACATCACCGGCACCGAGATTGGCGCGTGCCCACGAGTAGGCAACGAGGTTGATCGCCTCGGTCGCGTTGCGCACGAACACGATCTCTCGAGTCGCGTTCGCGTTCACGAACCGCGCGACCTTGGCCCGCGCCGCCTCGAAGGCGGCAGTCGACTCCTCGGCGATTGCGTAGACGCCGCGGTGGACGTTGGCGAAGTAGTTGCGATAACAGTTGTCCATCGCATCGAGCACGGCATTCGGCTTCTGTGACGACGAAGCGGAGTCGAGGTACACGAGCTGCTTCCCGTTCACTTTGTGCTGGAGGATGGGGAAGTCGGCCTTGATGCGCTCGACGTCGAGGGCGCGTGTCATGTCGCCACCTCGGCGCTGCGGAACGCGTCGAAACCTTCGCGTTCGAGCTGCGCCGCGAGCTCGGGGCCGCCGGACGCAACGATGCGACCGTCGATGAGGATGTGCACGGCGTCGGGCGTGAGGTACTGGAGGATCCGCTGGTAGTGCGTGATCAACAGGATGCCGAGCCCGGGCCGCGCGTTGCGTATCTCGTCGATGCCGTTGGCCACGACCCGGAGCGCGTCGATGTCGAGCCCGGAGTCGGTCTCGTCGAGGATCGCGAGGTCGGGTTCCATCAGCGCCATCTGCAAGATCTCGTTGCGTTTCTTCTCGCCGCCCGAGAAACCCTCGTTGAGATACCGGTCCTGAAATCGGTCGTCCATGCCGAGGCGCTTCGTCCACTCGATGAGCGCCATGCGCACTTCGAGCACCGAGAGGTCGTCGATACCCTTACGGGCAGCGAGCGCCTGACGCAAGAGATTGAGCACATTCACGCCCGGGATCTCCTGTGGGTGCTGGAAGCCGAGGAAGACGCCGCGGGCAGCCCGTTGGTCGGTCGACAGCGTCGTGAAATCTTCGCCTTTGAACAGGATGCGTCCGCCGATCACCTCGTAGGCGGGGTTGGCCAGCAGCGTGTTGGCGAGCGTCGACTTGCCCGAGCCGTTGGGGCCCATGAGCGTGTGGATCTCGCCGGCCCGCACCGTGAGCGACAGGCCCCGCAGAATCTCTTGGCCCTCGACCGAGACGCGGAGGTCGTCGAGCTCCAGCAACGGTTCCGGCGCCGATGGTGGCGTCATGAGACGCAATTCTAATAACACTACGGACGTAGTGGAAATCCGACGGCTCGAGCCGAGCGGCTCCGGCGGTGGGCGTCCGACCGTCAGGTCCGGTTGACGACCTGGTCGAAGATCCGCCCGTACCCGGCGACCATGGCCTCGGCGGAAAAGTGACGCCGCACCCGGTCCCGGCAGGCCAAAGGCGAGCAGTCACCGGTGAGCGCCACCGCCGTGGCGAGGTCGTCGACCGAGTCGCGTAGGTAACCGGTAACGCCTTCGGCGACGAGCTCGACCGCAGCCCCCGCGGGGCAGGCGATCACGGGCGTGCCGCACGCCATCGCTTCGACCATCACGAGGCCGAATGGTTCGGGCCATTGGATCGGGAAGACCAGCGCCTGTGCGCGGGACAGCAAGTCGGCCTTGACCCCGTGGGGCACGCGCTCGAACACCTCCACCTCGTCGTGGAGCAGGGGCGCCACCATCTCGTCCCAATAAGCCCGCTCGAACGGCTCGTTCTTCTTCACGAGCATCGCGAGTGGCAGCCCCGCGCGGCGCGCCACTTCGATCGCGAGCGCCGGTCCCTTGTCGGGGTTGGAACGGCCGATGTAGACGAGAAACTTGTCCTTGTGCTCGACGAACGGGTACGTGTCGAGGTCGATGCCGTTGTGCACCAGACCTGCGTAACGCAGGTCCGGATAGTCGTCGCGTTGCGAAGCGCTGATCGCGACGAGTTGCACGCGATTCTGCAGCAGCGAGTAGTAACGCCGCGACAGCTCCGTCCACATGCCGTGCAGCGTGTGGACGACCGGTGGCGAGCCGCCGAGGAGCGCGCCGAGTGCCGGGCCGACGATGCCGCTGTGATCGTGCACGACGTCGAAGCGTCCGGCTTCCAGATACGCGGACAGCGCGTGAAACGACTCGAACCACACGTTGCCGAGCAGTGAGGGATCGGGCGGGTCCTCGAGTGGTGTCACCAGCTCGGCTTTTGTCTGCGACCCGGAACTCGCGAAGAGCGTCACGTCGTGACCCTGCGTCGACAACCGGTCTGCCAGCAGCGACACGACGAGCTCGACACCGCCGTAACCCAACGGCGGAACCGCAAACCACGGCGGCGCGACCTGTGCGATCTTCATGCGCAAGCCTTGAAGCGGCGACCAGCCCGAAGGGCCGGAGGCGGCGGCGAGCGGAGCGCGCGGCGCAAGCGAAGTCGAGGAGCACCGGAGCGGCGACCGGCCCGAAGGGCCGGAGGCGGGTATCCCGCCGCCGCAGGGAGCGCGACCAGAGACATCGCTCATATGGTCGCGCGGCGATGTGGCTGGTCAACACCCGGGCGCGCACCTGGTTGCCCAGGCTTCGCTACCGTGCCAGCCATGCCGCAGCCGTGGACGACAACCGCGAGCGCATCGCTGGGCCGTGAGGCCGGCAGCGTGACGCTCGTCGAGGGCCCCGCGTTCGCCATCTCGTCGCACTCCGGCGATATGTTGCCGGGCCTCCCCCACGGGCTGTTCTTCCGCGACACCCGCTTCGTCTCCGAGATGCGGCTGCGGGTGAACGGGCAGTGGGCAGAGCCGCTCGCGGCGACCAGGACCGACCCGTTCAGCGGATCGTTCGTGCTGCGCGACCCGCCGCGAGGCGGACTCGCCGACTCGCACCTGATGCTGTTCCGGCACCGTTACGTGGGCCGCGGGATGCGCGAGGACCTGGTCGTGCGCAACCACGGCGAGGAGCCGGCGTTCTGCTCCCTCGAGCTGTCGATCGACTGCGACTTCGCTGACCTGTTCGAGGTGAAGGAAGGGCGGGTCGACAAGGCGGGCGAGCTGGGGTTGCAGGAAACCGACGGGAGGCTCACGTTCACGTACGAGCGGGGTAAATTTCGCCGGGCGACGCACGTCGACTTTTCGCAGCCGCCGCTGTTCAACCACACGATCTGCGCGTACGAGGTGATCGTGCCGCCGCGAGGCGAGTGGTCGACGTGCATCCAGGTGACCCCCGTGATCGACGGTCAGGAGATCACACCCCGTTATTTGTGTGGCCGTCCGGTGGAGCGTTCCACGCCGGTGGAGCGGCTCGAGGCGTGGCGGCGCAACCTGCCGAAGATCACGACCGACCACGACACGTTCCGTGAGTTGCTCGACCAGTCGACCGAAGACCTGGCCGCGCTGCGTCTCTTCGATCCCGAGTACTCCGACCGCACCGTCGTCGCCGCGGGCGCGCCGTGGTTCATGACGCTCTTCGGTCGCGACTCACTCCTCACGTCGTGGATGGCGATGATGATCGACTCCGATCTCGCGCTGGGCACGCTGCAGACGCTGGAGCGTTTCCAAGGCAAGGAGGTCAACCCCGTCACCGAGGAGGAGCCGGGCCGCATTCTGCACGAGATGAGATTCGGCGAGAGCGCCGAGCTGTCGCTCGGTGGCGGCCGCGTGTACTACGGCAGCGTCGACGCGACGCCGCTCTTCGTGATGCTGCTCGGCGAGTTGCAACGGTGGGGCAACAACCGTGAGCAGGTCGACGCGTTGCTTCCCGCGGCCGACCGCGCGCTCGAGTGGATCGAGAACTTCGGCGACCGCGACGGCGACGGCTACGTCGAGTACCAGCGCACAACCGATCGTGGCCTGCAGAACCAAGGCTGGAAAGACTCATGGGACTCGACCCGCTTCGCCGACGGTCGCCTCGCGCAGCCGCCGATTGCGCTCTGCGAGGTGCAGGGGTACGTCTACGCCGCGCTCATCGCCCGTTCCCACTTTGCAACCGAGCTCGGTGACGACGAGCTCGCATCGAAACTTCGAGCGCGTGCCGGCGATCTCAAGACCGCGTTCAACCGCGACTTCTGGCTCGACGAGCAGCAGTGGTTCGCCATGGGACTCGATCGTGACAAGCAGCCGCTCGACGCGCTCGTCTCCAACATGGGGCATTGCCTGTGGACGGGCATCGTCGACGAGGACAAGGCGTCGGTCGTCGCCAAGCACCTGGTGTCGGACTCCTTGTTCTCCGGATGGGGCGTGCGCACGCTCGCCGACTCGATGATCGGCTACAACCCGATCAGCTATCACGACGGGAGCGTCTGGCCGCACGACAACGCGATCTGCGCGGCAGGGCTGATGCGCTACGGCCTCATCGATGAAGCCCACCAGGTGATGCGCGGCATCGTCGAGGCCGGCGCGTTCTTCGGCCATAAGCTGCCGGAGCTGTTCGCCGGGCTGTCGCGCGCGGAGTTCGCCTTCCCGGTGAGCTATCCCACCTCCTGCTCACCGCAAGCGTGGGCCGCCGCCTCGCCGCTGCTGTTTCTCCGCTCGATGCTGCGCTTCGAGCCCGACATCCGGAACTCGGAGCTGCACATCGCCCCGGCGATCCCGGAGTGGATCGGTTCGCTGCGACTGGAGCAGATACCGATCATGGGCGGGGAGCTGTCGATCGAGGCGGAGGGTGATCGTCTCGAGGCGCTCGACATTCCCGAGGGGTTGGCGATCGTGCGGACACCGAGGCGCCCGACGGCTTGAGCATCGCGTGCTCGTGCTGCGGGAGCACGTGCGCGTGCGTGCGTTCAGCTGACCTACGGCGCCAGGAGGGAATGTCCGTCGAGATCTTTGGGCCGCGTCACGCCGAGGAGCGCCAGGGCAGTGGGGGCCACGTCGAGCACGTTGCCGCCTTCGATTCGCGATCCGGCAGCGATGCCCGGGCCCACTGCCCACAGGCGCGACTCCACGGTGTGGTCGCCGGTGCGCGTCAGCCACGGCGGCTTGGCTGGCATCTCGATGTGGCCCACGCGGTTCGACTCGCAGTCGTTGAACGGACCAAGGTCGGTACGGAACGCGATGAGGAGGTCGGGAACGTCGCGGTGGTGGTCGAGTCCGAAGGCCTCATCGGCCCGGAGCACGTGCTTCACGATCCGTTCGCCGCTCGCCGGCTGACGCAGCGCGAGCAGCTCGGTCGTGAGCTCGGCCAGGAGCGCGTCGGCCTCGGGTCCCGGTCGCACGCTGCCGTACGGCTCGCGACCGATCAGGTTGAGCCGGATCGCGCCGCAACGGTTGTTGTCGAGCGTGACGGCCCGCGTCCTCGATGAGTGCAGACCCCACAGCTTCGACGCTTGCGATGTCGTCCGCGGCAAGCGATGGCGCACCGCGTCGCGCAGGCGGGGCGGAATCAGGCGGCGCACGCGGGCGGCCTTCACCATGTCGAGTCGCATCAGGAACTCGGGAAGTAGCCCGGGGCCGCCGACGGCCGGTCCCATGCCGTGGCTGGCGACGATCAGCACAGTCGCGTCGGGCCCCGCGGCCTCGAGCAACGCACCGATGCCGTCGTCGATGAGTCGATACGTGTCGGGGATCGCGCGCCGTAACGCCTCCGGCGCGCCGACAATGTGATACGGCGAGGTGGGATCGAAGAAGTGCCAGAGCTGGTGGCCGACGCAGTGCGGCTCGGTGTAGGTGCCGACGAACAGATCGAAGTCGTCGCGTCCGAGCAGGTCGAGCATGATCTCGGTCTTGCGCGCGACGCCGAGTGCGATCGCGGCACGCAAGTCGTCGCGACCGGCGAGTGACTCGCCGTAGCCGTCGCAATGCTGGACGGGATGATCACCCCATCGGGCGCGCACCTCGTCGAGCAGCGAAGGTGGGTCGCTGCGGGTTGCGTACGAGCGGTCGTGGTTGCCCCACTCCAACAGCTGCAACCCGTTGAGCCCGGGCACGAGCGGCGCCTGGGGCGCGTCGACCACCGCGACACGATGGCCGGCGTCGCTCGCGGTAGCCCAGAACCAGTTGGACGGGTCGAGCTCGTCTTCTGCAATTGGCCGCGTCTCTGCCTCGCCGCTGTGCAGTTGCCACGGGTGGTAGTAGAGCGGCACGCGTCCCAGTGATCGGCCGGTCATCACCTCCGGCCAGATTCCTCCTGGAAGTTTCTCCATCGAGTTGCCGAGACGCGCGACCGTGCCGCGCTCGGCCAACGCCGCGAACGTGGGGAGGTCACCGGCGGCCGCGCCGCGCTCGAGCAGCGTCGCTTCGGCGGCATCCATGCCGATCACCATGAGGCGAGTTCCCACGAGGCACCTTCCCGACCGGCGGGACGAAGCCCGCTGAGCAGCGACCTCGCGCTCTGAAACCACCCGTGTCGTGGGTGCAAAATACCATAATACGCTCGAGCTCCACCAGGCGCTCTGTGCGCTCAGCCGGGGCCGCTCCGAGGAACCGCCAACGAGAGGGCGAAGTCGCCGGCCGCGTCGGTCCACCACTCGGCGAGCTCCAAGCCGACCGCGGCCAGCTCGTGCGCCACACCCTCACGGCGGAACTTCGCGCTGATCTCGGTGCGCATCTCCTCACCGGCAGCGAAGTCGACGATGAGATCGAGCTCGGGCAGCTTGACCGTCTGCGGCTCACGCGCTTGCAATCTCATCTCGATCCACTCGCGTTCGGGCACCCAGCGTGCGACGTGCTCGAAGCTGTCGGGTTCGAAATCGGCGCCGAGCTCCCGGTTGAGCACGGCGAGCACGTTCTTGTTGAATGCCGCGGTGACGCCGGCCGCGTCGTCATATGCGGCCTCGAGCCGGTCGATGTCTTTCACGAGGTCGGTACCGAGGAGAAACGCGTCGCCCGCTCGCAGTCCGGATGCGACCGTCGCGAGAAAGACGTGGCGCGCGGGAGGCGCAAGGTTGCCGATGGTGCCGCCGAGAAACGCGACGACCCGCGTCCCGCCGGTCGGGAGACGGGCCAGATGGTGCTCGAAGTCGCCGACGACGCCGTGCACCTCGATGTCGTCGTACTCGCTCGCGATCGCGTGGGCCGCGGCACGGAGGGTCGGTTCGCTCACGTCGAAGGGCGCGAACCGACGCAGCGTGCCGTGTCGGGCGAGCGCATCGAGCAGAACCCGGGTCTTCTCCGACGTGCCCGACCCGAGCTCCACGAGCATGTCGGCATTCGTCGCCTGCGCGATCTGCGGAGCGCGTGCTTCGAGGATCGAGCGTTCGGCGCGCGCGGGGTAGTACTCGGGCAGCAACGTGATGTCGTCGAAGAGCTCGCACCCGCGCTCGTCGTAGAAGTATTTCGGCGGCAAGTCTTTGGGTGTGCCGGTGAGTCCGCGCCGCGCGTCGGCGCGCAGACCCGCGCTGAGATCAGCCCGGCGGAGGTGCACGTCGAGGTGCACCCGGTCGTCGCCCGCCAGCGCGGCGGTCACAGCGCGGCCACGATCACGTCGGCGGCATCGCCCTCGACGAGCGACTGGTCGGGCACGCGTTGCCATTCTGGAGTGGAATCGAACGGCTCGGACGCGATGATCGTGGCCGCGCTCGAGCGTTGGACGAAGAGCGAGTCGCCCCAGGCGGTGGCGGCGACGCGATGGCCATCGGTGAGCAGCAGGTTGAGGCGACCGTTCGTACGGGCGTCGACCACCTTGACGACCGCCGCGAGTGCGGCGCCGGGTGTTGCGCCGCCGTCGAGCTGATCGAGCGTGAGCGCGAACAGGACTTCGGAGTCGGTGCGACCTTCGATGCCGGCCGCGCGTGCGTCACTCACCGAGGCGCGCAGTTCGACGCCGACGCCGGCCGCGAAACCCTCGACCACGCCGTTGTGCGAGAACAGCCACGGGCCGGCCGTGAACGGCGCGGCACCGCTCTCCTCCACGGGAAAGCCGGGCGTGGCCGACCGCACCGCCGCGAGCACGGCCCCCGAGCGGACCAGGCCCGCGAAGCTCGCGAACGAACGGTCGGTCCAGATCGGTCGATCGCGCCGGTAGCGCGCCGGCTCGGTGCGGATCGCGTGGTCGTACCAACCGGCGCCGAAGCCGTCGGCATTGACAACACCACTCACCTGATGGTGCGGCTCGTGCGACTGGTGCAAGAGCGAGTGCTCGGGTTGCAGCAGCAACGCGTCGAGCGCGATCGGGGATCCGAGGTACGCGAGATGGCGGCACATGGTCAGGCGTCGCGCGCGCAGCGGAAGCCGGCGAAGATCTGCCGGCGGGTCGGATAATCCCAGTTGCGGAACGTTGTGCGGGCGACGTACGGGTCGACACCCCATGCCCCGCCGCGCAGCACCTTGTACTCGGGACCGAAGAACACGTCGGAGTACTCGCGGTATGGGAACGACTCGAAGCCGGGGTAGCCGTGGAAGTCTGATGCGGTCCACTCCCACACGTCGCCGAGCATGTGGTGCGCGCCGCACGCGCTGACGCCTGCCGGGTAGGAGCCGATCTCGGACGGGCCGAAGCGACGTTGGCCGACGTTGGCGCGTTCAGGTGTCGGCGCGTCGTCGCCCCATGGGAAGCGGCGCTTCGTGCCGGTGCGCGGGTCCCACGACGCCGCCTTCTCCCACTCCGCCTCCGTGGGCAACCGCTTGCCGGCCCAGCGCGCGAACGCGTCGGCCTCGTACCAGCAGATGTGCTGCACCGGCTCACGCGGCGGCACCGGCTCCCAGCGACCGAAGCGGCGGTGCTCCCACGCGCTGGTGCCGGCGCGACGCCAGAACTCGGGATGCTCGAGCGCCGCTTCGACGCGCCACGCCCATCCGTCGCCGCTCCACAGGCGCGCGTTGTCGTAGCCGCCCGCAGCGATGAACTCTGCGAACGCTTCGTTGGTGACGGGTGTGGCATCGATCGCGAACGCGGGTACCTCGACCTCGTGAGCGGGTCGCTCGTTGTCGTACGCCCAGGGGTCGGTGTCGGTGCCCATGACGAACGGGCCTCCCGGCACGAAGATCTCCGGGTTCTCGATCGGTTCCGCCGGGCGAGGCGTGTCGCTGCTCTCGTGCGCGAGCGTGTACTCGACGTCGTCCATCAACTGGATCGTGGCGAGCATCGTTTCGGCGTGTTGGTGTTCGTGCTGCACGATCATGCGGTAGACGAACCCGTCGGCGAGCCGCCTGCTACCCGCGTCGAGCGAGATGCCGTCGAGCATATCGAACGCGCGCTTACGGACGTCGTCGGCGAAGTCGCGCGCCTCGATGGGATCGAGGATCGGGAGGCCGGCGCGTTCCCGGCGCGGATGTTGAAACGCGTCGTAGAGGTCGTCGAAACGGGCGTCGTGTGGAGGTGCGTCCGCAAGCTCGCGCACGAGCCAGAGTTCCTCGAACCACGCGACGTGGGCGAGGTCCCAGCAGAGCGGTGACATCAGCGGTGAGACCTGGCGGGCCTGCGCGTCGAGCGGTATTGCGGCGAGCAGCGCGATCGTCCGCTCGCGGGCGGCCTCCAGGCTGGCGCTCAAACGTGACTTCAGATCCACGCCTGCTCCAGGAAGCGGTCGGGCGGCGGCTGGGTGACGCCGTGCTCTTTCCACTCGTGCAGGCGGTCGTCGGCCGGACAGCGGCCACGCGAGACGTAGCGCTCGTGAAACTCTGTGACCGCGCCGAGTATGAGCGCGTCGGCGCTGTGGCGCGGGAGCGCGTCGATCGCGACCGCGAAGCATTCCTGCGCGGCAGACGCGAGCCCCGGATGCTCCAGCCCGTCGCGAGCCGCGTCGGTCCACATGCCGCGCGTCGATTCGAGTGCCGGCTGCACGAGTGCGGCAGCTTCGTCGTCGTCCATGAGCACGGTCGTGACGGCGACCGCGACGCGCCACCACGGGTCGGGAAGCGCGTCGATCATGCGGAGCTCGAGTCAACCGCGCGGGCGCACCGGTGGGAACAGCGTGGTGAGGTGGTACTCGAGGTCGTCGACGGTCGGTGAGCCGAGCCGGTGGCCGCGGGTAACCCACTCGCGGAACGTGAGCGGTTCGAGAATCGGTATGAAGCGATCCGCCGTGCGGATCAGCATCACCGGCGCGTCGAGCGCGTACTGCACCCAGGCGCGACGAGCGTCGCCGTGGTCGCCAACCGGTGCGGCGCGACCGCGGTCGATCGCATCCCACGTCGCGAGCCGTGCGGAACGCCAGCCGCTGGGCCCGCCGTTCGCAAGCGGCGAGTTGGCGAACGTGGCTGCGAGCAGCGGCCCGAGGTCATGCGCCCGGCGCCACCGTGCCTCGATGTCGCCTGCATGGCCGGCATCGAGGTTGATCTGCACCGCCGCGGTGCCGCACATCATCGTGCGGCCGGCCGGGCCGTCGGCATTGAAGTACGTCTCCATCGCGGCGTAGCGCGGTGTGTCGACGCAACGACGCGGGAGGCGTCCGGGTGCGAGGCCGAGCCCGAGAAGACCGAGCCCGGCGCGTTCGAGGTGGGAGCTCAACACGCGCGCGTCGAGCGCGAGTGCAGCGCAGGCGGCGTCGATGTCGTGGAGCGGGAGCGAGCTCAGTTCGACTTGGCCGCCGGGCTCGAGTGTGAGGGCGCTGCCCGCGGGCAACGCGCCCGCGCTCGCAATGACGTCAGGCGTTCGCGCGGGGGTGCTGCCGTCGAGCGAGACCGGCAGCCACTCGAGCTCGACACCGACGCGCCCGGCGAACGATGGACGGAAACTCTGCTCGGCGACGCGGCGCCGGGCGTCGTGGAGCCCGAGGGTGGGCGTAGGCGACGGCACGGATTACCGGTGCCCGAAGTGCGCGGTGACCCAATCCATATTGCGTACTGGCGCGAGCCAGAGTTGCTCGGTCTTCATGGTGCCTCCTGCAGGATCGCTTCGCGAAGTGTTCGCCGCGGTGTGCGGTCCAGATGACCGTACCCGCGTCTGCAACCGTCAAGCGGCCGGGCGTTCAGCGCCGGCCGCGCTTCGTGGCTGGCGCGTCACGAAAGATGGTCGCCCATCGGTCGGGGCCGGACTCGAGCAACGGCGATCGCGTCGCGCGGGTGGTGGTGCTCGTGACTGATCCCGGCGCGAGGGTGGCGTCGATGGCACCGGCAAGCGCGTCCGGACTCCCCGGTGCGATGAGCCGCCCGGCGCCGGCGACAGCCCGCGCCACGATCTCGGGCGGCCCGCCGGCGTCGGTGACCACGACCGGTACGCCGCTCGCCAGGGCCTCGACAATCACGAGGCCGTACGGCTCGGGTTCGGTCGAGGGCAGCGCGAACAGGTCGAGGTCGGCGAGGAGGTCGGCCGCGTCGGTACGAGGCCCGAGCCAGTGGACGTGGTCGATGGTGGCGGCGCGCGTCTCGAGCTCTTCCGCGAGCGCTTCCTTGCCGGTGACGGCGCCCCCGGCGACGACGAGATGGATGTCGGGACGCTTCACCTTGACGCGCGCGAACGCGTCGAGCAGCACGTCGAATCCCTTCCAGGTGTCGATGCGGCCGATGGTGCCGACAAGCAGCGCGTCGTCGGCGATGCCGATCCGCGGGCGGAACGCGCCCGCCCGGCTGGGATGGAACTCCTGCGCATCCGCGGTCTCGTAGACAACCAGGACGTTCGCGGGGTCGAGCTGATCGGCGATCGCCTGCGATCCTGCGATCACACGCGTCGCGAATCGCCGCGCCAGGAAGCGCTCGACGCGGAGAGCCGTCCGGGATTGCACATTGATCTCGCGTGCGTGCCATACGTGCGGGCGACGGGTGAGGAACGCTGCCGCCCACCCGTACCACGAATGCAACGAGTTGGTGTGCACGACATCGATCTGCTCGCCCCGGATGAGTCGCACGAGCCGGCCGACCGCAAGCGGCCAGCAGAGCAAGTACCCCAACCAGTCGCGAACCCGGTGACTGGTCGAGATCCGCCGCATCGGGACGGTGTGCAGGGTGGCCCCAGCGGCCGCATACTCGTCGGCGAGCGGCGACGGTCCGGGCAACGCGAGGTGGCAG
Source organism: Acidimicrobiia bacterium (assembly GCA_038236695.1). Taxonomy (GTDB): domain Bacteria; phylum Actinomycetota; class Acidimicrobiia; order IMCC26256; family JBBRZM01; genus JBBRZM01. The sequence continues at coordinate 53,759 of JBBRZM010000009.1, forward strand.
CGGAACTCGTCGGATGGCAGGCTGCGGACCATTCGCAGGAGCGCTTGATCCGAACCGCCGCGCTCGGCGACGGGTTGGACGGAAAGCAGCCGGATCATGCGTGTGGCCCTCAACCTCGAGCAGTTGCTCACCCCGCCGCCGGGGGGGATCGGCCGGTACACGGCGGAGCTGGCGAGGCTACTGCCACGGCTCGATCGCGGTGGCGACGGCGGTGGCGACGGCGGTGGCGACGGCGGTGGCGACGGCGCGGTCGACATTGTGCCGTTCGTCGCCCGACACCGAGCCGCGCTGGTCGCAGGCGCGCTACGCGACTTCGGACTCGACGGTCCCGATGGGGTCGAGCCGGTGGTGTTGCCGTTGCCGCGACCAGTGCTCTACGACGCGTGGCACGTTCTGGGCCGGCCGGCGCTGGGCGCGTTGTCGGGGCGTCTGCGGGATGTCGATCTCGTGCATGCCCCGATGGTGGCGGTGCCGCCGCGTCGGGATGTGCCGCTCGTCGTCACGGTGCATGACGCCGCGCCCGTCCTGTTCCCGCACACGTTCACGCGGCGTGGCCGACGGTTTCACGCGCGCGGTATCGCGGCGGCAGCGCGGCGCGCCGATCTGGTGATCACCGTCTCGGATGCGGCCGCCGACGAGCTCGTCGCGCACACGCCGATTGCCCGGGAGCGCATCCGAGTCGTGCACAACGGTGTCGACCAGCGCGAAGTTCCGGACCGTGAGGTCGCGGCGGCGCGCGCCGCGCTCGGTCTCGGGGAGGACCCGTACGTGTTGTGGGTCGGGACGCTCGAGCCGCGCAAGAACCTCCCGACACTCCTCGCGGCATTTCGCGCGGTCGTTGCATCACCTGACCTTCGCCACCAGCTGCTGATCGTGGGTCCCACCGGCTGGCGCGACAACGACGCGGTGGTGACGGCAGCGCGTCTACTCGGTGACCGAGCGCGCTTCGTGGGCGTGGTGCGCGGCGACCAGATGGGGGCGGTGTACCGCGGCGCCGACCTGTTCGCGTTCCCGAGCCGTCATGAAGGCTTCGGCCTGCCCGTCCTCGAGGCGATGGCGCAACGCCGCGCGGTGGTGGCCGCCGACCTTCCTGCGATCTGCGAAGTCGCCGCCGACGCCGCCAAGTTCATCGCGCCCGACGACGTTGACGCGTGGGCCGACGCGCTCACGTCGTTGCTTCGTGACCCGGCCGCTCGCAGCGAATTGGGCGAACGGGGACGGGTACGTGCCACGCAGTTCAGCTGGGACCGCTGCGCGGCAGCGACTCGAGCCGTGTACGCCGAGGCGATCGGCGACGCGAGGCGGCGATCGGCGGATGGAGCGCGATACTGAAACCATGGCTGACGAGATGACTGACGAGCGGAAGAAGGCGACATTCGGAGCCGGGTGCTTCTGGGGCGTCGAAGCGGCGTATCGCCAGATTCCCGGAGTGAAGGCCACACGAGTCGGCTACGTCGGCGGTCACGCGGAACGGCCCACATATCAGCAGGTGTGCAGCGACCGCACCGGCCACGCCGAGGCCGTCGAGATCGAGTACGACCAGGCGAAGGTCACGTACGACCAGCTGCTCGACGTGTTCTGGAACGAGCACGACCCCACACAGGTCAACCGCCAAGGCCCCGACGTCGGGTCGCAGTACCGCTCGGCGATCTTCGTGCACGACGACGAGCAGCGTGCCGCGGCAGAAGCGTCGAAACAGCGGCTCGACGAGTCAGGCCGTTTCCGCCGCCCGATCGCCACCGAGATCGTCGACGCGACCACCTTCTGGGAAGCCGAGGACTACCACCAGCAATACCTAGAAAAGCGCAGCCTCTCCACCTGCAAGATCTAACCCCCGTTTGTGCAAAAGTGGTTCCTATACGACGCGCTCGCGCACAAACGCTGGTCGTGCAGCGACGATCGCGCCGACCATCTCGGCGGCAGTGCTTCGTGACGTGAAGCGCAGAAGCTGCCATCCGGCGAGAACCAACGCGTTGCCACGGGCGCGGTCGGCATCGAACGATGTGCGACTGCGATGGAAGTCGAAGCCGTCCAGCTCGATCGCGATGTGTTCGCGCGGATACGCGAGGTCGATCCAGTAGCGATTGCCATCAATCTCCACTGGGTGCTGGCGGACAGGAACTGGCACACCCGCCTCGCGCAGTGCGTCCCAGCATCGAGTCTCGAGATCGCTGTCGCCAGGGTCGTACCCCGGCACCCGCGCAGCGAGGAGCGCTTGGACGACCTGCGGCCGCCGGCCCGGCGCCGGCGCAAACAGCCGCGAGGCGCACGCGTGTAACGCGGTCAGCGTCATCAATTGCCGCCGCAACGCTTCGTCTACGAGCTGGCCGAGTCTCTTCGGATCGACCGAGGAAGAGAGATCCATGATCGTGCGAGCTATGGTCGCCACTGGAATCCCCCGATGGACCGTACGGTCATGCTCCGGGAGGATGCCGGTTCGATGAGCCAAGACGCCGTCGAGGCGCACTTGGCGCTCGATCGCGGTCGTGATCTCGAGCCGCTCAGGCTGCTCGGTATCAAGTGCCCAGAGCGTCGCCGCGGTGAAATGTGACGCGGCTGCGGTTTCGCCCGCAGCGAGCACGGCGGCAAGCACTGACTGCGCCCACGTCGGGCGGGTACCGGCGATCGCGAACACGCCGTCCCGCGCGACAATCCACCGCCCTGCGCCCAGCCGATGGCGAACGCACTGACGCGTCATCCCGGCCCGTCGAGCGTCCCTCATCGTGATGAGCCCGTGCTGGCGCGCTGCGAGCGCCGCGAGCTCGTGGTCTGCACCCATCGCCGCAGCCTCGCATCCGGATGTGACACCGGGCGTTGGCAGCGCAGCGTTTGTGCACCAGCGGACGCTCTAGGAACCACTTTTGCACAAACGGTCGGTGAGGCCGTTCGCAGGCGTGGCGGGTTACCAGCCGCGGTCTACCCATTCTTGGAGGTGGGGGCGTTCGGTGCCGATGGTGGTGTCGAGGCCGTGGCCGGGGAGGACGAGCAGGTTGGCGGGGAGGGTGAACAGGCGGCGGTCGATCGACTCGATGATCTTCGGGAAGTCGCCTTCCGGGGTCGCGGTGTTGCCGGCGCCGCCGGGGAACAACGTGTCGCCGCTGAACAGCACCGGGTGCCCTTCGAGCAGGAACGACGTGGAGCCCGGCGTGTGACCGGGCGTGTGGATCGTGCGCAGCCGGAGGTCGCCGACGGCGATGAGCTCGTCGTCGGGAATCGTGAAGTCGTAGCCGGGCAGCATCGCGGCGTCGTCGGGAGCGATGCCGACGTCGATTCCCGCGTCGCGCATCGCAACAACGGCCTGGATGTGGTCCCAATGTCCGTGCGTCGTGAGCACCCGGCGCACACCCGTCGCCCGGCTCACTTCCAGCAGCAGCTCGTGCTCATTGGCCGCGTCGAGCAGCACCGCCTCACCCGTCTGCTTGCATCGCACGATGAACACATTGTTTTCGAACGGCCCGACGACGTACTTGTCGATCCGCACGTCGGAAGCCTCGTAATGCGCGGGACGGGCCATGCGGCGAAGAGTACCCGCGAGGCCTCGCTCCACAACGGCCGGTAGCGTCGTTGCCGTGGCAGCGACGTTGCACGACGAGAAGATCCTGATCACGGGACCAACGGGCCAAGTTGCCGGCTCCATTGCGCGCGCCCTCGCCATCGACAACGAAGTGTGGGGTCTCGCTCGCTTCAAGGACGAGCACGCGCGGGCCGAGCTCGAGGCCGCCGGCATCCACTGCGTCGCGCACGACCTATCGACTGGCGCGCCCCTCACCGACGTGCCGCGCGACTTCACGATCCTCTGCAACTTCGCGGTCGTGAAGTCGGGCAATTTCGCCCGTGACCTCGCCGCGAACGCCGAAGGCGCGGGTCAGGTGATCAGCCAGTGTCGTGAGGCCCGCGCGGTCCTGCATTGCTCCTCGACGGCGGTGTATGCGCCGAACGGCGGACAACCGCTCGCCGAGAACGCGCCGCTCGGCGACCATCACCGTTCCCTGATGCCGACGTACAGCATCGCCAAGATCGCAGCCGAGACCGTCGTGCGGTTCGCGGCACGAGAGCACGACGTGCCCACGACCATCGCCCGCCTGAACGTGCCCTACGGCGATCGGGCCGGGTGGCCGGCGTTCCATCTCGCGATGATCGAAGCCGGGCTGCCGATCCCGGTTCATCCCGACGGCAGCCGGTACAACCCGATCCACGATGACGACATCGTGCGCATGGTCCCGGGCCTGCTCGACGTCGCGACGGTCCCCGCGACGACCGTCAACTGGGCCGGCACGGATGTGGTGAGCATCGAGGAGTGGTCGCGCTTCCTTGGCGAGATCGTGGGACGTGAACCGGCGTTCGTTGTGAGCGACGATGCGGTCCCGAGCGCCGTCATCGACACCACGCGCATGCACGAGCTGATCGGCGCAAGCGAGATCGATTGGCGCGACGGTTTGCGCCGTTGGCAGGCCGAGTAAGCCGTCCGGTAACGTCGGCCACGTGGACTTCCATGACACTCCCGAGGAGGCGGCGTTTCGCGACGAGATACGACGCTGGCTCGACGAGCACCTCGTCGGCGAGTTCGCCGCGATCGGCGGCCGGGGTGGTCCCGCCGACGAGACCGGCTGGGACACGCGCGTCGCCTGGGAGAAGCTCTTGGGCGCCGACCGCTGGGTCGGCCTGAGCTGGCCCGAGGAGTACGGCGGCCGCGCCGCGAGCTTCGCCGAACAGGTGGTCTTCAACGAGGAGTACGCCAAGGCCGACGCGCCCGCCCGGGTCAGCTTCTTCGGCGAAGGACTCTTCGCCCCGACGCTCATCGCGTACGGCACCGACGAGCAGAAGCGGCGCTTCCTGCCCAAGATCCAGCACGGGGAAGAGTTCTGGTGCCAGGGCTACTCCGAGCCCAACGCGGGTTCCGACCTCTCCAACGTGCAGACCCGTGCAGTGCTCGACGGCGACGAGTGGGTCATCAACGGTCAGAAAGTGTGGACGACGTTCGCGCACCGGGCCCAGTGGTGCTTCGCCGTCGTGCGCACCGACCCGGAGTCGAAGGGCAGCAAAGGCCTCTCCTACCTGATGGTGCCGATAGACCAGCCGGGCATCGAGGTGCGCCCACTCAAGCAGATGACGGGCACCGCGGAGTTCAACGAGGTGTTCTTTACCGACGCGCGAACGGCCGCCGACAACGTCCTCGGCGAGGTCGGCGACGGGTGGAAGGTCGCGATGGCCACTCTCGGTTTCGAGCGTGGGACCGCGTTCCTCTCCCAGCAGCTCGCGTTCCAGCGCGAGCTGGCGGGCTTGATCGAGGTCGCGCACAAGAACGGTGCGACCGAAGACTCGTCGATCCGTCAGCAGCTCACGCAGAGCTACATCGGCGTGCAGATCATGAAGTACAACGGCATGCGGATGCTGACCGGCCTCGTGAAGCGCGGCGTGCTCGGGCCGGAGTCGAGCATCGGAAAGCTCTACTGGAGCAAGTGGCATCGCAGCTTCGGTGAGCTCGCGATGCATGTCCTCGGACCGGCATCACAGATCATCGACGGCGAGCCCGACGCCGGCTACCAGCTCAACGAGCTCCAGCGCGTCTTCATGTTCAGCCGCTCGGAGACGATCTACGCGGGCGCGAGCGAGATCCAGCGCAACATCATCGGCGAGCGGGTGCTCGGTCTCCCGCGCGAGCCTCGATAGGGGAACGAAACAATGAACTTTGCCTTCTCGGAGGAGCAGGACCAGCTGCGCGACGCGGTGCGCAAGTTCATGGAGGCGAAGTCGCCCTCCGGCGAGGTGCGTCGACACATGGAGACCGTCGAGGGCTACGACGAGAACGTCTGGAAGCAGATGGCCCAGGAGCTGGGTCTGCAGAGCCTGCACATTCCCGAGGCCCACGGCGGCCAGGGGTTCAGCTTCGTGGAGCTCGGCATCGTGCTCGAGGAGATGGGCCGCGCGCTGCTGTGCGCGCCGTACTTCTCCACGGTCGGGCTCGCGGCCAACGCGATCATGAATGCCGGCAGCGACGCCCAGCAGTCCGAGCTGCTGCCTGGCATCGCCTCCGGTGAGACGATCGCGACGCTCGCCTTCACCGAGCCCGACGGCAAGTGGGACGCCTCGGGCATCACGATGGAAGCTACGGGCTCGGGCGACAGCGTCACGCTCGACGGCACAAAGATGTTCGTCATCGACGGACACACGGCCAACGTAATCGTGGTCGCGGCCCGTCAGCCGGGCACGGGCGGCGAGGACGGCATCTCGTTCTTCACCGTCGCCGGCGACGCCGACGGTCTCACCCGCACGCCGCTCGCGACGATGGACCAAACCCGCAAGCAGGCCCAGCTCGAATTCGCGGGTGTCGCGGCGAAGCCGTTGGGCGAGCCGGGCGCAGGATGGGCGGCGCTGTCGAAGACGCTCGATCAGGCCGCGGTGTGCCTGTCCAACGAGATGGTCGGCGGCGCGCAGCAGTGTCTCGACATGTCAGTGGAGTACGCGAAGGTGCGGGTGCAGTTCGGGCGGCCGATCGGCTCGTTCCAAGCCATCAAGCACAAGTGCGCCGACATGCTGCTCGAGGTCGAGTCGGCGAAGTCGGCGGCGTACTACGCGTCGTGGTCGGCCGCCGAGGACAACGATGAGCTCCCGGTGGTCGCGAGCCTGGCCAAGGCGTATTGCTCCGACGCGTACTTCCACGCTGCCGCCGAGACCATCCAGATCCACGGTGGCATCGGCTTCACTTGGGAGCACGACGCCCACCTGTACTTCAAGCGGGCGAAGAGCTCCGAGATCCTCTTGGGCGACGCCACCTATCACCGCGAGCTGCTCGCGCAACGCATCGGCATCTAGTGCTGTGACCGGCAACGTCTGGGCCTGACCAGCCGAACGTCAGCGGACACAGCGCTGGGTCAGCAGCTTCCCGGCACTTGGGTGAGCGCCAGGGCGGGGTTGATCATGCCCGCGCCGTAGAGGTTGTCGCGGCCGCGGATGAAAATGTCGTCGGTTGCCGTCGACTGGAGAATGGACAGCACGTGCGCCTGGTCGCATGTCCGGCCCGACTGCAGCGCAGCGGAGCGGATCAGCGCCGCGGCCGCCGACACGTAGGGCGTCGCCATCGACGTTCCCGACAGCGTGGCCCATCCGGTGCCGTACGTGGAAACGATGGCGGTGCCCGGTGCCGCCACCGAGACGTACGCGCCAGTCGTCGAGTAGTTGGCGTGCAACTGGACCGGCGCGCTCACGGTGCCGTAGTTCGTCGTCGCGGCCACGGCGATGGTCTTGCCCGAGGCTGCCGGGTACGTCGGCGCGTTGGTGCCGGGAGCCGGAGCTGAGTACGTGTTGCCGGCGGCAGCGACGACCACAACGCCGCGAGTGTGGGCGTAGTCGATCGCGGCGTTGATCACGGCGCTGTCGGCGCCACCGAGGCTGAGGTTGATGACCTGGACGCCGGCGCCCACCGCCCACGAGATGCCGTTGGCAACGTCGCTCGAGAATCCGCTTCCATCGGAGCCGAGGACTTGGACAGGCTGGATCTTCACACCCGGGGCCGCGCCTTCGATCCCGACGCCGTTGGTGGCCTGGGCTGCGATGATGCCGGCCACGTGCGTGCCATGGCCATTGGGGTCGCCGGTCGTGAACCCGTTGAACCGCCCCAAGAGGCGGAACTGATACTCCTGCAGGATCCGTCCGGCAAGGTCGGGGTTCGTCTCTTGGACGCCGGTGTCGATCACGCCGACGGTCACGGTGCACCCGATGGTGCGGGTCCACGACTGTTCGAAGCTGATGCCGCCCGGTGTGTTCAATGCCCATTGCCGCGGCCGAAGAGGGTCGGGACCGGTTACTTCGGCGTGCAGCTTCTGTACCGCCTCGACGGCGACGACCTTGGTGTCTGTGGCCGCTTGGGCCGCCACTGCACCCGCTGCCGCGGCGTCGGGCACCGACTGGGTGTGCACTTGCACGCGCCCGTCGCGTTGCTCGGCGATCGCGATTGGGATCGATCCGTCGGCGTTGATGACGGTCGCCTTCGCTGCCGAAGCAGTCGCCGTGCCCGCAGCTTGCTCGGGCGAGATGACCGGCGGAGCCGCCGACTGGGCACTCTTGACGCTCTGGGCACTCGCCGCGCACGGGTCGGCGGGAGGCGGCGGTCCACCGCCCGGCAGAAGCGGAGTGCAGGCCGCGAGCGCGCCCACCGCCAGTGTGAGGGCGAGCGTTCCCGTGATCGTCCGAAGCGAGCTGCGCATTATCCGTCTCCCCGCCGGCTGAAGCGATCAAATGGACGCCGGCGGATCAATGTCTCCCCGAGAGTGACCTATCGGCTCCCCCGTGTGGCATTTACGACGGAACACGGTCAGTTAACCACACATAGTGGTAACGCGCAAGCTGGGGCAGCTGACGGCATCTTGGAGTTCCTTGGGCCAGAACGGCCCTGTCCATTGCCGCGAGCGCCGCATACGCTGACGACATGGCCGGGCGCGGCGACCTCATTCCCTTGGTCGTGAGGGTCGGCGGTCCTCGGGCGCGGTCCCCGATGCCGAAGTCGGGCAAATCGTACACCGCGCACGTCGCGAGGGCAACCAGTGAACGGCCGGTGCCCTCAGGCTTTCGCTCGCCTAGCCTGCGCGCATGGCGATCGTTGTCGGCGCGCTGGTGGTTGCGCTCGTCGTCGCGATCGCCGCTGCGTTCGTGATCCGCGAGGCAGGTCGCATCGCGCAGGAGCCACCGCCAGCGCTCTTCGATCCCGACGAGGCGTTCGATTGGGTCGTCGCAAACTTGCCCGACGCCGCGGCCGCCACGCTGACTCCCGCCGATGTGCGTCGCATTCTCGACTTCCAGGTTGAGTACTTCAAACGCAAAGGCGTCTCGACCAACGGCTCGACCACGACACCCTCGGGGCCGGTGGTAATCGGCGGCGCCGAGACCGTCGGGTACATCCTCGACCAGTGCGCGGCCACCGGCGAGTCGTACATACCGGAACAGGTCCACGCGGTGGTCGAAACCCAGCTCAGCTATCTCCGGTCAATCGGCGCGATCGGTCCTGCCGCCGAGACCGCGGACCCCGGCGTGGCCGACGATGCGGACGGCTGAAACCACCTTCGCCCCGAGCCCGCACGTGCTACAAAAAACGGTTGAAACCACCTTCGCCCCGAGCCCGCACGTGCTACAAAAAGAGGACCAGGGAAAGGAGGTGGTCCACACGATGCATGATCAACGTGGGACTCTGGAGGTGCGCGGCCGCTAGGCCGTGAGGCTGGACTGCTTGGCGGAGTCCGACCGCCGCACCATCGACGCTGGAACGGGAGCTGGTCCCGCCCGTGGGAAGTCCGGCATCGAAATTGACCAGTCACGTGTCGGTTCGGGGGCGCTTCAGGGCGTCCCCGAACCGCGCCCGGGATCAGCGCCGGCCCGGCGCCGGGGGCCTGTTGGCACACCTCGTCATTCCCACCGCTAGGGTGGCTGCCGCGTCTGATGGTCCTATTGGGAGAATCTTGTGGAACGGCCGAGCAAATTCGAGGATTACCACTATCTGGGTGACAAGCGCACACAGGTCGTCTACGACTTCGACGTCATCCAGGGCGACGAGCTCGAGGCCGTGATCGCCGAGCTGATCGCCTCCGAGCAGTTCGCCACGTTCGCTCCCGACACCCTCGCCGAGGCCCAGAACCGGGGGTACCACCCCCACTGGACGATCCGCGAGTCGGCCCGCGCCCGGGCAGCCGATTCCGACTGAGGCCGCGCTTCGGGCACCGGGGCGCGATCGACCCGTGCGAGCGCGCGCTTCCTAGGCCGCGGACGCGGGCGCGCTGAGCTCGACCGGAAGGTCCTTCACGACGCCTTGCAGCTTCGCGTCGAACGCCACATCGGAGAGCGCCGGCTCACTGGGCAGTGCCGGCGGGTCGTCGGGCAGCCCATCGAGCTCCACCCACGACGTGCAGCCGCCGTACTCGTCGCGCCAGGGAACGACGATCGGCTCGACCAGCTGGTGTACGCGCAGCGCGAGCACCCACAGTGGGTCGCGGCGCTTCCAGTTGAGCCGGCTCGCGGCGTACTCGGGGGCCCAGATGAGCTTCGAGTCGAGCGCGGCGAGGTGTTCCGGCTCGGTCAGTGTGGCGACGCCCACGATGTCGGCCCAACCGGGGATGCGAATCGCACGGTCGGGCGGCGCGGCCGTGACTTCGAGATCGACCCAGTGCCGGTACGGCGCCTTGAGGAGCTCGGGCCGCTGGTGCTCGGCCGTGGGATAGAGCCACAGGCGCGTCGCGTGCAGACCGAAGTGCCGGCCGTCTTCGCGTAATCCACCCTTGCGCACGTCGAGGATCTGCTCGCCTTCGAGGAGCGCGCGCACGATGACGCCCCATTCCTTGAACGCCGGTGTGGAGGTTGTGGTGCCTGTCGGGAGGGTCATGGCACACACGATAATGGAGCCGTGGTCGACACCATCATGTCGGGTGATCTCAAGCTGGCGGCCCATTTCGTGCGGCCGCCGGGCTCGACGCCCGTCCCCGGCGTCGTGCTCTGCCACGGCTTTCCGATCGGTCCGCGCGGCGCGGCCACGTCGGCGGCGACGTACTTCGAGCTCGTCGACCGGATTGCGCGCGACGCGGGCTGGGCGGCGCTGGCGTTCCACTTTCGCGGGAGCGGCACGTCGGAAGGCGACTTTTCGGTCGACGGGTGGCTGGCCGACATCGGCGCGGCCGTCAGCGCCCTCGACGATCGCCATGACGTGCGCGGCCTCTGGCTCGTCGGCGTCGGCGAAGGGGGGATGCTCGCGGTCTGCGCGGCTGCGGATGATGCGCGCGTGCGCGGCGTCGCCACGCTCGGCGCGCCGATCACGTTCGGTGACTACGCCCGCGAGCCGGGGCGGCTCCTGCAACACGCGCGCGACGCGGGGATGATCACGACACCGGGTTTTCCGAACGACGTCGCGGCGTGGAGCCGCGCGGTGACGCAGCTCGACGCGGTGAAGGCGGCGCGTCGTCTTCCGCCGCGTCCACTCCTGGTGCTCCACGGTTCCGACGACCCGGAAGTCGTTGCCGACGAGGCTCGCGCGCTCGCCGACGCGGCGCGGCCGTCGTCAGAGCTGCGCGTCGTGTACGCAGGCGGACATCGCCTCCGCCACGACCCGCGCGCCATCGCGGCGCTTCTCGGCTGGCTCGACCGTCAGGCCCTCTGATTGATTGACGGGCTAGCGTTTCCGTCGTGAGAGCCTTGGTGCTGGCAGGTGGTTCCGGCACCCGCCTCCGTCCGATCACCTACACCAGCGCGAAGCAGCTCGTGCCGCTGGCCAACACGCCGATCCTGTTCTTCGGGCTCGAAGCGATCGCCGCGGCCGGCATCCACGAGGTCGGGATCGTGGTCGGTGACACCGAACCCGACATCCGCGCGGCGGTCGGTGACGGTTCGCAGTTCGGGCTGTCCGTCACGTATCTGCGCCAAGCCGCGCCGCTCGGGCTTGCCCATGCGGTCTTGATCGCGCGCGACTTTCTCGGCGACGAGCCGTTCGTGATGTACCTCGGCGACAACCTCGTGGTCGGGGGCATCGAAGGCTTTGTCGGCGAGTTCGCGCACGAACATCCGTGCGCGCTTGTGCTGCTCGCCAAAGTCGACCATCCCGAGCAGTTCGGCGTGGCCGAGCTGGGTCCCGACGGCGACCTCGTGCGCCTGGTCGAGAAGCCGGCGTCGCCGCCGAGCGACCTCGCGCTCGTCGGCATCTATCTGTTTGACGCGCAGATCCATCAAGCAGTGCGCGCGATCGAGCCGTCGGCTCGCGGGGAGCTCGAGATCACCGACGCGATCCAGTGGCTGCTCGATCGCGGTCACATCGTGCGCCCACACATTCTCGAGACGCCGTGGATCGACACCGGCAAGCTCACCGATCTGCTCGACGCCAATCAGATCGTGCTCGAGGGACTGACCACCAGTATCGAAGGTGCCGTCGACGACGCGTCGCGCCTCGACGGTATGGTCATCGTCGGTTCTGGCGCGCAGGTCATCGCGAGCGAACTACGCGGCCCGGTGGTGATCGGCGCATCGACGACGGTGGTGCGCTCGGTAATCGGCCCGTCGGTCTCGCTCGCCGCCGACTGCGAAGTCATTGATGCCACCATCGAGCACTCGGTCGTGCTCCAGGGTGCACGAATCGGCCAGGTCGATCGCATCATCGACAGCCTGATCGGGCGGGGCGCGCAGGTCACGGGCTCGCCGAGCGCGTCGAGCACCTACCGGATGCACATCGGGGATCACTCCGACGTCGCCCTCGGCTGACGCGCTCGCGGCGCGACGGCGCGGTCACGAATCCGGCGACACCCGCCGGAGCGTCAACCCGCCCAAGCGTGGCCCTGGAAGAAATTGACGAATAGGTAGGCCTGGAACATGAGTGAGCCGAGGATCAGGCTCACTTGCAGCAAGGGCCGGCGGATGGTCGCGATCACGAACAGCGCGAACAGCGGAAAGACCACGGCCATGTAACGACCCACGCCACCCGCGTTCTCGCGCGACACGGTCACCAGCATGTTGAGACCGATGAAGAGCCAGTACTCGATCGGGAAGCGCACCTCCCGGCGCCCGGCGATCGCGTAGCCGCACAGCCCGACGATCCCGACCCCCAACACGATCGACAGCGCGAGGAACTCCCAGCCGCTCGCCGACGTGAGCGTCGGGTCATGTAGCCAGAACCACACCGACTGGAACGGGTATTGCCCGTACTGGCCCCATGCCTCCCGCTGAATGTCGAAGTACGCGAGCGCGTTGCCCGTGATGGACCGCATGTACAGCAGGTACGCGCCGAACGCGGCCGGCACGAGGAGCAGCGCCGCGCCGCGCTCCACCGTGTCGCGACCGAACAGCGTGGCGCGCGCCCAGAGATCGCCGTGCCGCTCGTGCAACTGCTTCAGCAAGATGATGCCGAGCATCGGCAGCAGCAGAATGCCGAACGGCCGCGTGATCGAAGCCAAGCCACCGACGGCGCCCGCGATCCACCATCGCTCTCGGCGGGCGGCGTACACGGCCCCGATGGCCAGGAGCAGGTAGAGGGACTCGTTGCCCGGCCACATGAAGTCGTACGCGTTGAGCCAGGCCAGTAACGCAATGACCGAGCCGAACGCGATGCCCGGTGACCAGTCGAGCCGTAACAGTCGATACAGCAGTGGGATCGCGGCCAACGAGCAGAGATTCGCGAGCAGCACGGCCGCGAGCAGGCTCTTGCCGCCGAGGAGGACCGAGCCGACCCAGATCAGCATGGGCCAGCCCGGGAAGAAGCCCCAGTTGGCCTGCGGCTTGTCGGTGTACGGGCGCTCGTCGTAGCCGTGGTCGGCGATGTCGAGGTACCAGATCGGGTCCGCGAAACGGAAGCGGCCGTACGCCTTGCCGAGCCCGTCGGTCGTTGCGCTGACGTTTCTCGTCTGGTGATCGCGTGAGTTCGGAGCCAGCTGGATCTGGGTGTAACCGAACCCGAACATCAACGCGCGCAGCACGATCGCGAAGGCGAGCAAGCCGAGGATGAGCCTGCGTTCCGATCGCCGGCCGACGACCCGGTCGATCCAGTTGTCGGCGAGCGGGTCGCCGTGCGCCTCCGGCGTGACGCTCGTGCTCGTGTCGGTGGGCTCGGTCGCGTCGAGGGGATCCAGCTGGATCGTGCCGTCGCTCATGCGGTGTCGACGCGGCACGCCGCGAAGGTGTTGAGCCCGAACTTGTGGCGGAAGCAGCGGATGTTGCGGGGGCGGAAGCCGGCGTCGACCAGCAGCGGCCACAGGTCACGCGGGTCGTAATAGCGCTTGTGATCGTCGATGCTGTCGGCGGGGCTCAGGCCGAGCCGGAACGCCGAGAGCTCCAGGAGACGCTTGCCGAGCCAGTTGGGCACGTTGATCAGACAGGTGCCGCCGGGCGCGAGCAGCCGGTGGAACTCGCGGATCGTGTCGAGCGGCCGGCGCAGGTGTTCGAGCACCGACGTGCAGATGACGATGTCGAGCGAGCCGGTCTCGACATCGACCAGGCTCTCGGGCAGTGGGCCTTCGATCGCGCGGACCTTGGGATGGGCCTTGAGGTCATCGGCGATCGACACGTCGATGAGCAGCGCGCTGTCAATCTCATCGAGCACCGTGCGGACGAACCCCGCGTCGAAGCCGCATCCGAAGTCACCGACGCGCGCGCCGGTGAACGTGGGCACTTCGCGTCGTAGTCGCTGGGCCGACAGCCATACACCGAACCGGTCGACGGGGGTGAGGCGGTGCTGTTCACCGAACGACGCCTGCGGTGCGCCCGCCCGTGCGGCGCTCATGCCGCCCGGATGCGCAAGAGCAGGTGATACTCGTTGCGCGCGATGAGCCGCCACGGCAGGTCGTGCACCTGGAACGGCCACACCATCGTCTCGATCTGGCCACCCGCGCCGGCGACGAGGTTGGTCCACTCCGGCGGGGAGAGGTACCGGCCCGCCGTGTGCACGTGCACACCGAAGTTGGAAGCGGTGTCCATCGCGAGCAACACCCAATTGCTCCACGCGCCGAGCCGCAGGTGGTCTTTCACGACGATGCGGCCGCCCGGTTTCAGGACGCGCAGCGATTCGCGCACGACGGCGTGGGGATCGTCGGCGTGATGCAACACGTCGATGATGGTGACGAGATCGAACTCGCGGTCGGGAAACGGCAGGCGCGTCCCGTCGTACTCGCTGACCGGGATCAGCGCGTCGGGCTGGAGCTGCACGTCGGCGCCGCGCACGTCGCGCGCGCCGAGCGCGGCGGCGATCTGGACGGCGAGGCGGCCGCCGGAGCAGCCGACGTCGAGGATCGAGTCGGCCCGCGGCACCAGATCGCGGATCCCCGCGACGACGCGATCGTCGCGGGGATCCATCGCGGCGCGGTGCAGAAACGATGCCAGTGCCTCACGTGCACCGGAACGCGCCGCCGCGGGCGGTGCCTGGGGGAGCGTGGCTGTCATCAAAACCTCATGGCGCAGCGGCAAGACAGGCGTGATTCTGCGGTGCGACGGTCCGCTCAGGCTATCTTCCGCGCAGGGTTCGAGGCGGATCACCGCGCCCACTCGACGGTTCGAGGCATCTCATGATCATCACCCGCACGCCATTGCGCATCTCGCTCGGCGGAGGAGGCACCGACCTGCCTTCGTACTACGAGCGGCACGGTGGCTTCCTCGTCGCGGCCGCGATCACGAAGTACATCTACATCGGCATCAACCGCACGTTCACCGACGACTACTTCATCAAGTACTCCGCGCTCGAGCGGGCGCAGTCGATCGACGAGGTGCAGCACCCGATCGTGCGCTGTGCGCTCGAGCTGCACGGCGTCGAGCCCGGGATCGAGATCGTCAGCCTGGCCGACATCCCGTCGGGCACCGGCCTCGGTTCGTCGGGAGCGTTCAGCGTCGGGCTGCTGCGTGCCATCTACGCGGAGAAGCGCGAGCAGGTCGCTGCCGGCGTGCTCGCCGAGGAGGCATGCCACATCGAGATCGACATGCTCGACCGCCCGGTTGGGAAGCAAGACCAGTTCATGGCCGCGTTCGGCGGTCTCGCGTGCTTCGAGTTCGCGCCCGACGGCTCGGTGGCCATGTCGCCGCTCACGATCAGCGACGAGACGCTTCACGACCTCGAAGATCATCTGCTGATGTTCTTCACCGGGTACTCGCGCGAGGCCGATCGTGTGCTTCGTGATCAGAAGCGGCGGTCGGAGCTGGGCGACGAGGCGATGATCGACAATCTCCACGACATCAAGCGCATCGGCTTCGAGACACGCGACGCCCTGCTCGCAGGTGACACTGTCCGCTTCGCCGAGCTCATGCACGAGCATTGGGAGCTGAAACGCAAACGCACCGAGGGCATCAGCAATCCCGCGATCGACGACTGGTACGAGCTCGCGCGTGCGAACGGCGCGCGCGGGGGCAAGCTCGTGGGCGCGGGTGCGGGAGGATTCCTGCTGCTCTACGCCGAGGACGCCACGCTGCTGCGCAAGGCGCTGGCCGATTCGGGCTTGCGCGAAGTCCGCTTCTCGTTCGCCCACGACGGTTCGTCCGTGCTCTTGCGGGACTAGGCGAGCACCGGCGATGCAGTGCGTGATCATCGCCGGCGGTCTCGGCACGCGCATGCGACCGCTGACCGACGAAGTACCCAAGGCACTGCTGCCGGTCGCGGGTGCACCGTTCGTGGAGCACCAGCTCGCGCTGGTTGCGCATCAGGGGTTCGACCGCGTCGTGTTCTGCATCGGCCATCACGGCGCAATGCTGCGCGAGGTCGTCGGTGAGGGCGCGCGCTGGAGCCTTGACGTCTCGTACGCCGACGAGGGCGAGCACCTGCGTGGCACCGGCGGGGCGTTGCGGGTCGCGTTCGACGCCGGACTGCTCGACGAGCATTTTGCCGTGCTCTACGGCGACTCGTACCTGCCGATCGATGTGGGACCGGTGTGGACCGCGTTCCACGAGTGCGGCGCCCCCGCGCTCATGACGGTCGTTCGCAACGACGGCCGGTGGGACCCAAGCAACGCGTCCTACGCCGAAGGGTCTGTCACGCGCTACGACAAGCATGATCCCGATCCCGCAATGCACTACGTCGACTATGGCCTGTCGCTGCTGGCACGAGACGTGGTGCCGGCGCGCGTCTCGCCTGACACAGTGGTCGACCTCGCCGACGTGTTCCACGCGTTGAGCCTCGAAGGCCTCCTCGCGGGCTACGAGGT
Organism: Acidimicrobiia bacterium; assembly: GCA_038236695.1. GTDB lineage: Bacteria > Actinomycetota > Acidimicrobiia > IMCC26256 > JBBRZM01 > JBBRZM01. The sequence continues at coordinate 70,396 of JBBRZM010000009.1, forward strand.
GAGTCAGCGCTTCTACGAGGCCGGCTCGCCGGCGGGTCTGGCCGAGCTGGAGGCACTCCTTGCCGGCCGCCCCGGCGGGGGAGCTGCCTCGATCAGCGGGCGTTGATTAGCCTGGCGTTGGCTTCAGGCCTTCCGGGCAAGAACCCGGGGTTGTATGGCCGTGCCGTGTGAGAACGCGAGATTCGGAGTGCCGGTGGTACGCGCAACGGAGGAGCCGCTCGAGGTCGTCGCGCCGCGTCGGGCCGTGCCCACGAACGGCGTCCACGACGTCGAGCTGCTCGTTCCGGCCAATGACGTCTCGCAACCGGAGCTCTCGATCGTGGTGCCCGCACTCGACGAGGAGCTGACGATCGGCGACTTCGTCGACTGGTGCCGGCAAGGCCTCGACCGAGCCGGTATCCGGGGCGAGATCCTGATCGTCGACAGCTCCACCGACCGCACGTCCGAGATCGCGCTGTCCGGGGGCGCGCGGGTGCTGAAAACGCCCAAGCAGGGGTTGGGTCGCGCGTACATCGACGCGTTGCCGTTCATCCGCGGTGAGTACGTGGTGATGGGCGACGCCGACTGCACCTACGACTTCCGGGAGCTCGCCGGGTTCGTCGAGCAGTTCCATGCCGGCTTCGAGTTCGTGATGGGTACGCGCTTCAAGGGCTACATCGAGCCCGGTTCGATGCCGGGTCTGCACCGCTACCTGGGCACGCCGGTCACCACGTGGATCCTCAACCGTCTGTACTCGAGCAAGTTCTCCGACATCCACTGCGGGATGCGGGGCATCACGCGCGAGGCGCTCGAGCGCATGCAACTGCGTTCGCAGTCGTGGGAGTACGCGTCGGAGATGGTGCTGAAGTCGGTGCACATGAAGTTGCGCACCGCCGAGGTGCCGGTGCGCTTCCTCAAGGACCGCGAGGGGCGAGTGAGCCACCATCGCCGCATCGGCTGGTTCTCTCCGTGGCAGGCCGCGTGGATCAACTTGCGTGCGATGTTCGTGTACGGCGCCGACTTCTTCGTGCTCAAGCCGGGCGTGGTGCTGCTCCTGGCCGGGTTGCTGCTCACGGTGCCGCTCACGTTCGGGGCGATCACGCTCGGGGCGATCACGTTCTCCTTGCACTGGAGTCTCGCCGGCGTCGCGCTTGCTGTGCTCGGGCTCCAGGGCGTGTATCTCGGAATCCTCGCACAGTGCATCTATGACCCCACCGGCGCGGTGCGGGCCAAATGGATGCGCCGGTTCCGTTACAACCGGGCTGTGCTCGCGAGCGCGCTGCTCTTCGTGGCCGGCATCGTGCTGCTGAGCTTCCTCGTGTACACGTATCTCCGGTCCGGCCTGTCACTGCCGCCACAGACGATCGAGGACGAGAGCTACCGATCTGTCACGGGGGTGCTGTTCATGATCCTCGGATTCATGACGTTCACGTTCACGCTCCTGCTGTACGCGCTCTCGGCAAGGCTCGATCGGAGCGCGCGATGACCGGAGGGAACGGGTTCGTCGACGAGTACCTCGCGGAGACGGTCGAAATTCTCGGCCGCATCGATCGTGACGCGCTCGACGCGATGGCGGTCGGGCTCGCCGAGACGCGCGACGCCGGCGGTCGGCTGTTCGTGCTCGGCGTCGGCGGCTCGGCCGGTCATGCCAGCCACGCCGTCAACGACTTCCGCAAGATCTCCGGCTTCGAGGCCTTTACCCCAACCGACAACGTTTCCGAGCTCACCGCGCGCATCAACGACGACGGTTGGGACGACGCGTTCGCGGGGTGGCTCGAAGGCTCACACGTGGGGCCGAACGACGCGGTGCTGGTGTTCTCGGTTGGTGGCGGCAACCGCGACAAGAACGTGTCGGTCAATCTCGTCCGCGCCCTCGAGCTCGCCCGCGACGCGGGCGCGAGCATTTACGGCATCGTCGGGCGCGACGGCGGGTACACGGCCGAGGTCGCCGATGCGTTCGTCATCATCCCTCCGTTGCATCCCGAGCGCGTCACACCGCACACCGAAGGACTCGCCGCGGTGGTCTGGCACCTGCTGGTCACACATCCGAAGCTCGCGCGGCACGGCACCAAATGGGAGTCGGTCCGCTAGCGATGCAGTCGACCCGATGGTTCATCGTCGGCGGCGCGGGATTCGTCGGCAGCCACTTCGCCGACCGCCTGCTCGCCGAGCCCGAGACCGACGCAGTCACGCTGTACGACAACCTTTCGTCGGGACGCGAGTGGCATTTCGCGCACCACGTCGGCGACCGGCGCTTCGCGCTCGTCAAAGGCGACGCCGCCGACATCGACACCCTCGCGGCCGCGATGCGCGGCCACCACGTCGTCATCCACCTCGCGTCCAACCCCGACATCGCCGCCGCGATGACCAACCCCGACATCGACTTCGTCGAGGGCACCGCACTCACACGCGGCGTCGTCGAGGCCATGCGGCGCACCGCGACGCCGCGCATCCTGTACGCGTCTGGAAGCGGCGTCTACGGCGATCTCGGCGAGGTCGAGGTGCGCGAAGACCATGGGCCGCTCGTGCCGACGTCCACGTACGGCGCCAGCAAAGTCGCCGGCGAGGCGCTGATCGCGTCGTACACCGCGATGTTCGGACTGAGCGGCTGCGTCTTCCGCTTCGGCAACGTCGTGGGCCCGCGCCAGACCCACGGCGTGGGCTTCGACTTCGTGCGCAAGCTCCTGGCCGACCCGACACGACTCGAGATTCTGGGTGACGGCACGCAGAGCAAGTCCTACGTGCATGTGCTCGACGTGGTCGAGGCCGTGCTCCTCGCGCACCGACGCACAACCGAGCCGTTCGAGACGTACAACGTGGCCACCGGCGACTACATCACGGTCACCGAGATCGCCGATCTTGCCGTCGAATGCCTCGAGCTCCCACCCACATCGGTCCGCTACGAGTTCACCGGTGGCCCGCGGGGCTGGAAGGGTGACGTGCCGGTCGTGCGCCTCAACACCGACCATATTCGCCGGCTCGGCTGGCACTGCAAGCTCGGATCGCTCGACGCGCTCCGCGCCGCGATCGAAGCGCTCCTGCCCGAAGCCCGCGCCGGACGGCTCACGGGCTAGCGATCGTGCGGAGCGCGGTGTTCTTGGATCGCGACGGTGTGCTCAGCCGCGCGTACGTGGTCGACGGTGTGCCGCGTCCGCCGGCGGCACCACAACAGCTCGAACTGTTGCCGGGGGTGCGTGAGGCGTGCACCGCGTTGCACGACGCCGGGCTCCTGCTCGTCGTCGTCACGAACCAACCCGACATCGCCCGACGGTCGGTGCATTCCGGGACGGTCGATCTTCAGAACGAGGAGCTTCGGGCGGCCTTGCCACTCGATGACATCGTGGTCTGCCCGCACGACGACGCGGATGGGTGTGAGTGCCGCAAACCCAAGCCGGGCATGCTCGTCGAGGCCGCCCGGCGTCACGGCATCGACCTCGCGCGGAGCGTGATGGTGGGCGACCGCTGGCGGGACATCGCGGCTGGTCGGGCGGCAGGGTGCCGCACCGTGTTCGTCGACCATGACTACGCTGAACCCCGGCCCATGAGCCCAGACCTCACGGTTTCCAGCCTCGTTGATGCGGTGTCCTGGATCCTCGAGCAGTTTTCGAGCCACGGCGTCGCACGAGAGGAAGAGCGCACTTGATGGCAATCGACCTCCACGACTTGAAGCTGTTCGCCGACGGTGCCGATCGCGCCGGCATCCTGAAACTTCGAGACCACCCGATGATCAAGGGGTTCACGACGAATCCCACGCTGATGCGTTGTGCGGGCATCGACGACTACGAGTCGTTCGCGCTCGACCTCATGCAGCTCGTCCCCGACCGACCGGTCTCGTTCGAGGTGTTCTCAGACGACTTCGACACCATGGAGGACCAGGCCCGCAAGATCGCCTCGTGGGGCGACCACGTGTATGTGAAAGTGCCGATCACCAACACTCGCGGCGACAGCTCGGCCGAGCTGCAACAGCGTCTCGCCGGCGCGGGCGTGAAGATCAACGTGACCGCGCTGATGACCGTTGCGCAAGTGGAACGCACGGTCGCGAATCTCGCCGGCGGCCCGCCGGCGTTCATCTCGGTGTTCGCCGGGCGGATCGCCGACACCGGCCGTGACCCCGTTCCGATCATGCGCGACGCGCTCGCGGCGATGGCAGCAGCGCCAAACATCGAGCTGATGTGGGCGAGCACACGCGAGCTGCTCAACGTCGTGCAGGCGGCGTCGATCGGCTGTCAGATCATCACCGTCACGCACGACCTGTTGAAGAAGCTGCCGGTGCTCGGGCGCGATCTCGACGAGTTCTCGCTCGACACCGTCAAGATGTTTCACCGCGACGCGCAGTACGCCGGCTATTCGCTCTAGACGTCAGCGGCGCGAACACGAGCGCGGGCTTCCTCCAGCACCTCATCGAGTGTCGCTTCGAGATCGATCGCCCGGGTCCAGCCGGTTGCGCGCTGGAGTTTCGTGCAATCGCCCACGAGCTGCGGCACCTCGATCGCCCGTACGAGCGCGGGATCGACGGTCAGGCGCAATGGCCGGTCGCTCCGCACCAGCAGGCGCGCCGCGATCTCGGACACGGCCAGCCCGCGACCGGAACATACGTTGTAGGCCTCGCCCGGTTCGCCCCGCTCGGCCAGGAGCCGGTACGCAGCGACGACGTCGCGCACGTCAGTGAGGTCTCGTATCGCGTCGAGGTTGCCGACGACGATCTCGTCGCGTCCGTCGCGCTCGGCCTCGGCGATGCGCTGCGCCAGCCCGGGCAGGAGGAAGCGCGGTGCCTGGCCGGGTCCGATGTGGTTGAACGCGCGCACCCGGATCGTGGCGAGCCCCTCGGCGAGGAACGCCTGGAGCGCGAGGTAGTCGGCGGCGACCTTGCTGACGCCGTACGGCGTGAGCGGCCGGAGCGGAGCGGTCTCGCGCAGCGGGAGGTCACGCTCGTCGACCGCGCCGTACTCGTCGGCGCTGCCGACCACCACGACCCGCGTGCCGCCGGCGGTCTGCGCGGCTCGGAGCACGTGCAACGTGCCTTCGATGTTGACGCGCAACACTTGTACCGGCGCGTCCCACGACTCACCGACGTGGCTCAGCGCGGCTAGGTGATAGATGGCGTGGGGCTTGGTCGAGGTGATCGCTTCCTCGACCGCGCGCGGATCCGTGACGTCGAGTGATGGCGTGCTCTCGCGATCGAAGGTGCGTACGTCGTCGCCGCATGCGTGCAGATGCGCGACGAGATGGCGGCCGACGAAGCCACCCGCGCCGGTGACGAGCGCTCTCATGGCCGGCCTTCGGCGGCGTCGGCGTACAGCGCGGCGTGGGCTTTCGCCGCGCTCGTCCAGTCGAACCTGGCCGCCCGGGCCCGCGCCCGCGCCGCGCGTTCGTCGCCGGCGGTGTCGAGCAGCTCGAGGATCGCTGCCGCCCAGCCGTCGACGTCGCCCGGGTCGACGACGATTCCGGCATCGGCCACGACTTCCGGCAGCGCGCCCGAGTTCGCCACCACCGGCGTCGAGCCGCGCGCCAGTGCCTCGATCGCGGACCAGGAAAACGTCGCGGCCCGCTCCGGCACCAGCAGCGCGGTCGCGTGCCGCATGAGGGCGTCGAGCGTGGCGTCGTCAACGGGCCCGAGCGCGCGCACCCCGTCGAGCTCGATGGTCGTGCGACTTACGACGCTGCCGGCCCACTCACCGGCGAGCACGAGTCCGAGCGCGGGGTTCGCGGCGCGAAGGCGGCCGAACGCCGCGACGATTTCGACGATCTCGGGACCGATCGTGCCGCTCACGAGCACGAACGGCGGCCGCACGCCGACCCGGCGGAGTCGGAGCTCTGTGGGCGTGCGCTCATCTGTAGCGATCATGGGACCGCCGGGTGGCACGACGGCGACGCGCGAGTCCGGAAAGCCTGCACCGCGCAGCGCGGCCCGGGCGAACTCGGACCACACGATGATGGTGTGGGCCTCGGCACGCGCGATGTCGAGTCCGTGCTGGAGCATCCGCCGCGTGTGCGGGTCGAGACCATCGGGATCGACCACGATCCTCACGTCGGGAACGGTCACGACGAGACCGGCACGACCCGGTGGGGGCACCACGAGATCGGGCGCGTGCACGACGTCGACCGGTGCGCCGAGCCGCAGCAGTGGCAGCCGGAACCGAACCCACAGGCGGTCGCGCGCGGGCGAGAACGGATGACCGAGCTGCACGAACCCCGGCCAGTCGCGCCGGCGATGCTCCGAAGGGTCGCCGGCCGCGAAGGTCACGAGATCGACTCCGACGTCGGGCAGCGACTGCATGAGCCCCTGCAGGTAGCGGGCGGGTCCGTGCGGGTGGCGCTCGAGCATCGGGCCGATGTGCAGCGCGACGTTCACGCGACGCTCCGGTACATCCGCACGAAATCGTCGCCCGCGAGCTCCCAGGAAAAGCTTGCCGCCCGCGTCTTTCCGCGCTCGACCAGCTCGGCTCGCTCGCGGCCGTCAGTCAGCAGCGCCGCGAGCGCATCTGCGAGGGCCACCTCGTCGTGGGGGTCGACGAAACGGGCAGCGTCGCCGAGCACTTCGGGCAGCGCACCCGCACGGGATGCGACGACCGGTACGCCGTTGGTCATGGCTTCCAGGGGTGGATGGCCGAAGCCCTCGTAGATCGATGGATAGGCGAACACGCTCGCGCCGGCAAGGAGGTCGCGACGCGCCTCATCAATGACGTAGCCGTGGCGGTGAATGCGCTCATGGTGACGCGCTGCCGCGCACGCCGCGCTGAACTCGTGCACACCCCAGCCGTCGGGTCCCGCGACGACCAGCGCGACCTCGGGGTCACGCGCCGCGAGCAGATCGAAGGCGCGCACGAGCACCGGAAGGTTCTTGCGAGGCTCGATCGCTCCGAGCGCGAGCACGTAGCGGTCTCGGCCGACGGTTGCCCGGCCGCGTGACGGATCGCCGCCGGCGGTGACGCCGAGACCCGGGTAGACACGCACCACGCGCGCTTCGGGAAGCCCGAACTCGGCTCGAACCTCGTCGCCCACGAAGTCGCTGACGACATGGATCGTGGCCCCGCGATCGAGCGCCCGCTCGATCAGACGTGGGTAGCGCAACGCGTCGGCGGTGCACAGCTCGGGAAAACGGGCGAACGTCAAGTCGTGCACCGTGACGATTACCGGAGCTCGCGCGGGTGGCCCGACGAAGTTCGTCGCGTGCACGACGTCGACACCACCCGTCCACCACTCGACGCGTGGGAAGGAGATCCGCGGCCACAGCTCCCGTGTGAGCCGGGCCGGAAACAGCGTGGTGGCCGCATCGACGCCGCGCGGGAGTGCACGTTTGAGCTCGCCGCGGCCTCGCCACGTGACCGCGTACGCCACCGGCGCGACATCCGGGCGCGTCGCGAGTGTGCGGAGCAGCTCGGCGGTCACGTGACCCACTCCCGTGCGATTGCCGAGCAGTGGCGTGCCGTCGACGGCGACTCGGAGTGCTCGGCGACCGTCGGACAAAGGTGTCACGCAGGCAGGATCCTACGGCGCGAGTGCGGATTCGAGCGCGTTAGGCTCCCGCGATGCATCGCATCTCGCTGCGCTTCCTCGTCCCCATTGGCGCCGTCCTCACGCTGGGCCTGTCGACGTTCGTGCTCGTGCTCCCGACGCTTCCGGACGCGTCCACGCCGCCGGTCACGATCGACAACGTCGATCTCACACCGGCAACGCAGACCGTCACGACCGGCTGGCACGCCCAGACCGATACCACCGCCAACATGGTGGGCGTCTCGTGGCAGGGCAAGGCGCCGGCCGACTTCACCGTCGAGAAGCGTGATCCCCGCGGCCACTGGCACTCCCTGGCGCCGGTCGGCCTTGGTGACGACCCGGGAGCGGATCCCGGGTCGCGTGACGCGAAGTCGGCCCGGCGGCACGCCGCGACGAGATCGACCGAGCCGGTGTGGGTGGGCAACGACACCACCGCCGTGCGGGTGAAGCTCGACCACGGCACCGCCACCAACGTTGACCTGAAAGCGATCAAGACGCCGCGCGTCGCGACGAGCCCGCCCGGGAGTGCCGACGCGCTGCCCGCGTGGCCCAACATCATCTCGCGGGCACAGTGGGGTGCCGACGAAGGCCTGCGCCTCGCCAATTGCTCGAGTCCCGACTACGACGCACGGGTGCAGCTCGCGATCGTGCATCACACGGTCAACAGCAACAGCTACCAGCCGTGGGAGAGCGCGTCGATCGTGCGCGGCGTCTACGCGTACCACACGATCACGTTGGGCTACTGCGACATCGCGTACAACTTTCTCGTCGATCGCTTCGGCCAGGTGTTCGAAGGTCGCTTCGGTGGCGTCGACCGGCCGGTGCACGGCGCGCACGCGATCGGGTTCAATACCCAGACCACCGGCGTCGCTGCAATCGGCAACTTCCAGGGAGCCGGTGCACCGGGGGCACTGATTGACGGCCTCGAGAACATCATCGCGTGGAAGCTCGCCGCCTCCGGTGTCGACCCGGCGCGGCCGACGCTGTACACGACCAACGGCAACGACAAGTTCGCTCCCGGTACCCAGATCTGGGAGCCGACGGTCATCGGCCATCGCGACACCTGGTTCACCGACTGTCCGGGCGACGGGCTCTACGGCCGCCTCGACGAGATCCACGCCCCGTTGGCGGCGCGCGTGATCACGAGCGTGCCCGACCCGTCACCGTGGTGGGTGCCGGGGCTCTTCGTGCCTTCGATCGCGACGCTCGACGCGTTCGGCGGTGTGCATCCGGCGGGCAGCGCCGACTCCTTCCACCACAACGTGTACTGGCCCAACTTCCCGATCGCGCGCGCGGTCAAGCTCGCGACCGGCGGGGGCGGCTACGTGCTCGACGGCTTCGGGGCGGTCAACGCGTTTGGGAACGCGCCGCCGGCGACGGCCAGTGCGTACTGGCCGGGTTGGGACATTGCCCGTGACCTCGTGCTCCGCCCGGCCGGCGGTGGATGGGTGCTCGACGGTTGGGGCGCGATTCACGCGTTCGGTGGCGCGCCGCCGATCACGTCGGGCAGCTACTGGCAGGGTTGGGATATCGCTCGCGGCTTGGTGGTGTTTCCCAGCGGCGCGGGCGGCTACGTCCTCGATGGCTGGGGTGGGGTCCATCCCTTCGGCAACGCCGGGGCGCCGGGATTCAGTGGCTACTGGCCCGGTTGGGACATCGCCCGCAGCATCGTGTGGCGAAGCGACGATGCGGGGGGCTACGTGCTCGACGGGTACGGGAGCTTGCATGCGTTTGCCGGCGCGCCGCCGCTGGCCAACGTCCAGTACCTCGGGTTCGACTTCGCCGCGTCGGTCGCACTCACGCCTGGCGGCGGCGGAGGGTACGTGGTCGATCGCTTCGGTCAGCTGTACCCGTTCGGGAACGCGCCCTGGGTGCGCCAGGCCCAGACGGGGTGGGGCTTCTCCCTGGGGCGCGGAGTCTCGGTCAACTGACGCGGTTCACTCGTCGGGCGTCGACGCGACGATTGCGTAGTCCTGCGGGCCGAAGAGGATCTGGTTCAGCTGGGTGAACGCCTGGTTGACGGTGGCCACCCAGGGTGGTGACTCGTCGCCCGCGTCGACCATCGGCAGGTACAGCTCCTCGGCAGGTCCGAAGAACCGTTCCTCCACCTCGAGGAAACCGGCGCGTTCGCACAGGAACGTCAAGAGCGAGGGGTGCAGGGGCCAGACGTGGGTCGGGTCGAGGATGTACGAGCGCGAGAGCACGATCATCGAGGTCGGGTTGGGCGTCTCGGCGATCAGCACCCCCCCGGGCCGGAGGCGGGTCGCCGCGAGGTCGAGGAGCTCCACGACCTGGCGGATGTGGAGGTGCTCGACGACCTGGATCGCGCAGATGGAACCGTACGAGCCTTCCGTCGTGGCCCGGAGGAACTCGAGGGCGTCGCCGAGGTGTGCCTCGACCCCCCGCGCCCGCGCCTCCGCGATCATCTCGGCGTCGAGGTCGACGCCCTCCCCGCGCACGCCCCGCGCGGCGAGACCGGCCAGCAGCTCGCCCCGCCCGCAGCCGATGTCGAGCACGGGCTGGTTCGCGGTCAGGAGCTCGAGGTAGCGCTCCTCGGTCCGGGCCAGGATCTCGTCGGGGTCGCCCCGGAAGCGATGCTCGAAGCCGACGTAGTCGAAGCCGGGCCCATCGGTGGAGACCACATCGGGCGCGCTGCCCGCCGGGAAGTCGTCCGCGATCGCGCCGGGCTTGGTCCGGAGGCGCCGATCGAGCGCGTTGATCTGCGTTCGGAGCTCGGCGAACTGCCGCGGGACGCCGTCGATCCCCGCGCCCGGCGAGATGGCGCGCCCGAGGTCTTCGAGGGTCTGGTGGAAGGCGCCGAGCTCGCCTTTCATCAGCTCGAGATTGACCGTGAGCGACTGAACCTCATCGATCGATGGCAATGCATCGACCGCGGCACGGAACGCGTTCAGTTCCCCGTGCACGAGCTCGACCTCGACGTGCATGAGCTCGTCCTCGACCGCGAGCCGGTCACGCTCGGTGCTCTGGTTGGTGCGGAGCCGCGTCGCGGTCGCGTCCGCGATGCGGCCGATGAACCGATGCCACGCCGGCCCTGCGACGCGGCGCGCCGCTCGTTTCGCCCGCCGCGTCTTCGGCTCGTCGGTGATGTGGGGTGCGACGTCGTTCGCGGTCTCGCCGGCCGGCCCCTGCTGCGGCTCCGCACCGAGGTCGGCGCGGAGCTCGTTGACGAGCCGGCGCTGGAGGTCGGGATGCGACGTCACGCGACGGCCGCGCTCGTGAGCGCCTCGCAGGCGGCAACGGCGCGGCGCACCGGCGACGCGTCGAAGGGCGTGTGCAGCTCGTCGAGGCGCAGCTGGAGCGAACCGAGGGGCACATCGGGCGCCACGAGCGCGACGCCGAGACGGGTGAGCATCGTACGGGCGACCGGGCCAACGTCGTGTTCACGTTCGACGAGCGCCCGCGCCTCACAGCCGAGGCGCGCCGCTTCGACCATGTCAGCTGCGAGGCCGCCGGCGACTTCGGCCGCGTTGCTCGCCGACGCGACCAGCACGTCATGTCCGTCGGTCGCGCCCAGCAGCGCCGCAGTCGCGGCATCGGTCACGACCGGGGTGCCGAGCGCAAGGGCGACGAGTGTCGCGTTGCCGCGCACCGCGGCCGCGGACGCGAGAGCGAGCGCCGTTGCTTCCGTCTCGGGCCGCAGTGGGGTGGGGGAGGGAAACCCGAGCACGACGGTGAAGGGTGACGGGAACCTCAGTCGATGCCGCCACCGCTCCCGGAGGAACGGCGCAATGGCCAAGTGCCGCTCGGCGTCGACCGTGTATGCCGGCGCCAGGAGTGTGCGCGGCCCGAAATCGTCGACGCGTGCCGGATCATCGGTGATGAGCAGCTCGGCCCGGTCGCGAAGCTCGTTCGACACCGTTTCATCTCGTGCCACGACGACCGCTAGTGGTGTCGCGCGATCGTGCATCGCCGCCGGCAGGCCGGGTGCGCGAGCCGAGGTCGCCAAGCGCGCCGCGACCGGACCGAGCGCGCGATCCGAGGCTCGCAACATGCACCAGCGCCGGACCCGCGTGACGAGCTCGCGAGCCGTCGGCGAGGTATCACGGCCGACGAGCAGCTCGATGAGCGGTCGGGTCATGCGCCGGTGAGACGGGCGACGACCGGGGCCCAGCTCAACGTGGACACGCGTTCCCGGGCGGCGGCGCCGAGGCGCTCGACCAGCTCGTGGTCGGTCGCCAAGCGGTCGATTGCCTTGGCGATGCCCGCGGGTGTGCCATCGGTGACGAGTCCGGTCACACCGTCCTCGACCCACTCGAGCACGCCACCCGAGTCGGCCGTCGTGATCACCGGCTTGCCGGCGCGAAACGCTTGCAGCGTGACGTATCCGTAGTCTTCCTCGTGGGGTGTGTACACGACCGCGAGCGCGTTCGCGAACCGCTCGACGAGCTCGTCGTCATCGACGAACCCCGGCAGCTCGACCCGGTCGCCGACTCCGAGCTCTCTCGCCCGGCGGATCAGATTGTCGCGGCGTGAGCCGCGCCCCGCGACGACAGCTCGAACCGGCGCTTGCACGTGCGCGAGCGACTCGACGAGCAGCTCGGGTCGCTTGTTTCGTTCGAGACGGGTCGCGCAGAACACATAGTTGCCGAACGGTCCCGGGTGGAGCTCGTCGTAGAGCGGCGGCGGGTGGTACAGGGGTTGGGAGGCGACGCCGTTGTACCGGGCCAGCCGTTCGCTGACGACTCCCGAGATCGTGAAGATGCGTTCGGCTTCGCTCAACGCCCGGGTGTCCCAGTCGGCCAGCAGGCGCTGGGCGTCGAGCGACTGGTCGTCGAGCCCGAAGTCGGACCACGGGGTGTCAGCCGCGTCGTATGCGATGCGGTGTTGGTGCGGCAGCCAGACAATCTTGCGGGGATGGCGCACGAAGTACGACGGGAAATTGGTCGCGATCACCAAGTCGGCGTCGACCGGTACGAAGCGCCACGCGAGCGCGGCATCGAAGACGCGTTCGCGGTCCCACGCCCCGGGGAGCCGGATCAGCTCTGCCCGATGCCCTGCGGCTGCGAGCCGCTCGACGAGCTGCTCCATGAGCAGCTCCGCGCCGCCCCGCGTGAAGACGACTTGCGCGCCGCATACAGCAATGTCCATGCGAGGTCGAGCCTAGAGCTTGAACGCCCGCAGCTCGCCGACGCACCCCGGGCCGCCGGTGTACGGAGCACTGCGAGCCCAAGCACCGCACCGGGTTGCGGTGTGATCACGGGCGCCGCCGCTAAGGTCTGAGCACCGTGGAACGAGTTGGACGTTTGGCATTCGTGCCCCCCAGATACGGTGCCGACGTCATCGGCGGTGCCGAGACCGTCATGCGCGAGATGGCGCACGGGCTGGCCGAACGCGGCTGGCAGGTCGACGTGCTCACCACGTGCGCCCGCGACCATTTCACCTGGGTCAACGAGTACCCCCCCGGCGTCGAGACGGTCGACGGGGTGACCATTCGCCGGTTCCCCGCGGTGATCTCGACGCCGCGCGCAGAGCGCGCCGCGATCAGCGCTTCGATCGTGGCCGAAGCGCGCGTATCGATCGAGCTCCAGCAGCGCTGGATGAACGACGACGTGCGGGTGCCCGACCTGTTCCATTTCCTGCTCGACCACTCGTCCGAGTATCGAGCGATCGTGGTTGCGCCGTACCTGTTCTGGCCCACGTTCGCGTGCGGTCAGATCGCTCCCGACCGCACCCTGCTGATGCCGTGCCTCCACGACGAACCCGAGGCGTATCTCGACATCTACCAGCCGCTGTTCTCGGGGGCTCGGGGCATCTGGTTCCTTTCCGCGCCGGAGCAGGACCTCGCGCAGCGGATCCATCCGCAGCTGCCCGCTCACGAGGTGATCGGGTCGGGCCTGCACGTGCCCGATCGCTACGACCCCGAGGCGTTCCGCGCGAAGTACGGCATCGAGGGTCGCTTCGTGCTCTTCGCGGGTCGTCGTGAAGGCGGAAAGAACTGGGAGCAACTGCTCGACGGCTTCGCCGCCGCGTCGATGTACGGCGACCTCGATCTGAAGCTCGTGACGATGGGCGCACTCGAAGTGCACCCGCCAGCCATCATCGCCGACAAGGTCGTCGATCTCGGCTTCCTGCCCGACGACCAACGCGACAACGCGTTCGCGGCGGCCGACGCGTATCTGCAGCCGTCGAAGTACGAGAGCTTCTCGCGCACGATCATGGAGGCATGGCTCGCGGGTACACCCGTCATCGCCAATGGTGCGAGCGCAGTCAACCGCTGGCACTGCGAACGCTCGGGTGCGGGGCTCCTGTACGACGACGACCTGGAGCTCGCGCAGTGCCTCCGCTTCCTCGCCGAGGCACCCGATGTCGCCGCGTCCCTCGCGGCCGCGGGCCGGCAGTACGTACTCGACCACTACACCTGGCCGGCGGTGCTCGACCAGGCCGAAGCCACCATCCTCAAATGGCTTCCCACCGGATCGTGAGCCCATGAGCGAACGCATTCTCATGGTCACGCCGTACCCGCCGCTGCGCGACGGACTGGCGCAGTACGCGGTGCAGGAGGTCAAGCGACTCCGAGCCGCCGGCAACGACGTCGAAGTGCTCTCGCCGGAGCCGTCGGCGGCGCATTACCACATCGACCTGCTCAGCCGGCGCGGGCCGGTGGCGCTCGCGAAGCGCGTCGTCGGCTACGACCGCGTGATCATCCAATACCACCCGGCGGTCTTCTTCCGGCCGCCGGTCACACCCGCGCAGCGTGCACGCGTCGCCGCGGGGCTGCTGTTCGCGTTCCGGCGCGGTGGCAACGTGGAGTTACGCGTGCACGAGTTCGATGTCGAAGGCGTCAGGGGCTCGACGCTCGACGCCGTCCTCACACGCGCGATGTGGCGCGCGGCCCGGCGCATCACCGTGCACACCGAGTCGCAGGGTGACCAGCTGGCGCGGGCGTACGAGGTGCCGCGCGACCGGATCGAGGTCGTCGAGCACGGCGCCCACTTCGAGCCCCGCACCACCGCGACCCGCGCCGAGGCGAGAGCGCAGCTGCAACTGCCCGACGACGCCTTCGTGTTCCTGTCGATCGGCTTCATCCAGCCGCACAAGGGCTTCGACCGAGCAGTCCGTGCGTTCGGCGATCTCGGTGCGCGGGGTTGCCGGCTCGAGATCGTGGGGTCGGTGCGCCCCGACGACCACGACTACCAGGTGCACCTCGACGACTTGCGCGCGCTCGTCGAGGCAACGCCAGGGGTCACGTTGCACGAGGGTTACGTCAGCGACGAACAGTTCGACACATGGATCGTCGCGGTCGACGCGCTCGTGCTGCCGTACCGGCTCATCTGGTCATCGAGTGTCGCCGAACGAGCCGTGCTCTTCGGCCGTCCCGTCATCGCGACACAAGTGGGCGGGCTCGCACAGCAGATGCCACCGGGCACGCGGCTCGTCGCCGACGACGGCGAGCTCCTGCTCGCGATGCGCGAGGCTGCGGGCGACGAGACGCTCTCGGCTCGCGAGCTCGTCCCATGGCCGGTCGGTGACCGCGACCGAATCCAGTCCGAGATCAGGATACGCGCCGCCGCGCTGCGGGCGGCCAGCCCCGAGGCCGCCGCGATCTCGAGCGTGAGTGCACCGGTGCGTCGGGTCCCACCGCTCGCGCTGCCCGACCCGGTGTCGGCGCGCCCCGGGGTCTCGACCTTCAAACGCGCGGTTCGTCGCATCACCGCGTGGCAACTCGATCCCGTCGTCGGCCAGGTGAATCGGCTGCGCCATGCCGTCATCGATGCCCTCGAGGGCGACGACGGACCGCCGGGCCGCCGCTGAGCGAATTCAAGTCGCCCCCCGCCCGCGCCGACATCTGTAAGACCATCTTCTGCGGAAAGCGACAACTTGCTCGGCACCTTGGGATCGCGCGATCGGAAGTCCTCGTCTCGCCGCTTCGTCGCGCTCGCAGCCGTGATGCTGGTCGGTGGCCTGCTGACGACAGGAACGGGCGCGGCGCGCTCCCGTGCCGGCGCGGCAACCACGCCGCCGGTCACCACTCCGCCAACGCCCGCACCGACGACCACGCAGCCGGCCCCGACGACGGCGACGGTTGCTCCACCGGCCCCGCCCCCGGGCACGGCCCCGACACAAGCGACCACCCCGCCGGCACCGACAACCACGCCGATTCCCCCCAAAGTGCAGGCCCAAGTGACCGCCCAGAGTCAGATTGCGCTGACGCAGATCGGGCCGTTCCAGTCGGGCGCGTATCAAGGGTTCTACGCGAATCCCACGCACGAGGCGTTCTCCGGGGTCGCCGCCGGCGATGTGCTCGGCGACGGCCAGACCGAGCTCGTCGCCGGTGCCGTAGACGGATATGTGCGCGTCTACAACACCTCGGGACAGGTGGTGAAGGTGTACTTCACCGGTGGGGGCCCGGTGTACGCGACGCCGACGCTCTACGACCTCAATGGTGACGGCCGCCTCGACATCATCACCGCGAACGCGGGCACCGGCTGGGTGATCGGTCTCGACGGTCCGAGCGGAGGCCA
>JBBRZM010000010.1:0-85558 GCA_038236695.1 Acidimicrobiia bacterium
CCGCACGCGCGGAAGGGCTTCGACACCGCGCCGGAGGCGGAATCCGAATGAGCGCCGCGAACGTGTTGTCGAGCGGCGCGTGATTGACGACGGCGCCGCCGCGCCGCCGTTCCGCATCCTGCCTCGGATCACTGAACGCAACCGTGCGTTCTGGATCGGCGGCACCGAGGGCGAGTTGCGCATCCAGCGGTGTCAGGACTGTCACGTGTTCTTGCATCCGCCCACCGTGATCTGTCCGGCGTGCCGTTCCAAACGCCTCGAGTTCGAGGTGGTGAGCGGCCGGGCAACGGTCTTCACCTTCAGCGTCAACTACCAGCCGTGGATGCCCGGACCCGAGCTGCCGTACGTGGTCGCGATCGTCGTACTCGACGACGCGCCGGCGGTGCGACTGACGACCAACATCATCAACTGCGATCCCGACTCGGTCGAGATCGGCATGCCGGTGCAAGTGACCTTCGAGCAGCACGATGACGTATGGATCCCGTTGTTCGAGCCGGTGCCTGAACGGGCGGCGCGGTGAACACCGAGATGAACGAGATCATCGAACGCCGGGCCGTGCTCAGCGGCGCGGTGAACACCGAGATGAACGAGATCATCGAACGCCGGGCCGTGCTCAGCGGCGCGGGCCAGTCCGAGATCGGGCGCCGCCTACATCGCGACCCGCTCGAGCTCACGGTCGACGCGTGCTTGGCGGCGATCGACGATGCGGGGCTCGCGACCCACGACATCGACGGGCTCGCGACGTACCCCGGTCCCATGGACACGCCGGCCGGGTTCTCGGGCGCAGGGGTCGTCGACGTGCAGGACGCGCTTCGACTCGAGCTCGGCTGGTACACAGGTGGCATCGAGCTCCCGGGGCAACTGGGCTCGGTCATCGACGCGTGTCTCGCAGTCGCGTCGGGCCTCGCGACACATGTCTTGTGTTTCCGGAGCGTCTACGAAGGCAGTGCGCAGGGCGAAAAGGGCCGCGCGGCAGTCATGCCCGGCGGGGGAGGGTCGAGCAACTTCCGCGCGTCGGGCTTCATGGAGTGGACCTTGCCGTTTGCCGCGCCGTCGGCCGCGATCTGGATCGCGATGATGGCGCAGCGTCACTTCTACGAGTTCGGCACGACGCGGGAGCAGCTCGCGCAGATCGCGCTCAACGCGCGCAAGAACGCGGCGCTCAACCCGAACGCGATCTACCGCGACCCCATGTCGCTCGACGATTACCTCGCGGCGCGCATGATCACGACGCCGTTCTGCCTGTTCGACTGCGACGTCCCGTGCGACGGCGCGACCGCACTCATCGTCTCGCGTGCGGAGACCGCGACCGACTTGCGCAAGCCACCGATCCAGGTAGAGGCCGTGGGCACGGCGATACGCGGTCGCCCGTCCTGGGACCAGTGGGACGACCTCACCACCATGGCGTGCCGCGATGCCGGCGCGCAGATGTGGACCCGCACCGAGTTGCAGCCGTCCGACGTGCAGCTCGCGGAGATGTACGACGGGTTCAGCTTCATCACCATGGCGTGGATCGAAGCGATGGGCTTCTGCGCGCGCGGCGAGTCGGGACCCTTCATCGAAGGGGGCACCCGCATCGCACGCGACGGCGAGATGCCGCTCAACACCCACGGCGGCCAGCTCTCGGCCGGCCGCCTCCACGGCTACGGCTTTCTGCACGAGGCGTGCGTCCAACTCTGGGGCGAGGCCGGCGAACGGCAAGTGCCGGGCGACCCCGAAGTCGGCGTCGCCGCCGCCGGCGGCGGTCCCCTCGCCGGCTGCCTCCTCCTCACCCGCTCTCGCTGAGTTGCCCCCAGATCTCGTTTACTCGAGGCATTCCCGGCAAATACCGGGGGAAATCCTCGAGTAAAGAGGGTGCGAGAACGGGTCAGGCGGGCCGGCGGACCGTCCGTGCGATCAACTCGCAGATCTCCGGCGCCCCGCGCTGGATCTGCCGTGAAACCACATGGACGACCTGCCATCCCGCGGCGACGAGTTCGGTACGGCGTCGCAGGTCGTCCTCGAACTTTCGCCGGCCGCCATGGTGCAGGTAGCTGTCGACTTCGATGACGAGGGCAGCCTCCGGATACGCGAAGTCGGCCCGAGCGATGAATCGCCCAGCTGTGGTGCGAATCACGAGTTGCGGGACGGGCGCCGGCAGCCCACGGTCGCGGAGCACACGCAAAAAGCGGGTCTCGAGCACGCTCTCGGATGCCGAGGTCAAAGGATCGCGTTCGGCAAGCAGGGCTCGCAGGTTTCGCACGCCCCGCCGGCCGCGCGCCGCCAACTGCTCGAGCCGCGTTTGCACTGAAGCGACGTCGGTGAGCTCACGGCGCAGCGCCTCGTCGAGCGCAGCCTCGAGGCGCGCAACTGGTGTCACGGCCGCGAGGTCGATCAACGTCCGCACGATGGTCGTGACCGGGATGCGCTGGCGTTCGGTACGATCCAAGCGATTCGACCGGGTGGTCTCATGACTCACGACACCCGGCAGTCGGTGCCAGCGGGCGAAGGGCACGGTCACCTCGACGGGCACCGGCTCGGCGACGGGAAGTTCCCACAGCCGGGCCGCGCTGCGGTGGCTCGCGAATGCCCTGCCCTCGCCACTGCGGCACGCGGTCAGAAGCTGTTGCTGCCACGAGTCGGCCACCCCCGCGATCCGATAGACACCCGGCGCGAGGCGTTCCCAACGGCCGTACTGGCAGCGTTGCTCGATCATCAGTTGCGTGCCACCCCGCCGGATCGCCTGGTGGGTGGTGACGATGCCGTACTGGGTCGCCGCCAGCCGGCCGATCACGCGGTCGAATCCATCGTCCATGCGGCCCAGTCAACCGGTGGGGTGTGACACTCGGGCCCGAACCATCGTTTACTCGAGGAATCCCCTCGGTATTTGCCGGGAATACCTCGAGTGAACGAGTTCTGAGACGTCGTCAGTCGAGGAGGAGGGTGGCGAGGGCTTCGAGGGACTCGATGCGGCCGCCGCCGGCGTGTTGCAGGGTGAGGAGGCGCTTGTAATAGAGGTGGACGTCGTGCTCCCACGTGAAGCCGACTCCACCGAAGACCTGGATCGCGTTCGCTCCCACTTGGTACAGCTCGTCGGCTGCGAACGCCTGCGCCATCGCCGCGGCGCGCTGGCGTTCGCGCGCATCAGCCGCGTCGCACGCCCACGCGGCGTAGTACGCGCCCGCGCGCGCGAGCTCGACCGCGCGCAACATGTCGGCGCAGAGTTGTTGGACGGCCTGGAACGCGCCGATTGGCCGGCCGAACTGTTCGCGCTCCTTCGCGTACTCCACTGCGAGCTCGAGTGCGCGGGATGCCGCGCCGACTCCATCGAGCACCGACGCGACGGCGAGTCGGTCGACGGCCCCGTCCACCGCGCCGGCAACGTCGACTGCACCTTCGCCCCCGCCCCCGAGCCGCCACGCCGGCGCGTCGCGCAAAACGACCGACGCCTGCTTGCGTGTACCGTCAACCGTCGACGTCGCCTCGACTACCACGCCTTCGGTATCGCGCCGCACCGCAAACACGTCCAGGCCATCGTCGGTCATCGCGGTGACCAGCAGCAGGTCGGCCGCGACTGCGTCGGGCACGTGCGCCTTCGTGCCGTTCATCGCCCAACCGTCGCCGACCACGCGTGCGGACGTGCCCGGCGTGCGCCACTCCGACCGGGCGTCGGGCTCATAGAGCGCGACCGTGCCGATCGTGTCGCCCGACGCGAGGCCGGGAAGCAGTAACCCGAAGTCGCGTTCGTCGCCCGCCGACATCACCATGCTCACCGCGCCGATTGCCGACGACTGGTACGGCCCCGGATGCACGGCCCGGCCCAGCTCCTCGAGCACCACCGCCTGGTCGACCATGCCCCGGCCCGCGCCGCCGCAACTGTCCGGTACGAGCAGACCGGTCACACCGAGATCGGCGAGGCCCCGCCAGACGTCGTCAGTGGTGCCGCGCGGATCGTCGAGCTGCGCGCGCACATACGGCGAAACGGGGGCTTGTTCGCCGAGGAACCGGCGCACCGTCGCGCGCAGCAGTTCCTGGTCTGCGCTGAACTCGAAATCCATGTGCCTGCTTCGCTCGCCCGCGTTTGGCGCGGAGCGTATCCGAGTATCGTCGGTCCCGATGCGACTGCACTATGGCGAGGCGGAAGAAGCGTTCCGCGCCGAGCTCGTCGCGTGGCTCGAGACGAACGCGCCGCCGGCGCCGGAGCTGCACGCGCCACGCGAGTCGAGTGCCGATTTCCAAGACTGGTCGCGCGCGTGGCAGCGCCGGCTGTTCGACGCCGGATGGCTCGTGCCCGGCTGGCCCACCGAGCTCGGCGGCCGTGACGCCACGCCCGTCCAGCAGATGATCTATTTCGAGGAGCTCTCGAAGCGGCACGTGTCGCGCAGCGTCAATCCGCAGGGGCTCGGCATCGTGGCGCCGTCACTCCTCGACTACGGCACCCCCGAGCAGCGCGAGCGGTTCCTCCTCCCCACTTTGCGGGCCGAGATCGCGTGGTGCATCGGGATGAGCGAGCCGGGCGCGGGCAGCGACCTCGCCGGTCTCAGTACCCGGGCAGTGCTCGACGGCGACCACTTCGTCGTCAACGGCCAGAAGGTGTGGACATCCGGCGCGCACCACGCCGACTGGTGCCTGTGCTTCGTTCGCACCGACCCCGACGCGCCCAAGCACCGCGGCATCAGCGTGCTCATCGTCGACATGCGCTCACCGGGCATCGAGGCCCGCCCGTTCCCCGAGCTCACCGATCCCACTCGCTGCGACTTCAACGAGGTCTTCTTCACGGACGTGGTGGTGCCGCGCGATCACCTCCTCGGTGAGCTCAACGGCGGGTGGCCGATCAGCCAGGGCTCGCTCGCGCACGAACGGGCCATGTTGTGGATCGACTACGCATACAGCCTCCAGCGCGCCGTCGACGTGCTCGTCGAGACCGGACAGCGAGAGGGCCCCGGCGGCCACGGCACGCGTCTCGCCGACGACGACGGCTTCCGCGACCAGGTGGCCTCGCTCTACATCGACGCGCAAGCGATCATGCTGATGGGCTACCGCGGCTTCTCGAAGTACGCCAAAGGAAAAGCCAATCCGGAGCACTCACTGCTGAAGCTGTTCGGCAGCGAGGCGATCCAGCGCTGCTGCCTCGTGGGTACCGAGGCGATCGGCGCCGCGGCGGTCGACGACGACGTGCTCGGCCCGACGCTCCTTCGCCCCGGCTCGTGGGCCACTCAGTACCTGCTGTCGTTCGGCGGTACGATCCCCGGCGGCACCAGCGAGATTCAACGCAACATCATCGCGGAGCGCGTGCTCGGCCTTCCCCGGAGGTAGGGATGACGGACGATTCGGAGCTCAGCGCGGCCGACGTGCAGCGCATGACGACGCCGCTGTGGGAGCAGGTGAAGATCGCGTTGGCCCGCGGCAAACCCGAAGACGCGGCCGTCCTCCTCGACCGGGCTGTCGACCAGTGGCGGTCGCTGCAGGACTACTCGATCAACTGGATCACATCGCTGCTCACGTTTATCGGTGACGAGCTGGGGGAGGAGGCCGTCGAACGCGCGTTGCGCAAGACGGGTGACGAGTTCGTGCGCCCGCGTCGCGACACCGGTATTGACTGGGCGTCGCTACCGGCGAGCGCGCGGGCGAAGGTCATTGCGCGCGCCATGTTGAGCAACTTCGGCACCGTCGACGTCGCAGAGGACGACGAGAAGATCATCCTCTCGTTTCGCTGTGGCAGCGGCGGCCGGCTCATCGACGAGGGTAAGTACGAGGGTGATCACGCGTACCTGACGCTGCGCGAGCGCGCCGGGCGGACCTTCATGCGCGACGAGCTTCCCGTGTACTGCGCCCACTGCTCGGTCAACAACGAGATGCAGCCGATCGAGTGGGTTGGCACGCCCACGAGCGTGGAGCACCCACCCGAACGCGCCGGCGAGCCCTGTGTGCACCACGTCTATAAGGACGCCCGCGCGCTGCCGGACGAGGCGTACGAGCGTCTGGGCAAGACGCCACCTGAGTGAGGTGGGCTCAGCCTGAGCATGAGAAGGGCAGTTCGACCATCTGATGCAACAAATCCGGCACCTGGCGCGCCATGACACCGCGCGCAATCGGCCCGGCGCCCGTTTAGCCGCGGAGCAGGCGACCCGGCAGGGCCGCGATCCCGTCGTCGGCCGGCGCGCCATCGACGCGGATCGGTACCCCGTTGACCAGCGTGTGCCGCATGCCGGCCGGTTGATCGGCGACGAGACGTTCACCATCGGCGGGGAAGTCGCGCACTCGTCGCAGCGGCCCCGGTGCGACCGTCGTCGGATCGAACACCGTGATATCGGCGGCCATGCCTTCGCGCACGTAGCCGCGGCCCGCGAGTGAGTACACGTCGGCCGGTTCGCCCGTGAGCTTGCGCACGCCGGCTTCGAGCGGGATCGCCTCCCGCTCGCGCACGTAGGTGCCGAGCAGTTCCGTCGGCATGCACGCGTCGCAGAGCTGGCTCACGTGCGCGCCGGCATCCGAGAGGCCGATGAGCATGCCCTCCTGTCGCAACAGCTCGTCGATCCCGTCAGGATCGTCGTTGGCGAGCACGCTGCGGAAGCGGGTACGCAAGTCTTCTTCGAGCGCGAGGTCGAGGATCACGTCCAGCTCGAACGTGCCGCGCTCACGGGCGAGCTCGTCGATCGTCTTGCCGACGAGCTCGGGATGCGTGTCGCACTCGCCGACCGTGAGGCGGTTCCACCGGGGCCGGTAGAACTTGCCGTGGTCGAGCTCGTGCTGTGCACGCTGTCGCCAGTCGGGATCGCGGTAGTGCGCGAGCTTCTTCTCGACCGGCGCGCCCATCAGCTCGCCGAAGATCGGCACCATGTTGAACTCGAACGGCTCGACCATGTTCATCGCGAACACGAGTGGTCGCACCGACACTTGCGGCCACACGTCGGCACCTTGCGCGCGTTCGCGCCCGTTCATCTCGGCGTAGTCGCGCGCGAACTCGGTGCCCTTGAGCGTGAGCAGCGCGGTCCACGTGAACGGCCGTCCGATCGTGCGTTGCAACGCGTACACGTCGGCGTGCTTCACTCGTTCGCCGGGCAGGAACTCGACGACGCCGCGCCCCAGTTCGCCCAGCGGCGCGAGCAACACCTCGAGCTCGTGCGGGTCGGCGAGCCGTGACGGCACCGGCCGTCCGCCGTCGCCCGAGTGTGTGGCCGACGAGCTCGTAGCGAACCCGGTCGCGCCGGCGACCATCGCTTCCCGCACGACGCCCTGCATCGCTACCAGTTCGTCGTCGGTCGCGGCGCGCTCGTAGCCCTCGTCGCCCATCACCCAGAGTCGCAGCGCGGTGTGGCCGAGGTAGGCGCCGTAGTTGAGGACGGTGCCGTGGCGTGTGACCGAGTCGAGGTACTCGGGGAACGTCTCGAAGTCCCACGGGATGCCGGCTTGCAGGGTCGGTAGGCTCATGTCTTCGACGTGCTCGAGCGTGCGGGCGAGAAGGTCGCGGTGCTCGGGACGGCAGGGCGCGATGGAGAAGCCGCAGTTGCCGGCCACGACGCTCGTGACGCCGTGGTAGCTCGACGGCGTGAGTGCCGGATCCCAGAACACCTGCGCGTCGTAGTGAGTGTGGATGTCGATGAACCCCGGCGCGACCACGTGCTCGGACGCGTCGAGCCTGCGCGCGCCGTGCAAGTCGTCGCCGATCTCCGTGATGAGCCCACCGGTGACGGCCACGTCGGCCCGCCGGCCGGGCGCACCACTCCCGTCGACAACCGTGCCGCCGGTGATCACGAGATCGGCTGCCATGCGTCTGCCTCCCGTTCACGCTGCCGCGGCCCTGGCGAATCGACCTTATTACGATGTGACACGAGTGTCAGGAGAATGCCCCGCTAGATTCGCCCCGGCGCCGAATCGATCGACGCACGACCAACGCACGGTTCACGAAGAGAGCAGCAGTGGAACCAGCACCCGCGCCGGCCTTCGACCGCGAGTACTACGAAGACAACGGGCAAGCGGGTGACCGGGTCGCGCTGTGGTTCTACGAACGGGTGGCGGCGCGGCTCGCGCCGGCGGGCAGCAGGGCGATCGACTTCGGCGCCGGCGTCGGGTTCTTCGCCCGCCGGCTCGCGAAACACTTCGATGCCAGCGCGTACGACGGGTCGGCCGAGGCACGGGAGCTCACCCACAGCAACGCTCCTACCGTGCACATACGCGACAACACCGACGCCATCGAGCCGGGGTCGTTCGATCTCGTCACCGCCCTGCACGTGCTCGAGCACATTCCCGACCCCGCGCCCACGCTCGAGATGTTCCAGCGCTGGCTCGCACCCGGCGGCCGGCTCCTGGCAGTCGTGCCCAACCCCGACGGCTGGGGTCACCGGCTCTCACACGACGACTGGTTCGCGTTCAAGGACCCCACCCACTGCACGCTGCTCCCGATGCACGAGTGGCTCGACCGCATCACGGGTGCCGGCTTCGTCATCGATCGCGCGGGCACCGACGGGCTCTGGGATCCGCCGTACGTAAAGCGGGTACCGCGGGTCGTGCAGCTGCCGGTGTTCGGGGCGATGGCTGCGGTCCAGGTCGCGGTCGGTCGCTTGTTCCTGCCGCCGCGTTGGGGTGAGTGCCTGGTCCTGATCGCGACCCGCCGCTGATCCCTCGCGACCGTCGAGCGAGTTGACGCTCGTGTCAGGTCCGTGGAGACTCGGCGGATGGCCGAGCTTCCTTCGTCGATGCAGGCCGCGGTGTACCGCGGTCAACGTGATCTGGTCATCGAGGAGCGGCCCCTTCCCGAGGTCGGCGCCGACGACGTGCTGCTCGAGATCAGTCACTGCGGTGTCTGCGGCAGTGACCTGCACTTTGTGCTCGACGGATGGGGTCGCCCGGGCTCGGTCGAGGGTCACGAGTTCTCCGGCCGGGTGGCCGCCGTGGGCGGGCGCGTGAAGCGCTGGAAGGTCGACGACGAGGTCGTCGGCGGCCCGGGGCCGCGCTGCGGCGAGTGCGAGTACTGCCGCGCCGGCCGGCCCTCGCTGTGCACCGGCCGCGGCCCGCTCGGCGAGGGTGACGGCACCTGGCAGGGAGCCTTCGCGCAGTTCATGCGCGTCCCGGAAACCGACTTGCTGGCCCTGCCCGACGGGTTGTCGCTGCGTGCCGCGGCGCTCACCGAACCGCTCGCGGTCGCGCTGCACGGACTCACCCGCGGTGCCGCGCACATTGGCCAGCGGATACTGGTGACGGGCGCGGGACCCATTGGCGCGCTTTCGATCGCGGCTGCGGTCGCGCGCGGCATCACCGACATCGTCACGAGCGAGCCGTCCCCAGGGCGGCGCGCGCTGGCCGAGCAACTCGGCGCGACGGCGGTCGCGCCCGACACGCTCGTGACGCCGCGATCTCCCAACCGGATTGTCGACGAGCCGTTCGATGTCGCGCTCGAGTGCTCGGGACGCGCCGACGCGATGGAAGCCGCGCTCGGCCAGCTCAAACGCGCCGGCACTCTCGTGCTTGTCGGCGCGGGTATCAAGCCGCCGCGCTTCGATCCCAACCGCATCCTGCTCAACGAGCTGGTGGTCACTGGCGCGTGTACCTATGACGCCGGCGGCTTCGATGTCGCGCTCGAGCTGCTCGCGTCGCCCGACTTCCCGACCGATCTGCTCCTCGAGGGCGACGACGTCCCGCTCGAGGGCCTGTTCACCGCGATCGAGCGGCTCGCGTCGGGCGAGATCCCCGCGAAGGTCCTGATCGCACCGAACCGAGGACGCACATGAGTGACCAGGCGATCCGCAAGCCCAGGTTCAACCACGTCGCGATGAGCGTGTCCGCCGACCTGCTCGGTGAGGTGGGCCGCGCCGACATCCTGCGGTTCTACGGCGACGTGTTCGGCTGGCAGGAGCACCCCACCGAGACGGTCGACCGCAAGAAGCTCGTGCTGCGCGTGCACAGCAACGAGCAGTTCGTGTTCCTGATCGCCGACGACCCGCCGATGATCTGCCCGCGCCTCGACCACTTCGGCATGTCGGTGGCGACGATCCCCGAGCTCGGCGACGCGCTCGCCCGCGCCAAGGCGTTCGCCGCGCACGACGACCGCGTCGACGTGATCGACAAGAAGACCGACGACTTCGGGATGCTGAAGCTGACGAGCTTCTACGTCGGATTCCTGCTGCCCATGATGATCGAGATCCAGCATTACGAGTACACCCCCCAAGCCGACCAGTGACCGATACGCCCATCAGGTACGGCGCCTTCGCGCCGCAGGGTTGGAAGCTCGAGTACAGCGGCTGGGGCGCCGCCGACGCGTGGGCTCGCACGGTGGAGGTCGCACAGTTCGCGGAGCGGGCGGGCTATGACCACTTGTGGGTCTACGACCATGTCGAGACGGTGCCGCGACGCGAGCCCACCCACATGTTCGAGGCGTTCACCACACTCGCCGCGCTCGCGACACAGACTTCGAGCATCCGCCTCGGCCAGCTCGTAACGTGCTCCACGTACCGCAACGCGGGGTTGCTGGCAAAGGAAGCTGCGGGGATCGACGTGATCTCCGGCGGCCGGCTGATCCTCGGTCTCGGCGCAGGGTGGTACGACCGTGAGTACCGGGCGTACGGCTACAACTACTTGCCCGACCGCGAGCGGCTCCGGGTGCTCGAGGAGACAGTCACGGTCGTGAAGCGCCTCTGGACCGAGGAGACGGTGACGTTCGACGGCGAGCACCTCCACTTCGACGGTGCCTACTGCGATCCCAAACCGCTCCAGCAGCTACCCGAGATCTGGATCGGTGGTGGTGGCGAGAAGGTCACGCTGCGCATCGCGGCCGAGCACGCCGACGCGACCAACTGGCAGACCGGCCTCGACGAGTTCGTGCACAAGTCGCAGATCCTGCGGGAGCACTGCGAACGGATCGGGCGTGACTTCGACTCGATCGTGCGCACGCACGGTCCCGACTGCCAACTGTTCGACACGGAGGCCGATCTCCGCACGTGGCTCGCGACGCCATCCGGTGGCAGCCTCTGGGGCCGCGGTGACGACGAGGGCTACCTGCGCGACAACTTCGTCGGCACCGCCGAGCAGGTCATCGAGAAGGTGCAGGCATTCGTCGACGCGGGATGTCGCGAGTTCGTGCTCTGGTTCCGCGACTACCCGTCGGCCGAGAGCCTCGGACGCCTCATGGCCGAGGTCGCGCCCAAGATCACGAGCTGACGCCGGGCGCGTCGGGCCGCGACTTCGGTGACCCGCCGAAACCGGGCGAACGAAGAGCCCGGTGTTACCGTTTCGGCCATGAAGGTCGCTCCTGACGCGTCGGCGCGCGCCCCGGCCTCCACGCCCGCTGCGTCCACGTCGCGGCGCGGGCCATCACTCTCGGCCGGCAGCCTCATCGTTGTCGCCGGAATTGCCGTCGCCGTCGCCGCAGGCCTGGTGTTGCGCTTCGTCACCCGTTCCGATCTCTGGCTCGACGAGGCGCTCTCGGTCAACATCGCCAAGCTGCCGCTCGATCAGCTGCGCGAGGCGTTGCGGCACGACGGCGCACCTCCGCTCTATTACGTACTGCTCCACGGCTGGATCCAGGTGTTCGGCTCGGGCGATGTCGCGGTACGCGCCTTGTCGGGTGTGTTCTCGGTCGCGACGCTGCCCAGTGCCTGGTGGTGCGGCCGGCGCCTCGGCGGACGACGGCTCGGGTGGGTCGCCGTGCTCGTGTTCGCATCCTCGCCGTACGCCATCCGCTATGCGACCGAATCCCGCATGTACTCGCTGCAGATGTTCCTGGTGCTCGCGGGCTACCTCGCGTTCGTGCGGGCCCTGGAGCGGCCGGTACTGGGTCGCCTGGCGCTCGTCGCGGTCATCGCATCGGCGTTGATGTACACGCAGTACTGGTCGATGTACCTCCTGGCCGTGGTCGGCGTCGCCCTCGTGTTCCGCGCCGTGCGCGCCCCAACCCTGAATGAACGCCGGGCCGCACGATCGGTGATCGTCGCGATGATCGCCGCGGGCATCACGTTCCTGCCCTGGCTGTCGACGTTCCAATATCAGCTCGCGCACACGGGCACCCCATGGGGTGATCCGATCCTGCCGACGTCCGGCTTCGCCGACGCGATCATCGGTTTCGCGGGCGGCGCCGACCACTCCGAAGCGTTTGTGCTCCTCCTGCCGGTGCTGCTGCTCCCGCTGCTCGCGTTGTTCGGACGTGCCGTCGACAACCGCCGGGTCGAACTGGATCTCCACACCGTGCCCGGCATCCGCCGGGAGCTCGCGGCGGCGATCGCGGGTCTCGGCCTCGGGCTCACGGTTGCGTTCGCCGGGGGCACCGCGTTCGAGGCACGCTACGCGTCGGTTGCGTTTCCGTTGTTCGCGCTGGCGATTGCGTACGGGATTCTCGTTTTCGCCGATCGGCGGCTCTTTGTCGGCGCGGTTGTCGTGGTGACCATCCTCGGGTTGGGCGGGGGTGTGCGCGCCGCCTACGAGCAGCGCACGCAGGCGGCGCAGACAGCCGACTACATCCGGGCCCATGCCCACGCCGGTGACGTCGTCCTCTACTGCCCTGACCAGGTGGCACCGGATACGAACCGTTTGCTCGCCGGCGGCCCGCGGCTTACGCAGTTCACGTTCCCGAGCTTCGCCTCGCCCCAGTTCGTCGACTGGGTCGACTATGCCGACCGAAACGGTCGCACCGATCCGGCAGCGTTTGCGCGCGAAGTGTTGCAGCGCGCGGCGCATCACACGATCTGGTACGTCAACGTTGAGGGATACCGCAACGTACACGGGAAGTGCGACGCGCTCGGCACCGCCCTCGCCGCGGCCCGGCCGGGAGCCGTGGGCAGGGTCGCGCCTGATGACAACCTCTTCGAGTTCATGGGCCTCACCGAGTATCGCGCGCGGTGATCAACACCTCCCGCGGGCGCGGCTGGTCCGACTTCTTCGGCCGCGACCTGATGCACGCGTTCGTCCCGTGGCTCCTCGCGCGTGTCTGCGTGCTGGGTGCGCTCGCTGTTGTGCGCTACGGGCTCGAGGACGCGCACCTGCGTCGTCCGGTGCCGGCGAAACAGGGGCTCTTCGCGTGGGACGCCGCGTTCTATCGCGTCATCGCCGAAGCCGGGTACCGGCCATCACGCGACCGTTTGCGCTTCTTCCCGCTGGTGCCGCTGCTCTCGCGGTGGCTGGGCGCGGTGATGTTCGGCCATACGGCCGCGGCGCTGCTCGTGGTCGCGAGCGTCTCCGCACTCGTGTTCGGGGGGCTGCTGTACTCGCTCGCGCTGCGCGAGACGGGCGACCCGCGGGTCGCGAACCGCGCCGCGTGGTTCGCGGCCATCTTCCCGCCGGCCATGGTGCTCGTGCTCGGCTATGCCGAGGCCACGCTGATGGCGCTCGCGGTCGGCATGTTCATCGCACTCCGCTCGCGTCGCTGGGCGCTGGCCGCGCTGCTCGGCGTGCTCGCGGGGCTGTGCCGCCCGATCGCCGTCTTGCTCGCGATACCTGCCCTGATCGAAGTCGCGAGGCACTGGCAACGCATACCGAGAGCGGAGCGCATCACACGCGGCGCGGCGGTTCTCTCGCCGCTCGTCGGTATCGGCATCTTCCTCGCCTGGGCCGGCGGCGTGTACGGCGACTGGCTGGAGCCGCTGCGCCTTCAGACGACCAAGCGGCTGCGCGGCGGATTCGAGAATCCCGCCACCCGGGTCGGCCACGCGTTCGGCGACCTCTTCGGCGACCAGTTCGGATCCGGGCTCCACGTCGTGTGGGCGCTCCTGTTCATCGTGGTGATCATCGTGTTGGCGCGCCGGCTGCCGTCGTCGTACGCGGCCTACGCAGCGGCGACCGTGCTCGTCGGCCTCTCCGCCCACAACCTCGACTCCTTCGAGCGCTACGCGATGAGCGCGTTCCCGCTCGCGCTCGGCGTCGCGCTGATCACCGGGCCCGAGGAGGTCGAGAAGGGTGCGATCGTGCTGGCCACCGCGGGATTGGTCGGCTACGCGACGTTGGCGTTCCTCGGCGTCTCCGTGCCGTAGCGGTGGTCCCGCGCGCCGGGCCGTCGCCCGCCCGCGAATGGCCGCGAATCGACCCTTTGAGCGCGTGCTCCCGTAGACTGAGCCGATCCTGCACGGCCGGCCCGGTGGGCCGGCGCCGAGGCACGACAGCCCCATCAGTCCTCGTTTCGTTCCCACCAGTCCTCGCAGCCCTCCGGGAGCCGACGGCGTGCCCACGAACGACCAGCCCAACGTAGTGATCATCGGAGCCGGACCTGCCGGGCTCACCGCCGCGTACGAGCTCACCAAGCGCGGCGTGGCGTCGACCGTGCTCGAAGCCGACACCGTCGTCGGCGGGATCAGCCGTACCGCGGAACGCGACGGCTGGCGCTTCGACATCGGCGGCCACCGGTTTTTCACCAAAGTGAAGCCGGTCGAAGACTTGTGGTTCGAGATCCTCGGTAAGGACGAGTTCCTCCGTCGCCCGCGCATGAGCCGCATCTTCTACAAGGGCAAGCTCTACGACTACCCGCTCGTACCGATGAACGCGCTGAAGAACCTCGGTTTCATCGAAGCGGTGCGCTGCGTGCTCTCGTACCTCTGGGTGCGCATCAAGCCGCCGAAGGATCAGAGGAACATCGAGGGGTTCATCGCCGGACGCTTCGGATGGCGTCTGTACCGCACCTTCTTCAAGACCTACACCGAGAAGTTGTGGGGTGTGCCGTGCACCGAGATCCAGGCCGACTGGGGCGCCCAGCGCATCAAGAACCTCTCGTTGTTCCGTGCCGTATGGGAAGCGCTGATGCCGAAGTCGCTGAAGAGGAATCGCGGCAAGTCGAAGCAGGTCACGAGCCTCATCGACGAGTTCAACTATCCGAAGTACGGCCCCGGTCAGATGTGGGAGAAGTGTACCGAGCTCGTCACGGCCAAGGGCACCAAAGTCGTGTTCAACTCCAACGTCACCAAGGTGCACCACCACAGCGCCGCCGCGGTCGCAGTCACGGCCGAGACCGATGGCGCGCCGACGCGCTACGACTGCACGCACGTCATCTCGTCGATGCCAATCGGCGCGCTGGTGGAGGCCATGGACCCGCCCGCACCGCCCGAAGTGCTCGCGGCGGCACGAGGACTGGCGTACCGCGACTTCATGACGGTGGCACTGGTCGTGCCCGAGGACGCGGGGTTCGCCGACAACTGGATCTACATCCACGATCCCGAAGTGAGCGTCGGACGCATTCAGAACTTCGGCCAGTGGTCGCCGTATCTCGTCAAGGACGGGCGCACCTGTCTCGGGCTCGAGTTCTTCGTGACCGAAGGTGACGACATGTGGACCAAGCCCGACGATCAACTCATCGAGCAGGGCAAGCGCGAGCTGCAGGCGCTCGGACTCGTCGATTCGGCGCGAGTCGAGTCGGGCTACGTGGTGCGGATGCCGAAGGCGTACCCGATGTACGACGGCACGTACAAGGCCAACATCCAAGTGCTGCGCGACTGGCTCGACGCCAACACCCCAAACGTCTATCCCACCGGTCGCAACGGCATGCACAAGTACAACAACCAGGATCACTCCATGTACACCGCGATGTTGTCGGTCGACAACATCTTCGGCGCCGACCACGACGTGTGGACCGTCAACGTCGAGGCCGAGTACCACGAGGAGACCCATCCCGACACCGAGGACACGGAGCCGATCAGCTGAGCGCGACCGGCGGGACTCACGGGCCTCGCGCCGATGGCGCGCCCACGGCCGACGCCGCCGTGGCCCCACCCGCGAACCACGCCGACGTCACTGACAGCGAACCTGCGAACCCAACCGACGTCGCGGTTGGCGAACCCGCACACCCGGCCGACGCCGCCTTACCCGTCGTCGCGAACCGCCTGCATTTCCCCTGTTTCGACGGCCTGCGCGCGATCGCGGCCATCGCGGTGCTGCTGCATCACGTCGGGTTCCAAAGCGGCTACAGCATCAATGGTCGCTTCGGTGCGTTCTTTGCCCACGGCGACGCGGGCGTACCGATCTTCTTTCTCATCTCCGGGTTCCTGCTCTACCGGCCATTCGTCACCGCGCATCTCGACGGGCGTCCGCCGCTCGAGGCCCGCCGGTTCTTCTGGAACCGATTCCTGCGGATCGTGCCCGCATTCTGGGTCGCGCTGCTGCTCATCTGGATCTTCTTCGGGTTCACGAACGGCGCGCTCCATACACCCCGCGACTTCATCACCTACTTCGGATTCGGTCAGGTCTACGACCGGGTGCGCTTCTTCGGCGGCATCAACCAGGCGTGGAGCCTCGGTACCGAGCTGAGCTTCTATCTGTTCCTTCCGCTCTACGCGTGGATCGTCCACATGATCGCAGTGCGGAGCCGCTCGCGCGTTCGCGTCGAGATCATCGGGCTCGTCGTGCTGTACGTCACGAGCGTCGCGTGCCGACTGGCGGTGTTCACCGCCGATCCGTACTGGCGCCACGTGCACGTCGCGTCGTCGGGCGCGCCGCGTGCGTTCCTCGCCGCGAGCTACTGGCTCCCGAGCTACTTCGACTTGTTTGCAATGGGCATGGGTCTGGCGTTGCTCAGCGCGTGGGCCGCACGCCAGACGACGCCCAACCGAGTGGTGGAGCTCATTGGTCGCTGGCCCGGAGTGTGGTGGCTGCTCTCGGCGGTGACGTTCTGGATCGTCTGCACCCAAGTGGGCCTGCCGCGTGACCTCACGCTCCTCACCGGCCGCCAGTTGATGGTGCGCCAGTTCCTGTACGGGCTGAGCGCGCTGTTCCTCGTCGTGCCGGCCGCGTTCGGACCGCCGCATCGCGGTGGGGTGCGCGCGTTCCTCCAATGGCGCCCGATCGCGTACATCGGGTTGGTGTCCTACGGCGTGTACCTGTGGCACGAAGCGTGGATACCCCAGGTGATGAGCTGGTTTGGCTGGGACCTGTTCGCCGGTCACGTCGTGCAGATCGCCGTGGTGTCGTTCGCGTTCACCTTGGCAACCGCGACTCTCAGCTACCTCATTGTCGAGCGGCCGGCGTTGCGGCTCAAGAGCCGTATGCCATTCCGCCGCCGCGCACCGGCGGTGTCGACGCCGTGACCGTGAAACCCGATGTCATGGGAGACGAGTTCGACGCGAGCAGCGGCGTGGCGGGCGAACCCGCGCATCCGGCTGACGCGAGCAATCCTGTCGTCGGTGATCGCGCGCACTTTCCCGGCTTCGACGGACTGCGTGCCATCGCCGCCATCGCGGTGTTGCTTACCCACGTCGCGGCGGCCGCCGGGTCGTACTCGAGCACCTACTGGGGAAAATTCCTCGCCCACATGGACGCCGGCGTGGCGATCTTCTTCCTGCTGTCGGGCTTCTTGCTGTACCGGCCGTTCGTGGCCGCACATCTCGCCGACCGGTCCCCGCCGCGCCTGAGTGACTTCTACTGGCGCCGCGCGTTGCGCATTCTGCCCGCCTACTGGCTCGTGCTCACGGCGACCATCGTCGTGCTCGGCACCGTGAAGGTGCACAACGCCGGCGACGTGTTCTACCTCTACGGGTTTGCGCAGATCTACTCGAGTACGCACCTGCTCACTGGGATCGTGCAGGCGTGGAGCCTCTGCGTCGAGATCAGTTTCTACCTCTTCCTCCCGTTGTTCGCGCTCGCGATACGTGCGCTCGCTATTCCCATCGCGCGACGGTTCCACGGGGAGCTCATCGCCGTGTG
The DNA here is from genome assembly GCA_038236695.1 of Acidimicrobiia bacterium. GTDB lineage: Bacteria > Actinomycetota > Acidimicrobiia > IMCC26256 > JBBRZM01 > JBBRZM01. Next base: position 17,587 of record JBBRZM010000010.1, read on the forward strand.
CAGCCTGATCGTGGTCGGTCTCACGACGCACGCGCTCTTGTTGTGGAGCCACGCTCACGCCACACCCTCCACCTTGTGGCTGCCGTCGCAGCTCGACCTGTTCGGACTCGGTATGGGTCTCGCGGTGATCAGCGTCTGGGTGGAGCGCCGCGGCGCGGCTCCGAAGTGGATCGACACGATCGGCCGATATCCGGCGCTGTGGTGGGCGCTCGCGGGCGTCGCGTTCTTCGTGATCTCGACGCAGCTCGGCTTGTCGGCCGACACGCTCAACATCACGAAACGCCAGGAGATGCTCAAGCAAATGTTCTACGGCGCGACCGGGTTCTTCTTGTTGTTGCCCGCGGTGTTCGGTGACCAGGAGCGCGGCCGGATCCGATGGTTCCTGCGCTCCCGCGTCGTCGCGTGGGTCGGCCTCGTGTCATACGGCGTGTTCCTCTGGCACAAAGATCTCATCAAGCTGCTCGCCCCCGAGAACGCCTTCGGCCAGCCGATCCTGCGGTCGTGGATTCTCGCGCCGCACTTCCTGTCGGTACTCGTCCTCACGCTCGCAATGACGTTCGCCGTTGCCGCGTTGAGCTACTACTTCGTGGAACGACCGGCGTTGCGATTGAAGCGGCGTCCGCCATGGCGCCGGAACACTGAGGCGCCGGTCCGGGCCGCGGACACACCCGCGGCCTAGCCTGGCATCGACGTGCGTACCCTCATCATCATCCCGGCGTACAACGAGGAAGCCGCACTTCCCGCCGTGCTCCAAGAGCTCGCGGAGCGCGCCGAGGAGCACGACCTGCTCGTGGTCGACGACGGGTCGAACGATCACACCACCGATGTCGGCAAGCGGGCCGGTGCGACCGTGATGACGCTGCCGTTCAACTTGGGGGTCGGTGGGGCGTTGCGCGCCGGCTTTCGGTACGCGGTCGCCTGCGGCTACGACCGCAGCATCCAGTTCGACGCCGACGGCCAGCACGATCCCGCCGAGATCAAGAAGTTGCTGCACGCGCTCGACGAGGGTGCCGACATGGCGATCGGTAATCGGTTCGGCGGTGACGTCGACGAGTACGGCGTCGGCGCGGCTCGCGGGGGGGCGATGGCCGCGCTCCGCGTTGTCGTGCGGTTGCTGACCGGTCGGCGGTTCTCCGACACGACGTCGGGATTCCGGGCGTTCAACCGGCCCGTGGTCGAGATGTTCGCGCGCGAGCTGTCGGTCGAGTACATGGGCGACACGGTGGAGGCACTGCTGCTCGCGTTGGCCCACGGTTTCACGGTGGTGGAAGTCCCGACGCGGATGCGGAGCCGTGCCGGCGGCGCGCCGTCGCAACGAAAGCTGCGGCTCGTGTACCGGTATCTGCGCACGATGCTCGTGCTCGCGTGCACCGCGTCGAGGCGACCGCCCCGCCCGCGTGGAGCGGCGCGATGAACACCGGCACCCGCGTGCTCGTCGCGGTGATGCTCGTCGGGTCGCTGCTGTGGCTCTTGCGTCTCGTCCGCTATCGGCAGTTGCGGGGCAAGTACGTGCTCCCGTGGATCTTCGCCGTACCGGTGCTCTCGCTCCTCGCTCTGTGGCCGTGGTTGCTGCACCGCGGCGCCGACGCCCTCGGGGTGCAGTACCCGCTGGGCGGGTTCTTGCTCCTCGGCCTCGCGTTCGCCCTGCTCCTGCTCGTGCACACGTCCTGGGAGCTGTCGCGCCTCGAGGAACGGGCGCGTTCGCTTGCGGAGGAGTTGGCGCTGTTGCGCGCCCGCATGTTCGACCGCGGTGATCTCAGCGAGGGCATGCCACCCGATCCGGCGAGCGACGCCGACCGCCGGTGACCGGTTTCGACCGGCCCTGACCTGCACGGGAGCGATCACGACCGAACCGCCGATCTCGCAGCTCGGCCGGTAACGTTGGCGCCCGTGACGACCCGCACGAAGCACTTCCTCCTCTGGCTGTCGCTTCTCACGTGCGTCGGCTTGGCCGTGCGGCTCTTCTACGCCTACCACTACAAGTGGGGCCAGGCCATCGGGGGCGACGCGTTCTATTACCACTACCAGGCCAACGGCCTGGTCCACGGTGGCGGTTTCCAGGTCTACCGGGACTTGCACAACGGACACGTGATACCGCGCGGCGCGTCGGCCGACCATCCGCCCCTCGCGCCGCTGTACTACGCCGCGTTCTCGCTCGTCGGCCTGTCGAGCTTTCACTGGCACATGGTCGCCAGCTGCCTGCTCGGCGCCGCCACCGTATTGGTCTGCGGACTGGTCGGACGGGAGGTCGTGGGGGAGCGAACCGGCCTGATCGCGGCGGCCATCGCCGCGGTGTACGCCAACTTGTGGGTGCAGGACCCGCTGGTGACCTCGGAGACGATCACGATGTTCATGGTCGCGGTCGTCGTGCTCCTGTCGTACCGGTTCTGGCGGCAACCGAGTACGGCGCGAGCGCTGTGGCTCGGCGCGATGTGTGGCGTCGCCATGCTCACGCGCGCCGAAGTCGCCCTCTTTCTCCCGCTCGTGCTGTTGCCGTCGGCGTGGCGGGTCAAGTCGTGGGACGTGCGCCGCCGGCTCGGGGTGATCCTGGCCGGCGGCGCGCTCGCGGCCCTGGTGATCTCGCCGTGGGTGATCCGCAACATGACGGCGTTCCGCTATCCGCTGTACTTGTCCGGCGGCGCGGAGATCACGATCGCGAGCGCCAACTGCGATGCCGTGTACTACGGGCCGCTGCTCGGGTGGTGGAACCCGAAGTGCGTGCTCGACCGACCGGTCCCCAAGGGTGATGCCTCCGAGCAGGCGCGTGAGTGGCGCCGGCGCGCGTTCGCGTACATCCGGGCGCACGAGGACCGATTGCCGGTGGTCGAGGCGGCGCGCTTGGGTCGGGTGTTCGAGCTGTACCACCCAGGGTCGCCGTGGGGGACGCCCAACATCAGTCAGAAGATCCAGTACGACCGTATTGAGGGCCGCGAGCTCGGCGCGGCGAGGATCGCGCTTGCCCAGTACTACCTGCTCGCGCCGCTCGCGATCATTGGCGCGGTCGTGCTGTGGCGCCGGAAGGTGACGCTGCTGCCGTTCGTGGCGACGTTCGTGATCGTCGTCAGCGCGGTGCTCATAGCGTTCGGCAACACGCGGTATCGCGCGCCGCTCGAAATCGCTTTTGTCGTGTTGCCGGCCGTCGTCATCGACGCCGCCATCACCCGCTGGTGGAGAAGGTCGTCGACGCTGTCGGCCGAGCCCGACACGTCGCCCGACGTCGAGACTGACGACACGGAGGTCGCGGCGCCGCTCGAGCCCGCGGGGACGCCGGTCGGCCCGCGTTGAGCATCGCACCCGACGACGCGACCGCGCCGCGGGAATGGTTTCCGTGCATCGACGGCTACCGCGCGCTGGCCGCGATGGCGGTCCTCGCGCTTCATGTGTCGGTCGCGTCCGGCCTCGTGTTCCGCAAGCACACGCTTGGTCTTGCTCTCAGCCGGCTCGACGTCGGCGTTGCCGTCTTCTTCTTGATCTCGGGGTTCCTGCTCTACCGCCCCTTCGTCTCGGCGCACCTCACCGGCCGCGCGCCGATGCCCATGTCGCGCTATTTCCGGGCGCGCGCGCTCCGCATCTTCCCGGCCTACTGGCTCGCGCTCACCTTCGCCATCTACGTGTTTCATCAGCCCGGGGCCAAGCATCAGATCCACAATGTCGGTGACTTCGTCTCCTATTACGGGCTGCTCCAGCAGTACACGAGACACCACAGCTACGGGGGAATCCAACAGGCTTGGACGCTGTGCGTCGAGCTCTCCTTCTATGTCTTCTTGCCGTTGTACGCATGGGCGGTCCGCGGCGTCGCGCGCCGCGTCGGCCGGGTCGTGCTCGTCGAGATCATCGGGCTCGTCGCGATGGGCGTGGTGACGCTCGCGTGGCACGAGCTCGTGTCGCGCGAGCTGAGCCTGGGTCTCGACCATTTGCACTCCTGGCTGCCGGGCTATCTCGGCCTCTTCGCTCTCGGGATGGGTCTCGCGCTGATCAGCGCGCAGATCGCGCAGGAGGGCAGCGTGCCGCGGGTGATCACGTTCATCGGCGACATGCCGGCGTTGTGTTGGGCCGCGGCGGTGCTCACGTACTGGATCACCGCCACACAGTTCGAGGTCGGGTATCCGCACCTCTCCGGAGGCCAGTGGATGGCGTGGATCGGGCTGTACGGCCTCACCGCGTTGCTGCTCCTCCTTCCCGGCGTGTTCGGCCCGCAGGATCGGGGGGTCATCCGGCGGGTGCTCCGGTGGCGGCCAATCGTGTTCCTCGGGCTCATCTCGTACGGCGTGTACCTGTGGCACGAGCTCTGGATCGACAAGGACCTCCAGTGGAGCGACCGGCACCTGTTCAACGCGCCGTTTTGGCAGATGCTCGCGGTCGTTGTCGCGCTCAGCGCCGTCGCTGCCACCATCAGCTACTACGTGGTGGAGCGGCCGGCCTTGCGGCTCAAGCGGGGCCCCGGCGCGCGGCGCTCTGTACCGGGTGAACGACCGGTGCTGCGTTAACCTCGAAACACCGTGAACCCACGCCGCAGCGGGTCCACACCCGCCGTTCCCCTCAAGCTCAGCGAGATCGCCGACGAGGCCGGCTTGCGACGGATTCACTTCCTCGCTTGGCGTGATCTCGCCGATCCCGAAGCCGGCGGCTCCGAGCTCCATGCCGCCGAGATTGCGCGCGTCTGGGCCGAAGCCGGCATCGAGGTCAATTTCCGCACCTCGTACGCCGCGGGCCACCCGCAGGTCAGCTGGCGCGACGGGTATCGCGTGATTCGCAAGGGTGGGCGCTACCTCGTGTTCCCGCGCGCCGCCCTCAGCGAGTCGATGGGTTGGCACGGCTCGCGTGACGGTCTGGTCGAGATCTGGAACGGCATGCCGTTCTTCTCGCCGCTGTGGGCACCCGGTCCGCGCATCGTTTTCCTCCATCACGTGCACGCGGAGATGTGGGATATGACGCTGCCGCCGCAGCTGGCGAAGCTCGGCCACACCATCGAGTCGCGGGTCGCGCCGCAGATCTATCGCCGCACACGCATCGTCACCTTGTCCGAGTCATCCAAGCGCGAGCTGGTCGAAGACCTCGGATTCCGCGCCGAGCGCATCTCAGTGGTGCCACCCGGTATCGACCCGCGCTACTCGCCGGGCGGGAAACGTTCCCTCGACCCGCTGGTCGTGGCGGTCGGCCGGCTGGTACCGGTGAAGCAGTTCCCCGCGCTCGTCGACGCGCTGGTCGCGCTCCGGCCGCGCCATCCCAAGCTTCGAGCCATGATCGTCGGCGAGGGCTACGAGCGCGAAGCGCTCGAGGCACACATCGAGGAGGCGGGCGCCTCGGGATGGATTCGGCTGACCGGCCGGGTCGACGACGCGAAGCTGCTCGACCTCTACCGCCAAGCCTGGCTCGTAGCGAGCGCGTCGGCGCGTGAGGGATGGGGCATGACCATCACCGAAGCTGCCGCGTGCGGCACGCCCGCCGTCGCCAGCCGTATCGCCGGACACCGCGACGCAGTGGTGCACGGGCGCACCGGCTTTCTCGCCGACACACGCGACGAGATGATCAGCGGCATGGATTCGATCCTCGGTGACGACGCGCTGCGCGCCCGCATGAGCGCAGCGGCCCTCGAGCACGCGTCGCGCTTCACCTGGGAGGCAACGGCGCGTGGCGCGCTCGAAGCGCTGGTGACCGAGGCGCGGCGCCTGTCCCGTCGGTGAGGGCGGCGACAACGGCCGTCAAGGGCCGCGTGACGACGCGACGCACGCACCCGACGGTCACGAGCGCGGCCGCGCAGCACCGGTCGCTGCTGACCCACATCGGCCTTGCGCTCCTCGCGTACGTGCCGTTCCTGCTGTCCGCGCCGGGCAAGGTGAGCGCGGACACGAAGCAGTACCTCTACCTGAACCCCGGGCGACTGCTCAGCCGGGCCGCGTACCTGTGGGATCCCAACATGGGCGCGGGCACCGTCACCCACCAAAACATCGGCTACTTGTTCCCGATGGGTCCGTATTACTGGCTGACGCAACATCTCGGCGTGTCCGACTGGATCGCGCAGCGCATCTGGCTGGGCTCGATCACGTTCGCCGCCGGCGCCGGCCTGTTGTTCCTGTTGCGCGAGCTCGGCTGGCGTCACGCCGGTGCGACCGTCGCCGCGCTCGCGTACATGCTCACGCCCTACCCCCTCGCCTACACCGCGCGCATCTCGGCGATCTTGCTCCCCTGGGGCGCGCTGGGCTGGATGGTCGGCCTCGCGATCCGCAGCGTGCGCCGGCAGGATTGGCGCAGCCCTGGGCTGTTCGCACTCGTGACGGTGATGGTCGGCGGCACCAATGCGACCTCGCTCCTGTTCGCCGGCGTGGCGCCCGCGCTCTGGATCGTGTTCGCCGTCTTCGTCGAGCGCGAGGCGACCGTGCGCCAGGCGCTCGGTGCCGCGCTGCGCATCTTCGTCCTCGTCTTCGTCACCGCGTTCTGGTGGATCGCCGGCCTGTCGATCCAGGGCGCGTACGGGCTGCCGGTGCTCAACTTCACCGAGACGGTCAAGACGGTCGCGACCGCGTCGTCGCCGCCCGAGGTGCTGCGCGGGCTCGGCAACTGGTTCTTCTACGGTCGCGATGGCATCGGACCGTGGATCGAGCAGTCGGTCGGGTACACCCAGCAGCTCTGGTTGATCCTCGTCAGCTTCGCGATACCGATCCTTGTGTTCCTCGCTGCGAGCGTCACGCGCTGGCGCCACCGGGCGTACTTCGTGACGCTGGTGCTCGTCGGCATGATGATCGCGGTCGGGCCGTTTCCGTACGGCGACCCGTCGCTGCTCGGGCGGTTGTTCAAGGCGTTCGCCAAAGGCTCGAGCGCCGGGCTCGCGTTGCGCAGCACACCGCGCGCCGTGCCGCTCATGGCTTTGGGCTCCGCGGTCCTGCTCGGCGCCGGGGTTGCCGCGCTGTTGCAGGCGCGACCGCGTGCGGGACTGGTGAGCGCGGTGCTCGTCGGCGTGCTGCTCGTCGCCAACCTGCCGGCCGCGTGGGGCGCCGATTACATCGGCGAGAACCTTGTGCGGCCCGGCCAGATCCCGAGCTACTGGACCGACGCGGCGCAGCATATCGACCGCCAGAGTCACGACACCCGGGTGCTCGAGATTCCCGGGTCCGACTTCTCGTCGTATCGCTGGGGCAACACTGTTGACCCGATCACGCCCGGGCTCATGGATCGCCCGTGGGTCGAGCGCGAGCTGATCCCGTTCGGGTCGCAAGCGTCGGCCGACCTGCTCATCGCGTTCGACCACCGGCTCCAGGAGGGCACCTACGAGCCGACGTCGTTCGCGCCGGTGTCGCGGCTCCTCAGTGCGGGTGACGTGCTGCTGCGGTCAGATCTTCAGTACGAGCGGTACCGCACGCCGCGCCCCCGCACTCTGTGGGCGGCCTTCCAGCCGCCGCCACCCGGGCTCGGCACGTCGCAGGCGTTCGGGCCGGCGACGCCCAACCGCGCGCCACCGAGTCTGCCGTTGCTCGACGAGATCGAGCTCGGCACCCCGCCGAACGCCCCGTGGCCGCCGCCGGTAGCGGTGTTTCCCGTCCACGATGCGCAGAAGATCATTCGCACCGCGAATCCCGGTACCCCCGTGCTGGTCGCAGGCGACGGCGAGGGACTGGTCGATGCGGCAGCGGCGGGCGTGATCAACGGCACCGAGCTGATCCAGTACTCGGCATCGTTGCGCGGCCACCAACCCGAGCTGCGGCGCGCATTGCAGGACGGCGCGGCGCTGGTCGTCACCGACACCAACCGGCGGCGCGCCCGGCGTTGGGGCACGATTCGCGAAAACATCGGCTACACGGAGCGCGCGGGGGAGCGGCCACTCGTGGTCGACCCCTCCGATGCGCGGCTCGACGTGTTTCCCGGCGCCGGCGACGACACGCGCACCGTCGCCGAGCAGCGGGGGGTGAAGTCGGTGATGGCGACGCTGTACGGCAACCCGGTGTCGTACACGCCCGAAGACCGGCCCGCGAACGCGTTCGACGGCGATCCCGAGACCGCGTGGCGGGTTGGCGCGTTCGCTGACGTCAGCAACCAGAAGCTCGTCATCGACCTGGGCCATAACGTCACCACAGACCACGTCAATCTCGTGCAGCCGATCACCAAGACCCGCGACCGCTACGTTACCCGGGCGACCCTGCGCTTCGACGGCGGCTCACCGGTGACCGTCGATCTCGATCCGTCGTCGCGCACCGCCGCCGGCCAGACAGTCACGTTCCCGTCGCGGACGTTCCACAAGATCGAGTACGAGATCAACGACACCAACACCGGCAAGCGGGCCGACTACGTGGGCGTGAGCGCGGTCGGGCTCGCAGAGCTGCGGATCGGCGGCCAACGGGTCGACGAGCTGATCCGCATGCCGGACGACCTCCTGCGCGCGACCGGCAGCGATTCGCTCAACCATCCGCTGACGCTCGTCATGACCCGCTTGCGCGCCAATCCTGCCGAGCCCGTGCGCCAGGACGAAGAGGTTGCGCTCGCTCGAGTCTTCGACTTGCCGACGGCGCGTGCCTTCGGTTTCTCGGGCACGGCCCGAATCTCGGGCATCACCGACGATGAAGTCATCGACGCCGTCCTCGGCGTGCCCGACGCCGCGCACGGCGGTATCACGGCGCGCTCGTCTGGCCGGCTCCCCGGGAATGTCGACGCGCGCGCGGCGGAAGCGCTCGACGGCGACCCGTCGACGTACTGGAGCCCGGGCTACAACGAGCAGCGCGGCCAGTGGCTCGAGTACGAGTTCCCGCAGCCGGTCACGTTCGATCACCTCGACCTGTCGGTTGTGGCCGACGGCCGCCATTCGGTGCCCACGCGCCTGCGCATCCAAACTGCCGGCGCGCCCGACCGCGTCGTCGACGTGCCACCGATACGCGACTCCAAGACGCCGAACGCGACAGTCCGCGAGACGCTGCGCTTCGCGCCGGTCACGGGCAAGAGCGTGCGGGTGATCGTCGACGACGTCCGCAACGTGCAGACGAAGGACTACTACAGCCGCCGACTGATCAACATGCCCGTCGGCATCGCCGAGCTCGGCATCCCCGGCGTCACGATGCCGCGCCCAGCTGCGACCCTCCCGACAACATGTCGCACCGATCTCGTGACCGTCGACGGCCGGCCGCTGGGCGTGCGCATCATCGGCGACACCGCCACCGTCGAGCGCGGCGGGGCGGTGCGGGTCGAGCCGTGCGACGCGAACGCGGCGGCGTTGGCGAAGGGCGAGCACGTGGTGCGGGCCCGGGCAGGACGCGACACCGGGCTCGACATCGACCGGCTTGTGCTCGCGTCCGCCGCGGGTGGTGCGCCGAGCACCGGCCCACTGGCCACGACCGGCGGGGGCGCCCGCGCCGCGGCCCCGACGGTGCGGGTCACGGGCTCCGGCCGCACCAGCGCCGACCTGCGGGTGAAGAACCCGGGCCATCCGTTCTGGCTCGTCCTGGGCCAGAGCTTCAACAAGGGCTGGACGGCGACGCTCGCCGACGGCATGTCGCTCGGGCCGCCGCAGCTCGTCGACGGTATGAGCAACGGCTGGTACATCACGCCCAGGGGCCACGGCGATCTGACCATCAAGCTCCGGTGGACCCCGCAAGCACGGGTGTGGATCGCGCTTGCGGTCTCCGCGTTGGGGATCATCGCCTGCTTCGCGATCGTGTTGCTCAACCCGCGTCGTCGACGCTCACGCCGCGAGGCGCGTGCCGCGCGCGTTCCGGCCGGTTCCGCCCAACCCGACCAGCCGGTGTTGCGCTCACCGCTCGCCGTGAACGGCGCGCGTCCAAGCGCAAAGGTTGTGGCCCTGACGGTTGTCATCGTCGCGCTGGGGGGTGCAGCCATCGCGAGCCCGGTCGCGGGTGTGATCGTGGGCATCGGAGCCGGCGTCGCGATGGTTCGGGGCTGGCGGCTCCTGCCGGTGGTGGCGGTGAGCGCGCTCGGGTTGATGACCGCCTACATCTTGTTGCAGCAATTACGGTTCGACTATCCGCAGACGTTCGACTGGCCCAGTCACTTCTCGCGCGTCAATGGGCTTGCGTGGTTCGCGGTGCTCTGTCTCGCGGCCGACGTGGTGGTCGAGGTGGCGCGAGACCGCGCCGGCGCCACCGCGCCCGCTACGCTTCCGAAGCCCCCGACGCAGGAGATCCCATAGCCGCATGGAGTTCAAACAGACACAGGAGCACTGGGACGCGCTCGGGCGCGACGACGCCATGTGGGCGGTCCTCACCGACCCCGGGCGCAAGGGCGGCTGGACGCGCGAGGAGTTCCTCGCCACCGGACGCGAGGAGATCGCCGAGACCCTCGCGCTCCTCGACCGCGTCGGGATTCAGGTGCCGCGGAGGGCGGCGCTGGACTTCGGCTGCGGCGCGGGTCGCCTGACCGTCGCGCTCTCCGAGCACTTCGAGCGCGCGGTGGGCGTCGACATCGCCTCGTCGATGCTCGCGCAGGCGCGGCGTAACGCCGAGGGCCGTCCGTGCGAGTTCGTCCTCGAGGCCGACGGCTCGCTCGGCTCGCTCTCCGACGTGGCATTCGACCTCGTCTACACGGCCCGCGTGCTGCAGCACATGGCCCCGGAGCACGCCGACCGGTACCTCGGGGAGTTCCTGCGGGTGCTCGCGCCGGGGGGCGTGCTCGTGTTCCAGCGGCCCTCCATGCCGTCGCGCACGGTCCTCGGCCTCGGGATGCGCCTGGCCCCGGTGAGTGTCACGAATGCCCTGCGGCGCGTCGTCACGCGCTCTGCGGGGACCATGGAGATGCACGGCACCTCCGGCGCGGACATCCGCCGCGTCATCGAGGCCGCCGGCGGGCGGATCGTCCATCGCGAGCGCGACAGCAAGGCGGGTCCGCACTGGGTCAGCTGGACGTACGTCGTCCGCAAGGGTGACGCGGGCCCGGCCCGCGCGTCCGGCTGAGCGCCGATGGCCGAACCCAAGTCGTTCTTCCTCGGCGGTGAGATCCACGACTATCTCGTCGCGCACGGCACGCCGCCGGATGACGTGCAGGAGGCACTGATCGAGGAGACCGCGTCGCTCGGCGGTGTCAGCATCATGCAGATCGCGCCCGAGCAGGGCGCGTTCATGACGGTGCTGGCGCGTGCTGCCGGCGCGCGACGGGCGATCGAGGTCGGCACGTTCACCGGGTACTCGGCGTTGTGCATCGCGCGCGGCCTGCCGCCCGACGGGCAGCTGCTCTGTTGCGACGTGAGTGAAGAGTGGACGGCTATCGGGCGTCGCCACTGGGAACGCGCCGGTGTGGCCGACCGCATCGACCTGCGCATCGCGCCCGCGCTCGACACGTTGCGCAGCCTGCCGCCCGACGAGGTGGTCGACTTTGCCTTCATCGACGCCGACAAGCCCAACTATCTGGCGTACTACGAGGAAGTGCTGGCGCGCACCCGGCCCAACGGCTTGATCCTCGCCGACAACACGCTGTGGATGGGCGCCATCATCGACGAGACGCTCACCGACGAGAACACGCTGGCCATGCGCGCCTTCAACGACTTTGTCGCCGCCGACGACCGCGTCGACGCCGTGATGCTCCCCATCTCCGACGGCCTCACCATGCTCCGCAAGCGCTGAAACACCGCGCCAACATCAATCTTGCGTCAAAAATCGGGGTGACATCCCGGCTGCTGACGCAAGAACGAGTTGTTAGAACTTTCCGGTGCGGCCGTAGCGGTAGTAGCCGGCAAACTGCTCGTTGACTTCGGCGGGGATCGGCACGACCGGGCCCATCTGGCGCGCGCCCCACACGATCTCCGCGGTGCGTTCCACGAGATGCGCGATGTGGAGCACGTCCTTCGGGTTCTTGCCCACGGCGAAGATCCCGTGGTTGGCCATGAGCACAGCGGCGCGGTCACCCACGCGTTTGGCGACCTCGTCGGCGAGCTCGTCGGTGCCCGTGGTCTTGTAGTCGGCGACCTCGACGTCACCGCCCACGAAGACGACGAACTCCTCGATCACCGCCGGGATCGGCTCCCGGATCAATGCGAACATCGTCGCGAACTTCGCGTGGCAGTGCATCGTCGCGTCGATGTCGTCGTGGAGACGGAGCGCGCTCAAGTGCAGCGCCTTCTCGGTCGTGGGACTGCGGTGACCTTCCAGCACGTTGCCGTCGAGGTCGCACACCACCAGATCATCGAGCGTCATGTCGAGATAGTCGAGCGACGAGGGCGTGAGTACCGCGTTGCCGTCGGGCAGGCGCGCCGACAGGTTGCCCGCCGTGCCGTGCACGAGCCCGGACGTGAGCATCTCCTTGCCCGTGGCCAGGAGCATCTCCTTCGTCTCTTGCGCAGTGAGCTTGTCGCTCACGTGAGCACCTCCGGGTTGACGAGATTGTCGGGCTTGCCGCCCGCGAACAGCGTCTCGAGCCCGTCGGCGATGAGCTTCGAGTGGTTGGCCTCGGTGTCGTACGTCGCGCCGCCGATGTGCGGGGTCAGTACGACGGTTGCGATCCCGCACAGCGGATGGTCGGGTGGCAGATGTTCACCGACGAAATGGTCGAGACCCGCGCCCGCGAGGTGGCCCGACTGCAGCGCGCCGACGAGGGCGTCGGTGTCGTGCAGCGGAGCCCGGGCACTGTTGACGTAAATGGCGCCGCGCTTCATGGCGGCGAACTGCGCGGCACCGATCATCTTTTCGGTCTCGGGCGTGACGGCCGCATGCATCGACACCACGTCGGCTTCCGCCAGCAGCTCGTCGAGCGTGTGCGTCGCCTCCTCGGCATACGGGTCGTACGCGATCACCCGCATCCCGAGTCCTTCGAGGCGCCAGCGCGTCGCCCGGCCGACTGCGCCGAGACCCACGATGCCGGCGGTGCGGCCGGCGAGCTGCCAGGCCCGGAACCGCTGGTAGGGGATCGTGCCGTCGCGCCAGACCTCGCCCTCGCGCACGTCGGCATCGGCGCGCACGACGCCCCGGTTGACTGCGTACAGCAGCGCGACGGTCATCTCGGCGACCGCATCCGCGTTGCGTCCCGGTGCGTGCAGGACGGGGATGGCCTTGGCGGTCGCGGCGGGGATGTCGACGTTGTTGGGATCGCCGCGACAGGATCCGATGGCAACCAGCGGGAGGTCGAGCACCGGGCCCTTCACCGAGTCGGACTCGACGATGAGCAGGTTTGCTCCCTCGGCCTCGATTCGTTCGGCGAGCTGCTCCGCGTTGTAGAGGCGAAGTGGTTGGTGGTCGATCCACGGGTCGAGCACGACGTCGGCGAGGCGTTTGAGCGTCTCGAGTCCTTTACCGCGGAAGGGCGCGGTGACAAGTGCTTTCGGTTTGTCGGTCACAAACGGCAGTCTCGCGCGGTCGCGCGTTCCCTGACTAGCGTGTCAGGTATGCCGATTCACTACGAGCGCGACGACGAGCACGTCGTCGTCATCACGATCGATCGCCCCGAGGCGAAGAACTCGGCCGACATGGAGCACTTCTTCCAGCTTCGCAGCGCATGGGACCGCTTCAACGACGATCCCGAGGCATGGGTCGCGATCATCACCGGCGTCGGCGACGCGTTCTTCACCGGTGCCGACTTGAAGAAATACGTGCCCGAGATCACGAAGGTCCAGAAGCAGATCGCCGGAGGCGAGATCGACGAGATCGGCGGCTACCGCATCGACGACGGCACCCGGGCGGTGCTGCGCGGTGCGAAGATCTGGAAGCCGATCATCGCCGCCGTCAACGGCTTCTGTACCGCAGGCGGCATGGAGATGCTCGGTGGCGCCGACATCCGCGTGGCGGTGCCGGAAGCGAAGTTCGCGGTCATGGAGCCCAAGCGCGGGCTCTTCGCCGGCGGCGGTACCACCGTGCGGTTGCCCCGCCAGATCCCGTTCCCGCAGGCGATGGAGTTCCTACTCTGCGCCGACTTGATCCCGGCTGACCGCGCGTACGAGATGGGCCTGCTCAACGCGATCGTGCCGCGCGACCAACTGATGGACAAGGCGTACGAGTACGCGCGTCGTATCACTGCGAACGCGCCGCTCGCGGTGCAGGCGACGAAGCAGAGCGTGTGGGAAGGTCTGGGCATGTCATTGCGCGACGCCTACAAGAACGAGAGCGCGCTCGCGTCGGCGATCTTCCAGACCGAAGACGCCAAGGAAGGGCCGAAGGCGTTCGCCGAGAAGCGGGCGCCCAAGTGGCAGGGCAAATAGCGCGCCGATGCCTCCGGTTGACGGACGGGCGCCGTGCATCATCGGCGTTGCCACGCACACGTGGCATCGCGAGGATGTCGGAGAGGCCGGTGCGCCCGAGCCGCTCGAGATGTGGGAGCACGTGGGGCGGGCCGCCGCCGGCGACAGCGGTGCGCGCACGGCGGCGCTCGACCGCCTCGACAGTCTCCAGATCGTGTACTGCCAGACCTGGCAGTACGACGATCCGTGCGCCCGCCTGAGCGAGCGGCTCGGTATCTCGCCGCGCGACTCGTTCTATTCCGGTATCGGCGGCACCACGCCGCAAGTGCTCGTCGACGACGTCGCGACGCGCATGCTCGCAGGTGAGCTCGACCTCGCACTGGTGACGGGCGCCGAAGCGCTGGCGACGCAACGCGCGTTCAAGCAACGGGGGGTGCGCGCGAAATACTCGTTCAAGCCGGCGGAGAAACGGCCGTTCCCGTGGGAAGCCCCGTTTCACCCGGCCGAGATCGCGCATGACGTGTTCCAGGCCTGGCTCACGTTCGCGATCTTCGATAACGCCCGCCGCGCGCACCTCGGCCGCGGCCTCGATGAGTACCGCCGCGAGCTCGGTCAGTTGCTGGCCCCGTTCACGGAGATCGCCGCGGCCAATCCGGATGCGTGGTTCCGGATCGCGCGCTCGGCCGATGAGATCGTCACCGCCGAGCCGTCCAACCGGATGGTCGGCTACCCGTACACGAAGTACATGGTCTCGATCATGGACGTCGACATGGCTGCGGCGATCATGCTCGCCACGCACGACACCGCCGACGCGCTCGGCGTCCCGCCCGCCCAGCGCGTCTACTTGCGCGGCTGGTGCTACGCGACCGACCCCGTCTACGTCGCCGAGCACCCCGACCTGTGGCGCTCACCGGCGATGCGCGCCGCGTCGACAGAGGCTTTGCGAGCGGCGGGCGTCGACATCGACGACATCGCGCATCTCGATCTGTACAGCTGCTTCGCCAGCTCGGTGAACCTGGCGCGCGATGCGCTCGGGTTGGGCCACGACGACACCCGGGCACTCACTGTGACCGGCGGACTGCCGTACCACGGTGGCGCGGGCAGCGACTACGTCTCGCACTCGATCGCCACGATGGCCGACGAGCTGCGCCGCGATCCCGGTTCCTACGGGCTGGTCAGCGGCGTGGGGATGCACATGACCAAGCACGTGTACGGCGTGTACTCGACCGAGCCCGGTCCCATCACGCCGCCCGACGAGGCCGGCGTGCAAGCGATGCTCGATGCCGAGCCGCCCCGTGCGATCACCGACACGTACGCCGGTGACGCGGTCGTCGCCGCGTACTCGGTCGTGCACGGCCGCGACGGCGCGTCCGAGTGGGGGCTCGTCGTCTGCGATCTGCCCGACGGCACCCGCGTGTACGGCAAGGTGCTCGACGCCGGCCTGCTCGACACCGCGGAGCACACCGAGCTTGTCGGCCAGACGCTCCACCTCACTCCCACCGAGCTCGAAGGCCCGATGGGCGCGGTCACCGCGAACGTGGCGACAAGCTGAAGCCGCGGCGGAAACTCAGCCTCAGCGACGCGTCTTCCACGCCGGCGTCTTGGGCAGGGTGCGGCGGCCGACGTTCGCGTCGGGCCCGAGCACCCGTTTACTCGAGGAATTGGCCTGGTATTTGCCGGGAATGCCTCGAGTAAACGGTCCCCCGGGGAACCGGTGGTTCAGGTGGCGCGGGGGAGACCGAGCATCCGGGTGGCGAGCACGCCCTTGTTGATCTGGGTCGTGCCCCCGGCGATGGTCAACGCCCGCATGTAGACGCGGTCGCGGCCCCATCGGCCGGCGTTCGCGTCGGGCCCGAGCACATCACCGGCGACCTCGCCGAGATGCTGCTCCGCCTCACTCCACACGAGCTTCGCGATTGACGACTCGGGACCCGCATCGCGTCCGTGGATCGCGCCCGAGATCGCCCGTTCGGAGAGCAGCTTCAACAGTTCGCCCTCCAGGTAGACCTGCGCGAGCTCCTGGCGCAGGACGGGATCGTCGCTTGCCATCCGGCCGCCACCGACCGGCGTGTGCTTCGCCTCGTCGAGGAGGCTCGCGATCTTCGTGCGCAATCCGAGATGCAGATTCGCCACCGAGCCGCGCTCGTACGTGAGCGTCGTGAGTGCGACGCGCCACCCCTCGTTCAAGGGCCCGAGCAGCGCGTCGCGCGGCACGCGCGCGTCGGTGAAGAAGAGCTCATTGAACTCCTTCGCACCCGTGATCGTCGTGAGCGGTCGCACTTCGACGCCGGGCAGCGTCATGTCGACGAGCAAACACGAGATGCCCCGGTGCTTGGGCGCCTCGGAATCCGTACGCACGAGCAGCTCGCACCAGTTCGCCAGATGACCCAGCGTGTTCCAGGTCTTCTGGCCGTTGAGGACGAAGTGATCGCCGTCGAGCACTGCTGACGTGCTGAGTGACGCGAGGTCGGAGCCGGCATCGGGCTCGGAGAAGCCCTGGCACCAGATGTCGTCGCCGCGCAACATGCGTGGGAGAAAACGCCGTTTCTGCTCCTCGGTGCCGTGCTCGATGATCGCCGGCGCGATGTTGGACAGACCGAGCGGATTGAGCGTGCCCGGCGCGCCGGCCCGGTGCATCTCCTCCGCGAACACGACCTGTTCGATCACGCCGGCGCCGCGCCCGCCGTACTCCTCGGGCCAGGCGATCGCCGCGTAGCGGGCATCGGCGAGCAGCCGGTTCCAGACGCGGAGCTTTTCCAGCGCTTCGGGGTCGGGGTCCATGTCGAACCCGGCCCCGCGCAGCTCGTCGGTGAGGTGTTCTTTGAGCCACGCCCGGAACTCGGTGCGGAACGCCTTCGCCTCGGCGGGATAGGTGAAATCCATCAACGCTTCCTATCAGCGCACGAGCTGCTCACGCCGGATGACCGGGATCGATCGCGCGTGCGACTTGGAACCCGAGCGCCGGGCGCTCGGCCCGCGAGGTCTCACCATCCGACGGCTCGACGAGGAAGCCAACGTGGGGCCCGGAGCTCATCGTGGTCGGGATCAGCCGTCGAGCGGACCGTGCGTCAGCCGGCGCTCGACCTCGGCCTGCTTGCGCACGTTCTCCACGTGCAGCTCTTCGGTGCTGTGGACCACGCCGTCAGCCTTGAGCTCACCCATGATGTGCACTTCACCGAGAGTCGACGTCATGTACTCGGGACCGTCGGCGGTCGGGATGAACCAGCCCGTCGGGCACATCGTCAGCACTTCGACGAACGTGAACCCGCCCCCCGCCAGCTGCGTCTCGAACGCGCGCCGGAACATCTTCTTCGTGCGTGCCACCGCGCCGGCATTGTGCACCGACCCGCGCGCCACGTAGGCCGCGCCTTGGAGCTGGGCGATGAGATCACCGATCAGGATCGGGTAGCCGTGGTACTCGGCGTCGCGGCCGTCGAGGGAGTTCTTGGTGCGCTGGCCCAGCACGCTCGTGGCCGTCATGTGGCCACCGGTCTCGCCGAACACGCCGTTGTTGAGCAGGATGCAGGTGACGTTCTCGCCGCGGGCGGCGGTGTGCAACACCTCTTGCAGGCCTTCGTTGACCATGTCGCCGTCGCCCTGCAGGGTGAAGACGACCGCGTCGGGCAACATGCGCTTGATCCCGGTCGCGACCGACGGCGCGCGTCCGTGCAACGCTTGCACCAGGTCGAGGTCGACGGTGCCGGAGAAGCTCGTGTAGCAACCGATGCCGGCGACCATGATCGAACGTTGTGCGACGGCGAGCTGTTCGAGCGTCTCGAGGTAGACGCGCAACACGAGCGGCTCGCCGCAGCCCGGGCACATGTGATGTTCCTGCGTCAGCAACAAGTCGGGCTTGAGGCCCGCGACCTGCTTCGCGTGCTCAGGCAACACGCTCGTGTCGAGGACGGGTCCGAGCGGCGGTGATGTCGTGCTCATCGTGATCTCCTAGTACGCGCGTTCGTTGTCGGGCAGCGGCGGCAGATCGGCCTTGGCGCCCCCCCGGTGCACGGCGAGCACCCGGGCCCGGATGACTTCCGCGTCGAGCAGCGGACCAACACCGAAGCCGGAGCCGTCGGTCGAGATGCCGCCGATGCCGACGACGGGCGCGCGCCCGAGCACCCCCAGCCGGACATCGTCGATCATCTGACCCGCGCAGAGCTCGAACACCGCGACCGTACGCGCCTGGACGGCGGCAGCCGCGACGGCGTCGGAGGGGAACGGCCACAGCGTGATCGGTCGCACGTAGCCGACCTTCTCGCCTTGGGCCCGAAGCTGGCGCACGACGTAGCGGACAAACTTCGCGGGTGTGCCGAACGCGACGACGATCGTCTCGGCATCGTCGATGAAGCCGGTCTCCACCCGTGTCTCGGCAGGCGCCATCTCGGCATGCTTCGCTGCGATCCGACGCAAGTGACGCTCGATGCCCGGACTCTCCTGGCCGTGCTTGCCGAAGCCGAGCGGCGACACGCTGCGGGAGCGTCCCGACCCGCCGAGTGAACCGTCGACCGCCCACGCCTTCGCCGCGACGTCGCCGAAGTCAATGGGCGCGACGCCGACCGACTCTTGGGTGTGCGCGAGGAGATAGTCGCCGTAGACGAGCACCGGATTGCGCCATCGATCGGCGAGATGAAACGCAAGCTGCGTGAGCTCGACCGCCTCGGCGATATCCATCGGCGCGAGCACGAGATGCCGGTAGTCGCCGTGGCCGCCGCCCCGCGTCGCCTGGAAGTAGTCCTGGCCGCCGCGGGCCATGTTGAAGATGACCAGCGGCAGCTCCGCCAGCGTGATCTCGCTGAACGACTCCTGCATCAGCGACAGGCCCTGGCCGGTCGACCCGGTAGCGGCCCGGGTGCCCGTCGCGAGCGCCCCCCACGCCATGCCGACCGCCTCGAGCTCGCTCTCCGCGTTGATGCACACGCCACCGGCGCCAGGGAGCTGCTTCGCGAAGTGCTCGAGTACCTCGGTGAAGGGCGTCATCGGGTACCCGGCAAAGAACCGGCAGCCGGCTGCGATCGCCGCGGTGGCGATGGCCTCCGAGCCTTCCATGAGCCGCCGGCCGGTGGCCGGTGCCGTGACCGTCATTGCGCCACCTCGATCTCGGTGACCACGGGCGTGTCGAAGCGGAACACACGAAACACGAAATCGGGGCACACCAGCAGACATGCCGCACAGCCGGTACAGCCCGGATGGAGCTGCGGGTAGCGATACCCGAGGTGGTTGACGTCGTTCGACATCGACAGCACGCGCGGCGGACACGCGGTGATGCACAGTTCGCAGCCCTTGCAGGTCTCGACGTCGATCGTGATCGTGCCGCGACTCTTGATCGTCTCGGCTGTCATGTCGCCACCACCGTTTCGGGCCATGCCGGCGCCGCAAGCCGATCGGCTCGTTCGAATCCCGCGCCGATCGCGAGCTCGTTGGCCGCGATGTGTTGGGTGCGGTAGGGCGGGATCGACTGTCGCATGGCCTCGACGGTCGATTCGAGACTGACGAGGCCCGTGATCCCGACGTAGGCGCCCGCCATCACCATCGAAGCCCCGAGCTCGTTGCCGAGCTCTGCCGCAACGTCGGTCGCCGGTACTCGGATGACTTGATACGCGTCGGTGTCGAGCGCGGTTTCGAACGTCGCGTCGTTGACGAGTACGAGGGCACCTGGTCGCAGCTTCGCGGCGAGGGGAGTCCAGAACTTGTCGTGCATGGCGATCGCGGACCAGGTGTGGGACACCAACGGGGGAGCGACGAGCGGACCGTGGCCGACCACGACTGTCGCATCGGTGTTCATGCCGCGCATCGCGCCGGCGTAGACACCGAACAGCATGACGTTGCGTCCCTCGAGGGTCGCGGCGCGCGCGATGACTTGCGCGGCGAGCTGCACTCCTTGGCCGCCGATCCCGGTGAGCAAGACCTCACGTTCCACTGATGCCCCCCAATGCGAACTGCACGAGGTGCTCGACGTCACGCTTCGACGGTGTCTCCGATCGGACGAGCGCATCGTGCATGGAGCCCATCGTCAGGTGGTACACCGCGTCGGCGTCTCGCTGGGCGTCGCCACCAGCGGCCGTGATCGCGTCGCGCAGAGGGCGGACGAGCAGCTCGCGAGAATGCGCGGTCTCGCCGGGAAACTGGTCGGCGAGGCGGCTCGCGTGCAACGCGAACGGCCGGGTGTTGGCCGCGGCGTCGGGATTCCGCGCCTGCTCCATGACGCCCTCGATCCAACGCCGGACCTGTTGCAGAGAATTGTGTGCGCCGGCCATCCGGTGCTCCAGGTAATCGACGAGCCGGCGCTGCCCGTCGTCGAGCACCGCGAGCAAGAGCTCGTCCTTGCTGCGGAAGTGGCGGTAGAAGGCCTGGTTCGACAACCCGGCGCGCCGCACGATGTCGCTCACGCGCGGCTCGATGCTGCCGGTGCGGCGCATCACCGCGTACGTCGCGTCGACAAGCGCCTGCACCTCGTGCTCGTAGACGACACGCCGGTCGGCCAGCGAACGGGTGGTGGCCTGCGCGGTCAGCGAGGGCTCCACCGCAGGAACGACGTTCTGCATATCCGGAATCATATTCCCGATCGCGACCGGCCGCTACCGGTCGGTCGGCAAGCCCTCGTTCGCACCAGGGCGGCTCTTTTATGGGGAAGGCCTACTCCGGGCGCGGGCGGCGCCGATCCGCTCGACGAGGAGGGTGCGCTGGACCTGGCCGGTCGCCGCGGTGCGGGGCAGCGCGTCGACGACCTCGATCCGGCGGGGATGCTTGAACGGCGCGAGGCGACCTTCGCAGAACGCGCGCAACTCCTCGAGGCTCGGAACGGGTGCGCCCGAGTCGGCGACCACCACCGCACACACGGTCTCGCCCCACTGCGGATCGGCAACGCCGACCACCGCGACCTCGGCGATCGCAGCATGCTCGGCGAGCACGGATTCGACCTCTGCCGGCGCAACCGTTTCGCCGCCGGTGCGGATCACATCCCGGAGGCGCCCGACGATCGAGAGGTACCCTTCGTCGTCGAGCACGCCCACATCGCCGGAGTGGTACCAGCCGTCGCGCAATGCCGCTGCGGTTGCGTCGGGATCGTCGAAGTAACCGTCCATCAGCAGCTCGCTGCGGATGCAGACCTCACCGGCGTCACTCAGACGCACGGACACTCCGGGATGGGGGAGGCCCACGCTTCCGGGCTTGCGCAGCACGTCCTCGTGCGGCAGCACCGTACCGGCACCGGCCTCGGTGTTGCCGTAAAAGATGCGCGTGACGGTGTGGGGCAGCGCGGCGCGAATCGCGGCGACGAGCTCCGGCGTGGTCGCCGACGTGCCGGTGTCGGCCTCCCGCAGCGCGGCGAGGTCGTAGCGCGCGATTCCATGATCGAGCATGCGCGACCAGACGGCCGGTATCGCGTACAGCCGCGCGGCGCGACGGCGCTCAGCCGCGTGCAACAGCGATTCCGCGTCGGCAGTGCCCATGAGATGGATCGCGCTCCGGGTCTGCCACGCACCGAGCGTCAGTGACCAGCCCGCCATGTGGAACAGCGGGAACATGCACACCGTGCCGCCGTCGGCTGCGGCGGCGAGCGATGGAAAGCTGCGGAGGTAGTTGACCCGGTGGGACAGGACGACACCTTTGGGCCGGCCGGTACTGCCGCTGGTGAAGAAGATGACGTGCGGGTCTCGTTCGTCGAGCCCGGGTGCGTCGACGTCGATTGCGCTCGCGGCGTCGGCTCGTCTCACGAGGTCGCGGGTGGAGATCGAGGGCACGTCGATCGTCGAAGTCGCATCGGCGAGCGCGCGGTCGTCGGCGATGAGCAGCCGCGGTCGTGCGTACTCGAGCACCGCTGTGGCTTCGGAGACGCCGAGACGGGCGCTGACGGGCGCGAACACGGCACCGAGCTTCGCCAGCGCGCCAAAGATCGGCATCGCAGTGAGGGCGGTATCGCCCCACCACGCCACACGAGCGCCATGGGTGACCCCGAGGTCGGACAACGCGTGCGCGGTGCGGTTGGAAGTCGCATCGAGCGCAGCGAAGGTGAGCTCTTCGTCGCCGAGCGTCGCCGCGAGCCGTTGGGGCGCAACCTGCGCCGCGTGACGCACGATGTCACCGACGAGGAGCCCCATGAGCCGGCTTTCGTCCTTTCGGTCGAGTCGCGGCATGATGACTCTCATGCCGGACGAGAGCAACCAGGCGACCGCAGGACTCATCGCCCACGCGCGCGTCCAGCCCGACAAGCTCATCCTCCGCCACGGTGAGCTGAGCTTGACGTACTCGCAGCTCGACGAGCGCGCGCGGCGGGTCGCCCACGCGCTGGCCGCGCTGGGCGTGACACGAGGCGATCGGGTGGCGATCATGCTGCCCAACTCGTTCGAGTTCTTCGAGGTCGCGCACGGCTGCGGCCGCCTCGGCGCGATCGTCGTGCCCGTCAATACGCACTTCAAGGCCGACGAGGCCGGCTGGGTCGTGCACGACTCGGGTGCGCGTGCGGTCGTGGCGGCCGAGGATCTTCTCCCGGCGCTCGCGACTGCTACCGACGTCACGCGGCTCGTTGTCGGTGACGGTGGCGACTACGAGGCCGCGCTCGACGCCGTGGCGGTACAGGGCGAGGTCGACGACCCCGGTGACGGCTGGCCCACGACGATGGCGTACACGTCGGGCACGACCGGTCGCCCCAAGGGCATCGCGATGGGCGACGACGACTTCCGCCGCCGAGCCGCGGGGTGGGCCGCGATGGCCGGTCGCTGGAACCTCGGTCCCGACGACGTGCATCTGCTCGTGGGTCCGATGTACCACGCGGGACCGTTCGCATGGTCGCAGATGCATCTCGCGTTCGGCGCGACGGTTGTCATCATGTCGAAGTGGGACGCGAAAGAGGCGCTGGCGCTGATCGAGCGTTGGCACGTCACGAATACCCACATGGTGCCGGCCAACTTCACCCGCATCCTCTCGCTGGGCGCCGCGATACGCGACGGCTACGACCTCTCATCGCTCAAGATGGTCGTGCACGCGGCGGCCCCGTGTCCGGTGCCACTCAAGCGCGCGTTCATGGAGTTCGTCGGTCCGGACAAGGTGTGGGAGTACTACGGCGCGTCCGAGGGCGGCGGCACGGTCATCAGCCCCCGGGAATGGCTCAAGCATCCCGGGAGCGTCGGGCGTCCGTACCCGGGCAACGAGTTCGCGATCTTTGACGACGACGGCGAGGAGCTCCCGGCCGGCGAGGTCGGCACCGTGTACACGAAGCCGGCCGCGTCGAGTTTCTGTTACCACAACGACCGCGACAAGACCGCCGCCGCGCACCGGGGGGAGTGGTTCACGGTCGGCGATGCCGGCTACCTCGACGATGACGGCTACCTGTATCTCACCGATCGCAAGAGCGACATGGTGATCTCGGGTGGCGTCAACATCTACCCGCGCGAGATAGAAGACGTGCTGCATCAGCATCCCGAGATCGTCGACTGCGCAGTGCTCGGCGTGCCCGACCACCAGTGGGGTGAGGTGCTGTACGCCGTGGTGCAACCGTCGGCCGGTGCGATGATCGGCGAGACCGCCGTCATCAACTGGGTTCGCGACCGACTCGCCGACTACAAGCGCCCGCGCATCGTCGAGTTCGTCGACGAGTTGCCGCGTGACCCCAACGGAAAGGTCCGGAAGCCGCAGCTCCGAACGGCATACATCCAACGCACGCGATGACGGGTGATTCCGGCCGGGCCGAGCGCCCGCCGTCCGGCTGATCGACGGCGGCTACGTGGCCCGAAGGAACCGCCCCGCGCGCGCGCCCGTACTCCGCCCTTCGCGCGTCGCGAGCACGCCGTTGACGATGCTGGCCGCAACGCCGGTCGCATCGGTGATGAGACGGGTGCCGCCGGCAGGTTGGTCGTCGACGTAGCGCACGCCCGTGGTCGCGATTCGATCGGGATCGAAGAGGACGAGGTCGGCTGCGAGCCCGGGTGCGATGCGTCCCCGGTCCGCGAGGCCGAGCAGGTCGGCCTGATCCGCGCTGAGCATCTGCACCGCCCGCTCGAGCGTGAGCACACCGCGCTCCCGCACCCAGTGCTGGAGCGTCCATACCGCGAAGCAGCTGTTGGTGTTGGACAGCACGTGCGCGCCGGCGTCAGACGCGCCGATCATCGCCGCCGGATGCGCGAGCAACCGGCCGGTCTCGTGATCGTCGGTGTTGCGCATGAGCGTGGCGAACTGGGTGGCGAAGTCGTCGGCGAGCGCGACGTCGAGGAGCACGTCGACCGGCGCGACCCGCTGCTCGGCCGCGATCGTTGCCAGGTCGCGATCGACCAGCTCCGGATGCGTCGGCGACGCCCGCACCAGTACGTGGTCCCAACGCCCGGAGAACACGAGGTTGGGTGCGATTGCCGCGCCTTCCTCGCGTAGGCGCGCCCGTGTGGACTCGTCGCCCGCGACCCGGCGCAGCCCGTCGGCACCGTTGGCGCGAACCGCGCGTCGAAGAGTCGGGAGCACCCGTACCAACAGCGGGTTGTTGTCCAGACGCTGCCACAGCTCGGACGTGAACACCGAAACCTGCGGCACGACCGTCACGCCGGGTCGACGTCGCGCCACCAGCTCGTCCATCAGGTCATGGCCGACACCCGGGTCGTCGAAATGATCGAAGCACGGTCCGACCACGACCGCTTTCCCGCTGGCCGACGCGAGCTCTTCGTGCCAGCCCAGGTCGCTCTGGCGCTCCGAGCGTCCCTGGAGCAACGCGGCCGGCGCCATCGCGAACCATCCGGGGCCGCGCCCCTCGCCGAGCGTGCGCGCGATGGCGAGGAGCTCGTCGTCATCGCACACCTGACCCGGCAGTTGCGTGCCCTGCGGCCCGACGTTGCCGACCACCTGGTCGGTCGTGAATCCGAGCGCGCCGAGCTCGAGGCCGCGGCGAACGAGCGAACACATTCGATCGATCTCGTCGGCCGTGGCGGCGCGCTGGTGCGCGTCGGCCGGTCCGAGCACGGCGGTACGGATCGGCACGTGTCCGACGTGCGTGGCCCAGTTGAGCAACGACGGAGTACCGGACAGACGCGCGAAGTAGTCGTCGAGTGACTGCCAGTCGAGCGGCACGCCCTCGTCGATCGCGTCGCGTGGGATTTGTTCGACCGCGCTCATCGTGTCGAGCACGTAGTCGCGGCCGTCGTCATCAAGGGGTGCGAGGCAGTACCCGCAATTGCCGGTGACGACGGTGGTGACGCCATAGCTCGACGACGGGGTGAGGTCGGCGTCCCAGAACAGGTTGGCGTCGAGATGCGTGTGTGGATCGATGAAGCCGGGTGCGACGACCAGATCCCTGGCGTCGATTTCCTCACTGCCCGTACCGGCGACCGTGCCGACGTGCGTGATGACACCGTCCGAGATCGCCACGTCGCCGTCGCGGCCCGCGGTGCCGGTGCCGTCGACGACGACCGCGCCGCGCACGACGAGATCGTGCTCGGCGGCGCGCATCAGACCGGCGCTGGCATCATGCCGGCGAGCGCGGCCACATCCGCGTCGACTCGCCAGCCGTCGCCGAGGTGTGCGAGCACCGCGTCGAGGTCGATGCCGTAGAAACGGGCCGGACCATCGACGAACATGGCGCGCTTCTGCGCATCCCCGAGGTCGTCGCGATCGCGCAGAATCGCGATCGGATCCGGCCACGCGCCGTCTTGGTGCGGCCAATCGCTGGCCCACAGCACCCGGTCCGCGCCGACGAGGTCGACGGTGAGCGCGAGCCCGCGGTCAGCTGGTTCACCGGAGATGACGCACTGGGTCCGGAACTGCTCGACCGCGCTGCGCGCCGGCACGGTCGACACGAGTGCCATCTTGTCGTAGGCCTCGTCGAGGCGGCCGAGCCAGTGGGGAAGCCAGCCCACGTCGCCCTCGAAGAAGCCGATCTCGAGTCGCGGGAAACGCTCGAGCACACCGCCGTCGAGCACGTACATCACACCGATCGCGAGTTGGAACGGCACCCCCATGTGCCACTGCGTGCGATTGGCCCACAGCCTGTGCATGCCGAGGGACGGGCTCCCGGGGTTGGAGGCGTGTACCACCGCGGGCATGCCGGCTTCTTGCAGTCGTGCCCACAGGGGATCGAGGTCGGTACTGCCGAGGTTGCGACGATCGGGCGTTGGGATGGGGGAGAGCATCACGGTGCTCGCGCCGGCGTCGAGGGCCAATTCGAGCTCGCGCACGGTCCAGTCGACGTCGGCGAGGGGTAGCACCGCGGCCCACCGCAGCCGGACGGGATCGTGACGACAGAAGTCGGCGATCCACGAGTTGTACGCGTGCGCGTACGCGTGGCGGAAGTCGACTTCGGGAATGTCGTCGAGGCCGAGCGTCATCGTGGGGAAGAGCACGCTGACGGCGATGCCCTGCTCGTCCATCAGCGCGACCCGTCGGGCCGGGTCGTCGACGCCTCGATCGACATCGGTATCGAGATCCAGATCGAGCGCGCCCATTTGCGCCGAGAGACCGCCCGGCGTGCACAGCGTGCCCACCGTCCACTCCATGTTGGTGGGACGGCCGTAGAAGAGCACTTGCTCGCGTCCCTGGTCGTCGCGCACGCGGCGCCACATGCGGTCGTGGAACTCGGCCGGCAGTCGTTCGGGCCACATCGCGAACGGCTCGAACACATGGCCGTCGGCGTCGATGATCGGGAGCCTTACGCGCGCCATCTGACGAGCGTGTCATATGCGAGCCGGCCCGTCACGACCGGCCCGGCCTCAGGGCTGTGACCCGAGCGCCGCGAGGCGATTGCCGAGCCACTGTCTGATTTTGAACTCCGACTGATTGCCGACACCGATGGCGTGGCGGAGGACTTGACGCAGCGGACCGAAGAACGGACCCGACAAGCCGCTGACCGTACTCGTGTCGACCTGCACGATCCCCGAGTCGGGCACGGTCGTCGACTTCGGCAGGAACGGCGCCGGCCGGAGGACCTTGTCGATGACGGGAAGCTGAGCGAGCTCGGCAAGCGCCTGGGTGCTCTGGTGTCGACCGTGTCGTCATCGAGCGCGTACGGCACCAGTACCGGCGTGCGATGCACGGGATGCGATCGACGAAGTTGACAGCGTCGCCGATGTCGACGAGCTGCTGCGCCGCCGCGATGAGGAACCCATCCTCGCCTGCAGTCGCCTTCGCAGGGATCACGGCGCGGAACCCGACGCCGCTCTCGTTGAGACCGTGTTCCCGGAAGAACGTCTCGGTGACGTCGTGTATCACGCCGACACCGGAGACTTGAAGCGCGGCGCCGTCGAGCTCGAGTGAGAGCGCGACCGTCGCGGCGCCGAGCACGCCACCGAGCACGCCACCGAGCACGCCACCGAGCGACGTGCACTCGTAGAACATGCGGGTGGGATCGAGATCGCGCCGGCCGTCGCCGAGAGTGGTTTGGAACAGCTTCCAGGGGCCGACGTCGAGATCGGCGAGCGACGTCTTCACTGCTCGGAGCACCGACGCCTGATCGACGCTCGACTGGACGCGGTGACGACGGAAACCTTCGGCGTACCGGACGTCGCCGCGCTTGCCATCGGTGCGCCGGTTGTGAGCAATCCGATCGCTGCGGCCGCCGCTACCCCAGTCACCACTCGTCGCATTTCGTCTCTCAGCTTGGATCCGCCCGGTCGCACTTCAGGTCCTTCTGGGCGAAGCGTCGTGATGGCAGCGGCCAAGAGGGGCGGTTTGTGACTCAGGACACGTTCCTTGCTTATGGTAAACGATTGTTGATAGAAAGTGATCGTCATGAAAACCGTCGAGGCACTGACCGCCGCGTTTCGTGCGCAAGGCCTGCGGGTGACGCCCCAGCGCCAGTGCATCTTCCGTTTGCTGCACGCCAACGACGGGCATCCGACAGTGGATGCACTCTACGAACGGGCACGAGCGCAGATGCCGACGATCTCGCTGAAGACCGTGTACCAAACCGTCCACGATCTCGAAGCCATGGGCGAAGTCGAGCTCATCGACCTCGGCACCGGTAGCGCGCGGGTCGACCCCAACGTGACACCGCATCACCACCTCGTGTGCACCAACTGCGGCAAGGTGCGTGATCTCGAGGTCGACTTCCCCGCGTTACGTGTCCCCGCGCGACATCGCGACGGTTTCTCCGTCGAGTCCGTCGACGTCAACTTCCGCGGGCTCTGCGAGGAGTGCGCTTTCGGCGCGAGCTCAGCTATTCGTTGACCATCACAACCGACAAGGAGCGAGGCATGCCCGAACTGAACGGCACCAAGACCCACACGAACCTCAAAGAGGCGTTCGCCGGCGAGAGCCAGGCCAACCGGCGGTACCTGTATTTCGCGCAGAAGGCCGACGTCGAGGGCTACGCGGACATCGCTGCGCTGTTCCGCTCGGTCGCGGAAGGCGAGACCGGCCACGCATTCGGCCACTTCGACTTTCTGTCGGAAGTCGGCGACCCGGTGACCGGCGTTGCCGTCGGCGCGACCAGCGACAACCTCAAATCGGCTGTCGAGGGCGAGACGTACGAGTACACCGAGATGTACCCGGGGTTTGCCCGCACCGCGCGCGACGAAGGCTTCGACGAGATCGCCGAGTGGCTCGAGGTGCTGGCACGCGCCGAGAAGAGTCACGCGGGTCGGTTCTCGCAGGGCCTGGAGTCGCTGACCACCTGACCGGCCGATCTTGGCGTCGCAGCACCGCGGCCGATGCGGGTCTGCGACGCCGGAGCGCGAGGGGGCACCGCGATGACCGCGCATCTCTACGACCCGCTCCACGCGAACTACTTCGACCCGGCTGACGCGCGGGCCGAACGCGACCGTACGTTCCAGATCTGTAGCGACTGCCGCATCTGCGTCAAGCTCTGCCCGAGCTTCAAGGACCTGTTCCGCATCATCGACACGAACCACGAGGACGACGTGCCGGCGATGACCGACCGCGAGCACCGCCACGTCGTTGACGAGTGCTACCAGTGCAAGCTGTGTTTCGTGGTCTGTCCATACACGCCGGAGCGGGGCCAGGAGTGGGTCGTCGACTTCCCGCGCTTGATGCTGCGGTCGCTCGCCATCCAGGATCGCGCCGGTGACGTGTCGCGCAGCGCGAAGTTGCTTGCTCGAACCGACCTACAGGGCAAGGTCGCGACCGCGCTGGCACCGATCGTCAACACCATGAACGATGTCGGATTCGTCCGCGGCCTGATGGAGAAGACCACCGGCATCGCGAAGGACCGTCTGCTGCCGAGCTTCACGAAGGTGCGCTTCTCCAAATGGTTCCGCCGGCGCCAACGGCCCGCGCCCGATGCCCGGCGCGGCACCGTTGCGCTGTTCCCGACCTGCCTGGTCGAGTACCAGGATCCCGAGATCGGCAAGGCGATGGTCGGTGTCTATGAGCGCAACGGCATCGCGTGCGAGCTCGCCTCGGGTCAAGTGTGCTGCGGCATGCCGTGGCTCGACGCCGGTGACGTGCCGAAGTTCGAGGAGCACGCGAAGCGCAACGTCGCCGCGCTCGTCGGTGCAGTCAAGGCGGGCCGCGACGTCGTGGTGCCCCAACCGACCTGCGCGTACGTGCTGAAGAACGAGTACGGCGACTTTCTCGGTACCGACGACGCCCGCCTGCTCGCCGAGCATACGTTCGACGCCTCGGAGTACTTGATGGAGCGACACAAGGAGCAGCCGCTCGACACCGACTTCGACGGCAAGACGTACGGCACGATCACGTGGCAGGCGGCGTGCCATTACCGGGCCCAGCAAATGGGCCCGAAGAGCAAGCAGCTCATGGAGCTCACCGGCGCGAAGGTCACGATGATCGAGCGCTGCGCCGCGATTGACGGCACGTGGGGGCTACGCGCCGAGAACGTCGAGATGGCGAAGCGGATCGCCAAACCCCTGATGGAAGCAGTGAGCAAGGCCGACGCAGAGCTCGTGGCGGGCGACTGTCATCTCGCCAACACGGCAATTACAGAAGGCACCGATCGGACGCCGTTGCATCCGATGCAGGTACTCGCTCGTGCGTACGGCCTCGATGGCACCAGCGCGGACGGCGCGTGATGCGGAAACTGAGCCTCGACGACATCAAGGATCTACGGGCGTACGAGCGCGAACGCGACGAGTTCCGCAAGCAGATCATCGCGATGAAGAAGCTGCGACGAGTGCAACTCGGTGACTTGGTCATGCTCGTGTTCGAGAACACCGAGACCATGCGGTTCCAGATCCAGGAGATGGCGCGCATCGAGCGGCTCATGACCGACGCGCAGATTGAGCATGAGCTCAGCACCTACAACGCGCTGATTCCTGATGGTCGCGAGCTGTCGGCCACGTTGTTCCTCGAGCTCACCGGCGACGAGCAGCTGAAGAAATGGCTGCCGAAGCTCGTGGGAATCCAACGCGCGGTGAGCTTCTGGCTTCCCGACGGGTCGCGTGCGTCGTGCGTCCCCCAAGACGAAGAACGCCTCACACGCGACGAGATCACCACGACCGTGCACTACCTGAAGTTCCCGTTCTCGGCTGAACAGATCGCGTCGTTTCGCGAGCAGCCTGGCACGCGCCTTGTCATCGATCATCCGGCGTACGACGCCGTCGTGGAGCTCAGCGACAAGCAGCGCGCCGAGCTCGCGGGCGATCTCGAGGTTTGAACCGGCGTGCACGTCGAGATCCAGCGCCTCGACCCCGAGCTGCCGCTGCCGGCGTCGCAGCATCCCGACGACGCGGGGTACGACCTCCACGCCCGCATCGATGCGGTGCTGCCGGCCGGGGGAGGACGCGAGCTCGTGCCGACCGGCGTCGCGGTCGCGATCCCACCGGGGTTCGCGGGTTTCGTGCAGCCGCGCTCGGGCCTCGCGCTGCGCCACGGCGTGACGTGTCTCAACACCCCCGGACTCATCGACCCGGGATACCGCGACGAGCTCAAGGTGCTGCTGGTCAACACTGATCCCGAGACCGAGTACCGCGTCCATCGGGGCGATCGCATCGCGCAGCTCGTTGTGCAGCGATACGAGCTGATCGAGTGGATCGAGGTCGACGACCTTGGTCGCAGCGAGCGCAACATCAAGGGCTTCGGCTCCACCGGCCGCTGAACGGGGGCGCTGACCAGCGGCACCTGACGCAGCCGTCAGGTGGGCGGATAGCCTGCGGCCCATGCCGCATGGCAGGAAGTTTCGCTTTGGCGTGATGGTGTCGCGGACCGAGTCCGCGCAGGAGTTCCGTGAGACCGCGCGTCACGCGGAAGACCTCGGGTACTCCACGTTGTTCGTGGCCGACCATTTCGTCGATCATCCACTCGCGCCCGTGCCCGCGCTCGCGACCGCGGCGGCCGTCACCACCGAGCTCCGCATCGGCCCACTCGTACTCGGCAACGACTACAAGCATCCGGTCGTGTTGGCGCGAGAGGCCGCCACGCTCGATCTCCTGTCGAACGGGCGCCTAGAGCTCGGCCTCGGCGCGGGCTGGATGACCGCCGATTACGAGAAGGCCGGCCTGCCGCTCGACCGTGCCGGCGTGCGCATCGCCCGGCTCGCCGAATCGATCACGGTGCTGAAGGGTCTCTTTGCGAACGGCCCGTTCACGTTCCAAGGGGAGCACTACACGATTAACGAGCTGGACGGTCACCCCAAACCGGTGCAACGGCCGCACCCACCATTCATCATCGGTGGCGGTGCACCCAAAGTGCTCGCGCTGGCGGCGCACGAAGCGCAGATCATCGGCATCAATGCCAACCTGCGCAGCGGCGAAGGCGAGTCGAGCGACGCCGCCAACTCGCTCGCGCCGGCCCGCACCGACGAGAAGCTCGCGGCCGTACGCAACGCCGCCGGCGACCACTTCGACGACCTCGAGATCCAGACCCTCGTCGGCTTCGTGCACTTCACCGACGATGCGCGCTCGATCGCCGACGTGATGGCCGGGGGCTTCGGCGTGTCGCCGAAGGAGGCACTCGACGCGCCCGTCACCCTCGTCGGTACCCAGTGCGAGATGGTGGAGTTGCTCGAAGCGCGCCGTGAGCGCTGGCAGATGAGCTATCACGTGATCCCACACGAGGCGATGGCCCAGTTCGCCCCCGTGCTCGCCAAGCTCGCCGGCAGCTAGCCCGCCGACGGAGGAGGACGCGTGGCGAAGCAGTTCCGGTTCGGGGTGCAATGCGGTCCGGTCACATCGGGCAGTGAGTTTCGAGAGCGCGTGCGCGCGATCGAGGCGATCGGCTACTCGACGCTGTATGTGCCCGACCACTTCGTCGACACGCAGCTTGCGCCGATGGTTACGCT
Organism: Acidimicrobiia bacterium; assembly: GCA_038236695.1. Classification (GTDB taxonomy): domain Bacteria; phylum Actinomycetota; class Acidimicrobiia; order IMCC26256; family JBBRZM01; genus JBBRZM01. Next base: position 49,848 of record JBBRZM010000010.1, read on the forward strand.
GGCCGCGGCCGCGGAGGCGACCACGACATTGCGCGTGGGCACACTCGTGCTCGGCAACGACTATCGCCACCCGGCGGTCGTCGCCAAAGAGGCCGCGACGATCGATCTGCTATCCGACGGGCGCGTCGAGCTCGGGATCGGTGCCGGGTGGCTGAAAGTCGACTACGACGCGCTCGACCTCGTGTACGACTCGCCCGGTACGCGCATCGCCCGGCTGGCCGAGGCGATCGCCGTCATCAAGCGATGTTGGTCGCCCGGGGCGTTCAGCTTCTCGGGCGAGCACTACACGATCGGCGACTATGACGCGACGCCGAAGCCGGTGCAGCAGCCGCACCCACCGGTCCTCGTGGGTGGTGGTGGCCGAAAGGTGTTGTCGCTCGCGGGCCGCGAGGCCGACATCGTCGGCATCAATCCCAACCTGCGTGCCGGCGCGGTGACAGCCGAGGCGGTGCAGTCCTCGCTCGCCGATCTCACTGCCCAAAAGATCGAGTGGGTTCGTGAGGGCGCGGGGGAGCGTTTCGACCAGATCGAGTTGCAGATCCGCTACTTCATGGTCGCCGTCACCGACGACCGGCGCGCCCTCGCCGAATCGATGGCCCCGGGTTTCGGGCTCACTGCAGACGAGGCGCTCGAGTCGGGCGTCGCGCTGGTGGGCACGGTCGACGAGATCTGCGATCAGCTCGTGCAGCGACGCGACGAGTGGGGTGTGTCATACGTCATCATCGGCGATGACAACACCGAGGCGTTCGCCCCTGTCGTGACCCGCATGGCGGGCACGTGAGAAGTCGCTCGGGCGACCGGGCGCGCTATTCTCGATTCCTCGCGCGGACGTGGCTCAGTTGGTAGAGCGCAACCTTGCCAAGGTTGAGGTCGCGGGTTCGAATCCCGTCGTCCGCTCCACAGACCGCACACTTGCGTCGGCTGCTGCGACAACTCACCGGGGCGCCATGCGACGAAGCACTTCCACGCGAGCGCGCATCCGATCATCCAGTCGTTCGAGCCGGGTGAAGACTGGTGGTGGTGTTACATCGACGAGCTGGCTTTCGAGCTCGTCGATTCCCCGTCCTTCCCAATAGACGTGCTCGGTCTCGTGGTCTGCGAACGGGGTTGTGCGTCGGGTCGTGCTCGAACGCCGTCGAGGCCCGTACCAGCTTGTGGATCTCCTTGGTGACACCATGCATGTAGATCGCCAAGGAGACGCCGCCGTGGCAGACCAGCGCGAGGCGCAGCTCCCGCACGTCGTCGGAGGGCCGAGGGGCAACGGGCTCGCGTGACATGACTTCCTCCCGCCGCCCGCGACGGGGGATCTTGGTACCCGCGCTGTGCCGGTTCGCGGCAATTCGTCGCTCACGAGCCGCGTATGGAAATCCATTCCGGGTGGGTACGAGTCCAGTGGACTATCCTCGAATCGAGGAGCGTGCGAGATGCGTGATCCAGCGGTTCGAGAGGATGTCTACGAGGAGCGTCCCGTTGCGTCTCGCTACTGGAGCTGGAGCCCGGCACAGTTGATCGCCGCCGTCATCGGCATCGGCTTCATCGTGCTCGGCGCGGTCGCGCTCGGCGACACCGGCGTTGACGACTGGTATCGACCCGTCGCCAAGGTGGCCGGCATGTACCACACGCCGCTGCTCGCCGGGATCGAACTCGCGTTCGGCGTGCTGATGCTGCTGGCGGCGCTGGTGCCCGGTGCAGAGCGCTCGTTGATGGGCCTGCTGAGCGTGGCCGCGCTCGTCTTCGGGATACTGATCGTGGCCGGTGTCGCTCGAAAAGATCTCTATCCCCGGCTCGGGGTGCTCGACAGAAACGGGTGGTTCTTCATCGGCGTCGGCGTGATCGGCCTCCTCGCGTCGATCGCCGCGCCGGTGTTTGCCAGTGCCTCTGGTCGGCGCACGAGCGTTCGCCGCGTGGAGTAACCAGCCACCGTCATGCGGGCGACGGTGATGATGCGGTGGTCACCCCAGCAGGGAGCTTCACGAGGTCGCGGGCGGTCGCAAGCAGCACGAGGGCTCGGAAGAGCACGACGGGACCGATGACGTACGGCGCGACGCTGTGGTGGTCGAGGCTGAACGCGCCGACCACGCCCCACACGACCACGAACATCAAGGCGTCGACGACGAGGAACTGGCGATAGCGCGTGCGACTGAGCGGCAACAACGCGAAGAAGGGGAGCAGCCACAGGTCGTACTGCGGCGAGTACACCTTGTTCGCGAAGAGGAAGCCGATCAGTACGACGGCGCAGGCGGGGATCGGATCGAGGCGGCGGCGCAGGCAGGCGACTGTGCACCAGGCGAGCACGCTCGCGGTCACGACGACGGTGATGACGGTGCCGATCGCCGGGAGGTCGGCGCGCGAGACCCAAGGTTCGAGGTGTGGCGTCCGGGTCGCGTAGAACCACAGCGTGCCCCAGGTGGGTGCCCGGCGTCCGTGGAAGTGGAAGAAGGAACTAAAGGCGTCGGGTGCAAACGCAAGGGGCGCGTTGCACGCGACGATGGTGAGAATCGCCGCGCCGCTGACGGTTGCCGCACCGCGGCGGTCGCCGCGAGCCCATCGCCCCGCCGCGATGACGGGTACGAAGAGAGCGGGGTAGAGCTTCGCCGACGCGCCGAGTCCGAGGAGCACTCCCGCCGTGGCCAGCGCACCCGATTCGGCGGCGAAGAGTCCCAACGTGGCGGGCAGGACGGCCACGAGATCCCAGTTGAGCGATCCGTACAACGCGAGCGTCGGCGCGCGCGAAAACCGCATTGCGGTCGCCGGGTGTCGGCGACCGAGCGCGTAGCCGATCACCGCGGCGGCGGCGACCAGCATCACGGTGTTGGCGAGGAATCGAGAGCGCGGCGTGTCGCCGGCGAGTCCACCGATGTAGATGACGAGTCCCGTGACGCTCGGGTACTCGAGCCCGTGCGCGAAGTAGGGCGGCGCGCCCGGGCTGATGTGGCGGAGATCGTAGAGGCGGGCGAGATCCGTTACCGCGAGATCAGGAGCCAGGAACCGGAGCAACGCGCCCGCGGCGACGACCAGTGCAGCGCTTCGCGCCGTGCGCCGGGGAAGCGATGCCGACATCACGCGCGGAGCCTACGCGGGAGACGGTCGCGTGCGGCGCGAGCGCCTTAATGATCCACGCGCGACGTAGTGGGGAGCGCGGGGGCGGCAGCGCGTTGTACGCCGGCAGTGGCGTCGGCGAATGCGTCGACGGGCGTGGCATGCGCGCACGCCGGTCCGGGCCTGTGCAGCGCGGCTTGTACCGGTGTGCCCGGTGGGTGGGGCACGTCGTAACAAGCCGCGGCACGAATCGTGAGCAGTTGCGGCAACAGCCATTGCGCGGTCACGTCGGCACCGGCGTCGTTGAGATGCATGAGGTCGGGACCCCGCACGTGCACGTCGTTGACCGTGTCGGTCCAGCGCCCGTTCGGATCGAGGAATCGATTGAGGTCGAGCACCTGCACGCGCCCGGGATTGGTGTCGGCGGTTTGACGGAGCAAGTCGTTCCAGTGATCGATCCATTTGGGGTTGTAGTGGGAGCGAGACACGGTGATGGGTTGCGGCCATCCCATCACGTGGTACGGCGACGTGAGCAACACGATCGGCGCGCCTTCGACGGAGAGGAGATCAACTGCCTGCTGCAGCTCGTCGCGCGCCAGGCGCGCACCCTCCTCACTGTCGAAGCGGACGTCGTGGCCGTTGATGAGCCGGTCGAAGGTGTCGTGCGTGCCGAGCAGCGCAACGACGACGTCGGGGTGGTACTCGGTGATGTGTTGTGGCCAGCGTTCGTGCCAACGGGGGAAGCACCGTGAACTGGCGGGCGTCCAGGTATCGGTGTACTGCTCACCGACGTCGGAGCTGAGCCCGCAGCCCGGGATCGACGCGTTCCACGACACGAAGTGCTGCGACACGGCCAAGCGGTCGACTCCCGGCGCGAGCGAGTTCATCATCGAGTCTCCGACCAGCAGCACGCGCATCGGCGGGGGCGCGGTCGCTGTCGCGCCCGCGACAACGGTCCGCGGCGCTGGTGGGCGCAACTCGGCGGCCGAGATCTCCCCCGGCGCTGCGGCCGCCCCGGCAGTCGTGACCATGATGGCCGTCATCGTTCCAGCCGCAACCGCCGGCGTGGCGATGCGCACCCGCCAGCCGTGCAAGGCGCCGCGGCGGATCGGCTGCTCGACGAGGTAGTACGAAACCGTTGCGAAAAGGAGGGTGACGGCGACGCGTAGCGCGAACAGCACGTAGCCGTCGAGGTGGCTGCGTTGGGGACTGAGGACGACGAACACGGGCCAGTGCCAGAGATAGAGGCCGTATGAGATCAGTCCGATCCACTGCAACGGCCACCACGAGAGCATGATGCCGAGCGGACCTCGCCGGCGTTGACAGGCGCTGGCGACGACGATGGCGACCAGCACCGCCTCGATCAGGAAACCGCCCCGGTAGAGGAACGACGATCGTTCCGACGTCGCGACCCAAGCCCAAGCAAGCAGTCCCGCCGCGGCGAGCGCGGAACCATGCAAGACCACACGGGACCGCTGCCGGCGCGGCTCCTGCAGTCGCATCAACACCATGGCGAGGAGTGCACCGACGAGCAGCGACTGCGCCCGGGTGTCGGTGCCGTAGTACACGCGCGACGGGTCGTGGCCCGGGTGGTACAAGACGAACATGAGCGCAACGGAGGTGAGCAGCATCCCGAGCGTCACGCCGGCGAGTGTGCGCAGCGATCCCCGCCGGAAACGCAGGACCGCGACGACGATGAGCGGCCACACCAGATAGAACTGCTCTTCGATCGCGAGCGACCATATGTGCTTCAGCGGCGACGGCGCGCTGAACTGGGCGAAGTACGACTGGCCGGCGAAGATGAACCGCCAGTTCGCGACGTAGCCGAGCGCGGCGTACCCATCGCCGCGAATGTGGCGGAGCGAGTCGGGCGATGCCCACGCGACCGCGTAAATCGCGACCGCGCCGAGCACGAGGAAGAGCGCGGGGAGCAGACGCCGCGCGCGGCGGGCCCAGAACGCGCCCAGTGCGATGGTGCCGGTCTCTTTCCACTCGGCCAGGAGCAGGCCGGTGATCAGGAAGCCGCTGACGACGAAGAACGCGTCGACGCCGAGGAAGCCGCCCGCGGCCCAAGGAAGCCCGCCGTGATAACAGAGCACGGCGGCCACGGCGAGGGCCCGGAGCCCGTTGAGCGCTGGAAGCTGCCGAATACGCAGAGTGGCCATCCTGGGCGGTTCAGCACGTTGAGTGGTAGAACGCCCTTTTTAGCCGTCGCTATCAGCGTTTGCAAGGGGGGGATAGTGCTGTATGGCGCTGGAAGCGGCCAGAGTGGCCAGTGTGGCCGGGTGCGCGGGAACTTCCGCAGCCCCCAAAACCGGTCAGCCGCCGAACTCCTGCGTGGCCCAGACCCGCCCGTCCCAGCTGCATTGGACGCCGATGCCGATGCGCGAATAGCTGCCCGACAGGATGTTGGCGCGGTGGCCCGGCGAGGCCATCCAGGCCGTCTCCATCGCCGCAGCCGTGAGTCTGCAATCGCCGACCAGGACGTTCTCGCCGAGGGCATGCCATCCGGCGTACGGGCTGCTGGCGAGCACCGCGGCCAGGTCACGGTGCTCGAACACGCCGGTCTCCACCATGTGGCTACTCCAGGATGCGGCGAGGCCGCCAAGCTGGTCGTCCCAGGAAGGGGCCGCATCCCGTTGGCGGCCCGATCAAGATTCACGAGGGTGAGGAGGTCGTGGATCGCCTGGTTGTTGGGAGTGGCGCCCGCACCGCTCGCCGGGTAGGCCACCCGTTGGTCGACTCCCACCGGATCGCACGCGACGCCCATCGCGAAGGCGGCGAGCCGGCGCGGCGACGACGGCGAGCCGGCGCGTCGCGAGATTTCGGCGATTTGGCAGCGTTCCCGCCCTCGTGGTCACACGAAGAGTGTCAACATTCCCGCCCAAAAACCTTGAGTCAGCGGGCCCCGAGGCGCGGGTCAATCGGGCGTCGTGACCGGCCTGACGGCGCTGCCGAGGTGACGCGAGAGCACGTCGACGCCCGAGCCGTGCAGTGTCATTCCGCCGTCTATTACGAGGTTCTGGCCGGTGATGAAGCGCGCTCCGTCAGAGCACAGGAAGACGACGACGTCCGCGATGTCCTCAGGTTGGCCCCAACGGCCCAGCGGAATCGCGCGCGTCAGGTCAGCGGTCGCTTCGGGCAGGTATTCGATGATCGGCTCGGTGAGCGCGGTGCGGATCATTCCCGGCGCGACGGCGTTGACTCGGATGTCGGGCGCGTACTCCAGCGCAGCCACGGCGGTCAGCGCGGCGACGCCGGCCTTCGCTGCGGAGTAGGGACCTTCACCGGCGGCCGGTCGTGTGCCGCTGATCGACGACGTGCTGACAATCGCGCCGCCGCCGTTCGCCAACATGATCGGCGCGGCAGCGCGGATGCCGTGGTACACGCCGTGCAGGTTGACGGCAATGATGTCGTTCCAGCGATCGAGGGTGTACTCGTGCAGCGCGGACGAGTCGCCGATCCCCGCATTGTTGAACAGGATCGACACGCCGCCCATCGCGTCGGCCGCCGCGTTGATCGTTCGCTTGATCGCCACCGGATCCGTCACATCGACGGCGAACGGACGCCCGTCGAGCTCGGCCGCGACCGTTTGTGCTCCCTCGCCATCCCGGTCGAGCACCGCGACCATGGCGCCTTCGCTCGCCATGCGCCGGCAAGTCGCGCGCCCGATGCCGGAGGCGCCGCCGGTGACGACGGCGCGGTGACCATCGAGGACTCCCATATCTCCCCTTTCCAGGCGCGACGCGTGGCGATGCTAACCGGCGCCCCCGTGAAACGATCTTCTGACTGATCGTCCCGTGCCAGGTCGGTCAAGATGGTCGTTCACCCCCGGGCAGGAGCGGCCGCGCGCAAATGTTCAAGGCGACGATCAAGGGCATCTTCGCCCGCAGGGTGCGGCTCGCGCTCACCGCAATTGCGGTGCTGCTCGGGGTGACGTTCGTCAGCGCGAGCTATGTGTTGACCGACACATTGCAGGGTTCGTTCAACGGCATTTTCAATCAAACGGTTTCCAACGTCGACCTCGTGGTGCGAGCGCGCAATCCCTTCGTCGGGAGTAGCAACGTCCAGCGCATTCGAATGCCCGAAGCTGTCCTGGGAGAAGTGCGCCACGACTCCTCCCTCGAAGCGGCCGAAGGCATTGTGGTTGGTCAGGCGCAGCTTCTCGGCAAGGACGGAAAGGCGATTCAGAACGGCGGCACGCCCAATCTCGGCTTCTCGTGGGCCCCGAGCTCCCGGGTCGGTCCGTTTCGCCTGGTGCACGACGGCAAGAGTCACGCCCCCCGAGGGAACAACGAGATCGTCATCGACGAGGGTACGGCGCGTCGCAATCAGTTCGGGGTCGGCGACACGGTCACCGTGGCTCCCGAGGGGCCGGCGCAGAAGTTTCGCGTCGTGGGCTTGTTCGGCTTCGGCACCACATTCGATTTCGGCGCGGTGACGGCGGTCGCATTCGAGTTGCCGACGGCGCAGCGCGTGTTTGGCATACCCGGGCAACTCGACTTCGTGTATGTGAAGGGCCGTGCCGGGATTTCGCGGCGAGCGCTGGAAGATCAGCTGGCGAATGAGGTCGGTCCCGGATTCGAGGTCGTCTCCGCGGAGCAGGCGGCCCGGGATCTTGGTGCGCCGGTGCGCGGGCTGCTCGGTTTCCTCAACGACGCGCTGCTCGGCTTCGCGCTGCTCGGTGTCGTCGTCGCGAGCTTCATCATCTTCAACACGTTCGTGATTCTCCTTGCGCAACGCACCCGTGAACTTGCGCTCATGCGGGCGATGGGCGCGAGCGGGCGACAGGTGATCGGTTCGGTCGTCGCGGAAGCCGTGACGGTCGGTTCATTCGCTTCCGCGGTCGGCGTCGGGCTCGGACTGGGCCTGGCGCGGCTGTTGCTGACGCTGATCGGTTCCTTCGGGTTCATACCTCCCAAGGGTCCGCTCGTGCTCCTGGGGCGCACGGTCACCGCGTCATTCGTCGTGGGCGTGGGCGTGACGGTGTTCGCATCGATCGTTCCCGCGTTGCGGGCGGCGCGCACGCCGCCGATCGCCGCGATCAACGACGTCCGTCCGGTCACCGCGCCGCTCCATCGGCGTGCGGCCTTCGGCGGACTGACACTGGCAATCGGCACTGCGGTTCTCATCTACGGACTGGTCGTCACCCCGCGTACCGACTTCTTCGCCAAGATTCAAATCGTCGGTATCGGCGCGTTCGTGGTCCTCGTCGGCGCGGTCATCCTTACGGCGACATTCGCCCGTCTGCTGGCGCGCGCCGTCGGATGGCCATTGTCAGCCGGGATGGGGGTCACCGGCACGCTCGCTCGCGGCAACGCCATGCGCAATCCGCGCCGCACCGCCGCGACCGCCTCCGCGCTCGTTATCGGGCTGAGCCTGGTATCGCTCGTCGCTATCTTCACCGCGTCGGCCAAAGCTTCGGTGCGAAACGCGATCGACAGCGGCCTGAGTGCTGACGTCGTGCTCAGTCGGAAGTTGTTCACCACCTTCTCACCACTGGTCGCGGAACAGGTCAGCAAATTGCCGCAGGTGGACGCGGTCGCACCGTTTCGGTTCGTACGAGCGCGCGTCAGCAACGACGCAGTCATCGTGGCGGGTACCGATCCGCTGACACTGGCCCGTGTCGTGAACCTCGATCTTGTGAGTGGGCACGTCGAAGGGCTGACCCTCGGCGGCATTCTCCTGGCCAAGGATGACGCCGACAGCTACCACGTCAAGACCGGCGACATGATCGAGGTCGGCAGCCCGCGTGGTTCGGGGCCGCTCCGAGTGGCGGGTATCTATCGCAGCCGCAACTTCACGGGCGGTTTCCCGGTGCCATTCATCGTGTCGCTCACCACCTACCAGAACGTCTTCTCAGGCGCGCAAGAGGATTCGCTGGTCTACGTGAAAGCCCGGCCCGGCGGTGCCGCGGTGGCCAGAGTGGCGATCAAGGAGTTCTTGCGGGAGCCGTTTCCCAACATCCAGGTGCAGACACGGGACCAGTTCCGACAAGCCCAGGAACACCAGATCGACAACTTCCTCACCGTGATGATCGCGCTGCTGCTGTTGTCGGAGATCATCGCGGTGATCGGCATCATCAACACGCTCGCGTTGTCGGTGTTCGAGCGCACCCACGAGCTCGGCTTGCTTCGCGCTGTCGGCATGTCGCGCCGCCAGATTCGACGCATGGTCCACGCGGAAGGAGTGATCATCGCGGTGATCGGCGGAATCGTCGGCCTGGTGATCGGCGTGCTGTGGGGTTGGGCGTTCACCACCGCGCTGCAGTCGCAGGGTGTCAGCACGTTCTCCGTACCCCCCGGCCAGATCGCGATCTTTGTCGCCTTCTCGGTGCTCGCGGGCTTCGTTGCCGCGCTGTTACCGGCGTGGCGCGCGGCGCGACTCGACGTGCTCGAGGCGATCGCGACCGAGTGAGCGAGCGGAAGTGGTCAACGCGGCCGCTGCTACCATCGCCGGCTACGGGCGGTTAGCTCAGGGGTAGAGCACTTCCTCGACACGGAAGGGGTCAGAAGTTCAAATCTTCTACCGCCCACCACAAAGCCGACGACTCGAGCGCGCCGCCGACATCGTGCGACCGCACGCGCGCTAGCCTCCCGTTTCATTTTCGCAGCAGTGCCGGGTGCGGCGCATGCCGGTTCGATCGAGGTTCGACGCTTCAGATCGGCGACACCGTTTGTGCAAAAGTGGTTCCTATACAGCGCGCTCGCGCACAAACGCTTGAGTTCGCAGCCCGATCCTTTGGTCCCGCGGTGGCACTCAGCGCGGCCTGGCCGAGCGCACGGGTGAGTCCTTCGAGGTCGGCGACCGTCACTGTGAGCGCAGACCGAAAGACGGCGGCTTACTCGGCGCGGATCTCGTCGTCGTCGAAGGACGCCGGGAGCATGCACCCGTCGGAACGGCGTCGAATGCGATACCTGGCGTTGTCGTCGCTGTCTTCGACGACTTCGCCGACCTCGAAGCCACGCGCCCAGCGCTGGTCGAATCGGGAGCGCACTTCCACCCAGGTGCCCTGGTGCACGCCGTATGTGGGCATCTCGGTCCGCCTCTGCCGTTTGTCGCCGGCTTCTTGCTCAACCGGAGCCTGGAATTGCTCGAACAGTGAGCGTACAGGTCACTGCCTGTTCGCGACAGGGGGGCAAACCCACGCGATGCGGCGCGATGCGCGCTCACGGTGACGCTCATCTGGGTGCGGCGCGAGGTGCATCGGCAGGTATCCATCCATTGAACCGCGCGTTGCAGTGACATTTGCCCCGTGCAGTCGCAACCGGGTTGGTTTGGTGCCGGCCGTGCCGGAACTCGGAGCGTGAGCCGATGCTGTGCACTGAACGGCGGGCGCGATCGTGGCGCTGGCCGTCGTCGCTCTCGCGTGTGGCAACGGGCCCCAATCGGTGTCGCACGGCGAACGGCTCTCGAGGAGCACGCCCGGCCGGCGGGCCGTAACGCCGGCGCCCTCCACGCCGGCGAGCTCGGCGGCACACGCGGCGCCGCCGCCGGTGTGCCGATGCCGAACCCGGCGCTCACGCCGGGCGCGGCCGATCGGCGCGTGACGCAATCCAACCTCGGTAGCACGATCTGCCGGGCGGGCTACACCCGCACCGTGCGCAACGTCCCGCAAGCCATCAAGAACCGGGTATACACGGAGTACGGGATCACGAGGCAGCCCACCCCCGGCACGCGCATCCGGCGCAGCCACCATTGCTGCGGATCGTCACCAGGGTCACCATCGTTGAGTTTCGGTGAAGGACCGAGTGCGGGCGGCGTCGCGCCGAGCACGCTGGTGATCGCCGCGTCGACGTTGCCGGCCGCGGCCATGGCGTCGACTTGACCGGGAAACGGTCCGAAGCCCGTGTGGCGCAGCAAGTGCGCAATGACGGGACGGTCAGTTGAACTCACCTGTGTTAATCCGCAAAAACGGGACCCAAGTTGAGTCACGGTCGTGGTAATGAATTCCGCGCGGAGGACTCCAGCGGCCTCGGGCGTGCGTAGCCTTGAAAAACGGGACCCAAGTTGAGCCACCGTCGTGGCAATGAATTCCGCGCGGACGACTCCAGCGGCCTCGGGCGTGCGTAGCCTTGGGAGAGGCCTGCCCAGCGGAGGCGCGCATGTTCATCGACGGCTTCGTCCACCAACTGCCCGACGTCGACCCCGAAGAGACCCGCGAGTGGCTCGACTCTCTCGACGGCATCGTCGAGGTCGGCGGCCGAGCCCGAGCTCGTTACCTGCTCGCGCGGCTCATGGAGCGGGCGCGAGAACAGGGTGTCGGCGTGCCCGCGATGGTCAGCACCGACTACATCAACACGATTCCGCCCGACGAGGAGCCGTGGTTCCCCGGCGACGAGTATCTCGAGAAGCGGATACGCGCGTACATCCGCTGGAACGCGATGGCGATGGTCGACCGCGCGAACCATCGCTACGACGGACTCGGCGGCCACTTGGCGACGTACGCGTCCGCCGCGTCGTTGTACGAGGTCGGCTTCAATCATTTCTTCCACGGCAAGGCCGACGGCGGATACGGCGACCAGGTCTACATGCAAGGTCACGCCACGCCCGGCGTGTACGCGCGCGCGTTCCTCGAAGGACGATTGACCGAGCAGCACCTCGATCGCTTCCGCCGCGAGATCGGCGGTGGAGGCCTGCCGAGTTACCCGCACCCGCGGCGCATGCCCGACTTCTGGGAGTTTCCGACCGTATCGATGGGCCTCGGCCCGATCAACGCCGTGTACCAGGCGCGGTTCAATCGATATCTGTTGCACCGTCAGCTTGCCGATACGAGCGCGGCCAAGGTCTGGGGCTTCGTCGGCGACGGCGAGATGGATGAACCCGAGTCGACGGCCGCGCTGTCGATCGCGGCGCGCGAACAGCTCGACAACCTGATCTTCGTCGTGAACTGCAACCTGCAACGACTCGACGGTCCGGTGCGCGGCAACGGGAAGATCATCCAGGAGCTCGAAGCGACATTCCGCGGCGCGGGTTGGAACGTGATCAAGGTCATCTGGGGTCGCGACTGGGATGCGCTGTTGAGCCGCGACGTCGACGGCGTGCTCGTCAACAAGATGAACGCCACCGTCGACGGCGAGTTCCAGAAGTACGTGGTCGAGCCGGGCTCGTACATCCGGGAGCACTTCTTCGGGCCCGACCCGCGTCTGCGCAAGATGGTCGAGCACCTGTCGGACGACGACCTGCGCGTGCTCCCGCGCGGCGGGCACGACTACCGCAAGCTCTACTCGGCCTACAAGATGGCGGTCGAACACGAGGGCAGCCCCACCGTCATCCTGGCCAAGACCGTCAAAGGGTGGACGCTCGGTACCGGCATCGAAGCCCGCAACGCGACGCACCAGATCAAGAAGATGGCAGCCGCGGAGCTCAAGGTCTTCCGTGACCGGCTCCACCTCGAGATCTCCGACGCCGACCTCGAACAAGGCGAGGCGCCCTATTTCCACCCCGGCACCGACTCACCGGAGTACGAGTACATGATGGCGCGCCGCCGTGCGCTCGACGGGCCGATGCCCGAGCGCGTCGTGCGACGTAAGACGTTTCCGATGCCTGCTGACGAGACGTTCGCCGACGTGTTTGCCGGCACCGGCGAGAAGATGCAGGCGTCGACGACCACCGCGTTCACGCGGCTGTTACGCAACCTGCTGCGTGACGCGGGGATCGGCGATCGCGTTGTGCCGATCATTCCCGATGAGGCGCGCACGTTCGGCCTCGACGCGCTGTTCCGTGAGCACAAGATCTATTACCCCCACGGCCAGCAGTACGAACCAGTCGACGCTTCATTGCTGCTGAGTTACAGCGAAGGTCGCGACGGCCGGATCCTCGAGGAGGGCATCACTGAAGCCGGGTCCATGGCGTCGTTCACGGCGGCGGGCACCGCGTACGCCACGTGGGGTCAGCCGATGATCCCGTTCTTCATCTTCTATTCGATGTTTGGCTTCCAGCGCGTCGGCGATCTCATCTGGGCCTTCGGCGACCAGCGCGGCCGCGGGTTCCTGCTGGGCGCGACCGCCGGCCGCACCACCCTCGCGGGTGAAGGGCTGCAGCACTGCGACGGTCAGAGTCAGGTACTGGCCACGAGCGTGCCCAACTGCCGCGCGTACGACCCCGCCTTCGCGTACGAGATGGCGGTCATCATCCGCGACGGCATCGAGCGGATGTATGGAGGCGTGGAAGGCAACGGCGACGGCGCAGCACCCGACGACTGCTTCTATTACCTCACGCTGTACAACGAGAACTACCAGATGCCGGCGAAGCCCGAGGGAGTCGACGAGGGCATCGTGCGCGGGCTGTACCGCTACCGCCCGGCGGCGGGCGAGCGCAGCCATCGGGCGCAGATCCTCGCCAGCGGCAGCGCGATGCTCGCCGCGCTCGAGGCGCAGCAGATGCTGTTCGACGAGCACGACGTCGCGGCCGACGTGTGGAGCGCGACGAGCTACAAGCTGCTACGCGAGGACGCGTTGTCGGCCGAGCGGTGGAACCGCCTGCATCCCACCGACGTACCGCGCACACCATTCGTGACCGAACAGCTCGGCGGTGTCGACGGCCCGATTGTCGCGGTGACCGACTTCATGAAGCTGGTGCCCGACCAGATCGGTCGGTTCGTGGCGCAGCCGTTCATCACATTGGGCACCGACGGCTACGGCTACTCCGATACGCGGCCCGCGCTGCGCCGCCACTTCGAGGTCGATGCCCAGCACGTGGTGGTGGCGACGCTCGATGGACTCGCGATGCGCGGTGACGTGAAGGGTGAAGCGGTCGCCGACGCGATCGCGCGCTACGAGATCGAGACCGACGCGCCCGATCCGCGCATCACCTGAGCGGCTCGCGACGTCTTCTCGACGGCGCTGCGGCGCGGGCGTGCGCCGGGCTAGGACGCGCGGCGACCGTCGGCGTCGCCTCGGGGTTGGACGTCGGGGTCCCATGGCTCTTCGGGCTCGTCGTCGTCGGCGTCGTCCCAGGTCTCATCGTCGGCCGTGGCATCGGCGTTTTCGAGGTCGGCCAGGGTTTTGCTGCCTTCGGCGAACAGGCCGTCGTCGAACCCCTGCTTGAGCTCTCGCGCCTCACGGAACCGGCGAGCACGTCCTTTTCTGGCCACGTCGTCACCTCACTGTCGCGGCCGGCCGGGTCGGGGGCCGCGTCTCCAGAACTCACCCCTCCATGATGCCGCAGGCGGAGGGGGTCATGTGCACCAATCAATGTTCCCGAAAGGCGCGATTGCCATAACGGTCGAGGTGAACGACTTCTCGGACCGGACGTCGAGTGGTGGGTCCGTAGTTGCCCTGGGGCCAGCCCAGGGGGACGACGGCGATCGGCGTGACGTTGTGGGGCAGGCCGAGCGTGCGCCGGGCGAGGACGGTCGACCAGAGCGGCAGCGTCGTGACCGCGGCGCCGAGGCCGAGCGAGCGGGCTGCGAGGAGCAGGTTCTGCACCGCGGGGAAGATGGACCCGTAGTACGAAGCGGCCGCGAGTGGCGCGTACAGCGGTGCGTGCCCGTGCAGACACGCAACGACGACCACAGGGACCTCCTCGAAGTGGTCGGCCTGCCATTGCACCGCGTCGATGTTCCGCTGCATCGGCTCGTTGTCGCGCATTATTCGGCGCCCGGCGCGCCCGTACAACGACCACGCCTGACGGTTGAGCCGGGCCAGCTGATGCTTCACGTCGGGGTGGCGCACCACGACCCACTCCCAACCCTGGCGATTGCCGCCCGTCGGTGCCTTCACCGCGAGCTCGAGACACTGCAGCACCGTTTCGTCGTCGACGGGATCGTCGCGCAGCCGGCGTATCGAACGTTGGGTCATCATCGCGTCGACGAGCGGCATCGAGAGCTCGTCGCGAACATCATCGAAGCTCGGCATGACTCTCCTTCGGGCGAACGCGCGCGCGGAGGCTATCGGTTTTGTGTGCGCCGAATCTTGGAGCGCGGCCATCGGTCAGGGGTATCCTGCGCGCGCTCGGGCGATTAGCTCAGCGGTAGAGCGCTGCCTTCACACGGCAGAGGTCACTGGTTCGAAACCAGTATCGCCCACCGAGTCTGCGCAGGTCAGCCCGTTGACCTGGCGGACTGATTACGCGCTCGTGCCGTTCCATCGCGCGTGTATCGCGCGCGCCGAATCTGTTAGGCCCCGCGCGAGCGCCTCGAGCGCGTCATTGGCGCGCTCCTCGGTTCCCGGCAGGAGGTGGCCGTAGCGGTCGAGCACGACGGCCACCGAAGTGTGTCCGGCGCGGGACGCGATCTCGTTCGGGCTCGCGCCCGCGGCGATCCAGAGGGCGACCGCGGTGTGGCGCATGTCGTGGACCCTCAGCGGCTCCAGGCCGGCGCTGCGCACCGGTGGCGCCCAGAACCGGCGGCGCCACAGCGAGAGGTGCACAGGGCCTCCCTCTGGGGCGGGGAAGACGAGTTCGTCGGCAGCCGCCCCGAGGTCGCGCAGGTGGGCGGTCAGGACCTCCGAGACTGAGCGGGGGAGCGGCATGCGATCGCACGGGTTGCTCGGCAGCATCCCGTCGTCGACCGCGGCGCCCATGATCTTGCTCAGGATCTGATGTGCCTTCACCACGGTCGCAGGAGCGTGGGTCACCGAGAGCTCAGCGACCCACTCACGGATGGCCAGCCGGTCGATCTCGGCGAGCGTGCACTCGGCGAACGTGGGCAAGACGAGGCTGCGGAGGTATGAGTCGTCGCGTGCTCGTGTCGACGGACGCAGGTTGACCGTCGTTGCGCGCCAGCGCTCTGTCCACTCGGAGAACGCGACGCGACCGAGGCGAGGGTCGCACCACTCGCCTCGCAGCAGGTCGGCCTCGACGAGACTCGTGTGCGTCTCGGCGTCCTTGCGACGTCGGAACGTCCGCGTACGCACGGCGCCGCTCGGCGCGCGGTAGCGGACGTCGTAGCGCACGCCACGGCTCGTCTCACGCTTCTCGCCGCC
Organism: Acidimicrobiia bacterium; assembly: GCA_038236695.1. GTDB lineage: Bacteria > Actinomycetota > Acidimicrobiia > IMCC26256 > JBBRZM01 > JBBRZM01. The sequence goes on from JBBRZM010000010.1 coordinate 65,813, forward strand.
TGCCGAGTTCGAGGCCACCTACGCTGCCTAACAGACCGACCAGGCACTGGTTGGAAACCAATAGCCCGCGCCTCCATCAACGTCCCAGGGCGATTCAGTTAGGGTACCGACAGGACAACTTGAGGGGATCTGGTCATGCGGGGAGGATGGTTACGGTTCGGTGTGGTCGTACTCGGGGTGACGGTCGCTACCGCCGCGTGTGGCGGTAGCGGAAGCACCGGGAAAGCGAGCAGTAGCTCGACGAGCCAGAGCAGCAGCTCGAACTCCACCGGGGCGAGTGGAAGCGGCCCGCAGTCGGTGAAGGTCGATGTCGTCATCACCGGTGACTCGACTGCGACGATCAAGGGCACCAAGGGTCAATGCAGCGTCCTCCCGAACGGTGCCGCGTACAGTTTCACCGGCGCTGACTACCCGGATCTCGGAACCGACGGAGCACTCTCCGTCCGCGGTCCGACGAAGATCGGGGCCAGCCAGACTCAGCCGCCGAGCATCAAGATGATCGTGCAGGGCCGCGGTTATCTCAGCGGTGCCGATGTCGGCGGCATCCAGGTCTCGCCCGACGGGAAGAAGGTCACGCTCGATCTGACCCTGTCAGGTCGGACCCACATCACCGGCACGATCACCTGCACCTGAGGGACGACGGGCATCAACGGTGACCCGGTGACCCACGGCCCTCCCGCCCTCATCAGGACCCAAGCCGGCGGAAGTGGTGTCGAACTGCGGGCCCGCCGCATCTGACGGCGAAGGTCAGGAGCCTCCAAGCAACCCAGGGCTGTCGGCGACGACATCCGCGTCTTCGCTGGGTTCGACCCCGCCATTCCCGTCGGCGGCGACGCCACCCCGACCGAGCGACTCGTCGCGTTCCTCGGCCGTCAGCCGTGAGCGTCGATCACCCGGTTGCCGATCGGGACGCGTAGCTCAGCGCGCGTCTCGAGCTCCTCGCGGCGGAGAAGGAGCTGACGCGTCGACGCGACGAGTTGAGTCGGCAGCGACGCGCGCTGCCGTGGGTGCGCATCGACACGCACTACGAATTCGACACGGTCGACGGGTGCCGCACGTTGGCCGAACTGTTCGACGGGCGCGGCCAACTCCTCGTGTACCACTTCATGTTCGGGCCCGACTGGACCGAGGGTTGTCCGAGCTGTATCCCTGTTTCCCCAACGACGATCCCAACGGACTTCCACGCCTACCGGTACAACTTCATTGGAAGCGCGTCGCACTACCCGGACGAGCGCGAAGATGATTGCGAATGGCTGCCCCCGAGGACCGTCCACTTGACCCGACGCCCGTGCAGACGGCTGACCTTCCGGCTACTCCGCAGCGCGACCGCACCATCCCGGCGACGGCGTGGCTCGACGCACCCGCCGAGCTCGTCGACCTAGGCGTCGATTTCGGCGAGCCATTGGTCGCGTACAAACGCCGAATCGGACGCTGGCTATTGTGGCGCGCTGGGCCCGCATCTCGTGGCCACGCCCGGTACATGGCCATTGCGTCGGACGACCAGTCCCGCCAGTTCACCTTCCGGCTCTTTCCTGACGGCGGCGGCGAGGGTCTCGGGCCCGACGGTGTCGTGCACCAGCGGTTCCGGGCGTGGAAGGAAGCGTTGCGGGACGCCCAGGAACAGTATTGAGCCACACCGCGTTTCGCGCGAGCGCGAATCAGGCGCCGAAGTTTTGTACCGCCCAGACCCGTCCGTCGGCACTGCACGCGACGCCAATGCCGGTGCGCGTGTACCACGGCGACAAAAGGTTGGCGCGATGCGCGGGTGACTGGGCCCACGCGATGATGATCGAGGCCGCTGACGTGAAGCACGGTGCGACGAGGATGTTCTCGGCGAGGGCTCCCCACCCGGCGTAGGCCGGGCTCCGGATCACGGCATTGAGATCACGGTGGCTGAAGTCGCCGGTCGCCGCCACGTGCTCTGCCCACGAGGTGGCGAGGCCGCCGAGCTGGTCGTCCCATGCGAGGGCGGGCAGGCCCTCGAGGTGGCGATTCCAGGTGGTGGCGGCGAGAAGATCGGACGCGGTGCGCGTGCCGTCGTAGGGCGCGGGGGAGGGCGTGCGCCGATCGACTCCCAGGGGATCACACGCCGCGCCGATGACGACCGCGATGACCACGGACGCGACCGTGGCAGTTCGCCGGCGGAAGTTCTTCTTTGCCGGCCGCTCCGTTTTGCCGCGCGCGATCACATCCATCGTCTTCACCATTTGGCTCCAAATCTGAGCGGGGAGTGAGCCGAGCGGCTCATCGGTGCATGCATCGGCAGCGTCGCCGAAGTGCGAGAAGCTAGCGCCGGCGCGTCGAGTCGCGTTGCGCGATTTCGCGTCGCGTCGCAGGTCGCAGGAAAGAAATGTCGGTGGTGACCGCGACGCGCGACCGCACGTCGCGGTCACGACGTCACGGCGATCACTGTCCGAAATGATGACCTCACAATTCGAGCGCGCGGACGCGCGCGCGTCACGCTGTACGCGTTCACCAACCGTCGAAGCTTCAGAAAGCGTCGCGACTCATGAGCCAGTTCTTCCCGTACGACTTCGACCTGCGGTTCGCTCCGGCCATGCTCCCCTTCGGAGTCCGGCCGTCGCGTGACGGCGTTACGCTGAGCGATGACGGACGACTCGTCGCGACCTACGGGTTCTTCCGCGTCGACACGCCGCTCTCGAACGTCGACGGCGCGCACATCACGGCCGGATACCGCTGGTGGACGGCCGTCGGCGTGCGGCTGTCGTTGCGCGATGACGGGCTGACGTTCGGCACCAACGCGCGGGCCGGTGTCTGCGTGCACTTCCACGAGAGGGTTGGCGGTGTCGGCTTCCGCAAGCACTTTGCGCTCACGGTGACGGTCGCCGACCTCGAAGGACTCACCCGTGCGCTCGGTCAAGCCGGACCGAGTGCCGCCGCGGGACCAACCAATCGCGCTGCGAACTAGAGCGTTTGTGCGCGAGCGCGTTGTATAGGAACCGTTTTTGCACAAACGGTGTCTGTGTCAGGGCGTTGCTCGGTCGGACGGCGAGGCGGAGTGCGGAGACTTGGTGGGCTCGGTTGACGACGACGCTGTCGCTCGAGTTGGTGGCGTGCGTGTCCGTCCCCAGGACCATCGGCACCGACGTTCCGGGCCTCCATGGGCCGTACGGCCCAAAACGTGGCCGTATTTCGGCCGCTTCGCCGGCTTTGTCGCCGGCGCACCGGGCACCGAGCGCGCCGGGGGTCCGCGCGCGGAGCGTGGCACGGCGACTCCAAAAACGGTGTATCCTGGACATTGGGAACGGAGCGTCACTGCGCTCCGACATGGGACGGAGCTGACGCATGCGGCTGGTCGAAGTTCGTGTTGCAGCGGGGCCACCGCTGCAGCTGCGGTTTCATCCGGAGATCACGGTGGTGACCGGGCTCGACCGCGCGCCGCGCGGCCGGCTCGTGACCGCGCTTGCCGAGGTCGTCTCGGGCGGGCCGCCGTCGGTTCCGATCACGGGCGTCGTTGAGATCGACGGGCGTGAAGTCGCCACGGCTGAGCTCGTACAAGCAACGTCCGTCGACGACCAATGGGTGGTGCTCGACGACGCGACGCTGCGTCAAGCCGTCGACGCGACCGCCGAGTCCGTGCATCGGGCCCGCGCGCCGGTTGCCGAGCCCATGCCCGACGACATCCGTGCACGCGAACCCGCCGAGTTCACCGAGCGGAGGGCCGCGGCGACGCGCGATTGGGCCTCGACGCTCGAGCGGCGGGCGCGCATCGACGCATCACTCGCCGCGCTCGACACCGAACGCGTGCGGGTGACGGGGCCCGCGTCGGAATCGTCGTCGACGTGGCGGGCGTACTTGAGCACGGAGATCAATCGCCGGCTGATGACGCTCGACGATGAGCGACGCAAGCTGCAAGCCGAACATTTGGTCGCGCTCGCGGCCCTCGAAGAGCACCGCGCCGCGCTCGCCGATCTCGACGTGCAAGCCGCTCAGTACGAGGGTCGTCGCGCGGAGCCGGTCGAGATTCCCCCTCGCGGGAACGCGCTCGACGACCTGGAGCCGCTTATCAATCTCGTCATCGATGGGCGGCTCGAGTCGCAGCCGCGTCTTCCCGACCGGGGGGTGCTCCCGTTGCTGGCCGACGAGCCGTGGCGTGACCTGCCGCCGTTCGTGCGCGATCACACCCTCGCCGCCCTCGAGCGCCTCGCGCCCGACGTGCAGGTCGTCGTGTTCAGCGACGAGCCCGTCGTCGTCAAATGGGCCAAGGGACTGGGTGACCGGGCCGGCATCGTCCGGGGCCAGGATGCGCTCGCTGCGGCGAGAGCTGCGGGGCGCGCCGCGGCACACGAGCGCGCGGAGGACGACCGGCACGCGGGACGCAACGCCAAGCGGCGCGCCCGGGCCGAGCGAGGGAATGGCCGGGGTTCCCGGCGTACCAGCCGGTCGGGACCGATGCGCTCGGTCCATGACGGTCCGCCGATCCTTCCTGAAAACGACGTGATCGATCTCACGCTCGAGACGCAGATGCAATGCGTGACCCATACGTCGCAGTTCGTCACTCGCCAATGCGACCGGTGCAACCTGTGGTTCTGCCGTCAGTGTCTCGTGACGCTCGATCCTCCCGGACGCACGGTCTGCCTCGAGTGCGCGCTCGTGCTCGCAGGCGTCCGCGCCACCGGCCGGAGGCCGGGGCGCCGGTAGCTGCACGTCGATCCGGGGCGAGTGGCAGTATCGCCACGTGGTCCCGCCCGAGACTCCCGAACTGCTCGACACGCGGGTGCGGGTCGTCACTTGGAATGTGTGGTGGCGCTTCGGTCCGTGGGAGCAACGGCAACCGGTGATCGCGTCCACCCTGGCTCGCATCGACGCTGACGTCGTCGCGCTGCAGGAAAGTTGGGAAGTACCCGACGAGAGGAGTCAAGCGGCGGAACTGGCCGCGGAGCTCGGCTACTTCCACGCGTTCGCGTCCGGCTTCGATGCGGACGAGGCGCTGTTCGGCAACGCGCTGTTGTCTCGTTGGCCGATCGCGGCCACGGAAACACGTCAGCTCCCGACCGTCGCCGGCTCCGAGGAGTTCCGCGTCGTGCTCAAAGCCGTGATCGACGGGCCCCGCGGACCGTTCGAGGTCTACGTCACCCATCTCAACTGGCGTTTCGACGAGAGTCACGTTCGTCAAGGGGAAGTGCGCGCACTGGCGGAGCTGGTCGCGGAATCACGCGGGCGGACGTTCCCGCCCATCGTGTGCGGCGACTTCAACAGCCCTCCCGACGCCGATGAGGTGCGCATGCTCACTGGGCGCATGGCGGTGCCCGTTCCCCGGTTGGTGTTCCTCGACGCGTGGGAAGTGGCCGGCGAGGGAGTAGGTCACACGTGGCGCAACGCGAACCCGTTCGCGGCGAACGACCTCGAGCCCGACCGGCGGATCGATTACGTGTTCGTGGGCTGGCCCAAGGCACGCGGCGCGGGTCATGTGACGCGTGCCTGGGTCGACGGCACCGAGCCGATCGACGGTGTGCATGGGTCCGATCACGCGGCGGTGGTTGCCGAGTTACGGTACTGACGAGTGGCGCTGCATCACCCGCCGGTCGGGCTCCTGTGCCGGGCCGATGCGCCGCCGGAGCTCCGACTCGCCAGCGCACGTGGCCGCTGGGTCGTCGCCGCCGCGGCCCTCGGGTCGGGCGTCGCATTTCTCGACTCGACGGTGGTCAATGTCGCGTTGCCGTCGATCGGTACCGACCTCGGGGCGAAGCTCGCCGGCCTGCAGTGGATCGTCGACGCGTACTTGCTCACCCTCGGGGCGCTGATCCTGCTCGGCGGATCGCTGGGCGACCTCTACGGACGTCGTCGCATCTTCGTGCTGGGACTCGTCGCGTTCGCGGTCACATCGGCCGCCTGCGGTGTCGCACCGTCGACGGAGACGCTCATCGCGGCGCGTGCGTTGCAGGGCATCGCCGCCGCGCTCCTCGTGCCCCAGAGCCTCGCACTTATCTCTGCAAGCTTTCATCCCGGCGACCGCGGCGCCGCCATCGGCGCGTGGTCGGGGCTCGCGGGGTCGAGCACCGCGATCGGGCCGTTTCTCGGTGGGTGGCTGGTCGACTCGGTGTCGTGGCGCCTCGTCTTCCTGATCAACCTTCCGCTCGTGGCGATCGCGGTCGCGCTCGCGCTGCGGTGGGTGCCCGAGACCCGGGATGAGACCGGCGGACGGCGTCCCGATGTCGCGGGTGCCGCGACTGCGGCACTCGGGCTCGGCGGTGTCGTCTACGCCCTCATCGAGGGACCGGCGCTGGGTGCACTCGACCTGCGCGTCGCCGTCGCCGCCGTCGCCGGAGTGGTCCTGCTGCTGGCTTTCGTCATCATCGAGCGCCGGCGTGACGACCCGATGGTGCCGCCCTCGATCTTCCGCTCCCGTCAGTTCGTCGGCGCCAACCTGACCACGTTGGCCGTGTATGCCGCGTTGATCGGCACCCTGTTTCTGCTGGTGCTCGAGTTGCGACGCGGCCTCGGCTACTCAGCGCTGCAAGCCGGGGCGGCAACCATGCCCGTCACTGTGTTGCTGCTCGCGTTCTCGGCGCCGGCGGGTCGGCTCTCGCAGCGCATCGGTCCGCGCCTGCCGATGACACTCGGTCCGATGATCGCCGCAGTGGGCATGGCCCTCATGAGTCGGGTCGGTCCGGGCGCGAGCTACGTGACGGTCGTCTTGCCTGGGCTGCTGGTGTTCGGCGCCGGCTTAGCGCTGACCGTCGCTCCGTTGACCGAAACGGTGCTCGCGGCCGCGACCGATCGCATGGCCGGCATCGGGTCGGCGGTCAACAACGCGGTCGCGCGCATCGCGGGCCTGCTCTCGGTTGCGATACTCCCGGTGGCGGCCGGCTTCGCGACGTCGGGGCGCGTCGGCGGCAGTGCGTTCAATGCCGGGGTGCAGCGTGCGTTCTGGATCACCGCCGGGCTCTGCGCGGTCGGCGGCGCGATCGCGTGGTGCACCGTACGAAACGGTGCCGGTCGACGGCGCGGCGGGGGATCGGCCGCAGCGGGCGCAGTAGCGTGCCGGAATGACGAAAGCCCTGAGCGCGAGCTTGGTCGTAGCACCGGGAAAGCGCGCCGATCTGCGCGCGCGGGATCCGGGCGACCGCCTCGGTATGGCGGAGAAGTCAACTGACCGGCAACGACTCGAGGCACTCACCGAGCGGCTGGCGGAGTTGCAGAACCGGCTCTGGGCGGAGTCGACCCGTTCCGTGCTCCTGGTGTTGCAGGGTATGGACGCCTCGGGGAAGGACGGCGCGATCAGGCGTGTGTTCAGCGGCGTCAACCCGCAAGGGTGCAGGGTCGTGAGCTTCAAGGTGCCGAACGACGAGGAGCGCGCGCGCGACTATCTCTGGCGTGTCCACCGGGCGTGCCCGCCGCGCGGCGACATCGGGATCTTCAACCGTTCACACTACGAAGACGTGGTCGCGACCCGCGTTCCCCCTGTGATCGACGACGCGACCGCCGCACTGCGCTACCGGCACATCCGCGAGTTCGAGCGCATGCTCACCGACGAGGGCACCGCAGTCATCAAAGTCTTCCTGCATCTTTCCAACGACGAACAACGCAAGCGTCTGCAAGCGCGGCTCGACGATCCGGCCAAGAACTGGAAGTTCCAGAAGGCCGACCTCGACGCCAGGGCACATTGGGACGAGTTTCAACGCGTCTACGAAGAGGCGCTGACCGAGACGTCCACCGACTGGGCGCCCTGGTATGTCGCGCCGGCCGACCACAAGTGGGTACGCGATGTCGCGATCGCGGGGCTGCTGGTCGAAGTGCTCGACCAACTCGATCCGCAGGTTCCTCCGCCGGAGCCGGGTCTCGACGGCATCGTTGTGGTCTAGCGGCGCTACGCTCCGCGGCGCATGAGCAACCACAACGCTCGGACACCACGCGCGCTCTGACCAACACGATCGCCCAAACGGTGGGTTGCGTGCCCGTCGTCAGGAGTGCTGAATGCCTACGCCCGAACAGACCCGTGGTGCGGTCGACGCGTACGTCGCCGCCTACAACGCCAATGACCGCGCCGGATTCCTCGATGCGTTCGCCGACGACGGGGTACTCATCGACCCCGTGGGCACGCCGGCACACGAAGGGGCGCAGGCACGGGGTGCATTCTGGGATCTCGTCCATGGCATGACCGACACGATCAAGCTCGACGTGTCCTCGGTGCACGTATGCGGCGGTGAAGCCGCGATGGTCTTCCGGATTCGCGCCGGCGAGGGCGAGAACGGCATGGTGATCAACGCGGTCGAGACGTTTGCCGTCGACGATGCCGGCAAGATCACGCTGCTCAAGGCGTACTGGGACATGGGTAAGGCCACGTCCGCAGGTTGAGATGCACCGACCATGACCTGCAACTCTTCAGCGTCGTCGGGCCTTCGACTGGTGGAACACGGCACTCTTCGGGCAGAATGACTCAGCGATGGACGTTGAATCTCGTGATTCCGTATCGCTGAAGCCGCCGGAGCTCGATGAGCTCGGCCAATTGGTCAAGGCCGTCGGCCTGCCGGTTGCCGACCAACAGTTCGACCAGCACCTCGAACAGTTCCCACTGATCGCCACCACCAAGGTCGACCAAGAGCTCCACGGCTTCCTGTTCGGGTCGCTCGAACGGATTGGCGGCACCCCGTGCATCCTCTGGGGACTCGGCGCGATTCGACGCAGCAAGCAGGCGAAGACGACGCTCGAGTCACTCGTCGGTGAGCTGTACCGGCGGGCGGCGATCTCGTTCCCCGATGAAGACGTGCTCGTCGCCGGCCGGTTCGCGCACCCCGCGTCATATGCGCTGCTCAACTCGCTGCACGACGTGTGCCCCCGGCCGAAGTACTCGCCCAACGGCGAGGAGCGGGCGTGGGGCCGGCGGCTGGCGCGCCGCTTCGGCTGCGATGCCCGCTACGACGACCGTGCGTTCCGCCTGAAGGCGAGCAAGAAGCCCGAGCCGGTGCTCGACGCGAGCACCGTGAAAGCGGGCGGCAAACTCGCGACCGAGCTCATCGGCACGGTGCGACCGGCCAAGGGTGAGGCCGTGATCGCCTACGGCTGGGCGATGGCCGAGCAACTCGCCGACGGCCTCGCTGGGCCCCGACACTGAGCTCGACGCCAACTCAGCTCAGCGCGCCGCGAGTACCGCATCGAGCTGCGCGCGTAAGTCGTCGGGTGCATTCACGGGCCGGCGACACGCGAACGACTCGCAGACGTACGCGGTGGCTGTACCGTCGAGCAGGGGACGATCCGCGAGCAGCGGCGTGAGCTCGACGCCGGCACCGGGCGCGGCGGTGAGCGCGACCGACGCGGGGAGCAGACGGGCGTAGACCTCACCCCGGAGCAGGCTCGTGTTCGGATCGTGCGGGTCGCCGATGATCGCGACCTCCAGTGGTGGCGTGACCAGACGTTCGAGCGCGCTGAGCAGGTACGCGAACGCGGTGGGATGCTCACCCAGCACCCGTGCGAGCCGTGCGAGGACGCGTGCCGCCGGCTGCTCGTAGCGGGAATCGCCGGTCAGCGCGCCGAGGCGTAGCAAGCCGTTGGCCGCGAGCGAGTTCTCGGCGGGAGTGGCGTTGTCCTGGTAATCCTTGGGCCGCACGATCAGGCGCTCGGCGTCGCTGCCCGTCGTGAAGAACCCGCCGTGTTCGTCGTCGTGGAAGAGCTCGATGAGCCCGTCAGCGACGGTGCGTGCCTCGGCCAGCCAGGCGACGTCGTCGACTTCGGCCAGGGTGAGCAATGCCTCGAGGAGCGCGGCGTAGTCCTCGGCGTACGCGAGGTGACGGGCGCGGCCCCCGTTGGTCGACTCCGCCGGCGCCTGCCATGAACGCAGTAGCCGGCCGTCGGCGCAACACAGGTTGCTCAACAGGAAGCGGCCATTGGCGCGCGCTGCAGTGAGCCAATCGTCACGATCGAGTGCCGCGGCGGCCTCGGTGAGCACGCGGAGGAACAGCGCGTTCCATGCCAGCAGTACCTTGTCGTCGAGCCCGGGACGCACGCGCTGCGCGCGTCGAGCAGCGAGCTTGGGAAGCGAGCGTTCGACGCCGAGCGGTCGTTCTTCGGCGGGATCGACCGCGTGGAGGATGTTTCCCCGGAAGCCGGTGTGCGGATCCTCGAAGTTGCCGTCGGCCGTGACACCGAAGAACCGCACCACTTCGGGCGCATCGTCGCCGCATACCTCTTCGAGCTCCTCGAGGCTCCACACGTAGAACTTGCCCTCGACGCCCTCCGAGTCGGCGTCTTGCGCGCAGAAGAAGCCGCCCTGATCGTGGCGCAACTCCTGAAGCACGTAGTCGATCGTCTCCTCCACGACGCGGCGGTAACGCGGATCGCGGGTTGCGAGAAAGCCGTGGAGGTATACGCCGGCGAGCAACGCCTGGTCATACAGCATCTTCTCGAAGTGGGGAACGAGCCAGTACGCGTCGACCGAGTACCGGTGAAAGCCGCCGCCGACGTGGTCGTAGATTCCGCCCGCGGCCATCGCGTCCAGTGTGAGCGTCACCATGTGCAGCGTCTCGGCCGACTGGTTGCGGACCCAGGCGCGCACCAGGAAGTCGAGCGTCATCGCTTGCGGGAACTTCGGCGCCTGTCCGAAGCCGCCGAATCGCGCGTCGAACTGGCTCGCGACGCCCGCCTCCGCGCGATCGAGGATCTCGGCGCTGGGCGTCTCCTCGGCACCGAACGTGGCGAAGTCACTCGTGCGCGCGAGAGCCTCGTGCAGCTTGTCGGCCTGGGCGAACAGGTCGTCGCGCTTGGTGCGCCACGCGTCATCGATTGCCTCGAGCAGGCGAACGAAGCCGGGCCGGCCGTGCGCGTCCTGCTTGGGAAAGTAAGTGCCGCCGAAGAACGGCCGCCCGTCAGGTGCGAGGAAGACCGTCATCGGCCATCCGCCCTGACCGGTCATCGCCTGCACAGCCTGCATGTAGATGCCGTCGACGTCGGGGCGTTCCTCGCGATCGACTTTCACGTTGACGAACAAGCGGTTCATCACCTCGGCGACCGCCGGATCCTCGAACGACTCGTGCGCCATCACATGGCACCAGTGACAGGCCGAGTAGCCGACCGACAGCATGATCGGTTTGTCGGCCGCACGCGCCGCCTCGAATGCCTCGTCGCCCCACGGATACCAGTCGACAGGGTTATCGGCGTGCTGGCGGAGATACGGACTGGTCTCGTCAGCGAGGCGGTTCACGACGCGACGTTACCGGGACGCTGTGAGGCCCAGTCGGTCGAGCGCGGTCGCTTTGCCCCAGCGGTAATCGGGCTTGCCTGACGGTAAGCGCACGATGCCGGCGACCGTGATGACCTCGCGGGGCACTTTGTACGCGGCGAGATGGCCGCGGAGGTGCGCGTCGATGTCGTCGAAATCGGCCCGCATCCCCGGACGGAGCTCCACGAGCGCGACGACGCGCTCGCCCCAGCGTTCGTCGGGGACGCCGACGACCACCGCGTCGAATACGGCGCGATGGCTCTTCAAGACCGACTCGACCTCCTCGGGGTACACCTTTTCTCCGCCGGTGCTGATCGACGCCGAGCCCCGACCGAGCAATGTGATCGTGCCATCGGCTTCGAGGCGCGCGTGGTCGCCGGGTACAGACCAGCGAACCCCGTCGACGACCGGGAATGTCGCGGCTGTCTTCTCCGGATCCTTGTAATAGCCGAGCGGAATGTGCCCGCGCCGGGCGAGGTTGCCGACCACACCGACGGCGGCCGGGCTCATGTCGTCATCGAGCACCGTCGTCTCGTCATTGACGCTGAAACGCGTGCCCTTGACGGCGTCGGCGCCCGACGTCGTGATCTGCTGTCCCTGCGCACCCGCCTCCGACGAGCCGTACCCGTCGATGATGAGGCTGCCGGGCAACGCCTCGACTAACCGTTGCTTCACCGCGGGGGAGAGGATCGCGCCGCCCGAGAGCACCACCGAGCAGCCCGAGATGTTGGTGTCGGACGGCAAGTGCGCGATCGCCTCGACCAACGGGCGGGCGAACGCATCACCGACAATGACCAGAAAGTTGACGTGCTCGCGGGCGACGAGCTGCCACAGCTTGATCGGATTGAGGCGGTGCTGCTCCGAGATGACGACGCAGCCACCGGTGTACAGCGTCATGAAGGCCATCCAGTGCGCAGTGCCGTGCATGAATGGCGGCGCCGGCAGGCAACGCGTGCGTCCGTCGCGCACCCGTTCGGCGATCTCGCCGGGTTCCTTGATCTCGTTGCCGATGCCCCCGCCGCCGAAGGCCGAGAAGAAGATGTCTTCGTGGCGCCACATCACGCCCTTGGGCATGCCCGTCGTGCCGCCGGTGTAGATCATGTAGACGTCGTCGGCCGAGCGTGCGCAAAAGTCGCGATGAGGTGACGTGTCCGTGAGCGCGACCTCGTAGTCGACTGCTCCGATCGCGGCGAGCGAATCGGGCGCTGCGTCGCTGCCGTCCTCGACGGTCATGTAGTGGTCGAGCCCGGGGAGCCGCTCGTGGATGGCCGCGAGTTTCGGTGCGAACTCCTGGCCGAAGATCACTGCCTTCGAATCGGAGTCGGTGAGCAGGTAGCGCAGCTCTTCTTCGACGTAGCGGTAGTTGACATTGATCGGCACGGCGCCGAGCTTGAACGCCGCGAGCATGCCCTCGAGGTACTCCGGACAGTTGTAGAGCAGGAGGGCGACCTTGTCGCCGGCACCGATCCCGTGCCGCTGGAGGTGATGCGCGAGCCGATTCACGCGCCCTTCGACCTCGCGGTACGTGTAGCGGCGGTCGGCGTACACGACAGCCTCGTTGTCGGGCACGGTATCGGCGACCGTCTCCCAAAGATCGGCGAGGTTGAACTCCATGTCGCGGGCTCCGATGTCGTGAACGCGTGACGGTAGTGGGGAGGCGGCGACGGGCTCGAAACGATCAGAAGAAGTCGGTGCCGCCGTCGACCGGGATCGTCGCACCCACGATGAAGCTGGCCTGCTCGGAGCACAGGAAGCTGACGAGCGTGGCCACCTCTTCCGCGACGCCGACCCGCCCGAGATCGTTGCCCGAGCCGAAGTCGCGGACGAAGGCTGCGTACGCAGCTTCCAGCGGACCCTCGGGAAGTCCCTCGGTATCGGTCTCCTCGAGGAACTCTTCGAGCGCGGGCGACATCACGGTGCCCGGGCAGACCGTGTTGACGACGATGCCCTCGGGCGCAAGCGCGCGCGACAGATTCTTCGACACACTCGCCATCGCGGCCTTCGCCGCGGTGTAGCCGATGAGGCTCGGGCTCTGATGGCGGATCGACGCCGCCGAGATGTTGACGATCCGCGCGAAGGAAGCCTTGCGCAAGAGGGGCAGTGACGCGCGGGTCGTGCGCACCATCGTGAGCACGCCGAAATCGAAGTCCTCCATCCACTCGTTGTCGGTGAGCTCGTCGATACTGCCGAGACGGTGGGGGCCCACGGCGTTGATCAGCGCGTTGAGCTCGCCCCACCGCTCGTCGATGAAGCCGAACGCCGCTTCCACCTCACCCGTGTCGAGGAGGTCGCATTGCAGACCGATGGCGTCGGTCGCGCCCCTCGACGCGAGCTCGGTCTCGGCTTCCTTGAGGTCACTCGCGGTGCGGCCCAGCACGGCGACCCGCCAACCCTCGGACGCGAGCTGTTCGGCGATCGCACGCCCGATGCCGCGTGAGCCACCGGCAACGACCGCGGCGCGTCCCTGCAGGCCCAGATCCATGGGAACCCCCTTACCGACGAGCGCCGAATCTATCGGTCGGGCGGCGGGTCAGAGCGGAGCGTCGAGCAGGCGGGCGAGGTGAACGGCGCTGAGCGGCTCGCCGGTCACGTGCTCGATGAGGTGATCCCAGCGCAGCGACATCCCAAGCGCAAAGAACTCCTCGACGAGGAACCGTCCCGCCGCGGGCCGGTCGACGATGCCACCGAAGCGCGAAGCGAGCGTGTGGTCGAGTTGGGACGCGACCAGCGTCCCGTACAAGTAGTTCTGGTAGTAGACGGGCGCCACGGTCAAGTGGATCTTCGACGCCCATGCCGAGTCGGCCAGCCCCGGCTCCGGCCGCCGCACGCCTTGGAACCGCTCGGCGAGCTCCCACCAGCGAGTCTCGAGGTCGGCGTCAGGATCGGCGTAGAGCCCTCGTTCGAAGTGGGTCATCACGAGCACCCAGCGAGCGAACGTGAGCAGGCCGGCGCGACGCGCGCTCGACAGTCCTGCACGAAGCTCTTCCGCCTCGGTCGGCTTCATCCCGGCGACCGCAGCGAGCCATTCCGGATCGCGGGGGAGCCGCTCGAGCAGCATCGCGATTCCTTCGGTCGTGAGGGCATGCGCGGCGCCTCGGAGGAGCCATGGCAGCGCCCGGTCGATCTCGCGGTCGTACGCGGCGTGGCCGAGCTCGTGGAGCATCGTTTCCATCCACCGCTCGTCGGGCTCGACATTGCACAGCACCCGTACGTCGCCGGCCCGATCGATGTCGATGCTGAACGCGTGCTGGCTCTTGCCTTCACGACGGTAGAGGTCGCTTGCGGTGAGGACGGGGCGGATGTCGATGCCGAGCCCGTCGTAGGTGCGGAGCGTCAGGGCTTCGATATCGACGTCGGCGAAGAACTCGTCGAGGGTGAGCTCACCGCGTGCCGGCGGCTGCTGAAAGAACGGGTCGTCGTAGTGCCAGGGCCGCAGCGCCTCCGTGGTGGTGTCGAAGCGCTCGGCCCGCGTCGCGTCGAGCTCGGCCTTCCACGCCTGAAACGGCGCCGCGGTGGCCTGGTTCACCTCGTCGAGCGTGGCGAAGAGCCGCGCCTCGTCGAGCTCGCCGGTCGCGAGGGCGAGCTCGAAGTGGTCGCGGTAACCGAGGGAACGTGCAGCCTCGTTGCGGACGTGTGCAAGCGTGCGTACCTGGTCCGCGACCTCGCCACCCACCTGCTTCGACGCGGCCCACGCGGCGCGGCGCTCGTCGACATCGTCGCTCGTGCGCAGGACTCCGACGAGCTCGTTGTCGGCATAGCGCCGTCCGGCGATCTCACCGCGGAAGGTATTAAACGTCGACTCGACGCGCGTCTCGAGGGTGACGAGCTGCTCGCGCAGCGCGGCCGGCACCTGGTGCGGTGCGAACGCGTCGTGCAGCACATCGACCTGGCGGCGCACGAGCGGGTCGAGGTCGGATGCCGCGCGCGCAGCGCGCAGCGCGTCGAACGCCTCGGGATCGGCGAGGATTGCCCGTCGGCGGAGGTCGATGTCGGCCCGGCGCGCGTCGGCTTCAGGCGAAGCGTGCGTGCTCGTCTCCCACCAGGCTTTCGCGAACGCGGTCTCCAGCGGACGAAGCCGCTCGACGATGCCGTCGACGAGGCCCTGGGCATCACTCGACATGGCGGGGGAGTGTACGGGTCGCGAGAGTCCCAACGAGGAGGTCGGTGATGCCGCAGTGCCGCTGACTCGTGCTACTTCATCCAGATGCGCTGATAGTCGCGACTTTCCGGATGCACGAGCAGGTACACGAGCACGCAGTCGATGAGCAGCGTGAAGATCAAGGGAATCTCGAAGACCGCGGTGCCGAAGACATACACGAAGAGCATGATGCTCACCACGGCGGCGGCGACGCCGAGCATGTAGCCCCACTTCTTGTCGTTCGCGATCCCGTAGGCGCCGGCGGCCATCCCGAGCGGCAGCACGATGAACGGTGAGACCAAGAAGCCGCCGAACACCAAGTCGAACGCCGCGTTGATGTAGAGAAGAAGGCACGCCAAATAGAGCGTCTGAGGCTGGGTCTGGTTGAGGAACCGACGTTCGTTCACAGGGCCCATTCTGGCCGAACCGAAACGGTCGCAGGCAGTCGCCTCGGTCGCGACGGCGTCACGGGTGCGCTTCGCCGACAGGAATCGTTGTGCGGGCACGCAATTGTCCGCAGGCCGCGTCGATCTCGGTGCCGCGATTGCGCCGCACCGTGGCCGTGATCCCGCGCCGGCGGAGCGTGCCGGCGAACTCCTGAAGCCGGGCCAGCGCGGGCGCGGCGCCGCTGAACCCGGCAGTGGGATTGAGCGGGATCAGGTTGACGTGGGCTCCTCCCTTGCCCCGAAAGCGCCGGAGCAGTTGCGCCAGCGCCTCGGCCTGGTCGGCACGATCGTTGACGCCCGCGATGCATGCGTACTCGAACGTGACTCGCCGTCCCCGCGCGGCCGCGAACTCTTCGGCCGCGTCGAGCACGTCGGCGATCGGGTACCGGCGGTTGAGGGGCACGAGCGCGTCGCGGGCGCGATCAGTGGGCGCGTGCAGCGAGACCGCGAGTGTGACGGGGAGTCGTTCCTTGGCGAGCCGGCGGATCGCGGGCGCGACGCCGACCGTGCTCACCGTGATGTGGCGGGCAGAGATACCGAAGTCGTCGTGGAGCCGCTCGATCGACGACCACACCGCGTCGTAGTTGGCGAGCGGCTCGCCCATGCCCATGTACACCACGTTGCTCACCCGCGGCTCGTATGCGTGCGCGGCGCGTGCAACTTGTTCGACGATCTCACCGGCGCTGAGCTGGCGCTCGAAGCCGGCCTGGCCGGTGGCGCAGAACGTGCAGCCCATCGCGCACCCCGCCTGCGACGACACGCAGACCGTGGCGCGGGTTGGGTAGCGCATCAGCACGGTTTCCACTTGCGCGCCGTCGCGCAGGGTCCAGAGCCACTTTGTCGTCATGCCGTCGGGCGCGCTCGACTGCGTGTGCGGCTCGAGCACGAGCGCCAGCGCGTCCGTGAGCCGGCCGCGCAGCGCTTTGGGAAGATCGGTGCACTCCTCGACCGGAAGGCGACGGGTGTACAAGCCGTCCCACACCTGGCCCGCTCGATAGGCGGGTTCACCCCAGCCCGCGAGGAGCGCCTCCAACTCGGCGCGGTCGATGCCGTAACGAGCGGTGGACGCGGTTGCTGCGGTTGCTGCCATCGGGCTGCGGCCGGTCATCACGCGGCCGCTACATCGGACTCGTAGGCCCGATCGATTCGTGTCGTGACGAACCCGAGGTCGCGGTAGAGGCGCATGCCGGCCTTGTTGGTCTTGTCGACGAAGAGCATGCCCGTGCTCACACCGCGTTCGGCGAGTGACGCGAGGCCGGCGAGCGCGAGCGCGCGCCCGAGCCCGCGGCCCTGGCGCGACGGATCCACACTGATCACGAAGATCTCGCCGAGCGCGTCGGGCTCTTCCGGTGGCGCAACCGGATGGATTTTCGTCCAGCACGAACCGGCGAGACCGTCGGCATCGAGCGCAAGCAGAAATCCTTCCGGATCGAACCACGGTTCCTGCTCCCGGGCATGCAGCATCTCGACGGTCCAGTCGCCCTGCTCGGGGTGGCCTGTAAACGCGCGGTTGTTGACCTCGACCCACGCGACCTCGTCCTCTCCGGGCCGGAACGGCCGGACGCTCACGCCGTCGGGCCAAACCGGCTCCTCGTCGAGCGGCAGCGGCGTGCGGAGCTGATGCAGCTCGCGCGCCGGTGTGAACCCGACGTCGCGTGCGGTGACGTCGAGCTGATGCGACGGGTCGAAGGCCCACAATGTGAGACGTCCGCCGCCCGAAGCGCCAACGTGGGCAACGACGTGTTCGAGCAGCGCGTGCTGGGCCGTCGCGAAGCGATGCGCGGGGTCGATCACGAGTCCGGCCGACCAGCGCGGTATCGAGCCGTTGTCGTTGGGCACGACGGCAACGAAGCCGATCGGGTCGGAGTCGCTGCCGGGATGCGACTCGAGGGCGAGCACGCCCAGCGAGCGTGGGTCGGCTCCGGGTTGCAGCTTGCGCCAGATCGCCTCACCGAGTGATGGATGACCGTCCCGCGCAGCAGCAGCAGCGCTCAAGCGACGCACGACGGCGAGGTCACCCGGCGCGATCGGCTGAAGCTCGCGTATCTCGACCACCCGGCGAGCGTACCGTCGCGCCCGGTAGGGTCGGCCGATGGCCCGTCCTCGCGGCGCGAAAACGCGCGCGGCGGTCGCGCGCGAGCGGCTCGCCGAGGAATATCCGGGTGCGGAGTGCGCGCTCGTGCACGCCGGCCCCTATGAGCTGCTCGTCGCGACGATCCTTTCGGCGCAGAGCACCGACGAGATGGTCAACAAGGTTTCGCCCGCGCTCTTCGCCCGGTACCCGACACCCGTTGACCTTGCTCACGCCGACCCGGCCGAAGTCGAGCGGCTCATCCACTCCACCGGGTTCTTCCGCTCGAAGACGCGCAGTCTGATCGGCATGGCCCGCGCGGTGGAGGAGCGCTACGGCGGCGAGATCCCGCGCGAGCTCGACGACCTCGTCACGCTGCCCGGGGTCGGACGCAAGACGGGCAATGTCGTGCGCTCGGTCGCCTTCGAGCTGCCGGGACTGCCGGTCGATACGCATGTTGGCCGGCTGGCGCGTCGTCTGAAGCTCACCACTGAGGACGACGCGGTGAAGGTCGAGCACGATTCCAACGCCCTCGTGCCGCCCGAGGAGCGCGGTCGCTTCTCGTTGCGACTCATCCTGCATGGTCGCCAGGTCTGTTACGCGCGCAACCCCCGTTGTGACGCGTGCGTGCTCGCCGACATCTGCCCGTCCGCATTTCGAGTGGTCACGCCGAAGCCCCGCAAGCGCGTCCTCTGAGCTGATCGCTGCGTGTCGCCTAGTGCAAACGGCCCCCGTCCCGTTCTTGGCAGAGTTTTCTACCGTGTGGGTCGATAAGTCTGCCGAGAAGCGAAGATGGTGGCGTGCTGGTCACCGTGGCGGAATGCACACGGCGCGCTCAGGACAGGTCGTTGAGGGCCCGGATCGCTCGGTCGATTGCACGGCAGGCGCCGATGAGGCCGCGCTCGGCACCGTACAGATCGGCTGCGACCGCGGAGTCGGGAGTCTCGGCGTAGCGATCCGCGACCCGCACGACGCGCGTCGTCAGCTCCTCCAGCTGTGAACGGAGAGTCGAGAGCTCGGCGGAATCGGACGACGCGGATGCGGAACGGGGCAGGTCAGACGGCATGAGCCGCCTTTGGAGGGTTGTTACCCGCCCACCGCAGGTCATGGAAGCGGAAACCGTCGGGGAGTGTCCCGACCGCCTCGACGGCGGCGCGCCATTTCGGGTTCCAGTGGGCGCTACAAAGTGCCGCGCCCTTCGGGTCCGGTAAGACGAGCGCGTCCGGTCCGGGCCCGACGTAGGACTCGAAGTGCGCCTCGACCTCGGGCACCAAAAGCGCGGGCAAGTTCACGGTGCGCCGGCCCGCGGCGGTCTTCGGTTCACACAGGGCACGGCCGCGTTTTCTTGACCACCTGGTACTGCTCGACGACACGGACCGTATTGTGCAGCAGGTCGAAGCGCCGACGGCTGAGCGCGGCCAGCTCGCCGAGGCGCAGGCCGGTGAACGTCGCGACGGGCACCCGCGCCCGGTAGCGGGGCTCGACCGTCTCGGCGAGCGCGAACACCTGATCGACCGACGCGACGGGCGCTCATATCGGGCTGCCAATACTCCGGCGGGGTCGGCACCTTCACTTCATTAGCAGGTAATGAGACCACCAGGGCAGGCTGTTGGTTCGCATGTCTCCTACGGGCGTCTAACGGCTTTGGTCTGGTCATGTGGATTCCCCAAAGGATTTGAGGCTCTCACTAGGATTTTGTGTGCCGGGGAGCTCGATCCCGTGACCTGCACCGCGTTCGTGCCGGTCCTCCTCGAACAGGACGCCCGGCACATCCTCAACACCGCGTCCGTCGCGGGGCTGCTCGGGAGACACTCTGACCCGGACCGGCGTTCTGCCGGCCGGCGCCGCTCCGAGTGCCTTGACTGCACGAGGCATCACCTTCATCGCCAGTACGCCCAGGGCGACGTTCGGGACA
>JBBRZM010000011.1:0-83077 GCA_038236695.1 Acidimicrobiia bacterium
CCATCGCCCGCGATCCGACCCTCGACTTCCGCATCTGGTCCGACACCCGCGCCGCGCACAGCACGATCGGCGTCGTCTACGAACGCGCCCGAGCGCTCGCGGGTGGCCTCGAAGCCCGCGGCATCGGCCCCGGAGACGTGGTCGCGTTCCAGCTACCCAATTGGGTTGAAGCTGCCATCACGTTCTATGGCGTGAGCGCGCTCGGTGCAGTGCTCGTGCCGGTCGTGCACTTCTACGGCCCGAAGGAGCTCGGCTACATCCTGCGCGAGTCCCGCGCGCGCGTGTTGATCACCGCAGACCGGTTCGGCCACCTCGACTATCTCGCCGGCCTGGAGCAGTTGCGGCCGTCGTTGCCCGACCTCGAGCTCGTGGTTGTCGCAACCGCGGACGCAGTCGCCACCGTTCCCGGGAACACCGAGCACTTCGACACCGTCGCCGAGAACCCAACCTTTGACGAAGCGCTCGCGTGCGATCCGGACGCGCCCGCGGTGATCGGTTACACCTCGGGCACGACCGCCAACCCCAAAGGCGTCATCCATTCGCACCGGAGCCTCGTCGCCGAGGTGCGCCAGCTCTCGGGCATCCAGTCACCGGGCGACCGCCCGATGCTCGTCGGCGCGCCCGTCGGACACGCGATCGGGATGCTGTCGGGCCTGCTGTTGCCGGTGAACCGCGGCATACCCATCCACCTCATCGACACGTGGCACCCACCAGCCGTGCTCGCCGCGATGATCGAAGGTGACCTCACTGCCGGGAGCGGTTCGACGTTCTTCTTGCAGAGCTTGCTCGACGATCCCAGTTTCGGACCCGAGCACCTCGCCCGGATGACCTACCTCGGCCTCGGTGGATCAACCGTGCCCGCCAGTTTCGCCGACCGCGCTGAAGCACTCGGCATCTCGATCGCACGCTCGTTCGGGTCGACCGAGCATCCGTCAACCACGGGCAGCTCACGAGAAACGCCCCGCGCGAAACGCAACTACACCGACGGTCGTCCACTGGCCGGGGTCGACGTGCGACTCGTCGACGAGCACGGCCATGACGTCGAAGCCGGCACCGCGGGCGAGATCTTGAGCCGTGGACCCGAGCTGTTCGTCGGGTACACGGGTCCTGCGCTCAACGACGCCGTCGACACCGACGGCTGGTACGCGACCGGCGACATCGGCGTGCTCGACGACGACCGCTTCTTGACCATCACCGATCGCAAGAAGGACGTCATCGTGCGAGGTGGCGAGAACGTGAGTGCACTCGAAGTCGAGGATCTCCTCACCCGCATGCCCGATGTCGTGGAGGCGGTCGTCGTCGCCGCGCCCGACACGCGGCTGGGCGAGCACGGATGCGCGTTCGTGCGCGTCGCGAGTCCCGGGTCGGCACCTGATCTCGAAGCCGTGCGCGCACATCTCGACGCCGCGGGCCTCGCGCGTCAAAAGTGGCCCGAAGAGCTACGCGTCGTCGACGAGCTGCCGCGCACACCGTCGGGCAAGGTCAAGAAGTTCGTGTTGCGCGATGCGTTGCGATCCGAAACCGACGCGTCCGGTTGAAGCCTTGCGTCAGGCTGTCGGCACGACGCGCGCCGCGGCCCAGACGAGCCCGCGCGCGGTAACTGGTTGACCAGCAGGTGGCGAGGGCGTGGTGCACCACGCGCGTGAGCGTTTGTGCGCGAGCGGGTGATCAGGGAACCACTTTTGCACAAACGCAACGACGGTCAGTCGAAGAGATCGGGTTGTTCGCGGGTGATCTTGTCGTAGAGCGGCTGGAAGCTGAAGTGGCCGGCCGCGTGTGAGCCCACTTGCGTCGCCGTGAGCTGCGCCATCTCGGGATCGATGAGCACGGGCGTGCCCGCGGCTTCGGCGAGCAATTGCGCCTGGCACGACCGTTCCATCGTGATGAACCACCATGCCGCCTCGTCGACGGAGTGTCCGACGGTGAGCAGCCCGTGGTTGCGCAGAATCGCGGCCTTGTTGTCGCCGAGTGCGTGCGCGAGGCGCTTGCCCTCCTCGATGTCGAGCACGACGCCGGTGTAGTCGTCGAACAGCGCGTGATCGTCGTAGAACGCGCACACGTCCTGCGTGATCGGATCGAGCAACTTGCCGAGCGATGACCACGATTTGCCGTAGATCGAATGTGCGTGGGCTGCGGCAATGACGTCGGGACGGGCGGCGTGGACCTGCCCGTGGATCACGAACGCGGCCGTGTTGAGGTGCGCGTCGCCTTCGACCACCTCGCCGTGGTCGTTGACCAGGATGAGATCGCTCACCCGGATGTGGCTGAAGTTCATCCCGAACGGGTTCACCCAGAAGTGATCGAGCCGTTCAGGATCCCGGGCGGTGATGTGGCCGGCGATGCCCTCATCGAAGCCGAACCGGCCGAACAGGCGGAACGCCGCCGCCAGCCGCTGCTTCCGGTGGAGGCGCTCCTCCTCCAGTGACACGAACGTCGGCGGATAACTCGTTTTCGCGGCCATCACCCATTCCTTTCGGCTCGGTTCGACGCCTTGATCGTATGCCAGACGTCCCGCGTAATGAAAAGAGGCGGAACACGAGGAGGACGCCAATGGCGACCGACGTGACGACGGCGAAGCCGATCATCCATGGCTCCGTTGCGTCGGCACCAGCCGAGAACGCGTGCACCGTCACGAGCACGAAGATGGCGAAGCTCGACAGGTAGATCGCATGCCACAACCCGCGCGGGAGATGCCGCATCGCGAGCGACGTGAGCTCCACTGCCACGAGGAGGTACAACGCGAGGAGGTACAACGCGAGGAGGTACAACGCGAGGAGGTACAACGCGAGGAGGTACAACGCGAGGAGGTACAACGCGACGATGCCCCACGCCACGCCAGCCCGTCGGGCCGCCACTTCGAGGCGAACGGCACGAACAGATCGGCGAAACCAAATCCGGCGAACGAGTCGACGCGCAGCCCGATGAGGTGCACCGCCACGAACGCGAAGGCGAGTCCGCCGAGAAAACGATGTAGATCGAGCATCCACGACGGCCGCGGCCGCCGCACCGGCCGAGCCGACAGCGCGAGCCCCCAGATCACTGATGCCGCGACCAACGCCCAGGCCGTGATCCCGCTGGCCGCACGGTGTACCACCAGAGCTTTTGGTTCACGGGCGGAAAGCGTCCAGGCGAACCAGTTCTTCGATGTGCGCGTCGTCGTGCACGAACAGCCCGGAGGCGCCGGCCTCGTCGATGATCTTGCGGCCGCCGATCGGACCCGCGACAAACGCCGCCTTGGCGAGCACTTCGGCCCGCCAGCACTCTCCCGCGATCACCGTGACCGACGCGAGGCCGGTCGTCGCCGGCTTCCCCGTTGTCGGATCGAGCAGATGATGGAGGTGCTCGCTGCCGCGCGACCCTGAACGCCGCAGGCGTGTGCTGGTGGCGATACCGCCTTCGGTAACCGCGAGCAGACCCGTGCCCGCTTCGAGCGGGTCATCGATTTCGACGATCCAGCCGGCCGCCGACGGTGGCGTTCCCGCGGCCCGCAGATCGCCGCCCAGGTTGACGAGCGCACCGAGCGCGCCCGCGGCGACGATCTCGGTCGCGAGCAGGTCGGCTGCGTAGCCCTTGCCAACGCCGCCGAGGTCGAGCCCCACGCCGAGCGGCAGCCGAATCGACCGCACCATCGGATCGAGCGCGATCCCCGCGCACCCGGGCGCCGGGATCGGCTTCGGGAGTGGCCCGTCGCCGACGCGATCGACGTCGTCGAAGTTGGGGTCGTATCCCGAGGCCACGAGGGCTGACAACACGGACGGGTCGTAGCGCCCACCCGTCCAGCGCCAAGCGTCGACGGCGCGTGCGACGACCTCGAAGGTCGTGCGCGACACGACGATCGGATGCCCGGCCGCGTCGTTGAGCTGACACAGCTCACTCGATGGCCGGAACCGGCTCCAGCGCGATTCGAGCCGCTCGAGCCGCTCCGCCACCCACGCCGAAAGATCGCGCGGACCATCGACCGCGATCACGTGCACATCGGTGCCCATCGCGCGCAGGCGCGCTTCGGTACGTGGCGCAGGTCCTGTCACTTGCTCGATCATCAGCTTCCCCCGGTACCTGTGTCTGACGGTGGTGGTGGTGGCGGTGGCGGTGCGTGTGTCGTCGTCGGCGGCGGTGGTGCAGCACTTTCGGGGGGCGGCGCTGGAGGCGGTGGCCCGGCGCTTGGCCCGGCGCTTGGCCCGGCGCCGCCACCGGTCGACGCCGACGCGCTCTGCTGCGGTGCGGGCGCGGACGTCGCGTTGGGAGCCGCGGGTCGGGTGTTGGGTGCGGACGGCGCGACGGCGGCGGGCCCGGTAGGCGCAGCCGCGGGAGGCGCAGCCGCGGGAGGCGCAGCCGCGGGAGGCGCAGCCGCGGGAGGCGCAGCCGCGGGCGGATCCGTTGCCGGCGTGGTTGCGGCTGATGTCGCCGCGCTCGGCACTGTCACTTGCGCCGCCGCTCGTGCACGCGCGGCGGCCGCCACGTAGGTGGTGCGGGCGCGGTCACGGCCAGCGCCGCGATCAGAGCGACCATGCCGGCGACGCTCACGAGCGCGCTCGTCAGGCGGCTCCAGCGCGCCGGGTGACGGCGCGACTGGCAACCAGCCAACGCTCGCGCGCGCTCTGCCAGCTTCCGGATCACTCATCTCCCCTGTATCGGCACCGCCGAGGGGCGAACTTCAGTGGCTTCGGGCCCGTTCGGGCCGCTACGCCGGTGCCGGGAGGCCGATCGTCTTGGTCTCGAGGTACTCCTCGAAGCCTTCGATGCCGTGTTCCCGTCCGTTGCCACTCTGGCGGTAGCCGCCGAACGGCGAATCGGGCCCGAACCACATGCCGCCGTTGACCGAGATCGTGCCCGTGCGGATCTGGCGGGCGACCGCCATCGCGCGGTCGAGCGAGGCACTCGTGACCGCGCCCGAGAGGCCATACGCGGAGTTATTCGCGATTCGTACGGCATCGGCATCGCCGTCGAACTTCAGCACCGAGAGGACGGGTCCGAAGATCTCCTGCTGCGCGATCGTCGAGTCGGGATCAACATCGACGAACAGCGTCGGCTCCACGTAATAGCCCTTGTCGAACTGAGCCGGACGACCGCCGCCAACCACCAACCGCGCGCCTTCGCTCTTGCCCTTCTCGATGTAGTCGAGCACGCGATCGCGTTGCCGGGCATTTATGAGCGGGCCCATCATGTTGGCGGGATCGGTCGGGTCGCCATAGGGGAACGTCTTGAACGCGGCCTCGAGCATCTCGACACCCTCGTCGTAACGCGACGCCGGCAACAGCATGCGCGTCGTGATCGCGCATCCCTGACCGCCGTGCATGCACGTCATCGATCCCGCCGGCACGTTGGCACCAAGATCGGCGTCGTCGAGGATGATGTTGGCGGACTTGCCGCCGAGCTCGAGAAAGACCTTCTTCAGCGTCTCGGAGCCTCGGGCCATGATGTGCCGGCCGGTCGCGGTGGAGCCGGTGAAGCTGATCATGTCGACGCGCGGGTCGCTGATGAGCACTTCGCCCACCGCGGCAGGGTGAGCCGATGTGACGACGTTGAACACGCCGGGGGGCAGGTCGGTCTGCTCCGCGACGAGCCGCGCCAACGCAGTCCCGCTCCACGGTGTGTCGGGCGCGGGCTTGAGCACGACGGTGTTTCCCGCCGCGAGGGCGGGGACGATCTTCGAGAGGTTGAGCATGAGCGGGAAGTTCCACGGCGTGATCGCGCCAACGACGCCGACGGGCTCGCGCACGACCTTGCGCGAGCTGGTCATGCCCATGAACTCGTGGACCGGCAGGTCGCGCTCCCACTCGTACGAGTCGATGAGGCCGATGTCCCACAGCATGTCGTCGATGCAGGTGTCGAGCTGGACGGCGTAGGTCAACAGGATCGGGGTGCCGACCTCGGCCACGATCTGGCCGCGCAGGGTTTCGCGCTCCTTGTCGAGCCCATCATGCAGCTGCGCCAGACCGCGCTTGCGCAGCTCCGGATCAGTCGACCACGTGGTTTCGTCGAACGCGCGGCGCGCCGCGTCGATCGCAGTGTCCATGTCGCCGACCGTGCCATCGGCAACCTCACCGATGACTTCCTCGGTCGCGGGATTGACATTGGCGAATGTCATTCCGGAGCCGGCGTCGACGAGTTTGCCGTCGATGAGCATGCGGTGCTCCGCCTGTCCGTCGCTCATGGCGTCTCCCTCGCGTTCACGTTGCTCGCCGGGCCGAGGGTACTTGCCCAGCCGAAACCTGACGAGCGCGTCGCGCGGTCACGACTCCATCCATCCGGCCGTTAATCTCGAGTCATGCGCATTGCGGCGCTCGACCTTGGTACCAACTCGTTCCACCTCCTCGTGGCCGAAGTGCAGCCGGATGGCGGGTTCACGCCACTCGTGCGCGAGAAGGAGATGCTGCGCCTCGGCGACATCGTGAGCCGCGAGGGACACATCACCGACGCGGCAGCCGACATCGCCGTCGGCACGGTCCGCCGCTTCAAGCTGATGGCCGATGCGGCCGGCGCGAGTGAGGTACTCGTGTGCGCGACGAGTGCGATCCGTCAGGCTGACAATGGTGACGCGCTCGTCGACCGCATCGAGACCGAGGCCGGCGTGACGGTCGACGTCATCAACGGCATCACCGAAGCGCGCCTCATCTTCGGCGCGGTGCGCGCGAGCGTCATGCTCGACCGGCCCCCCGCACTGTGCTTCGACGTGGGTGGTGGCAGCGTCGAGATCATGGTCGGCGACGCGGGCGGCATGCAGTGGGCGACGAGCGAGAATCTGGGCGTCGGCCGGCTGACCGCGGAGCTGGTGCATGACGATCCGCCGTCCAAGTCGGACCGCAAACGGTTGCAGAGCCGCTTGATCGACGTGCTTGGTCCGCTTGCCGATCTCGTCGCCGGTTACGAGCCCAAGATGGTCGTCGGTAGCAGCGGCACGCTCGAGGACCTCGCCCGCATGGTCGCGGCCCGGCGGAAGGGGAAAGGTAACGTGCCGGTGTCGCTCAATCAGTTGACGTTCACCCGCGACGAGTTTCTTGCGCTGCACAGCGACATCCTCGCCGCGACCGCGTCGGAACGGCGTCGCATGGAAGGCCTCGAGGCGCGGCGCGTCGATCTGATCCCGGCCGGGTCGATGTTTCTCGCCACCGCGATGGAGCTCTTCGGGTTCGACGAGATGACCGTGAGTGAATGGGCGTTGCGCGAAGGGATCGTGCTCGAAGCGATCGGTCGTCACGAGCCCGACGATTGGAGCGACGACCCGCGCGCGATCCGGCGAGCATCAGTGCAAAGCCTGGCCCGTCGCTGCAATTGGCCCGAGGCGCACTCGCGCCAAGTGGCGCGTCTCGCCCTCGAGCTGTTCGACCAGCTGCGCGAGCTCCACGGACTCGACGACGACGATCGTGAGCTGCTCGAGTACGCCGCGCTGCTCCACGATGTCGGCGAACACGTCTCCACGGTCGGGCATCACAAGCACGCTGCGTATCTCATTGCACACGGCCAGCTCCGTGGCTTCGATCCCGAAGAGGTGCACATGCTCGCCGCGTTGGCGCGGTGGCACCTGCGAGGTGAGCCCAAGCTCAGCGACGAGCTGCGATCACTCGGCCCCGGCGGCGAGACCCGGCTCCGCCGGCTCGCTGCACTGCTGCGTGTTGCCGACGGCCTCGATCGCAGTCGCGGCCAGGTCGTCGCAGCCGTGCGGGTGCGGGCCGGGCCGTCGCTCGTGCTCGTGCGCGTGGGCGCGACCGCCGACGTGGAGCTCGAGCTGTGGGGCGCGCGGCGCAAGCGCGCGCTGTTCGAGAAGGTGTTCGACCGCGAGCTCGAAGTCACCGCCCATCCATCGCTCGGTCCCGCGCCCACGCACTGACACGCGCGCTGTCGCGATCTCCTCCGTTTGCGTGGGTGCGGTCAGCCGATGTGGTGTTGTTCGGCGCCCTCGCGGGTGTTGCCTTCCGCCGGGATCGGCGTCGCGTGCAGGATGCGCGCGAGGTGCACGGTGTTGTGCGCCATCCAGCGTGTCGTGCGCTGCGTGTACTCGTGCTGTTCACCGCCCGCTTCGATGTAGGACGGGCCGGGGCCCGCGTCGCCGACCCAGTACGTGTCGGCGTTGGGAGGAATCGCACACCCCAGGTGGGTGAGGTTGAACAAGGTCGTCTCGGCCGCGGCGTGCGCGCCGTCCTCATTGCCGGTCACGACCACGCCGCCCACCTTGTTGTAGAGCGGATACTGGCCGACGTCGTTGGTCTCGTTGTAGGTGCCGTCGAGCCGTTCGACGACGAGCTGAGCCACACTCCCCCGCACACCGAACCAGATCGGCGTGCCAATCACGATGATGTCGGCCGCCTTGATCTTGTCGAGAATCCCCGGCCACTCGTCGCCGCCGCCCTCGTCGGAGCTCACGCCGAATGGCACGTTGTAGTCGACGATCCGGATGATCTCGCTCTCGACGTTCATCTGGTCGTACCACTCGACGACCTTGCGCATCAGCGCCTCGGTGTTGGACACCTCGGGCGACTGCTTCAGGGTGCAGTTGAGCAGGACGGCGCGTAGATGCGGGTGAGCCACGATGACCTCCGGTGAAACGACGCTCGACGCTACTCAGGAACGCGGGGCGTCCGCAGGCGGCACGAGCTGCCACGCCGGCAAGATCACCTCACCCTGCTCACGCCAGCGCAGTCCGAGCGACGCGCCCATCGCGAGCCCCTCGGCCACGCCGTCGGTCACCAGCAGTGCGCCCTGCTCGTCGACGAGCTGACCCACCATGCGCACGCCCGGCGCGTCGTCGAGCGCGACGAGCATGATGACGAACGGCACCGACGGCTGGAACGCAGGGAGCACCGGCGGACGGATCACCGTCCATGACGCGACCGTGCCGTCGCCATGCACCTCTTCCCACGGCACGTCGAGCGCGTGACAGCGCGGGCACACCGGCTTCGGCTGCCAGATCCACTTGCCGCAGGCTGCACAGTGCTGGGCGACCAACCGCCGTTGCACCGTCGCGTCCCAGAACGGCTGCGTGTCCGCGTCCGCGACCGGCAGCGGGAACGGCGCCTCGCTTGCGCTCGCCGTCACCAAGGCTCTTT
Organism: Acidimicrobiia bacterium; assembly: GCA_038236695.1. Classification (GTDB taxonomy): domain Bacteria; phylum Actinomycetota; class Acidimicrobiia; order IMCC26256; family JBBRZM01; genus JBBRZM01. The sequence continues at coordinate 9,045 of JBBRZM010000011.1, forward strand.
CGAGAACACGAGTGCGCCCGTGGGTACGACGTTGCCGCCGGTTGCCAGACAGTGGCGAGCGCCGTCGACCTGCGTCGTCGACGTGCCGCGAATCTGGCGCACCCCTTCGACCAGGATGTTGAACCCGTGCACGTACGCCTCCGACAGCCCGCCACCGCTGGTGTTGTAAAGCGGAGCGTCGCCCGACCGCATGTACGCGGGCGCATCACCCTCCGCGCAGAAGCCGAACTCTTGAAAGCAGATCGGAATCTGCGGCGTAAACGCGTCGTAGAACTGACACACATCGATATCGGCCGGCGAGAGCCCGGCGTTGCGCCACAGCTCCGGGGCGACGTACTTCGCCGGCGTCACCCCCAATTCGTCGCCGTAGAAGAACGTCATGCCGTACGGGTCGGGTCCGCTCCCCATCGCGTAGCCGGTCACGTAGACCGGCGCGACGTCGAGATCGGCGGCCCGCGCCGCGCTGGTCACGACCATTGCGAGTGCCCCGTCGGTCTCGAGGCAACAGTCGAAGAGGCGCAATGGGTCGGAGATCATGCGCGCCGCGAGATAGTCGTCGATCGTCATCGGCTGCTGCATGAGCGCCATCGGGTTGCGATGAGCGTGCTCGCGTTGCGTCACGGCGACCAACCCGAAGTCCTCCGACTTCCAGCCGTACCGATGCATCCAATACCGCGCGTGCAGCGCCATACCGTCGGATGGCCGGATCAGTCCCTGTGGACGCTCGAACTGGTCTTGACCCTCGGCGAGGAGCTGGCCCGCCCACGGCCGTCCGCCCGACGAGCGGTTGCGCGCCCGCCACGCGACAACAACGTCGGCGTGATCGAGCTCGATCGCCTCGCACGCGTGGCCGAGCACAACCGGTCCGGCGCCGCCACCGAAGTCGACGTCGCCAAACACGCGCAGGTTGGGCACACCGAGGTTGCGCGTCATCTCCATCTCCGTGGTCTTCTCCCACCCGTAGCGCACGAGCCCGTCCACGTCAGTCGGCGTGAGCCCCGCGTCGGCGAGTGCGCCGAGAATGGCGAGCGCGCCGCTCCGGCGCTCTGTCATTCGCATGTCCTTCGAATACGGGAGCGCGTGAATACCCACGACGACGGGTTGACGATGTTTCGGGACAGCCCGCGTCACAAGGAGTCGCCCGCCGACATCAACGTGTCGGGCCCGGGCGTCATGAGCTCCTCGCGCCAGTGGGTGAGGAACTCTCGTGCGCGCACGCGCCAGTTCGCGATGCGCGGGTCGGTGCCGGCATCCGCGGCCTCGCCGAACGCACAGTGCGCATCCGGCGTCGTGGCCCAGACCGTGACGACCTCGCGGTCGGTGAGCAGCACCTCATAGAGCCCGACGAGCACGTGACCGTGATCTTGCATCACGGGCTGCCACTCGTCGCGGACCGCGCCGAGGTATTCGAGCCCGGCGCCGGCGCTCACTTCCGACAACTCGTGGACGAAGACCGAACCCTTCACGCCGAACTCGCGCAACTCCGCGAGCGTCGGGCACCCTGGTGCTGCGCCGAGTAGCCGGTCGAATCCTCCACTGCGCGAATTCAACGCCTCCCGCCACCAGTCGTTGAGCGGGGGGTTCTGCGTGCGGCGCAGGTTGGTGCTCGCCATCAGGCGGCGCCAGCCGGCCCACCCGTCGACCACTTCCCACAAGTTGACGACTTGAGGCCAGCGCCCGGTCGAGCCCATCGTGTACCAGGTGCCGACCAGCTCGAGCGCTCGGTCGGCGGCAGCGGCGGCGTCGAACGCAAGCGTGTGCGCCATGTACGGCATCGCACCCTCGCCCACGATGTCGACGACTTCGTGGAGGTAGAGCTCACGGTTCGGCACAACCGCGCACTCTAGCGAGCGTCCTCGTCGGCGCCCCGGAAGTCGACGAACGCCACCCGTTCGGTCGCGGCACGGAACTCGGCGACGACGCGCATCCCGATGCGCGCCGCCTCGGGCGCGAGTGACGGCATCGTCGCGAGCATGCGGGTGCCCGACTCCTCGAGCTCGACGAGGGCGACGACAAACGGAACCCATGCGTCGAATGGCGGTACGCCGTGCTGGCGAATGACGGTGAAGCTGTGCACGGTGCCCCGCCCGCTCGCAGTGACCCATTCGAGCGTGTCCGCGCCACAGTGCGAACACAAGCTGCGCGCGTAGTGCTGATGCAATCGGCACGTCGTGCAGCGCTGAATCCGCAACTCGCCGCGCACCGCGCCGTCGAAGTACTCCTTCGCTTCGGGCGTGACCCGGGGAATGATGTGCTTCGGTGTGTCGCTCACCGGACAGGCTCCGTGCCGAGCACCGCGGTGCCCATCGTCGAGAGCCATCCGCCCGAGCCGTGCACAACCGCGATCTCCGCACCATCGACCTGAGCGTCGCCGGCCTCGCCGCGCAGCTGGCGCGTGGCCTCGCAGATGAGAAAGAGACCTCGCATACCCGGGTGCGTCGCGGACAGGCCGCCGCCATCGGTATTGGTCGGCAGCACGCCGTCGAGTCGCAGCGCGCCCGACGCGGCGAACGCGCCGCCCTCGCCCTTCGCGCAAAACCCGAGATCCTCCAGACACACGAGCACCGTGTAGGTGAAGGAGTCGTACATCTGGAAGGTGTCGACGTCGGCCGGAGTGATGCCGGCCTCCGCGAACGCCTTCGGGCCGGTAAACGCGGCGGCCGTTTGGGTGAGATCGGGCATTGCCTGCACCGAGTGATGCGTCATGCCCCCGGCCGCGCCGCGCACGTACACCGGTCGATGCGCGAGGTCGAGCGCCCGTTCCTCGGTCGTGAGGATCACCGCGCACCCTCCGTCGGAGATGACACAGCAGTCGAGCTTGTGCAACGGATCGGCAACGAGCTTCGACGCGAGCACGTCGTCGACGGTGATCGGGTCGCGGTACATCGCGTGGGGATTACGTGCCGCGTGCTCCCGGATCTGCACCGCGATGCTCGCGAGCTGCGCCGACGTCGTGCCGTACTGGTACATGTGCCGCTGCGCGGCCAGCGCGTAACAGCCAACCAGCGTGATCCCCGTCGGGAACTCGTATGCCCACGGACCCGTGAGCACGAACTGCTGACCGGTGCCCAACGACCGGCCCGACGTCGAGAGCTGCGTGTTGCCGTAGACGATCGCGACGGTCTCGACGTCGCCGGCCTCGATCGCGCGGTAGGCGTGCAGCAGGTGGAACTCGAACGACGAGCCGCCGCAGCTGGTGGAATCGAGCCAGTGCGGCTGCAGCCCGAGATACTCGGCAAGCTGCACCTCGTGCATGCCGCCGTATCCGGCGGACGCGAGCCCGTCGACCTGCGATTTCTCCATGCCGGCATCGTCGAGGGCGCGCCGAAATGCCTGCGCTTCGAGCATCCGCGGGGTCATCTCGGGCGTGATCGGGCCGTCCGACAGTGCCGCACCGACGACACACACCCGCCGCTTCACAGCGCGGGACCCTAGCTGACGGCCATGTCAGCTCTCGCAGCTGCGCCCTGTCGTCGCACGCGGCACGAGCGCGTCAGCGCGCCGAGCGAACTCGCGCCGACACGTTCACCGGATCAGACTCAGTATCCGCTGCTGCTCAGCGTCGTCGTGGTCACGCTGCTCGAACCAGTGCTGGAGCTCGAACCTCCGACTTTCACGACGTGCCACGTGCCGCCGAAGCTGCTGATGCCCTCGCCGTTGGTGTCGCCGGGGTTGGTGTCGTTCTTGAACCGGTACAGCGGCTTTCCGTCCTGCGTCACTTGCTGGCCCCCGGCGGCTGCGGTCGCGCCGAGGCCGGTGACTCCTGCCCCGCCGGTCGCCGTCGTCGTGCCGGCCGGCAACAGCAGCGGCGGCCAGAACGTCGGACACTGATCGGTGCACGCGATCGGTTGGCCGTTGTTGGTCAGCGTGTACACGGTCTTGCCGGTCTCGTCGACCAGGATGGTGCCGAGCGTGGCGCTGGTGGCGGTCTTTACGACTGCCGGAGCCGCGGTTGTCGACGACGTTTTCGCCGTTGTCGACGAGGTCTTCGCCGACTTGGTGCTGCTCGATGACCCGCAGGCCGCGAGCACCACGATGATGGCGGGTACGCACATCAGTGCCATGAGTCGGCGCATCGCTCGTCCTCCAGTGCTAATGGTCTCGCTCGAGTCTCATCAAGAGGCTCCGGTTGGTCTTACGGCCGGCGCTCTGCGAGGGATTGCTATTTCTCCCATGCGTCCGCCACCGCGGGGCCGGGCCGCGCAACAAGGTAGCGCCGCGTCACGCCACAGCCGCGGCAGCCGGCGTGCGACGATGCCCCGGTGCAGCCGGCACTCAGCAACACGATCAACGGGGCTCGACGACGGGTGGTGCTCGCGGGACCGGGTGTCGTGCACGCGGGGCCCGAGGCGGTGGCAGGCCTGCGGGCGTTCGCTGCGGCGGCCAACATCGGCGTCGCGAACACCTGGGGCGCGAAGGGGCTGTTCGCGTGGGACAGTCCGTACCACCTGGGCACGTGCGGGCTTCAAGCACGCGACTTCGAGCTCTTGGGGTTCGGCGATGTCGATCTCATCATCACGACCGGCATCGACATCGACGAGTCGCCTCCGGCGCGGTACGCGCTCGCACCGACCGTCGACGTCCTGCCTCCAGATCTCGACGCGCTTGCCCGGGCGGTTACAGCGAACGAGTCGCCGATCCGGCCGAGCGCGCTGTACGAGCGCATCGCCGCGATTGTGCAGCCCGGCTACGACGCCCCGACCGTGCCACTGCATCCGGCCCGCGCCGTCGCGGACGTGCGCGCCGCGTTGCCGTCCGGCGCGCTTGTGACCGCCGAGCCCGGGCCCGTGGGGCTTTGGATGGCACGAGCGTTCCCGACGACCGAGCTCGGCAGCGTCTTCGTGCCGGCGCAGCGGGCCCAGGGCGCTGCCCTCGGTCGAGCACGCGACGGCGCGCGTGTCGGACGCGTCGCGATCGCCATGACCCATGCGCCGCTGGCCGACGAGACGCAGCGCGCGCTGGAGGGGTGCGCGCGCGATGACGTCGACGTGACGGTCGTCGTGTGGGACGACGCCGCACCGCGCCTGGCGGTCGACTCGTACCGCGCCGCGATCACGGCTGCAGTCGGCACCCCTGGCGTCACGCGCATCGACGTCCCGGTCGATCTCGCAATCACGCGCGAGCTCATCGCCATCGCGGGACCGGTCGTCGCCTGGGGCGGCAGCGACTGACCGGTGGCGGCAACCGCCTTCGGCCTGTCATCCTCACGGTCGACCAGAGGGAGCGAAACGACAATGGCAGAGCAGCGCACTGCGATCGTGACCGGAGCGTCATCGGGCATCGGTCGCGCAATCGCGGTGGCGTTCGGCGGGCTGGGCTGGAAGGTCGGTGTCGGTGCGCGCCGCGTGGATCGCCTCCGACAGGCAGCCGGCGAGGTCGAGGATGCGGGTGGCGAAGCATTCGCCCACGCGCTCGATGTCACCGATCCGTCGTCGGCGAGCGCCTTTTTCACCGCTGCCGAAGCTGCGCTCGGTCCGGTCAATATGCTCGTCAACAACGCGGGGATGTCGACGCCGGGCAGGTTTCACGAGCTGGCGCTCCACGCGTTGCAACAGGAAGTGGCGACGAATCTTCTCGGACCGATGTATCTGAGCCGCCTGGAAATCGCGTCGTTGCTGGCGCGCGACGCGCCCGGCGACCTCGTGTTCATCTCGTCCGACGCGTCGCGCCAGCCGCGGCCGCGCATGGTCGCCTACACCGCGACCAAAGCCGGACTCGAGGCGATGGCCCGATCGCTTGCAATGGAGCTCGAAGGTACCGGCATCCGCTCGACCACGATTCGTCTCGGTCCGACCTTGAGCGACTTCGGCGCCCGCTGGCCGACCGAGGAGCTCCGGGAGCTGATGACGTACTGGCCCCGCTACGGCCTGCAACGGCACCTCGCCACGCTCGAGCCGACCGCGGTTGCACGTGCCGTCATCACCGCGGTGACCGCACCGCCGGGTGTGCGCGTCGACACGATCGAGGTGCAGCCGGAGGCGCCCGTCGGCGTCGAAGGGCGGGCGCCCAGGTCGAAGCCGCCCCCGGCGACCTGAGCGATACGCTGACACCAGCGCCACGTTTTGCACGCCAGCCGTCCGGCGGCACACCGAGGAGGCGGGTCATGCGCACCGAGGACATGATCGTCGTCAGCGTCGATGACCATGTGGTCGAGCCCCCCGATCTCTTCGAGGGGCACCTGGCGTCCAAGTACCGCGATGTCGCGCCACACATCGTGCACAAGGACGACGGCACCGACGTGTGGCAGTTCCTCGAGTTCGAGGTGCCCAACATCGGGCTCAATGCAGTGGCCGGCCGGCCCCTCGACGAGTACGGGATCGATCCGACGTCGTTCGACGAGATGCGGCCCGGGTGCTTCGACGTCGAGAAGCGCATCCTCGACATGAACGCGAACGGCGTGCTCGGCTCGCTCAACTTTCCGTCACTGCCGGGGTTCGCCGGACGTCTCTTCGCCGCGCTCAAGGACCGCGACGCCGCTCGCGCGCTCACCGAGGCGTACAACGACTGGCACATCGACGACTGGTGCGGCGGTGCGCCCGGTCGGTTCATCCCCTTGTCGGTGCCGATGATCTGGAATCCCGAGTGGTTGGCAGCCGAAGTGCGGCGGGTCGCGAAGAAGGGCTGCCACGCGGTCACGTTCCCGGAGAACCCGGTACCGCTGAATCTGCCGAGCCTGCACTCCGACCACTGGGATCCGGTGTGGGAGGCGTGCTCCGAGGTCGGCACGATCGTCTGCATGCACATCGGGTCGTCGTCGAAGCTCGTGACGACCGCGCCCGACGCGCCGATCGACGTGATGATCGTGCTGCAGCCGATGAACATCGTGCAGTGCGCGGCCGACATCATCCACTCGCCGATCTTCAAGAAGTTTCCCGACCTCACCGTCGCGCTCTCCGAGGGCGGAATCGGGTGGATCCCCTACTTCCTCGAGCGACTCGACCACAGCTACCGCACGCACAAGGCGTGGACGGGTGCCGACTTCGGTCCCAAGATGCCGAGTGAGGTGTTCATGGAGCACGTCGTGCTCTGTTACATCACGGATCAGGTGGGCGTGCGCCACGCACGCGAGATCGGCGTCGATCGGATCACGGTCGAGATCGATTACCCGCACTCGGACACCACGTGGCCGCGGGCGCCCGAGCGGCTGATGAGCGAGTTCGCGCAGACGGATCTCACCGATGGCGAGATCGACCGGATGACGCACCTCAACGCGATGCAGCACTTCCGGTACGACCCGTTTGCCGTGCGGCCGCGCGAGCGCTGCACGGTGGGCGCGCTGCGAGCGGAGGCCATCGGTGTCGACGTCGAGCCTCGGTCCACCGCGACACGACCGAAAGTAGCGCGCGACGGCGTGGTGAAGATCACCGACCTCACCGCCACTGCGTGAGCAACGGCACGACTGACGGGCCCGCGCGCCGGCCGCTGCCGCAACGGCCGCCGCGCCCGCTGGTGATGCACTTCCTGATCGACAGCGCGGTCGCGTTCTTGCTCCTGGTGGTGGTCGCGTTCTTCGTCGGGCTCGCGTTGGCACAAACCACGATCGCCGCGCTCGTGATCGGGCTGCCTGCCGCACTGTGGACGCGGCGACTCGAAGAGCGCGCGCTCGCGGCCCGACCCTCGGCCGGCAGCCCTCCCGGAAACGGAAGCACGCCGCCGCCTGCCTAGACGAGCGCCGCACGGGCCCGCTGCGCGTCAGACCAACAAGCGGCCGATAGCGAGCCCTGTCGGATCGCCTCGCTAGCCTGCGCGCGATGCACGCCTCGAGCAGCGACCCGGATCTCGTCGTCAAGCCGCTGCTCCGCGGCGTCTCCCATCAATGGGCGTTCTTCGTGTCGATCGCGGCCGGGGTCGCGCTGGTGATCACCGCGCCGTCGGGACGGGCCACTGTCGGTGCGGCCGTCTACGCCGTCGCGATCTCGGCGATGCTCGGCGCCAGCGCGCTGTACCACCGGGTCTCGTGGCCACCGGCAACCGAGGCGCGCATCCGTCAGCTCGACCACTCGACCATCTTCGGCGCCATTGCGGGCACCTACACGCCGATCTCGCTGCTCGTGCTCCACGGAGCGATCGAGGCGATCGTGCTCATCGCCGTGTGGGCCGGCGCGATCGCCGGGATCATCGTCGAGTGGCTGCAGTTCAAGCCACCCCGCGGCTACGTGACCGCGGTCTACGTGACGCTCGGGTGGGTCGCGGTGATCGCGATCCCCCAGCTCTGGTCGTCACTCAGCACCGCTGCATTGCTCGGCATCGTGGCGGGCGGCCTGCTGTACACCGTCGGCGCGTTCGTGCATGCCTTCCGGCGACCCGACCCGTGGCCGCGTGTGTTCGGCTACCACGAGATCTGGCACTGCTTCGTGGTCGCGGCGGCGGTGGCGCACTATTGCGTCATCGCGTTCGCGGTGCTCCCCCGCGGCTGATCCGCTTCTGCGCGCCGTCCGGGCCGCACGGCCGAGGACCAGGCCGTAGCGTCCCGTTCCTGGAAGAGTTTTCTACCGTGTGGGTCGACAAGTCTGCCGAGAAGGGGACCGTGCTTTCCGACCACGAGCGGCGCAACCGCGAGTTCTGGGATGCCGATGCCGACGAGTATCAAGCCGCGCACGCGACCCAGCTCGCCCCGGATGCGCCCATGGGTTGGGGTGTGTGGCACGTGCCCGAGCGCGAGGTTGCCGCGCTCGGCGACGTCCGCGGTCGGGCTGTGCTGGAGCTGGGGTGCGGCGCGGCGCAATGGTCGATCCAACTCGCGGCAGCGGGCGCGCGACCGGTCGCGCTCGACCTGTCGGTTGCGCAACTGGGTCACGCGCGCAAGGAGATTCAGCGGGCTGACACGTCGGTCCCCCTCGTACTGGCGAGCGGCGAGCGGGTGCCGTTCCGCGATGGGTCGTTCGACATCGTGTTCTGCGATCACGGAGCGATGAGCTTCTGTGAACCGGAGGTCACCGTGCCCGAAGTGGCGCGGCTGCTGCGCGCCGGCGGGCTGCTCGTATTCAACGCGACGACACCACTCGTGTACTGGACGTACGACAGTCGCCGGGAACGTCAGTCACGCAAGCTGCACGAGGCGATGTTCGGCCGGCGGCGCTGGGAGTTCGACGACGGCACTGTCGACTACGCGATTCCCAACGGGGAGTGGATCCGGCTGTTTCGCCGGCACGGTCTCGTCGTCGACGACTTGATCGAGCTGCGACCACCGAAGGGTGCCACGACCACGTATCCCGACCACGTGCCGTACCGCTGGGCCCGGCGCTGGCCCGCCGAGCAAATCTGGAACGTGCACAAACCGTAGTCAGCGGCGCTCGAACGTGAACCCCGCGGCTTCGCGGTCCCAGGTCTGCGCGGTGACGCCCTCCTCGCGCAGCTGGTACTTCAAGACCCGGCCGACCGGATTGCGCGGCAAGTCAAGACGGAACTCGATATAACGAGGCAACGCGAAGTACGGGACCTTGTCGACGGACCACTGACACAACTCCTCCGGGCTGAGCGCGATGTCGGGCTGCAGGACGGCGGTGATCTTCACGTCGTCTTCGCCCACGTCGCTCGGTACGGAATGCACGGCGACGTCCTTGATCGCAGGATGACCGTGGAACGTGCGCTCCATCTCGAAGCTGGAGATGTTCTCGCCGCGGCGTCGCAGCGCGTCTTTCTTGCGGTCGACGAAGTACAGAAAGCCGTCGTCATCGAGGCGGCCGAGATCGCCGGTGTGGAACCACAGGTTGCGTAACGCATCGACCGTCGCCTCGGGCCAGCGCCAGTAGCCGGCGAACATCAGGTTTGGCCCCTGCGGCCGGCACACGATCTCGCCCGTCTCGCCCACCTCGACCGGGTTGTCGTCGTCATCGACGAGCCGCACGTCGAACTCGTGGCGGTTGGGCTTGCCCGCCGCGCCGGCCTTGTTGGCCTCACCGGCGTCGAGCATGGAGATCAGCGAGGCTTCGGTGAGGCCGTAGCCAGCGCTGAACGTTGCGCAGCCGAAGCGTTCGCGCCACGTCGTGTCGACGTCGGGCGGCATCGGCGCGGCCGCACACAGCCGCAGACGATGACCTTCCTGATCGGGATGATCGGGCGCGTTGGCGATCAGGATCGCGAGCGAACCGAGCATCGACAACATGGTCGCGCGGGTGCGCTTGACCTCGGGCCAGAACCGCGACACGGAGAACCGACGGGCGATGCTCGCGTGTCCTCCGACCACGAGCGTCCCGACGACGCACACGGAAATCGCGTTGAAGTGGAACAGCGGGAGCGGTGTGAGCACGACGTCTTCCGGCCGGCGTTGCCACGCGCGGGCGATCTGGTTCGCGAGGGCGACGATGTAGTTGTGCGGCAGCATGCAGCCCTTCGACGGTCCAGTGGTGCCCGCGGTGTATATGAAGCACGCAAGGTCAGCGGGACGCACGCCGGCATCCTCGACCGGCGCGTCCGATGCGCCATCGAGGCTCGTGTTCCAGTCATACTGGGGCACGGCACTGATCGGCGTGTCGGGCTCGCCGGTCACGATCGCAACCATCAGCTCCGACAGCGCTCCGCCGCTCGCGATCTCGGCGACGCGTGACGCGAGGTCACCCTGTACGACGATCACCTTCGAACCCGAGTCGGCCAGCTGGTGGCGCAGGAACTCACCCTTGTACGCAGTGTTGACCGGCACTTGGATTGCTCCGAGCTTCAGCGCGGCGAAGAACGTGATGACCTGCTCCGGACGGTTGTCGAGCAGCGTGGCCACACGATCGGCTCGGCCCACACCGAGCGCCGCAAGTGCGTGCGCGAGTCGATTGGAGGCGGCGTCCATCTCGCGCGCGGTGAAGCCGACGCCCTCGAAGTCGAGGTACGGGCCATCGGGATCGCGGTCGAGCCGCATAGCGAGCGCCTCGAGCACGGTCGTTTGGCGCTGCGCTTCGGCCATCGCGCTGACAATACCGTGACCGGCACGTCACCGATCGAGCGATCAGAGATCGAGCGCGGTGCCCTCTACCAGACCGGCGCGGTGGGCCGCCTTGGCTTTCGTGCGCAGCAAGACGGCGCGCGGCGCACGGGCGATCTCGCCGGCCGTCTCGAGCGCCGCCGCCGCCAGCTCATCGCCAGGCACCACGCGGCTGACGATGCCGAGTCGATGCGCCTCGGCCGCGTCAATCGGCCTCCCGGTGAAGCACAGGTCGCGCGCCACCGCTCCGCCGACGAGGTCGTACAAGGGACCGTAGAGCACGTCGCTGAAGGTCTGCTCCGGGTGGGCGAACCGCGCGTTGTCAACTGCGATTCGGATGTCACACATCACGGCGACGTCGAAGCCACCCGCGAGCGCAGCACCATTCACCGCGGCCACGAGCGGCAGCGGAAACTCGATGAACACCCGGTGAAACCGGTTGGCCGAGTCCCAGAGCTGCTGCGCGAACGCAGCGTCACCGAGACGGTCGAACTCCTTGAGGTCGAAACCGGCGCTGAACGTGTCACCCGCTCCCGTGACGATGACGACCTTCACCGACTCGTCGGCAGCAAGCGCCTCGAGCGAGTCGCTGACCTCATCGCGCAGCTGGATCGACAACGCGTTCTTCTTGTCGGGTCGGTTGAGCGTGAGGCGCGCGACGTCATCGGCGGGACGATCGACGAGAAGGAGCTCGGGCATGTGGACGCCTTTCGTTTGCCGCAGCCGTGTCTATGCCGTGATCGTCGCCGCGACCGCGTCGGCGTGAAAGTCGACCGACCCGTACGTGTCGAGTACCCACGCCCGCTTGAGGTACAGGTGCACGTCGACCTCCCACGTGAAGCCCATGCCACCGTGCACCTGGGTCGCCACCTTGCCGTTGGTGATCGCGGCCTCGGTCGCGAGGAGCTTGGCCCCGCTGATCGCCCGCGCGGCCCCCTCGAGATCTGGGTCATCGAGGTGCGCGCCGGCTGCATACACGGCGGCGCGCGCGACCTCGGTGCGCACGAGCATGTCCGCGAGCAGATGCTTGATCGCTTGGAACGATCCGATCGGACGGTCGAACTGCTCGCGTTCCTTGGCGTACGCGACCGAGAGCTCGGTCAGCCGTTGCGCGAGGCCGAGCGCAAATGCGGCCGAGAGCACCGCGCCCTCACGTTGCCACGCGGCCGGGAGCTCGGGCCCGGCAAGCTGCTCGCCTTGGGGCAGCGCGCTGACCCGCCACACCGGGGTGAGCGGATCAAGCGGCCAGGTCAACTCGTCGGCGTCGACGGTGGACGGATCAACCTTCCACACGCCGGCCTGGTCGAGCACGAGCAGCGTGTCGAGGCAGTCAAGCTGCTCGATGATCACCGTTTCGCCATCGGGTGGGCGACCGGTGCCGGCCACGATCCCGTCGACGAGGCCGTGCGCCAGGCTTCCGGCGATGAGCGGTCCCGGTACACAGGAGATGCCGAGTTGCTCGAACACGACGACGGTGTCGGCCCAGCCGAAGCCGTCAGCACGCAACGAGAACACACCGGCATCGGCAAGCTCGTCCCAAATCGCGCGGTCGAAGCCGCGGCGGATGCGTTCACTGTCGACGCGGCCGTCGAGCAGGCTGCGGATCCCGTCGCGGAGCGCGACCTGATCGTCGGTGAGATCGAGGTTCATGGCTGCGCCCAGGACCGCTCCCGCGGCAGCCCGAGCAGCCGCTCGCCGATGATGTTGCGCTGGATCTGCGACGCGCCGGCTGCGATCGTGAGCGCCAGGGTGCGGAGGCGTTCCTCGACGAGCTCGTTGCCTTCGATATTGAGGGCCTCGCGTTCGAGCACGCGCAGGCAGAGATCGCCGAACCGCTGACGCGCCTCGGAATAGGCGAGCTTGATCACCATGGCACCAATGCCGGGCTGCCCGGTGCGTTCGACCTGGGACACGTTGCGCTTCGTGAGCGCCCACAGTGCGTCGAACTCCGCGGCGCAGTGACCGAGCTCACGACGGTGCGCCGGGTCGCGTACGAGCGGTGCCAGATCGCTCACGAGCCGGAGTGAATCGACGAGCTCGCTCACGAAGGAGGTACCGCGCTCGAACTTCAGCGTGACGTTGGTGACCCGCCACCCATCGTTTTCGGCACCGACACGGTTGGCCACGGGCACCCGCACGTCCGTGAGGAACACTTCCGCGAACTCTGATGAGCCGAGAATCGTCTTGAGTGGACGTACGTCGATACCGGGCACGTCCATGGGCAGCATGAGCCACGAGATGCCCGCATGCTTGGGTGCGTCGGCATCGGTGCGTACGAGGAACTCCCCCACGTCGGCGATCTGGCCGAACGAGCACCAGATCTTCGAGCCGTTGAGCACGTAGTGGTCGCCGTCGCGTTCCGCGCGCGTGCGCAGCGACGCGAGGTCGGAGCCCGCGCCGGGCTCGGAGAACCCTTGGCACCAGACCTCGTCGCCACGGAGGATCTTCCGGAGGTGCTCGGCCTTCTGGTCTTCGCTGCCTTCCTCGATGAGGGTCGGTCCGGCGTGCAGCGTGCCGACGAAGTTGACGCCGACGTACGGCGCCCGCGCGCGCGTGGTCTCCTCGAGGAAGACCAACTGCTCCGTGGGCGACGCCCCGCGGCCGCCGTACTCCTTCGGCCAGTTGAGGCCGGCGTAGCCCGCGTCGTAGAGCCGGCGCTGCCAGTCGGTGTCGTACTTGCGGCGGGCGGTCCAATCGTCGCGTGTCGGCATCGGCGCCAGCGCGGGCAGCGTCTTGCCGAGCCACTCGTGGACCTGCGCGCGAAACGCCTCGTCAGAGTCGGAATAGCGGAGGTCCATGGCGCCGAGAGTGTACGCTGGGCCCTTTCACGGGTTCTCGCTCGGCGCAGTGCCGTTGCGTTGGCGTGCGGGAGGGTCAAGATGGGCGTGTGAATGAAGCCGTCCGCCTGCGCGTGATTGCGGTGCTGAACATCGTGGCCGCCATCGCGGTCAGCGTCTGGCTGTTCTCCGGTGAGTCACACGTCCCGGCTGCCGGCACTGCGGGTTCGTGGATCGCCGACGGCTTCGTCGTGCTGCTCATCGTTGCCGGCGTGACGGCGTTCCGCCGTTCGCGTCGCTGATTCGCGCGGATTCACGCGGGTTCAGTCGCAATCGAGCTCGAGCATGCGGATCGCGTTGCCGAATCACTTGACGGTCGCTCAGACTAACGGTGCTGCAATCAATCGCAGCGCGTGCCGGTGCCGGGTGCCTCCAACTGCACCAGGTACGTGATGACGAGTTTGTCGACACAACCGTTTTGCGCGCCGAGGAACGAGGTGTGCTGTTCCCCTTTCGCGATGATCAGCCGGCCGGAATCGAGTTGCTTCGCGAGCGACTCGGCCCACGCGAGCGGCGTGGCCGGATCGCCAGTGGTACCGATCACGACGATCGGCGGCGCCCCCTTCGCGTGGATCGGACCGGGACCGGCGACCGGCGGAGCGGGCCAGAAGTCGCACACGGTTCCCAAGTTGACGTTGGCTTCGCCAAAGTGCGGCGCACCTTGCTTGGCCAGTGCGGCCAGGGCGTGCAGCCCGTCGAGCCCACCCGGCGGCGGGGGCGAATCGAGACAGGCGATGGCCCAGAACGCCGGCTCCTGCGTGCTGTACCTGCCGTCGGGCTGGCGATCGGTGTACCGGTCGGACCTCTCGAGCAGGGCGGTGCCGTCGCCGCGCTGCGCTTCCGAGAGCGCGGTCGCGAGATCGGGCCACGACGCGGTGCCGCCGTACAGCGCTTCGGCGATCCCGAGGTCGGCCTCGCCGGGTCCGAGCAGGCGACCGCGCCGATTCGCGCCCGTCGGCAAGGGTTCACGGTTGATCTTCGCGATCAGCGCGTCGAACGCCCCTGCCGGATCGCCGACGTTGTGGAACGTGCAGCTGCTGCGCTGCGCGCAGTCCGCGAAAAACGCTTGGAGCTCTCGCTCGAATCCGACCGATTGCTGGAGGCTCGCGTCCGCACTCGACAACGAGGGGTCGACCGCGCCGTCGAGCACGAACGCTCGCACCCGGTCGGGGAAGAAGTTGGCGTAGAGCGCACCAAGGTAGGTGCCGTAGGAATAGCCGACGTACGTGAGCTTGGCGGCGCCGAGCGCGGCGCGCACTTGATCCATATCGCGGGCCGAGTTCTGCGTGGAGAGAAACGGCAGGATGTCACCGCTGCGTTCCTCACAACCGGCCGCAAGCTGCTTCGCGACGTCAGCAATATGTTGCTGTTCCTCGGGCGTGTGGGGGGTGTTGTCGACGGCGTTGACCGCGTCGAGGTCGGCATGACAGTGCACGGGTACCGTCCCGCCCGTGCCACGCGAGTCAACGGCGACGAGGTCGAAGCGGTTGCGCAGCGACGCAGGGAAGATCGCGAGGTCGTCACGCAAGAACTGCACCGCCGACGCACCCGGACCCCCCGGGTTGACGAGCAACGGCCCGATCCGTTCTTTGGGATGCGTTGCCGGGTACCGGAACACCGCGACCTTGATCGTCGCGCCGTCCGGCTGGGCGTAGTCGCGCGGCACGGTGAGCTCACCGCACTCCGCCCCGCCACTGCAACGATGCCAGCGAATCGAGCGGGTCGACGGCGCCGTCGTGCTGGTTGCGCCGGTGGTGGCGGGCTTCGCCTTCTGCGTCGAGGACGGTGTCGACGATCGGCCGTGATCGCCACCACCCGAGCAGGCCGGCGCGAGCACCAGGCACGCCGCGGTGAGCGCGGCGAACCGTCGGTGATGCATCAGGCGAGCGTATGTGGGCGTTGACCGGACGCGGTGCCAGCGGCGCGAAGTCACGCGAACGCCGCGACGCAACCTTTCAGAGGCGGGTCGGGTTGAGGAGGGCGTCGGTACCCCCGTCGACGAAGAGGATGCTGCCGTGGATCCACGTCGCGCGTGCCGAGAGCAGGAATTCGATCGCGTCGGCGACCTCGTCGGCGGTGCCGCGCCGCCCGAGTGGGATCGGGTACGACTCGATCAGCGGACCCATCTCGGGATCGTCGAGGCCACCTTGCAGGAGCGGCGAGTCGAACGGACCTGCCGCCACCGCGTTGAGCCGCACGCCGGCGGCGCCCCACTCCTTGGCGCGCTCACGGACCCCCCGGGCGAGCGCGAGCTTGCTGTTGCCGTAGATCGTGGAGCCGTCGTGCCCGGCGGCGAGCTCGAGCGCGTACTCCTCGTCGCCGGCCAGGCACGCGTCGACAAACGCTTGGTCGCCGACCGGTACCGTGCTCGCGGAGTTGGAGGAGATCACGACTGCCGCCGGCGCGACACCGGCGCCGAGCGCGGCCTGGAGGCCGTCGAGCATCGCGATCGCGCCGAAGTAGTTGATCGCCGCGATCATGGCCGAGTTCTTCACGTGGGGCCCGATGCCGGCGCACGGCACCAGGCCCTCGAGCGCGCCCTCGCAGCGCTCGAGCACACCCTCGACTGCGGCCGCACGGCCGTGCGCCGTGGCAAGGTCGGCTTCGATGTCGGCCTCGCGCCAGTCGATGCCGATCACGCGATGGCGCGTGTGGCGCATGCGGCGGACGACCGCGGCGCCGAGTCCCGAGGCCGAGCCGGTGACGGCGATCGTGCGCACGTGGGATCGCCGCTACTTGACGGCGGTCGGCGCGACCGCGCCGCCGACCGCGCCGGTAATCGGAAGGGGAGTCGCGGTGAGCAGGCACTCGTAGACGCCGTCACGCGCACAATCGGCGGCGAGCTCGTCGAGCGCCCAGAGCTGACCCTGCACCAAACCCATGTCGCGCAAGTCAATCATGTGGACGGGCAGGAGCGCCGCCGCATCTTCACCGGGCCACACCTCGAACACGAGCGTGTCGGTTGCGACCGCGGCAACCTCCTGGTCGTGGAACCACTCGAGTGCGCCGGTGCCGATCCCGGGCGTCGGATCGCTGTACCGACGCTTGTCGCGCTCGCGCAGCCAGCGCATCTGCCCGGTACGCACCATCACGATGTCGCCCGACATCACCTTGACGCTCGCGTACGACGCCGCCGCGTCGAGATCGCTGCCGGTGATCGCATAGTTGTGGTCGAACGAGTCGACGCCGTGCACCTGTGCGATATCGAGGAGCACACCGCGCGACACGATGGGGCCGAAGTGCTCGATACCGAGCTTCGACGCGCCGGCAGCGGTGACGGCATCGAACGGGACGCCGTTGTACAGCAAGCCCTCGTAGCCGACATGTGCCAGCGCGTCCCAGTGCGTCGCCGCCTGGATGCCGAACTCGACACTGTCGTCACTGACGCAGAAGTCGGACGGGTCGCCCGTGAACGGCACGTTGCACATGAGCATCGTGTGCTGCGGATTGATGCGCCCAGGAATCCCACCCGTCTGCGGGCCGTCGGCGTTCATCGGGATCGACAGCGAGAACACGTCGCCCCGTTTCACTGCGGCGGCACCCCGCTTCACCGCGTCGCGGGTAATGAAGTTGAGCGTGCCCCGCTGGTCGTCGGCCCCCCACCGACCCCAGTTCGAGAGCCGCTTCGCCAGGTCCTTCAGCTCATCCGGCAGCGCCATCGATGCTCCCCTCGGTCAAGAGTCTCGGCCCACGGCGGAAAACTTGACCAGGCGCTCACTCGGCGTACTTGGCGCGCAGCTCGTGCTTGAGCACCTTCCCGGACGGGTTGCGCGGCAACACGTCGACGATCTCGAGCTGTTCGGGCGTCTTCTGCACCATGAGCCCTTCACCCTTCAAGAAGTCGAACAGCTCGGCGAGCGTCGGCGGCGCGTCGGCGTCGGCCGGCACGACGATCGCGCAGCATCGCTCCCCCGTCTTCGGGTCGGGAAGACCGATCACCGCGGCGTCGGCGACCTTCGGGTGCGTGAAGAGCAGATCTTCGACTTCCTTGGCGCTGATGTTCTCACCCTTGCGGATGATGACGTCCTTGAGCCGCCCGGTGATCGCGATGTAGCCCTCGGCGTCGCGGACGCCGAGGTCACCGGTACGGAAGTAGCCCTGGTCGTCGATCGCCGGCGCGTCGAGCGATGCGTCGAGGTAACCGCGGAACAGTTGCGGTCCCTTCACCCGGATCTCGCCTTCCTCGCCCGGACCCGCGACCGCACCATCGAGCTTCACCACTTTGACGTCGACGCCGGGCGTGGTGCATCCCTCGGTGAGCGCGAGCTTCTCGTCGGAATCGTGGATCGACGACATCGCCAGGATCGGACACTCGGTGAGCCCGTACCCCGACACGACACCGACGCCACCGAGCTCACGCTTGACGTCGTAATGCAGCTGCGGTGGCTTCGCGGCACCGCCACCGGGGAACGCGCGTACGTCGGGGAACAGCCGCTCCGAGGGATTCGATCGTTGCGCGGCGAGGTACGCCATGTGGAACGGCGTGCCGGCGCCGGCGAGCGTGACGCCCTCGCGTTGGAGCACCGGGATCGTGTTGGGCGGATCGAAGGTCTCCACCACAATGGCGCGCAAGCCGGCCATCAGCGCGGCAAAGAGCCAGCCGATCCCACCGATGTGGGTGAACGGGAACACGAGCGCGCTGCGGTCGGTGTCGGTCAGCTCGATCGCGGTGGCCATCGCGTATGCGGACGCCATGATCGTGCGGTCGGAGTGGCGCGCGCCCTTGGGGTCGGCGGTGGTGCCCGACGTGTAGAAGACCCAGCGAACGGGTGCGGCGGCGGGATCGTCGGGCGGGGTGGCGGCGGCGGGCAACGTGGACGGGTCGCCGTCGGGCAGCGTGCGATCGACGACGAGCACGTCGAGCCCCGGCACGTCCGCAGCGACTTGGCGCGCCAGCGCTTCGTAGTCGAAGCCCCTCCACACCGACGGCACGATCAGCAGCTTGGCGCCGGTCTGGGTAGTGGTGAAGCGGATCTCGCGCTCGCGGTAAATGGGCAGCATCGGGTTCTGTACCGCGCCGAGCCGGGCGAGACCGCCGACGAGCACGAGCGACTCGTTCCACGTCGGCAGTTGCCACGAGACCGGCGTGTCGGCATCGATGCCGAGCACGGCGAACCCGGCGGCGGCGCGCTCCGACGCGTCGCGGAACTCCGCGAACGTGATCGTGCGCTTCTCTTCGTCGACCGCGAGCAGCGCGTCAGGCGTGGCCTCGGCCCGGCGCTGGATCAGCTCCCAGAGACTCCGTGCGTCGTCGATCATCGATGCTCCTGCTATGCGGTGATGCCGCCGTCGAGCGACACGATGGAACCGACCATGGTGCGCGCGTCGTCGGAGGCGATGAACGCGATGAGACCCGCGAGCTCTTCAGGCTCGGAATAGCCGAGCGGCGAGATCGCCTTGGCAAACGCTTTCATCTCGACGCCCTCGGGCATCGTGAACCCCGCCACCATCGGCGTGTTCATCCCACCGGGCGCGATCGCGTTGACCCGCACGCCGCGCCGGACGTACTCGACGGCGAGCGCGCGGGTGAGGTTGACCACGCCGCCTTTCGACGCGCAGTACGCGGCCGAGTACGGCTGGCCCATCAGTCCCGCGTTCGACGCGACGTTGACGATCGCGCCGCCGCCGTCGAGCAGGTACGGCAGCGTGGCCTGGCACATGAGGAACGTGCCGGTGAGATTGACGCCGAGGATGGCGGACCACCGGTCGAAGGTCTCGTCGGTGCTGTGCGCGAACCCGCCGATGCCGGCCGAGTTGACCAGAACCTGCGGACGCCCGAGGTGGGACGCGGCCGCGGCCACGGCCTCGCGTGCCGACTCCGGGTCGCTCACGTCGCACTCGTAGACGCGTGCGTTGCCGCCGGCCTCCTGGATCTCGCCGACGACCTTCTCGGCCGCGTCGGGCACGAGGTCGAGCACGGCCACGTGGCCCCCCTCGGAGGAGAACCGCAACGCGGCGGCCCGACCGAGCCCGGAGCCCGCACCGGTCACGATGACGACCCGCTCGGTGAAGCGCGACATACGTTCTCCCTGGTGAGCGACCTGCTCGACGGCCGACCGGCCGGCGCCCGAATCTAACGCGCCGCGGCGCCCCCAACCGTTTGTGCAAAAAGGGTTCCTATACCGTCCGCTCGCGCACAAACGCTCGGTGGCCTCATACTGGCAGCCAGTGGCCAGTGACCCGGACTCGAACTGGACCCCCGACGGGGCCTCGAACTCGCCTACGGACACCGACGCGTGAGCGGCCCTCGCCTCGTCGGCGATCTGCTTCGTGACATCGCGCAGACCGAACCCGAGCGCGAGGCGTACGTGCACGGAGAGAAGCGGGCGACGTACGCATGGCTCGATCGCGCCGCCGACGGCTTCGCGGCGACGCTGCTCGACCGCGGTGTGCGGCGCGGCGACGTCGTGTGCCTCATGCTGTCGTCGTCGATGAAGTTCGCCGTGTGTTACCTCGGCGCGTTGCGCGCCGGCGCGGTCACCAGCGCGATCAACCTTCGACTCGGTGCGACCGAGATTGCGAGCATCATCGCCCGAACGCAGCCGACGCTGACCGTGCTCGGTGACGGCGCAGTGTTGCCCGACGGTCCCGACGCCGGTGACGTGCTCGGCGTGGCCGATCTGCGCGACGCGTTCGCCGCAGAGTCTGCCGCCACGCTCCCGGCGCTTTCGCCGACTGCCCCGACATGCATCGTGTGGACGAGCGGCACGACCGGCGCGCCGAAAGGAGCCGTGTACGGCCACGAGACCCAGGCGGCGATCTCGCGCAACATCGGCCAGCTCACCGAGACCGGCGACCGCCGGCTCGTGGTGCTGCCGTTCGCTCACGTCGGCTACATGACGCGCATGTGGGACGAGCTCGCGCACCGCACGACGATCGTGCTGGCCGGCGAACCCTGGTCGGCGACCGAGACGCTCCGCCTGATCCGAGACGAGCACATCACGATGGCGACCGGCGTGCCGACGCAGTGGAACCTCGTGCTCGACCATCCCGACGTTGCCCGCACTGACTTCTCGGAGCTGCGGGTTGCCGGCGTGGGCGCCGCCGCGATCCCGCCCGAGCTCATCCGCCGGATGCGCGCCGTGCTCGGCTGTCCGGTGATCACTCGCTACACCAGCACCGAAGCCGGTGTCTGCACGAGCACACTGATCGGCGACAGCGACGACGTCGTCGCGAACACCGTCGGACGGCCCGCGCCCGACGTCGAGCTGCGCATCATCGATCCCGCGACGGGTGCAGCACGGGCGCCCAATGAGACCGGTGAAGTCACGTGCCGCTCACCCGCCATGATGAGCGGCTACTGGCGTGATCCCGAGCTCACCGCGACCGTGATCGACAGCAATGGGTTCTTGCACACCGGCGATCTCGGTGTCATCGGCGACGACCGCAACCTTCGCATCGTCGGCAGACTCAAGGAGATGTACATCCGCGGCGGATACAACGTCTACCCCACGGAAGTCGAGACCGTGTTGAGCGACCACCCGGCAGTTGAGCGAGCCGCGGTGGTCGGCACACCCGACCCGGTGCGCGGTGAGATCGGCGTGGCGTTCTTGGTGGTGAGCGACGCGAGTGCCGTCGAGCTGGAAGCTCTGCGCACTTGGTGCCGAGAGCGTCTGGCCGACTACAAAGCACCCGACCGCATCGTGATCGTCGACGACCTGCCGGTCACCGCCATGCTGAAGGTCGACAAGCGGGCGCTCGCCGCCCGGGCCCTGGAGGACGCATGAGTACCCAGCCCGTCGGCACCGGCGACACGAGCGAGCGGCCGATCCGGCTCGGCGCCGCGCTGTTCACGCTCGTGGAGCCGCATCGCGGTCACGAGGTCGTGTACAACCGTTGGTACGAACGCGACCACTTCTACGCCGGTTGCATGATCGGCGCCTACACGTTCGCCGGTGGACGCTTCGTCGCGACGCGTGAGTGTAAGGCCAAGCGTTATCCCGCCGACTCTCCGATCGCGCCCGACCCGATGGTCGGGTCGTTCCTCGCGATCTACTGGATTCTCGAGGGTTGTTACGACGAGTGGAACCGCTGGGCCGTCGATCAGGTCAACTGGCTGCACGTGAACGGCCGCATGTTCACCGCGCGCGATCACGTGCACACGCTGATGTACGAGCTGGTCGACGAGCAACACGCGCAAGAGGACGGCGTGCCCGCCGAGCTCGCGCTCGACCACCACTTCGGTGCGCTGGTCACGATCATCGGCGAGGTAGCCGACGGTCACACGGTCGACGAGATCACCGAGTGGTTTCGGCTGCGTCTGTGCCCAGCCGACGTCACGCTGACGTTCACGCCACGACCGTTGCTCGACGACGCGCCCGGCGACGTGCCGCGCGACACCATCGCCAACCGGTTCCTGCAGTTGCACTTTCTCGACACCGACCCGCTCGCAGTGTGGGACGAGCGCTTCGTCCGTCTCGGCGCGGCGCTGCATGACAGCGGGCTCGGTGAGATCGTGTTCGCGTCGCCGTTCCTGTCGACGATCCCGGGCACCGACGCGTACACCGACCAGCTCTGGTGAAGAGCTACCCGGATCCTTCGCCGACGAGCTGCAGCACCAGTTGGCTTCCGACGACACCGGCTCCGGCGATGATCGGGGGAGCGCAGTAGAAGAGAAACACCAGTGAAGCCCGTCAAACCGCCGGACCGCCCGGGCGCGTGCGCTTTAGGCTCGGTCGTTCCATGAGCAGCCACCGCATCGATCTGAGGGCAACGGCCGTGATCGCGGGTGTGGGCGAGACCGACTATGTCCGTGGCTCGATGCGGCTTCCCGTCGAGCTCATGCTCGACGCCGCACGGAGTGCCGCCGCCGACGCCGGCCTGACGGTGGCCGACATCGACGGCATCATCCCGCCTCCGGGGTACACGACGGCCGAGGAGCTCGCGGCCAACCTCGGGGTCGACGATCTGCGCTTCTCGGTGACGGTACACATGGGCGGCGCGAGCCCCACGGCTTCGCTGCAGAGCGCGGCCCTGGCCGTCGCCGACGGCCTCGCCACGCACGTGCTCTGCGTCGTCGGATGGAACGGCTACAGCGCCTTTCGCGCCAAGCCCGGCCTGCCCGTCCCCCGCCATGGGCTCGACATCACGTCGGCCTTCGACGTCGTGCAGGACTTCTACGTGCCGTACGGCGCGATCTCGGCCGCGCAGTTCTACGCGTGGCTGTGCATGCGTCACAAGCGGTTATACGACATCGCCGATGAAGCGACCGGCGCGGTCGCGATTGCGGCGCGGCAGCACGCGCAGCTGACGCAGAACGCGCTCATGCGCGGCACACCGCTCACCATGGAGGAGTACCTCGCCGCCCGGTGGGTGACCGAGCCGTTCCGTCTGTACGACTGCTGCCTCGAGACCGATTGCGCCGCCGCGGTGATCGTTACGACCACCGAACGAGCGCGCGATCTCGCGAACCCGGCGGTCTCCATTCTCGGCGTCGCCGAAGGCCACCCCTACCCCGCAGATGACCTCGCGAGTCGCGCCGATCCGTTCCGTATCGGGCTCATCGGCGCCGCGCCGCGCGCCTTTGCGATGGCCGGCGTGGCTCCTGACGACCTCGACTTCGCCGAGATCTACGACTGCTTCACCCATGTCGTGTTGCTGCAGCTCGAAGCACTCGGACTGTGCGGTCGCGGCGAGTCGGGCGACTTCGTGCGCGGGGGACGCATCGAGCTGGGTGGCGCGCTGCCGGTCAACACCCACGGTGGGCTGCTCTCGCAGGGCCACATGTGGGGGATGAACCACGTTGTCGAGGCGGTGCGCCAACTTCGTCATGCCGCCGGCGCGCGTCAGGTCGCCGACGCGGAACTTGGTCTGGTGACCGGGTGGGGCGACTTCGGCGACGGCAGTCTCGCGATCCTGGGCCGATCATGAGCGGGCGTGTGTTTCCCGAAGGCGTACGTCCGCACGCGCTGGGTCTCGGTGCCGAGTGGTACGCGCAGTGCGCGTCGGGCGAGCTGCGATTTCAACGCTGCGACGTGTGCCGCGCATGGCGTCATCCGCCCCGATTGTTGTGCGCGGCGTGCGGTTCCGAGGCATGGTCGTGGCAGCCGTCGACGGGGCGCGGGTCGTTGTTCTCGTGGACGGTCACGCACCAGGCGTTACACCCGGCGTACGCCGACCGGGTGCCCTACGTTGTCGCGGTCGTCGAGCTGGAGGAAGGAGTGCGCGTCGTCACCGCGCTCGCCGGCGTCGCGCTCGACGACCTCGCGCTCGACCTGCCGTTGCGGTGTGCGATCGAGGTCGTCGCCGAGGGCGTCGGTATGCCGTACTTCCGCGCGCGCTGACCCGGTGCGTCAACCGCGCAGGCGGGGCAACACGTGGGACTCGAACAGGCGCAGACTTTCCCATCCGAGCTCGGGCGGCATCCCGCCCATCAGCGGGTGGAGCAACAGCGTGCCGAACACTCCCTGGTCTTGCACCATCGCAACCGCCTCGTCGGGCGTGAGCACTTGGTAGACGCCGCTCGCGCGCACGTCGTGCCATGTCTGTGCGCCTTTCACCTCGACGTGCGACCGCTGCGGACCGCTCTGCCATGACTCGTAAGTCTGCGCGTCGAACAGCGCGTGCGGGCCGATCTGCTCCCACGCCGCATCGGGGTCTTTGGCGATGTGCACGAAGCCCGGACCCTGCGGCAGCGCGGCAAACCCACCCTCGAACCCCTGCGTCACACACTCCTCGTTGTAGATCTCGGCCAGCTTGGGGTCGCCGACGGCGGGAAAGAACGGCAGGCGCAGACGGGCCGCGCGCCGCGCCGCGATCTCGGTGGACCCGCCGATCATCAGCATCGGATGCGGCTTCGTGGCCGGTGTCGGCTGCACGACGATCGTGCGGCCGCGCCACTCGAACGGCTCCCCTGTCCACGCTTGCAACATCACGCCGACGTACTCCTCGAGCAACTTGCCCCGCTGCGTCCGGTCGACGCCGGCCATCTCGAACTCCTCGACGCGATATCCGATGCCGGCGACAAAGCCGACGCGACCTCCGGTCGCGAGGTCGAGCACGGCGAGCTGCTCCGCGAGTCGCACCGGGTCGTGCAGCGGCACCAGCGCCGCCGCGACATTGATGCCGATGCGCTTCGTGCGTCCCGCGATCACACCCGCAAGTGCGAACGGCGCGGGGAGGTAGCCGTCGGGCGTGCCGTGGTGCTCGGAGAGGACGACGAAATCGAGACCGAGGGCGTCGGCCCACTCGCACATGTCGAGCGCCGCCTGGTACTGGCCCGCGTGGTCGACCGGTGCCCACTCGGGCACGCGCAGATCGAATCGGATGCCGCAGATCGCCATGCCGTCTCCTTGTGGTCTTTGTGGTCACTCGTCGCGGGGACTATCGACTCAAGTGCGGGCCCACGTCGGCCCCGAACGCTTTCATCTGGTCGCACAGCTCGTCGATCGAACGGGCGCGAAGCCGCACCTGCAAATGCGACACGCCCATCGCACCGAACTCGTTGAACGACTGCGCGATCTGCTCGCCCGAGCCGATGATCGTGGGCTCCGGCACGTCCCAATCCGGTTTGCCGACGTAGCAGTACTCCGTGATCACGCCGAGGTCGAGCGGCGCGCCGGGCCTGACCGTGTCGCGGTGATTCCGCAGGTACGCGAGCTGCTCGGGCATCTGCGCGCGCGGCGTTCCCTGCGGGATCCATCCGTCGCCGCGCTCGGCGACCCGACGGAGTGCAGGCTTCGCCGACCCGCCGACCCAGATCGGCGGACGCGGCTGCTGCACCGGCCGGGGTTGCTGGCCCACGTCGCCGACGAACTCGTTGGACCACGCCGCCGTGATCTCGTCGATCGCTGCGTCGAGCAGCCTGCCGCGCTCCGTGAACGGCACGCCGAGCGCGTCGAACTCGCCTTCGACGTGACCGGCGCCGACGCCCAGGATCACCCGTCCACCCGACAACGCATCGAGCGTCGCGAACGCTTTGGCCGTATCGAGCGGTTTACGCAACGGCGCGACGAAAATGTTGGTCATCAGTCGGGTGCGCGTGGTCTGCGCGGCGAGGAAACCGAGCGTCGCGATCGGGTTGAACCACGTGGTCGACATGGCGGGCGCGTACGCGCGCGGGATCGCGACATGGTCGCAGACGGCGACGTAGAAGAACCCCGCGCTATCGGCTGCCTGCGCCGCTCGTACCAGCTCGGGCACTCCCGCTTCGTGCTCCCACGGCGCCGCGATGACCGAGCTCAACGCCTGCACCGGCAGTTGGATCCCGAATACCAGCTCCCCGTCAGGAACGACGTTCACTGTCGACGCGCCCATGAGCGCCCGCCTACTTCGCTGCCAGTTGGGCCTCGCGTTGGCGTGCCGTGCTGTGCATGGGATCGGTGTCGAAGCACGGGATGACGTGCTTGCCGAAGACCTCGACCGACTCCTGTGCGACCTCGATCGGCAGCGTGTTGTTGAGCGTGCCGTAGATCAGTTGGTCGCAGCCGATGTCGACGTACTTCTGGATGCTGTTCGACACGTCGTCGGGGTCACCCGCGGCCAGCAGTCCCATCGAGACCGCCTTGTTGACCGACCTGAGGTCGGGCTCGGGGATGAGCTCGGGCCACACCGGCACGCCTGGCGGCTTCGGGATCGAGTCGAGGTAGTGCAACACGAGGCTCTGGTAGTAGCCGCTGCCCATGTGACACGCGTAATCACGAGCACGATCGCCGTCCTCGAGACATACGAGGCGCGAAACGCACGCGACGTTGTCGTTGAGGTACTCGCCGACGGGGTTGTCACACTCGCTGATCGCCTTCTTGTACGTCTCGATCAGCGGTGCGATCGTGTCGGGCGGTCCGAGCGTGAAGCAGAGTGCGCCCATACCGAGCTTGCCCGCCTTCTCGAACGTGCTCGGGCTCCCGCACGCGATCCACAGCGGCGGGTGCGGCACGGTGTACGGCTTGGGGAGCACGTTGCGCTCCGGCATCGAGAACCACGTGCCGTCGTGGCTGTAGTTGGTCTCGCGCCACATGCGCAGGATCTCGGGGAGGACCTCGTCGTGCATTTCGCGGGTCGTGTCGCCGTCGGGGATGCCGAAGCCCTTGAACTCAGTGCTCGACGAGCCGCGGCCGACGCCGAACTCAAACCGGCCCTCGCTGAGGTGATCGAGCATCGCGACTCGCTCGGCGGTGCGTGCAGGCGGGTTGACCGGCGGCGTGAGGTTGAAGATGCCGGAGCCGATGTGCAGTCGCTTCGTGCGAGCCGCGATGAAGCCGGCGACCACCTCGCTGGCCGAGATGTGCGAGTACTCCTCGAGAAAGTGGTGCTCGGTGAGCCACGAGTACTTCATGCCGTTGCGGTCGCCGGTCTCGGCGATCGCGACCTCGTCCATCAGCCGGCCGTGCTCAGCCTTGCGCTGCGCTTCCGGGTTGTCCTGCGTGAGGACGTGCCCCGAGTGAAAAATGCCGAACTCCATGGTTACTGCCCCGCTCTCGGTCGATGGCTTCGTTGTGATGTTCCACTTTGCGTCAGTAACCGGGCTGTGACCCCGGTTGTTGACGCAAGAATGAGTTGGGTGGTCATGACGGCCAAACGATGCTCTGAAGTTCCGAGTACGCGTGGAGCCCGAACGAGCCGCCGTCGCGCCCGATACCACTGAGCTTTGTGCCACCGAACGGCGTCTCGTGATTGCGCTGGATCGTGTTGATGCCGACGTTGCCGGCCTGGAGCCGGCGCGCGACGCGCATTCCGCGCGCGCTGTCGCCGGTGAACACGTAGTCATAGAGCCCGAACTCGGTGTCGTTCGCGATCGCGATGCCTTCATCGTCGTCGTCGAACGGAATCGCGACGATGACCGGACCGAAGATCTCTTCGCGCGCGACGCGCATGTCATTGCTGCAGTTGGCGAGGAGCGTCGGCTCGACGTAGAAACCCCGTTCGAGGTGGGCCGGCCGTCCACCGCCCGCGGCGACGTCGGCGCCTTCGTTGCGCCCGATGTCGATATAGCCCTCGACCCGGTCACGATGTGCCGCCGTGATGAGCGGCCCGACCACGGTGTCGCCCTCGAGCGGGTCGCCGACCTTGAGGACGGTGGCCATCTTCGCCAGCTTCTCGACGACCTCGTCGTACTTGGAACGGTGCACGATCGCACGCGTCGGTGCGGTGCAGATCTGACCGGAGTGGAACGTCCAGACCGATCCGATCATGCCGACCGCGGCGCCGACGTTGGCGTCGTCGAACACGAGACACGCGCCCTTGCCGCCGAGCTCGAGCAGCAAGCGCTTCAGGGTGCGGCCACCGGTCTCGGCGATGCGCACGCCCACCGCCGTGCTGCCGGTGAAGCTGATCATGTTGACGTCACCCGATTCGACCAGCGCCTCACCGGTCGCGGGCGTGGAGCCCGTGATCACGTTGACGACACCGGGGGGGAACCCGACCTCGTCGAGGATGCGCACCATCTCGATGACCGCGAGCGGATCCTGTGACGCGGGCCGTACGATCACCGTGTTGCCCATCGCGAGCGCGGGACCGATCTTGCCGGCCATGTTGACGATCGGGAAGTTGTACGACGTGATGCACGCGACCGCGCCGATCGGTGCGCGGCGCGCGATTGCGCCCATGACACCGCCGGGTGCGAGCGCGGTACCCGGCATCTCCTGCGGTGGCAGCGGGATGACCGACGGCTCGAGCGCGCCGACGGCGTAGCGGTCGAAGCGACTGGCGGCGACGGGTACCTGCATTGTGCGGCCGACGGTGGCGGTGCAACCGGTCTCGGCGATCACGAGCGGTACGAGCTCATCGGTCTTCTCGCGTATGCGATTTGCGGCGGCCTCGAGCAGCTCGGCGCGCTGTTGTGGCTTCGTGCGCGACCACGATGGGAACGCGTCATGCGCCGCTCGGGCTGCGGCTCGCGCCTGCTCGACGCTTGCCTCCGGCGCGACACCGACGATCTCTTCGGTCGCCGGGTTGACGATGTCGTAGCCACCGTCGCCACCGTCGACCCACTCGCCGCCGATCAGCAGCCGTTCGGCGGCGCGCCGCTCGGTCACCGTGCTCATCGATCGTCTCCGTGCACGCCGCGCCGGCCTGCTTCCGCCATCACCCGAAACTATAACGTGTTCTCATTCCGTGTCCAGTACCCCAGGTCAGCGGCCTGCGGGCGGGTCGCCAGGCGGCTCCGCCGATCGACCAAACGGTCACTTGGACAGGTCGAGGTGGAGCATGCGGATGGCGTTGGTACGACAGATCTTGTCGACCTGTTCCTGGGTGAGGTCCTTCATGATCTCTTCGGCGACCTTCTTCGTGTGGGGCCACGTGCTGTCGCTGTGGGGATAGTCGGTCTCGAAGGTGACCGTGTCGACGCCGATCACGTCGAGCGACGCGAGACCGTGCACGTCATCGAAGAAACACCCGTACACATGGTCGTGGTAATACTCCGACGGCGGCCGCTTCACTTGGTCCGTCACACCGCTCCAACCCCGGTTTTCACGCCACACCGCGTCGGCGCGCTCGAGGATGTACGGGATCCAGCCGATCTGGCCTTCCGAGTACGCGACCGTCAGCCGGGGGAACTTCTCGAACACGCCCGACATGAGGAAGTCGGTGAGCGACATCGCCGCGTTCATGTAGGTGAGCGTGGAGCCGACTCCCGGCGGCGCGTCGGCCGAGGTCGACGGCATTTTCGACGACGAGCCGATGTGCATGCACACGACCGTGTCGGTGTCGGCGCACGCACGGAAGAACGGGTCCCAGTAACCGTCGGCATCGTGGATCGACGGCAGCCCGAGGAACGGCGGGATCTCCGAAAAACACACCGCATGGCCGCCGCGGGCCGCGTTGCGCTCGACCTCTCGGGCCGCGAGCTCGGCGTCCCACAGCTGGATGATCGGCAACGGGATGAGCCGTCCGCCGGAACCGGCGCACCACTCGTCGAACATCCAGTCGTTGTACGCCTTGACGCACAAGTCGGCGAGCACCATGTCACTCGCTTCCTTGAACGTCTGACCGCAGAACCGTGGAAACGACGGGAACGACAACGAGGCCTCGACGTGGTTGACGTCCATGTCCTCGAGGCGAGCTGTCGGTTCGAAGCAGCCGGGTCGCATCGTGTCGTAGGTGATCGGGCTCACCGTGACCTCTTCACGCGGGTAGCCGGCGGCGGCCGAGAGCCGGGTCTGCGGCCACCGGAGGTCTTCGTAGTACCACCAGTCGCACAGCACCCCGTCTTCGTCGTCGGCAGCGGCGCGGTAGTCGAACTTGCCGCCGATGAACGTCATCTCGGCGAGTTTCGTTCGCACGACTCGAGGACCGATGTCGCGATACTTCACGGGGAGACGGTCCTGCCAGACGCCGGGCGGCTCGATCACATGGTCGTCGACAGAGATGATCTTGGGGATCTCAGGCATGCGAGCGAGCATAGACCTGACGCGTCGTCAGCTCTCCGAGTGAGACGCCTCGAGGTTGCGAGAGCGTTGCACCGCAAAACCGACGCAGGCTGCGACGGCTCCGAGCGCGGCGATGATCATGCAGTGTCCCGACCGCGCCACGAAACACCTGTTTGAAGGTCGGCGTCGGGACGATGCAGCGAACGACGTTGACCACAATCGGGTGCACGAACGCGAGTTGCGGGTGCGACGAGGTTGCGCACGATGCGGTCGGCGAGCTCGGTCCGCACGGTCTGCTTCGCCAGGAGGTCATCGACAAGGTTCTTCAAGCTCGACGTATCGAGCACTTCGCGGCGCGTCCACACGCCGACGCTCGCGAGCGGCACCAGCAGGCATCCAATCACGATGAGCGCAGCCGCCGGCGCGCGATGAGCCATGAGAACCCTTCGGCACCAGAGGAGGCGACCTGAGGGGTCGGTCTCTCCGTCGTGGCTACGATTCTCGGCGTGGGAAAAACCGAGACCCGTTCGTATCCGGGCACGGCCGAGGCCCTTTTTTCGGCAGCGCAGCGAGCGATCGCGACGTTGCCCGGCTGGAAGGTCGGGAGAGTGGAGAGTGATGCGACGCAGGGGTTGATCGACGGCTCGGTACGCATCTCCGGCGCGTCGTGGGGGGAAAACTTCCAGGTGAATGTCGGGCCCGCCTCCCCCGAGGGCACACCCGTCACGATGAACGTGTCACTTCGGTTCGGACTGATCGACTGGGGTAAGCGCAGCAAGGACCTCCACACCTTCTTTGCCGCGCTCGACGCCGAGCTTCCGCCGGCGGGCCCCAGTCCCGGTTAGCCGCCCGCGATTACCTCCACACGCCGAGCACGTCGGCGGTGGTCGTGAGCGTGGCGACGAGACTCAGGGTGTTGTCGAGTACCGCGTCGGCGTAGTCCGTTGGGATGCCCGCCACCGCGTCACGCGGCATCACGAACTGATACCCGAGGTTGACGGCGCAGAACGCGAAATCGGTCATGCCGATATTGACCGACACGCCGACGCCGACGATCGTCGTCACACCGAGATTCCGAAGGATCGAGTCGAGCTGCGTACCCGTCATCGGGCCGAGGCCGTGGTGACGCGGGAGCACGAGGTCGCCGGGGTCGACACCGATCTCGTCGGGCGGTTGCACCGCGGCGGTGCCGGGTGTCAACGGCACGGGCGACTTCCGCACGCCCATGAACAGTCGCGCGTTGCGGTTGGCGCCGAGACCGTCAGCGCGGGTCTCCGCGGTGCAATGGATGACGGGAACGCCCACAGATCTCGCCGCGCGCGCGAGTGCGGCGCAGTTCCCGATCAGCCCAACTTTTGCGGCCTCGGCTGCGAGCGCCGGAAGCGCCGACGGCTGGCACACCACGCCGTTCTGCACCTCTTGCAACACCAATGCCGACTGGCCGGGTGCCACCAGCTCCTGCAGATCGATCGCCATCTCGGTTACTCCTCGACGAACGTGTTGGCGGCGTCGGTCATCAGCACGGTCTTCACGACTTTCCCGGACGCGTTGCGCGGGAGTGGCTCGCCGCGAACTTCCCAGTGCGCCGGCACCTTGTAATACGCGAGGTCAGCCGCGACCCAGGAACGCAGCTCCTCGATGTCGATCGTCACGCCGGGCGCGGCGACGACGATCGCCTGCACTTCCTGACCGAGCTCCTCGTGGTCGACAGCGATGACCGCAGCTTCGGCGACCGACCGATGTTCCTCGAGCCGCTGCTCGATCTCGACCGGGTACACGTTCTCGCCGCCCCGCAAGATCAGGTCGCGCTTGCGTGACGCGAGGAACAGACGCCCGCCCTCGAGCCGGCCGATGTCACCGGTCTTCAACCACCGGCCGGCACGGATCACGTCGGCGGTGTCGTCAGCCCGCCGCCAGTACTCCAGCATCACGATCGGGCCACGCACGTGGATCTCGCCTTCCTCGCCCTCTGCGAGCGGCGTAGCGTCGGCGTCGCGGATCTCCACGTCGACGGTGGGCAACGGACGGCCCACAGAGTCGGGAAACTTTTCGAGCTCCGGGCCCGGGTTGATGCTCACGAGCGCGGACGACTCGGTGAGGCCGTAGCCGACGCCCATCGTGTCGCGCACTTGCGGGAACACGGCTTTGGTGCGGTCGTGCAGCGCGCGCGACAGCGGTGAGCCACCACCGCCGAGCTGGCGGATGGACGAGAGGTCGTAGCGGTCGACGTCGGGATCGTTGACGAGCCGGTGCAACAACGCGGTGGTGAAGCCCCAGCCGGTGATGCCCTCGGCCTCGATCAGCCGCAGCGCCAGCGCCGGGTCGAACCGGCCGGTGGTCCACACCGACTTCACACCCCCGACGAGAAACGCCACCGCGGCGTTGTGCAGCCCCGACACGTGGAACAGCGGGCTCGTCACGAGCTGACACGTCGGCGGCGCGTCGGTCGTGGGCGGCTGGACCATCAGCATCCGCAGGCCGTGGAAAAAGTTGATACCGATCAGCGCATTCACGTTGCGATGCGTGTTGACCGCACCCTTGGGACGGCCGGTGGTACCGCTCGTGTAGAGGATGACCGCGGGGTCGTCTTCGGCGATGGGCGTGTCGGAAAGGGCGGCATCGAGGTCGTGGTGCCACAGCGCATCGAACTCTTCGTCGATCACGACGGTCGGCACCCCCGGGTCGTCGCCACCGAGACGCGCAAGACGCTTGGCGTCGGCGACGAGGAGCGTCGGCTCGGAGTCGCTGATCCCGTACCGGATCTCGGGGCCGGTCAACCAGCCGTTGAGGCCCACCGCAACCGCGCCGAGACTGACCGTCGCCCAGAAGGTGACGATCCATTCCGGACAGTTGGCCGCGAGGATCGCGACCCGATCACCCGCGCCGACCCCATGGCGGTCGCGCAGCGCCGCGGCGACCGAAGCCACACCGCGTTCGTGCTCGACAAACGTGATGCGCCGCTCCGTGGCACCGTCGGTGAACACGAGGTACTCGGCGTCACCGTACCCGACCGAGTTGGCGACGAGCTCCCGGAGTGATCGGGCGCGGTTCTTGAACACGTCGATCCGCTCGCCCAGCACGTCGACGGTCTCGGTCTCGAACGCCCCACCGGGCGCGAGCAGCTCGGCCTCGGCTTTCAGCATCCCTTCGGGTACGTCGCGCGCGTCCACATCGTCCTCGCTCGGCAACGGGGCCGCAACGCTAGTGGCGCGGTGACGGCGATGGCACGGCGAGCGCCGGGTCGGGGCGTAGAACCGACGCGATCGACAGCGCCACACCGACGACTCGCCGGACGGTAGCGGCCGGCTGGTTTGGCACCGCGCCGAACATGCAAACATGGCGGTATGCGCAAGATCCGGGATCTGCTACCGATCAGCGGGACCGCCCTCGCCTTGTGGGTCTGGAGCAACCGCGACGACGTCGTCGAATGGGCCGCGTTCGGCGTGCGGTCGGCGCAGAAGCTTGCGACCGGTGAGACCGACGACATCAAGATCGAAGGCCGCCTGCGCGCCTCGCTGCTCGGCGACAAGCGCACCCGCCACGCGGCCGGGCTCAGTCTCAAAGTGCACGACGGCATCGCGATCGTCAGTGGGATCGTCAGCCCGGAGGTCCGCGACGTCACACTCGCCATCGCGAACCGCACCGACGGCGTGCGCGGCGTCGACGACCGGCTCGAAGAGACCCGGCGTCGCGGCCCGGAGCTCGGCCCCGCGTAGTGGAAATCGACGTCGTGGTCGAGATCCCGAAGGGGTCGCGCAACAAGTACGAGGTCGATCACGAAACCGGCGAGATCTGGCTCGATCGCATGCTCTTCACCGCCACGCAGTACCCCACTGACTACGGCTTCGTTCCCCACACGCTGGCGGAGGACGGCGATCCGCTCGATGTGCTCGTGCTGCTCGACGAGCCGACATTCCCCGGGTGTCACATCAAGGCGCGCCCCATCGGCGTGTTCTGGATGCATGACGAGGCCGGCCCCGACGCGAAGGTGTTGTGCGTGCCGGCGACCGACCCGCGTTGGACGTCACTCGGCGACATCGCCGACGTCGATCCGTTCATGCTGCAGGAGATCGGCCACTTCTTCGACGTCTACAAGCAACTCGAGCCGGGAAAGAGCACCGACACCGGCGGCTGGGAAGGTGCAACGGCCGCCGAGCAAGCCGTGCGCGACGCGCTCGAGCGTTACCCCGAACCGGCCGCGCACTGAGGGCGGGCGCCGACATAAGCGGGACAGGACGGCACTCCGGTCACCCCGGCAGGTCGCTGCGGCCTCCGGTCGACCACCACGACGCAGTCAGGCGCAATCCCGGTTGCTCGGCGCGTGACTGGAGCTCCTCGTAGGTGCGCTTGTACCCGGTGCGCGCGATCTTCCACTCGCCGTCGATCTTCACGTACTCGTCGGTGTAGAACGCGGCGCCGCGCACGGTGATGTTCCACTGCGTGTCGACGACCACGTCGTCGAGCGCCCACGTGCCCACAGCAGTCGTCTTCCCGGTGAGATCGATCTCGGGATGATGCACGCGATGACTGGAGTGGAACGTGTCGGCACCCATCGTGCGCTGGAGAAACTCGAGGATCGCGTCACGACCTTCGTAGGTGTACTTGCCGCCGCTGTACTCGGCCCGCGCATCGTCGGTGAGCACCTCACGCATGTCGTCCCACAGCTTCTGGTCGAGGCAGCGGAGATACCGGTACTTCAGCCGCTCGATCGCGTGGATCTCGACGAGCTCGCTGAGCGACACGTCGTCTCGGCTCATCCCCAGACAACCGGCATGTGGTGGATGCCGCGGATGAACGCCGAGTGCGAGCGCGGGATCGGCGCGTCGTCGGCCAGCCGGAGATCGGGGAGGCGCCGGAGCACTTCCTCCAGCATCACCTTGATCTCGAGTCGTGCGAGCTGCGCACCGAGACAGAAATGCGGGCCGAAACCGAAGGCGAGATGCGGGTTGGGATTGCGTTCGACGTCGAAGACATCCGGGTTGTCGAAGACTTCGGGGTCACGGTTGGCCGACGCGTAGAACAGCAGCACCAAGTCGCCTTCACGGATCTTCTCGCCGTGCATCTCGTGATCACGGGTCGCGGTGCGACTGAAGTTGATGATCGGCGTCACCCATCGCAGGCACTCCTCCACCGCGACCGGGATCTTCGCCGGATCGTCGATGAGCTTCTGCCGCTCGTCGGGGTGCCGCATGAGCGCCTCGAGGCCGCCGGAGATGACGTTGCGGGTGGTCTCGTTGCCGCCGATGAGCAGCAAGAGCGCCTCGCTCACGATCGCGTCCTCGGAGAGCCGCTCGCCGTCGATCTCCTCGTGCACGAGGATGCTCACGAGGTCGTCGCTCGGGTTCGCGCGCCGGCGCTCCATGATGTCGAGCGCATATTCGACGAACGCGAAATGAGACCTGACCACCTCGTCGGTCACGTTCTCGGGCCCGTCGGCACCGCTGATCAGCGCGTCGGACCAGCGTTGTAGCATGTCGCAGTCGTCGAGCGGCGACCCGAGGTACTCGGCAATGAGGATCATCGGCAGCGGCGCGGCGAGCTCCTGCACGAGATCGCATTCACCGCGCGCTTCGACCGCGTCGATGAGCGACGTGACGATCGAACGCACATGGTCTTCCTTGCCCGACACCGCCTTGGGGGTGAACCCCTTGTTGACGAAACGCTTCTGTGCTTTGTGCTGCGGATCGTCCTGGCTGATCATCGACCCGTCGGCCGGCGTGTGGGGCCGGTAGCCATACCGGTTGCAGAAGATCTCCGGCTGCTTCTCGAGCGCGAGGACATCGGCATGACGGGTGACGCCCCATACGCCGCTCTGCTCGTCCCAGTAGACGGGCGCGTTCTCGCGCAGCCACGCGTACGTGGGATAGGGGTCACCCGCATACAGGGCACGATCGAGCAGGTTGATGCGACGCTCGGTAACGGCCATGTGCGACGTCAGCTCCGCGCGCCGAGGCGCTCCTCGATCTTTGCCAGCGCCTCGATGGTGCGGTCGGTCTGCTCACGCTGCTCGTAGACGAGCCGGATCAGCCAGTACTGCAGGTAGCGGGCCAACGAATGCCGCACGTAGAGCGCGGCGCCGATCGTGGTGAGCGCGATCCCGAGCATGCCGCCCGAAATGAGGTAGGGAATCTGGTCGGACAGGACCGCGGTGCCCGAGGCGCCGTACCAGCCGACGATCACCACGACGATGCCCGCAAGCGCGAGGAGGATGCCCAGGCCGAGCAGCTGTCGTTCGAGACTCGCCGACCCGCTCTTGACCTTCACGCTGTTGATCTCGCGTTGGAACTCTTCCATACGCCCGGAGGACGCCCCGTCGCTCGGAGTCACAGATTCTTCCTGTCTGTCGTCGAGTGGTTGGTCATGTTGTCGCGCCGAGGTAGGCGCCGGCCAGCGCGTGTTCGAGCTCGGCCGGCGTGCCGAGTTGTTGCACCCGGCCGTTCAACATCAGGGCGGCGATGTCGGCGACCGCGAGCACCGTGCGGGCGAACTGCTCGACGATCAGAATCGAGATGCCTTCTTGGGCGAGGCGGGCGATGTGACCGTAGAGCTCCTCCACGATCAGCGGCGCGAGGCCCATCGACAGCTCGTCGAGCAGGAGCAATGCCGGATCGGTGCTCAGTGCCCGCGCCATCGCCAGCATCTGCTGCTCGCCGCCCGAGAGCGTGCCCGCCACTTGCTTGCGGCGCTCGCGCAGCCGGGGAAAGCGGTCGTACGCGTGCTCGAGGACCTCCGCGAGCCGTACGCCCCCGTACGTGGCCATGCGCAGGTTTTCGGTGACGGTGAGATTCGGGAAGATGCCGCGGCCGTCGGGAATCGTGCACACCCCGGCGCGCGCGAGCGCGTCGGGACCTGCTCCGTTGCAGTGCCGGCCGCCGAGATGCATGCATCCCGACGTCGGTTGCATCTGGCCGGCAATGACTTTGAGCGTCGTGGTCTTGCCGGCACCGTTGGGTCCGAGCAGCGCCACGACTTGGCCGGCTTGCACGACGAGATCGACGCCGCGCAGCACTTCGATGCCGCCGTAGGCCGCGTGCACATCGCGCAGCTTGATCACCGGCATCGGCTCACGGCTAGGCACTGGTGGCCTCCACCGTGCCGAGGTACGCCGCTTGCACCTGCGGGTCGCGTTGCACGTGGTCGGGACTGCCGGACGCGATGACCTGGCCGAAGTCGAGCACGTGGATATGGCTACAGATGGTCATCACGAGCTTCACGTCGTGCTCGACGAGCAAAATGGCGAGTCCTTCAGCCGCGAGCGCGAGCAGCAGCTCGCCGAACATTTGTGCCTCACGTTCGTTGAGGCCCGACGACGGCTCGTCGAGCAGGAGCACCTTCGGGCGCGTCGCGAGCGCGCGCCCGAGCTCGACCAGTCGGGCCGTGCCGGTCGGCAGGTTGTCGACCTGCTCGTCGGCCACTTCGCGCAGCCCGACTCGCTCGAGGACCTCCTCCGCGACCGCGTGCGTGTTGGACCCGTCTCGGGCCCAGCTCTTCCGGATCTCCGCGGCGGTCAGCAAGTTTTCGCGTACGGTCAGCGAGCCGAAAACCTCGAGCCGTTGGAACGTGCGGGCGAGCCCTCGACGGGCGCGCTCGTGGGTCGGCAACTTGCTGATGTTGCGGCCATCCAACGTCACGCGGCCGCGCTTGGTGTCCTGGAGACCGGTAATAACGTTGAACAGCGTCGTCTTGCCGGCGCCGTTGGGACCGATCAGGCCACCGACCCGGCCTGCTTCCACCTGCATGTTGACCTGCTCGAGTGCGTGGAGGCCGCCGAAGGTGACGGTCACGTCCTCAATGCTCAGCAGCGGCAAGGCAATCGACCTCCTCGATGTCGAGGACGCGGTCGAGCGCGCGTGCCTGGTCGGAGTCGAGTGGTGCGCCGAGCGGCAGGTCGTCGAGGCGGGTCAGCGGGTCGACAACGCGCGCATCGATGCCGCCGCCGCGCTCGCGCAGGCGGGCGGCGATGGCACGGAAACGGTTGGCGATGTCGACCACCGCGCCGTCGGGGTTCTTCGCGAGCGCGATCGCCCCGAGCGCGGGTGCCACCACGACGATCCATGTGATCCAGCTGTGGTCGTTCCCGAGGATTTGGAGGTAAGCGAACAACACTGCGGCGAAGAGCGCGCCGGTGACGGTGGCCACGCCCCCGACGACGAGCAGCAGCACGATCGTGAGTCCGGCCGCCATGGTGAAGAAGTCGGCGGCCACGCTCACCTGTTGTCCTCCGAGCAGCGCGCCGCCGACGCCGCCGATCGCCGCGGATAACGCGAACACCTCGAGCTTCGTGCTGGTGAGATTGAGACCGAGCGTCGCGCACGCGGCCGGGCTGTCGCGCATGGCGGCGAGCCGGCGGCCGAACGGGCCGCGCCGCATGGCGAGCAGCAGCACCGCGACGAGGGCGTAGGCGATCGCGAGCACCATGAAATACAACTCCGCCGAGTTGAACCGCGTGACGCCGAGATCGAGGCGGTCGAATCCGATGTCGAGATGACGCACCGTGATGCTGCCCTGTGGGAAGAAGTACTCCTGGCGGAAGATCATCTTCTCGGCCAGCACGCCGAATGCGAGAGTGATCAGGCCCAAGTAGAGGCCACGGAGCCGAAGCGCGGGAAGGGCGACCAACGCGCCCACGACGCCTGCGAGCACGATGGCCGCGATCAAGCCGACGGGTGATCCACCGCCACCCCACCTCGACATCGCGTACGCGCCGAGCCCCGCGAACGCGTACGGACAGAGCGACACCTGTCCGGCCCAGCCGATCAGCGGCACGAGCGAGAGGATGATCACGGCGAGCGCGATCGCCGTCGCGAACTTCGGCAGCAGGATCGCGCTCAGAAGCTGGGACGCAAACCCGGCGCCGATGATCAGCAGCGCCGCGCCGATCAACGATGCGCGGAGGCTGGGCACCTGCAGCCGGGCACCGACGTTGATGCGTCCGGCTCGGGCTTTCGCTTCGGGGAGCAGCAACAACACGACGAAGAGCATGAGCACCGGCAGGGCTTCGTTGAGCCCACCGAGCCAGTTGGGAAGCGTGTTGTGGGCGAAGAGCTTCGGCACGTACGTGGGCACGTACTGGGAGAGCAGCCCCAGGATCAGGGCACCGACGAGTGTGAGCGGCAAGCTGCGGAGCCGGCCGACCATCGCCGCCGCGTACGCGTTGATGACGAGCAGCGTCAGCGGAATGATGTCGAGTGGGATGACGGATGCGAGCAGGATCCCGGAGACTGCGGCGAGCATGCAGCCGATCATCCAGCTCAGTGAGGCCACCCGTCCCGGGCGCACGCCGTTGAGGGCGGCCAGGTCGCGATCATCGACCACGGCTCGCATCGCGATCCCGGTGCGGGTGAACCGCAGGAACAGCCACAGCCCGAGCGCGACGACACCGGCGACGATCACGGTGATCGCCTGATGCCAGCTCACCGAAACGTCGAGGACGTCGAACGTGTTGCCGGCGAAAAAACCGGGAAGGAAGCGGCTCTCGGGCTTCCAGATCTTCTGCGCTACACCGATGAGCAGCGCGAGCAACGCGATCGTCACGACGAGCGTCGTCGCGAGTGTCGCGCCGCGGAGCCTGCGGATCAGCACGCGTTCGATGACGGCGCCAAACAACGGTGCGAGCACGACGATGACGACGAACAGGGCGAGCGGCGCGGGCCAATGGTGCTGCACCCGCAGCTCCCAGTAGACAAACGCCGCGATCATGCCGATCGCCCCGTGCGCGAAGTTGAAGATGCCCGACGTCTGATACGTGACGACGAGCCCGCTCGCAGCTACGAAGTAGATCGCCGCGACGGGAATCCCGTAGATCGTGAGGCGCAGGAACTCAGTCACGCCGTGTCCCTACTCTTCCCGCTCGGCACCTGACGCCTAGGTACCGGCGCCCTTCCCGTAATTGCCCTTGAGCTTCACCACGTTCTTCGGGTCACAGGAGAAACCCTTGGACGGGTACTCGCGTACGAACTTGTCGCCCTTCACCTTGAGGTACATCCAACACTGCGTTGGCTTGTTGCTCCCCGGGTCGCTCTGCACGTGGATCCCGTGACCGTCCCAACTGTTCACCTTCTTGAGCTCGGCGAGCAGGCCCTTGCGGGTGACGTTGCTGGCGAGGTTCTTCACGGCGGTGGCGAACAGCAGCCCTGCGGACCAGCCCTGCACGCCGAGCCCGCTGGGCGGTGCCTTGGCATGGGTCTTGTCGAGCCACTCGAGGAAGAGCCGGAGCTCGGGGCTCGTGCTCTTCTCTTCGAAGGGCACGGTGGTGGCCACCACGAGTGTGCCGTCAGCCGCCGTGCCCGCAGCGTTCAGAAAGCCGTTGTCGTAGCCGGACTGGTCGGTCTCGGGGAACTTCACCTTGACGGACTGCTGTTGGAGCGCCTTCTCGAGGCCGGCAAGGTTGGTGAAGTCGGAGACGACGTTGAACCACCCGATGTTGTTGCTCCTGAACTCGTCGACGAACGGTCCGAACTCGACCTGGACGATGTCGACCGGCTTGTTGACATCGAAGTGGAAGCCGACCTGTTGGTAGCCGTCGATGCGTTTCTGTGCTGTCACCTTCGTCGTGCCCTGGCTGACATAGAGCATCGCCGAGTGCTTGATCGCTTTCGGATCCTGCTTCGCGAGATAACGCTGCGGCCCGACGGAGAGGTAGTCGGGCGGGTTGGGGATCGGCTGCACCATGTTGACGGCACCCGCCTCCGCCGACGTCGCCGTGAATGCCGGCACTTCGGGAATCCCGCAGTCAACGGCGAGCTGGGCCCCCGCGTCGTCGAACGCGGCCGCCTGGCCTACGATCGCGAACCCGTTGTCGCAGGCTTGCTGTACCGCATCCCGATGGGAGAACAGCGCCGAATCGAGC
This sequence comes from Acidimicrobiia bacterium, assembly GCA_038236695.1. GTDB lineage: Bacteria > Actinomycetota > Acidimicrobiia > IMCC26256 > JBBRZM01 > JBBRZM01. The sequence goes on from JBBRZM010000011.1 coordinate 49,950, forward strand.
TTCTGGAGCTCGAGCTTGCGGCCGTTCACGCCACCAAGGCTGTTGCAGTACTCGACGAACGCGACCATCGCGTCCTGGTTGCCCTGGAACAGGCCGGGCCGGGCGCCGCTGATGTCCTGAATCGTCGGCACCTTGATGGTGGTGTCGGTCACGCCCTTGTCGGTCGCGCCCTTGGCGCTGCCCGGGCCGCACGGCGTGTGCGGGTCGGACGGACCACCGCCGCCGGAGCTGCCGGAGCTGCCGCTCGCGGTCGTGGTCTGGCCGGTCGTCGGAGTCTTCGACTTGTCCCCGGTTCGGGAGCCGCACGCCCCTGCTACCAGCATGAACGCGACCGCGACCATTGCCCAACGCTTGATACGCACAGTTCTCCCCCAGTGACAAGTGCCCTTTTTCGGGCGCGGGGCAGCTTCCCACACGCGAGAACGCGTTTCAACATCGGTCCCGACCGGCGGCGGTGTTATCGGCCGGCGCCCTTGCCGTAATCGCCGTTCAGCTTCACCACATTCTGGGGGTCACACGAGAAGCCCTTCGACGGGTACCAGCGCACGAACTTGCCCCCCTTGGCGATCATGTACGCGAAGCAGTCGGTCGGTCGATTGTCGCCGGGATCGGTGGGCGCCTGGATTCCGTGGCCGTTCCAGCTGGTGATCTTGTGCAGCTGGGCGAGCAGCCCCTTGCGGGTCACGTTGTTGCCGAGCGCCTTCAGGGCGGTGGCGAACAACAACCCGGCCGACCAGCCGAACACGCCCAGCGCGCTCGGCGGCGCCTTCGCGCCGGTGCGGTCGAGCCATTGGAGATAGAGCTGCATCTCGGTGCTCGTCTTGGCCTCCTCGAACGGCACGGTCGTGAGCACGATCAGCGTGCCGTCGGCGGCCGCGCCGGCTTGTTCGAGGAAGCCCTGGTCGTATCCCGACTGGTCGCTCTCGGGAAACTTGGGCCGCACGCCCTGCTGGGCGAGCTCTCGCTCCAGGCCGACGAGGTTGGTGAAATCAGATGCGACGTTGAAGTACTGCGTGCCGGCGCCGCGGAACGCCTCGACGACCGGCCCCCAGTTGACCTCCACGACCGCGATCTGGCGCTCGACCTCGAACTTGAAGCCCAGCTTCGTGAACCCTTCCATGCGTCTCTTCGCGATGATCTCCGTCGTCGGCAGGCTCACGTAGAGCATCGCCGCGTGCTTGACCGCCTCGGGGTACTTCTTCGCCAGGTAGCGCTCGCCGCCGGCCGCGAGAAGATCCGGTGGCGCCGGCGTCGAGCTCACCGCGGTGACCGCGTTGGCCATCGCCGTCGTGGCGCCGAACGCGAGCACTTCCGGAATGCCGCACGCCACCGACTCCTCCGCGACGCCATCGTCGAGGGCGGCCGCCTGCCCGACGACTGCGAACGCGTCGCCGCACGCCTGCTGGGCCTTGGGCCGCGCGTCATACAGGCCACTGTCGAGCCTCTCGAGCTCGAGCTTGCGGCCGTTCACACCACCGAGGCTGTTGCAGTACGCGACGAACGCGACCATCGCGTCCTGGTTGGCCTGGAACAGACCGGGCCGCGGGCCGCTGATGTCCTGGATCGTTGCAATCTTGATCGACGAGTCAGTGACGCCCGTGTCGCCAGACCCTTTGGCCGAACCCGGGCCGCAGGGAGCGTTCGGATCAACGAGCTTGCTCGCGCTTCCGCTCGGCGTCGTCGGCTTCTTGGTGTTCTTGTCGGAGCCACGCGATCCGCATGCGACCGCGGCGAGCGCGAGCACGACGAAGCCGATCAAGCAACGCTTCACGAGCATCGTTCCCCCCGGTCACCCGCGTTGTGGGCAGAGGTTCCCATGCCGGCGTCGACGAAGCAACGGCTCGAGCACGCGCCGGCCCAACATGCATTCTTGCGTCAGCAGCCGGGTTGATACCCCGATTTTTGACGCAAGTTCGCGGGAGTTCGCGGCGCTAGCGTGACGGGCCACCACTGCGCAACCACATGAGGGAGTTGGCGTGAGCGACGAAGGCAGCCGGGGTGACCTCGAGTGGGGCACGATTCCGCGCCTGTTGCGCAATTCGGCCGAGCGTTTTGCCGACGGTGAGGCGATCGTCGACGGTGACGTGACCCTCACCTTCCCCGCGCTCGCCGCGGCCGCGCACGCCGCGGCGAAGGCGTTCGTGGCGATCGGCATCGAGTCGGGCGACCGGGTGGCCTTGTGGGCGCCCAACTGTTGGGAGTGGGTCGTGGCCGCGTTGGGGCTGCACGCGGCCGGTGGAGTGCTCGTGCCGCTCAACACCAGGTACAAGGGTCGCGAAGCCGCGTACATCCTCGGCAAGGCACAGGTGCGCGCGCTCGTCACGATCACGGGCTTTCTCGACGTCGACTACGTGGGCCTGCTGCGAGACGCGGTCGACGTTCCCACCGAGCTTCCCGAGCTCGACACGTGCATCGTGCTGCGCGGCGACGCGCCGGCCGGCACGACCGGGTGGCACGACTTCGTGGCTGGGGGCGCGGCCATCTCCGATGGCGACGCCGAAGCGCGCGCGCAAGCGGTGGAGCCGACCCATCTCTCCGACATCGTGTTCACGTCGGGCACCACCGGGAACCCCAAGGGGGTCATGCAGACGCACGCCACGACGCTGCGCGCGTTTCGCGATTGGAGTGACATCGTCGGACTCCGCGAGGGCGACCGTTACCTCGTCGTCAACCCGTTCTTCCACACCTTCGGATACAAGGCCGGTTGGCTCGCCTCGCTGATGATGGGCGCGACGGTGCTGCCGCAAGCCGTGTTCGACGTCGCCGCGGTGCTCCAACGGATTCGTCGCGACCGGGTGAGCGTGATGCCGGGTCCTCCGACGCTGTACCAGTCGATCCTCAATCACCCGGAGCGCGACCGTTACGACCTCACGTCGTTGCGTCTCGCAGTCACCGGCGCAGCTGCGATTCCCGTCGAGCTGATCCTGCGCATGCGAGACGAGCTGACGATCGACACGATCCTCACGGCCTACGGGCTCACCGAGGTGTGCGGCGTCGCGACCGTGTGCCGGCACGACGACGATCCCGAGACGATCGCAACGACCTCGGGCCGGGCGATTCCCGGCGTCGAGGTGCGCGTCGCGGATGAGCACGGTCACGAGGTGCCGCGAGGCGAGCCCGGTGAGGTGGTGGTGCGGGGCTACAACGTGATGCCGGGCTACTACGACGAGCCCGAGGAGACCGCTGCCGCGATCGACCCTGACGGCTGGCTCCACACCGGCGACGTGGGGATCATGAACGAGCGTGGATATCTCCGCATCACCGACCGCACGAAGGACATGTTCATCGTCGGCGGGTTCAACGCGTACCCGGCCGAGATCGAGAACCTGCTCCTGCACAACGAGAAGATCGCTCAGGCCGCAGTCGTGGGCGTGCCCGACGACCGTCTCGGCGAGATCGGGATGGCGTTTGTCGTGCTGCGCCCCGACGCCGAAGCGACCGACGACGAGCTGGTGGCGTGGGCACGCGACGAGATGGCCAACTACAAGGCGCCGCGCTACGTGCAGCTCGTCGACGAGCTTCCCCTCAACGCGACAGGCAAGGTGCTGAAGTACCAGCTGCGCGAGCAGGGCACCAAGCTCGTCACCGGGTGAAGGCCGTGACACTGAGCGACGACGAGCAACGCGAGCGCCGGGCGTTCCTCCGAGCCACGATCGTGAAGACGCCGTACATCGCGTCGTTGGGCCTCGTGATCGAACAGTGGGACGAGGATGGCGTACAGGTGCGCTTGCCGTTCCACGCTGCGCTCACGAACGACGGATCCGTGTTTCACGGCGGCGCGATCGCATCACTGATGGACACCGCCGGCGCGTCGGCCGTGTGGGCCGGCCACGACTTCGACAAGGGCACGCGCGCCGCGACCGTGTCGATGACAATCAACTACCTCGGCGCCGCGCCGGAGTCGGATCTGCTCGCCGATGCCGTGTGCGTCAAGCGTGGACGCGACCTGTCGTTTGCGGAGATCCATGTGCACGACCCCGACGGCAAGCCGGTCGCGACCGGCACGCTCGTGTACCGGATCGTGCCCTAACCGGAACCGAATCCCGGTGAGTGGATCAGCACGTTGCCGTCGGAGTCCTTGACGGTGATCGTGGCCTGCGTCGCCTTGCCGGCTTGGTTCGTGACCTTGCAGTCGAACTTGGACCCGACGGCTGCCACGAAATACTTGCGGTCGGAGCACTTCGCCGTGACGACCTGACTGATCTGCTCGTCGAACTTGGTCACGACGGTCTGTTGCAGCTTCGCCACATCGAGCACCGCGTCTTTCGTCCTCGTGATCTTCACCGTGCCCTTGTCGTCCTGTTGGGTCAGCACGACGTGCAGGGCACCATTTTCGACCTTCACGCTGCAGGTGAACGTGGCGTGCTTCTTCTCCTTGACGCCGCTCGGACAGCTCGCGGCGCCCACATGGACAATGGCAGGAAACGCTTTGTCGACCTGCGCCTTCACGAATCGTTCCGCTTTCCCCACGTCGATCTCGCTGGCTGAACCCGTCGAGAAACTGCAACCGGCTACCACCGATGCACCGGCGAGCAACGCGAAGAAGATGGTGCGCGGGACGCGCTCGCGCGGCATGCGATGCATATGGCCGAAGTTACTCGGAACCTTCGGCCGCCAGCACCTCGTCGAGAGCTTTGCCGAGCGCGCGCACGTCGTGGTCGGTCAAGTGACGTGCGAAGTGCTCCTCGATGCCGCGGAGATGCACACCCGCCGCGCCGCGGAGCCGACGTCTGCCCTCGGGCGTGAGCACCGCGAACATGCCGCGTCGATCCGAGGGGCACTGCTCCCGGCGCACGAGTCCCGCGTCGACCATGCGATCGACGAGCCGGGTGAGCCCGCTCCGGCTGAACAGCACGGCCCGAGCGAGCTCCTTCATCTGCAGCCGGCCGCCCGCAGCGTGGAGCTGGAGCAGGACCTCGTACCACGGCAACGACAGCTGCCGTTGCTCCTCGAGCTCGTCGCCCAACGCGGCCGTGACGACGGCGTGGGCGCGCAGGAACGACTGCCACGCAGCGAGCCGATCCTCAGAGACCCGGGCCATGATGCGAGCGTACCGTCCGTTCCTCTCGTGCTCTCGACAGTAGTTGCTTGTGCAACTATACTGCATTGCATGGCTGAGACGAGCATGAAGACCATCGTTATCCGGCGGGCCAGCGAGCGGTTCCACACCCAGCTCGACTGGCTCGACTCCTGGCACAGCTTCAATTTCAACCACTTCTTCTCGCCCGACGACGCCGGCCACGGGCTGCTCGTCGTGAACAACGACGATGTCGTGAAAGCAGGCACCGGCTTCGGCACACACGGTCATCGCGACATGGAGATCGTGACGTGGGTGCTCGACGGCAAGCTGGAGCACCGTGACAGCACCGGCACGCGCGACGTGATCTATCCCGGCCTCGCGCAGCGCATGAGCGCGGGGCACGGCATCACCCACTCGGAGACCAACCCGAGCCCGACTGCCGATGTGCACCTCATCCAGATGTGGGTGCGCCCCGACACCGCCGGTATCGAGCCGAGCTACGAGCAGCGCGACCTGAGCGCGGCGCTCGATGCCGGCGGGCTCGTAGCCGTCGCGTCGGGCGCGGGGCACGACGGCGCGGTTGCCATCCACCAGCGCGATGCCGTGCTGTGGGCCGCGCGGCTGAAGCCGGGCGAGCAGGTCACGGTGCCCGACGGCCCGCATGTACACCTGTTCGTCGCGCGCGGCGGCGCCGCCTTACAAGATGCCGGCCCCCTCGCGACCGGCGACGCCGCGCGTCTCACGCGCGCCGGCGAGCTCGCGCTCACTGCGTCCGACGACCGCGCCGAAGTTCTCATCTGGCAGACCGCGTAGCTCGTCCCCGACCCCAAGCGCTCTAAGGCGGTGAGTGTCAGGACTGCGCGTCGACGGCCTGCACCGCCGCACCGCCGATGGCCATGAACCGGTCGTCGGCAGTGATGCTGTTCCCCATGCGGTTGACAGTCATCGCAACCGCGAGCTGCCGGTCGGGATCGGCCCAACCGCCCGAGCCGCCCAGGCCACTGTGACCGAACCCGTTGGGGAGCACGCCCGCGGTCGTGAACACCAGGTGGTATCCGAGCCGCCAGTGCATCGGGAACACGATGACGAGGTCGGGACGGTCGTTCTGCACCTCGGTCGCACGTGCGAGCGTGTCGGACGAGAGCAGCCGGACGCCGTCGAGCTCACCACCGCCCGCGAGCGCCGCGTACATCCGGGCGAGCGATCGCGCCGTGAACACGCCGTTCGCCGCAGGAATCGGGTACGCAAGCGACGCCGGATCGAGCATGACGTCGCGCGCCACCTCGATCGCGAGCGCGGCTTCGACACGCTCGGGCGAGAGCTCGTAGCCCATTACGGCCGCGAGCTCGCCGAGCGCCCCGCTCCCGGCGGTGATCGACGCGTCGGCCGACAGCATCATCGGCGAGACGCGGTGCAGCTCCTCGGCCGGGAGACCGATGAAACAACCGTCGAGACCGAGCGGCGCGGCGATCTCCGTTTGGACGAACTCCGAGATGCCACTTCCGGAGACCCGCTCGATGAGCTCGCCCACGAGGTAGCCGAACGTGACGGCGTGGTACCCGTTCGCAGTGCCGGGCTCGAAGGCGGGCCGGCTGCGCTCGATCGCTGCGACCATCGCGTCCCAGTCGAGCAGCTGCTCCGGGGAATCGAGCATGGAGGCGACGTCATAGAGCCCGGCCTCGTGTGCGAGCACGTGGCGCACGGTGATCGTTTCCTTCCCCTCGCGGGCGAACTCGGGCCAGTGCTTCGAGACGAGGTCGTCGTAGTCGAGCAGGCCACGGTCGACGCAGATGTGCAGCGCCGTCGCGGTCACGCCCTTGGTGGTGGAGAACGACATGCACATGGTGTCTTCGCTCCACGGCGTGCCGTCGTCGTCGGCGAGGCCGCCCCAGGCGTCGACGACCTTCGTGCCTCGCCAGTAGACGCTGACGGCGGCGCCACCGCGACCCGGCCCGCTGAGCTGGCGATCGAGCAGATCGCCTACCTCACGGAAGGCCGGATCACAGGTGCCCTCGATCATCGCCGTCGATCAGCGATCGACGCGACGGTCGGAAGCCCGCCCCCCAGCACTGGCGCCGCGTCGTCGCCTTCGCCTTCGCTTTCGCTTTCCTCGCCGTCATCGACACTCACCCAGCCGTCGCCGTCGACGTAACGGCGGATCACCCGTGCGGGGTTGCCGACGGCCACGCAGAAATCGGGAAGGTCGCCCGCCACGACCGAGCCCGCGCCAACGACGACGTTGCGCCCGATGGTGGAGCCCGGCAGCACGACGGTGCCGTGGCCGAGCCAGGAACCCGCGCCGATCGACACCGGGCGCGGCGCTGCGAATTGCACGCCTATTGGAAGCGTCGTGTCGCGGTATCCGTGATTGGCGTCGGTTGAATACACGTGGTGGCCGGTCCAGACGTCGTCGCCGATCTCGATCTTCGAGTGACCGACGATCCCGCTCCCCTTGCCGATCACGCACCGGTCGCCGATCCGGATGACGGGATCGTGGTCGGGGACGTGGCCAGGCGCGACACCGGCCGAGAGGCTCGAGTACGGGCCGATCACCGTGCCGGCGCCGATCGAGATGTAGCGCTCACCGAACAGCGCGGCAGTGGGAAAGCAGATCGCGGAACCGGCGCCCAGATGACCGAACCGGCGACCACGTCGGTGGTCCGGTCCCATCGCGCCGAGGCGGACGATGCGCTCCCACCCCCCTTGGAGCATGTCACCGGCGGCGCGGTGTAACGGACGGAGCAGTGCGTCGAGCGCCGACGATACGGGCATCGTCGAAGGGTAGCCGGGGTGCGCGCGCCGGCCGGTGTCGCATGTCGGGCGGGCAACGTGAAGACTGCGACCCCAATGCGTACGCCCATCGTTGTCGGTCTGCTGTTCGACTACCCCCAGCCCGACGAGGGCGCGAGCTTCGAGGCAGACGTCCGCCTCGGACTCGACGACCTCGTTGCGTTGCCCGGCAGTTCGGTCGACGTCGAGTTGCGACGCGAACACGCACGCGGCCTGCCGTTGGGAACGGCCGAGGATCTGACCGCAGGGTTCCACGCGCTCGACACCGGGGGCGCGGCGATCGTCGTCGGGCCGTCGATCAGCGACAACGGTGTCATCGCGCGCGACCTCGCCGACGCGGCCGGGTTGGCGTGCGTCAACTACACCGGTGGGGAGCGCACCCGGAGCGAGTGGATGTTCCAGTACCAGGTCGGCTCGCTCGAAGAAGAGCCGCCGGTGCTCGCGCGCAGACTGTTCGAGCGCGGCCTGCGTCGGGTGGCGCTCGTGCACGACGACTCGATCGTTGGTGACCGCTACCGCGAGTGCTTAGGCTGGGCTGCCGGCAGTCTCGGCCTCGATATCACGGCCACGCGCGCGATCGGCCCGCTCACGGACGACGTCGAGGCCGTCGTCACCGAGCTGCGAGCAACCGAGCCCGCGGCGCTCGTGTACCTCGGGCTCGGCGCGTCATCGCGCGCCGTTGCGCTCGCGGTGATCGCGGCCGGTTGGTCGATCCCGGTTGTCGCCAACTCGGCGCTGATGTTCGGCTACGCCAAACCGGACTGGCGCGAGGCCTGGGCGGGCTGGGAGTACCTCGACGGCATCGCCGACGACAACGCCGTCCGCCAGGCGCTGCGCGGGAAGTCGCGGCGCACTGCGGCCGGCCCGATCGGCTGCGCCGCGTACGACATCGGCCGGCTGCTCGGTGAGGCGATCACGCGCGCCGACGCCACTGACCGTGCCGGGCTCAAAGAAGGCCTCGAGCGGGTCAAGCAGCTGCCGGCCGCATCAGGCGTCGACGGCACCACGATGGGCTTCGGCGCATGGGATCGCGCCGCCCTCAAAGGCCAGTACCTCGTCCTGCGCGAGTGGCGAGACGGCAAAAGCGTCCAAGTCACGACCTCACCGTCTTGATGGGTTGGGTTACGCGGAGCGGGGGGTCTCGAGTACCTCGAGGACCTTGGCGTTGTCGGGGATGTTGAACTGCTGGTTCCCGACGTTGTCGAACAGGACCGTGCCCGCTTCGTCGATGACGAACAGGCCCGGGCGCTGGCCGAGTGACATGAGCCGGCTCGTCACGTCGTACGCGTCGAACACGGTGTGGTCGGCGTCGACGACACACGGGTACGGCAGCGGGTGCGACTTCAGGAACGACTGCGCGGCCGGCACGCTCTCGGCCGAGATCGCGAGCACCTCGGCGTCCACGGCGGTGAACTTCTCATAGTCGTCGCGCAACTGCGCGAGATGCCGGCGGCAGAACGGTCAGGCGAAGCCCCGCAGGAACGCCAACACGACTGGCCGCCCCCGGTAGGACGACAGCGTGATCTCACCGCCGGTTGCGCTGGGGAGCGTGAAGTCGGGCGCAAGCGAGCCGGTGGTCACAGTGCTGCTCTTGCCCATGACGCGCAGCCTACGCGTCGGCGTCGACGGCGCCGCGTACGCCGCGCTCCCCGCCGAAGGTCACGGATTCCGTCCCATTCTGTTGTCAAACACCGCTATCTCATTCTTGCGTCAGCAACCGGGATGTCACCCCGATAAATGACGCAAGAAGGCGTTGGGGGCGGAGATGGGCGCGCCGCGGGGGCCGGCGCCCGGATAACTGTCACACCCCCCTGCGAACATGGGTCGTGGAACACCGCTGCAGTCCCCAAAAGCGGCAGCGGCGTCCGGTACATTTGGGAATTACATGCGTGTAATTCAAGCGCTGCACAGGAGGACCGGAATGGCATTCGACCCCGCAGACGAGCTGCTCACCGGAACGGTTCGTTTCGAGCCGTGCCACGAGTTCCGTACCGATCTCGAGCTGCACCTCTGCCGCGGATGCGGCTGGCTCGAAGCCGACCACGGCGCACAGGTCACGCAACTGCCGGTGCGCAGGACCGCGACGCTGGAGCGCCGGGCTTCGTAATCTCCGTCGCGCGGCGGGGATTACGAAGCTCAGGCCGACTTGCGGCCTCGCGTCGACTTCTTGGCCGCGGTCTTCTTGCTGCGCGGGGCTTGAGTCTTCTTCGACCCCACCGCCTTCTTGGCCGGCGCCTTCTTCGCGCGGGCCGACGACCGAGCACCCTTGGCGGTCTTGCCGTCGCCCGTCGCGTCACCCTTGCCGGCACGCGCCAAGCTCGCTTCGAGCGCCGCCATGAGGTCGAGCACCTTGGCCGGTTCCTCGGGCTCGGGCTCGGCCACGATCTCCTCCCCCGCCGCCTTCTTCTCGATGAGCGCCAGCAGCTCTTCGCGGTACTCGTCGTGGTACTTCTCGGGCTCGAAGTCGCCCGACAGTGCCTCGATGAGCTGACGCGCCATCTGCAGTTCCTTGTCGGTGGGCTCCACCCGCTCGTCGGGCACGCCGTCGACCTGGTTGGCGGGGATCACCTCGTCGGCGTAGCGCATCGTCTCGATGCAGAGCACGCCGTCGAGGGGACGGATCGCGACCAGGCTCTCCTTCGAGCGCATCACGAGCCGGCCGACCGCAACCTTCTGCAGCTCGGTCATCGCGTCGACGAGCAGGCGGTACGGCTTGGCGGCGTTCTTATCGGGCACGAGGTAGTAGGGCTGCTCGAAGTAGACCGGATCGATCTGCGCGAGGTCGACGAAGTCTTCGATCTCGATCATGCGGCTGGCCTTCGGAGCGAGGGCCTTCATCTCGTCGGCCTCGACCACCACGTACTGGCCCGCGGACAGCTCGTAACCCTTGACGATCTTCTCGTTGGGCACCTCGTCACCGGTCGAGTCCGAGACCCGGCGGTAACGGATCCGCGATCCGGTGCCCTCTTCGAGTTGATGGAAACGCACGTCGCGCGACGTGGTGGCCGTGACGAGCCGCACCGGCACCGCGACGAGGCCGAAGCTGATCGATCCGGTCCAGATAGCGCTGGGCACAGGGCCCACCTCCTCGGTCGAGGGCACTAGGTTCGCAGGTCATGGTGCCGCGGTCCACGCTTCCGACCACCAGCGGGGCGGCACGCGCCCGGTGAGCACCGTCGAAATCGCAGGCCGTCAGCTCCGTCTGTCGAATCTCGAGAAGGTCCTGTACCCGGCGGCGGGATTCACGAAAGCCCAGGTCGTCGACTACTACGCCCGCATCGGGTCGGCCATGCTCCCCCACCTCGCAGACCGGGCCGTCACGATGGTGCGCTGGCCCAACGGCGTCGAGGGCGAGCGTTTCTTCGAGAAACGGTGTCCGCCGCATGCGCCCGACTGGGTGCGCAGCGCGGCCTATGGCGATCCCGACGACCCGATCGTCGGCTGCGTCGTCGACGACCTGGCGACGCTGGTGTGGATGGCGAACCTCGCCGCACTCGAACTGCACACACTGCAAGCGCGCGTGAGCTCGCAGCACCGGCCGGACTCGATGGTGTTCGACCTCGATCCCGGGCCCGGCGCGGACATCCTCGACTGCGCGCGCGTGGGCCTCGAGCTGCGCGAGCTCCTCGACGAGCTGAGCCTGCACGCAGTGGTCAAGACGTCGGGGTCGAAAGGGCTCCATCTCGCGGTGCCCTTGCACACCAAGGTGACCGCCGACGACACGAAACACTTCGCGCGCGCGCTCGGCCAGCTGCTCGCCAAACGGGATCCGAAACGCGTCACGGTGATCATGCGGCGCGACGAGCGACCCGGGAAGGTCTTCGTCGACTGGAGCCAGAACGACAGCTCGAAAACGACGGTGTGCGCGTACTCCCTGCGCGGCAAAACCCGACCGACAGTCTCGGCGCCGATCACTTGGGACGAGGCGACCGACGCAATCGCCGCGCGCGACGCGCAGGCACTCTCGTTCGAGACCGAGGACGCGATCGATCGGGTCGAACGTCTCGGTGACCTCTATGCGGCAAATCTGACGGTCGAGCAGACATTGCCGGTGCTGCCGTCGGCGCGTTGAGTGTCGTCACCGTTGTCATCACCCGGCGATGGGTTTACGGTCCTTCGAGCGGACGGCATGGGCGCGCGACGAGGGGGACGGCACATGCGACGAAGGCTTGCTGTAGCGCTGGTCGTCCTGACACTCGTCGGCGCGTGCGGCACTGCACCGGCGACGGGTGGCACTCCCGCACCATCGAGCGTCGCGGTGACCGCAGCCCCGTCACGCGATCCGGTCGTCCTCGTCGCCGGGCTCTCGTCACCCGGGTGGGCCCTCGACCCGCTCGCCGCGCGACTGCAGGCGAGCGGCTTCACCACGAACATCTTCCAGCTCCCCGGCTTGGGCTTCGGCGACATCGTCGCGTCCGCGCAGGCGCTCAAGACACGAGTCGATCAGGTGCTGGCGTTCACCGGCGCGGCGAAGGTCGACCTCGTGAGTCACTCGGAAGGCGGGCTCGTCAGCCGCTACTACGTGAAGTACCTCGGCGGCACAGCCAAGGTCGGGCGCTACGTGAGCCTCGGCACGCCGCAGTACGGCACCGCGCTCGCGAACCTGGGCACGTTCTTCTTCAACTGTCTCGCCATCGTCGCGTGTCAACAGATGGCCGCCGGCTCCGCGTTTCTCACCAACCTCAATGCCGGCGACGACACCCCCGGCAGCGTCCAGTACACCGCCATCTTCACCCAGTGGGACGAGCTGGTGCGACCGGTCTGGAACGCGTCACTCAACGACGGCGCGACGAATGCCCTCCTGCAATCGTTCTGCTGGCTGCGCGTCGTGGGCCACCTCGGCTTGATCCTCGACGGCTCGGTGTACGGGCTCGTGCGCACCGCACTCCTCGGCCAACGGCTGTCGACGAACTGCTTCGCCATCTGAACGGACGCACCGCCCTCATCCGGGTTGGGTAGCGTGCGCGGATGGAGCTCGACGGGAAAGTCGCGATCGTCACCGGTGCGAGCCGCGGCGTGGGAGCAGCAGTAGCGGTCGCGCTGGCACGTGAAGGTGTCGCGGTCGCATGTGCGGCGCGCGCAACCAATGCCAGTCCGCTACCGATCCCGGGCACGATTGACGAGACCGTCCGCCGCATCGACGACGACGGCGGCCGCGCCATCGCGGTGCCGACGAACCTCGCCAGCGAAGCCGAGACCGAGCGCATGGTCGCGACGACCGTCGAACAGCTCGGCCGCGTCGACATCCTCGTCAACAACGCCGCCATCACGTTTCCCGGCGACCTCGACCTCGAACTCAAGCGCCACGACCTGATCTTCGCGATCAACCTCCGCGCCCCGCTCGTCGCCGCTCGCGCGGTCGTTCCCGGGATGAAGGCCCGGCGTGACGGCGCGATCCTCAATGTGTCGTCGGCAGCAGCGCTCAACTACATCCCGGGACTCATGGCCTACGGGATGTCAAAACAGGCCCTCGAACATCTCACCGTGTCGCTGGCGGCACAGCTCCGGCCATTCGACGTCGCCGTCAACACCTTCCGGATCGATGTGCCCGTCGCGTCCGAAGGTTTCGTCGCCAACTCGCCCGGGCTCGACTACTCCGATTGGGAACCCACCGAGGTGGCTGCCGAGGGGATCGTCTGGATGCTGCGCCAGCCGGCGAGCTACACCGGGCGCAACGTCGGCATGGCCGCACTGCGAGCCGAGCACGGGATCATGGCGTCGAAGGCGGCGCGCCCGTACCGGCCGCCGCAGTCGCTCGTCGCCGATTCGCCCGTCCAGTTCCGGGGCTGAATCCCAGGCGGCGGACGCCCGACGCGCTACAAACAGGGATGGGCTCCACCCGTTCGCCGCGCGATGCGCAGCGCAGCCGCATCTACCTGGCCGAGACACCGCTGCCGTCGAGCCCCCTACCCGGTCTCGACGCGTGCGCGACCTTCGCCGATCGGGTCGTCGGCACCTTCTGGTGGCAAGCGCGGTTCCCCGAGCACACGATTGACGCGGTGCCCCGTTTACGGCCGGGCAACGGCGCCCGCCAAGCCTTCTTTCGGGTCGATCCCGACGGCCCGACGATCACGCTCCCCCGGCGGTACCGCACGAAAGGCGTGGTGCTCCATGAGCTCGTGCACTGGGCCATGGCTGAGATCGATGACTTGCCACACCATGGCCGCACGTTCGCCCGCATCCTGCTCGACGCGACCGCGGAGTTCTGCGGGCCCGATCGTGCCGATGCGCTGGCCGAGCGGTACCGGGAGTCGCGGGTGCACGTGGCCCGGCCGGCGCGACAGGGCCCTGAGGGCCGCTGGCATTACGGCTGGGATGAGCGGCTGCGCCTCGGCAAGGGCCGGCGCCTCACCGTCCATCATCACGCGGCCGGCGGCGGGCTGAGCACGGTGACCTCGGCGTTCGCCGGCTTCGAGACGGGCGGCGCGGCGTTGCGTTTCGCCGACGACCGAGGCACTCCCCGGGTGCGCACCGCCGACGTCTGGCGGGTCGAGGCCGCGCCTGTCTGACGCGACGCGTTTCGATCGCAAGAAACTTTCCTCTCGCATCGGAATGATCGGCGGCTGGCAGGGAATAATCCGCACATGCCCGCGCGCCGTCCCCCTCGTGACTCACAACGGGGCCGGTTGTACCGCGCCGAGCACCGCATCCCCGGCTCACCCCTACCCGACCTCCGCGATTGCGAGCGCTTCATGGTGCGCGTGGTCGACTCGGCGTGGTGGCACCAGCGATTCCCCACCCGCGGCCTGGCGTCAGTGCCGGAACTGCGGGCCGGCCTCCGAGTCGCCACGGCGTTCTACCGCCGCGACGACACCGAAACGAGCATCACGATCCCTCCGGATTACCGCACCGCCGGCGTCGTGCTCCACGAGCTCGTCCACTGGGGACTCGACACCGAGAACGACCTCACCGATCACGGCCTGACGTTCGCGCGGACGTTGCTCGACGCGACGCGCCGCTTCATCAGCGTGGAGCGCGCGGAACGGTTGGTGCGCTCCTACGACCGCCACGACGTGCGCGTCGCCCGTGCCGCGCGGCGCGGCCCAGACGGTCGGTGGCGCTACTGGTGTGACGAGCGGCTCGCCCTGGCCCGCGGCAAGCCGATCACGGTGCGGCACCGATCGGACCGCACCGAGTGGGCTCGCCTGGTCGGAAACCTCGAAGGCGTCGAGCAACACGGATCGGTGCTGCGCTTCTCGCCCGCATCGCGCGGTGGCCGTGCCCGCCGGCTGCCGGTCGCCGCAGTCTGGGACGTACGCGCCATCCGCTGAGCCGCCGGTCAAGGGTGCCTGTGCCGCCTGCCGATTCTTGAACCGGACGATCGGCGGCCGTGGGAGACCGACGCGCGGCTCTCACCCCCGTTCTTGCGTCAGTAACCGGGGTACCACCACGATCTTTGACGCAAGAATGCCGGTGAGTCGCGAGCGGTGGGCGGTGGCTACGAGAGGCGCTCGACAATCATGGCCATGCCCTGGCCGCCGCCGACACACATAGTCTCGAGGCCGAACGTCTTGCCCGCGTCTTCGAGGCCGTTGAGCAGTGTGGTCATGATGCGCGCGCCGGTCATGCCGAACGGATGGCCGAGCGCGATCCCGCCGCCGTTGACGTTGAGCTTGTCCCACGGGATGCCGAGCGCCTTCGCCGACGGGATGACCTGCGCCGCGAACGCCTCGTTGATCTCGACCAGATCGAGGTCGTCGGCCGTCATGCCGGCACGCCCGAGCGCCTGACGTGACGCGCCGATCGGGCCGAGCCCCATGATCTCGGGGTCGAGCGCGCTCACGCCGCTGGCCACGATGCGGGCCAGCGGTGTGATACCGAGCTCGCGGGCGCGGGTGTCGCTCATGACGATCACGGCGGCCGCGCCGTCGTTGAGCGGGCACGCGTTCCCGGCGGTGATCTTGCCGTCGGGACGGAAGACGGGCTTCAGTGTCGACAACTTCTCGACCGTTGTGTCGGGGCGGGGGCCGTCGTCCTTGGACACGACGGTGCCGTCGGGCAGTGTGAGCGGCGTGATCTCCCGCTCGAAGAACCCGTTTCCTTGGGACGCGACCGCGAGGTTCTGCGAGCGTGCCGCGAACTCGTCCATCTCCTCGCGTGACACTTTCTCGAGATCCGCGACGTCCTCAGCGGTCTGACCCATCGCGATGTAGATGTCGGGCACGTCGTCGTTTGGCTTCCACTCGCCCTGGCCGCCTTCGCTGCGCTTGAGGCTGCGCAGGCCGGCGTCATCGAACTTCGGGTTCTTCGTGTCGGGCCAGCTGTCAGAGTTGCCCTTCGCGAAGCGGCTCACGGCCTCGACACCCGCGGCGATGAACGCGTCCCCCTCGCCGGCCTTGATCGCGTGCGCGGCCATGCGGATCGTCTGCAGCGACGAGGAGCAGTACCGCGTGATCGTGCAGCCCGGCACGTCGTGCAATCCGGCGAGCACGCTCACGACGCGGCCCATGTTGAATCCCTGCTCGCCGCCCGGCAGACCGCAACCGAGCATGAGGTCGTCGATCGAGTCGGGATCGAGCTGGGGCACTTTGTCGAGTGCAGCCCGCACGATCGTGGCCGCCATGTCATCGGGGCGCAGGTCGACGAGCGAACCCTTGAACGCGCGGCCGATCGGGCTGCGGGCGGTTGCGACGATGACAGCTTCGGGCATTGGTGCTCCTTCGAGCGCGTGACGAGGACACACGACGTTACCCGTCGATAGCGACGTACCGACGGTCGGGTAGTGGGTCAGTTTGGATCGAGCGTGAGTTGATCGGGGTCGCGTGGCTTTGCCTTGACATAGGGCAGGATCGCCGTCGGCATGTTCGCCTGCTTCCCGGCCATGAGGTCGCCGACGCTGAGTATTTGGATTCGCGGGTAGTCCTGGCCGGTCAGATTCGCGGTATAGGTACCCGACTTGGCTGCGGTGTCGCGCATTCCCTTCGTCGGCTCTGTCAGCGTGATGAGGATTCCCATTTCGACTTGCTCGCGTTGCACGGTGCCGTGGATCTCGTTCACCATCGACGGCGTAACCGTCTTGCCGCCCTTCACGGACACGAGTGCCTGACCGATCCGGCCCTCGTCGGCGTGGAACCGCACCCGGCCGTCGATGCCCTTGTCGCCAACCTGCTTCTCGTTCGGCTGGGCGTCGATCAGCGAGACGGCCCAACGCTCGAAATCGAACGGGTTCTCAGCGAACAGCGCGGCCGCGCCGCCGAGGTCGGCGGGGACGCCGTGCACCGTGTAGGTGTCCTCGATCTGCTCGCCGTAGGTGTGGCGGAGCCGCTTGCGGATGAGGTCGATAGCGAGGTAGGTAATGTCGACGCCGATCCAGCGGCGGTGCAACTTCTCCGCTGCGTCGATCGTGGTACCGCAGCCGCAGAATGGATCAAGAACGACATCTCCCTCATTGCTTGACTCGGAGATGATGCGCGCCAAGAGCGCGACGGGCTTCTGGGTCGGATAACCGAGGCGTTCCTGCGCAACCGGATTGATCGAGTTGATATCGCCCCAGATGTCATCGACCTGTCTCGTTCCGCTGCTCTCGGAGAGGTACTGCTTGTAGGACCACTTGGCCCCAGCCCTGACGGGGGGCACAAGTCGATTATCGGCTTCGAGACGCTTGAAGGTCGCGTCGCTGTACGTCTTCAAGAGAGTCTTCCGATACGGTCCCCGACCGTCGCCGTCGTCCCATCTGAACCGGGATAGGTACTCGTCCGCGTACGGAAGCGTCGGGCCGTTCCAAGTCCACTCGTCGCTCGCGGAATAGAAGAGGATGTCATCGTGTGAGCGTGGCAATTGGCGTGCCCGCGCTTTGCTACTTCCAGAGAACGGGGTCCGCTTCCAGATGATCTCGTTGCGGAAGTGCTCGGGACCGAAGATCGCGTCGAGCATGATTTTCAGGTAGTGCGACGCGGTGGGATCGCAGTGCAGGTAGAGGCTCCCGGTCGGCTTGAGGGCGCGGTGAAGCTCGACCGCGCGCGCGGTCATCATCACGAGATACGCGTTCACGTCGCTGGTGCCGAGCAGGTTCCGCATCGCGGTCAGGGCATCAGCTACGCGCGGAGGACACCCCCCCCCGATCATGGAGAGAAACAGACCCTCGGTCTGTTGTGTCCACGTCCAAGTGTCATCGAACGCCTGGATCTGCGCGGCCGAGTCGTCGCCCGAGTGCGACCGAAACAGCACGTTGTACGAACGGTTCGAGTTGAACGGCGGATCGAGATAGATCAGGTCGACCGACTCATCGGGGATGCGGTCGCGCAGGATCGTGAGATTGTCGCCGTAGTAGAGATGATTCGACTTCTCGGACATCTGGGAGAAGGCTAGAACGCTCAATCGAGTAGCTCTGCGATCTGCGAGAACGACCAGGGACGACGGGCGATCCCCGCGGCCATCGCGGGCGTGGTGGGCTTCCCATACCGCTTCGTGAGCGTCTGGTGCGGCCGGGCGAAGTTGTAGTGGAAGAAGTAGAGGCTCACCGCGTGGACGTGGTTCTCGATCTTCTTGGAGAACGCGTTCGTCAGTCGGGTGAAGCGGCGCATCCCCATCCGCATCGAGAGGTTCTGGCGCTCGACGTAACTGGTGCTGATCTTGTTGGCATCGGGGTTGCCGGCGATCACACGCACGTCGATCGCGGTGCACACCGCGGGCGAGTAGCGGCGCTGGTCCTCCGGTGTCGGGTTGCCATAGGTCTTGACCATTGCGGCGTAGTCCACGCCGTTTCGCCACAACGCGTCGATGGCGGTCGCGTAGATTCCGAGACCGTCCGTGGTGATCTGCGGGCGCGTGTCGGGCAACAGTCTCGACTTGAGGTCCCGCAGGAACGTGTAGCAGTCCTCCAACGTGCGCTCGCCGACCAGCCACGTCGGGATGAGCTTCGTCGTAGCGTCGATCGCGGTCCATGTCCACACGTCGCCGTAGCCGGGCGTGTCCTGAAAGTCCTCGGGCACGTTCTTCTGCTTCGCGTAGCAGAACGACCAAATCTCATCACACTCGATCACGGCCGTATCGAGGTTCCGCAGGTGGGCGTCCTGGTAGTCGGCACAGACTTCGCCAAGGTCGACCAAGAGCTTGACGATCGTGTTCTTCGCGACGCCGGTGATCCGCACGGTCGCCCGGATGCTCATGCCCTCGCAGAGACAGCCGATCACTTGGGCTCTACGCTCGACGCTCAACCTGTTCATACTGACCATTATGCTTAGGGGGTGTGACACTTAAACGCCTCCGGATTGCAGACGCGAAGAAGAAAGCCCCTAGACGTCACCTGAGCGCGCGGAAGCTTGAAGTGGTGGCCGGGATCGGCTAGAAAGGTGGTGGTGGTGTGGGGTCCTGGGGTCAAGCGCGAACCGAGTGCTTCCCCCAGGACCTCCGCTTTATTTAGGGTCGGCGCGCCACCCAGATCGGTGTCGGCAGACGGACGACCTCACGGCTTTCTTCAAGTGACCTCCTCGGGAGCGAACTTGGAGGACTTGAAGAGGCCGCCCTCGACCCTGATGGCGTCTCCCGACTTGACCATTGCCCATAGGGCAGTACGCAGGGCGGCCTTAGGATCTGCGGCCTTGATGGGATCGCCGCGGCGTTGCCATTCGGCGAGGATGGCGTCGTAGCCCCAGGTGCGGTCAGCCTCATCCAAGAGCGTCTGCGCTTTCGACCGAACGCTCCCGGTCGTCGGCTCCCGCTTCTTCCGGGATGATCCTGATGCTCGGCGGGATGGCGAATCACCGGAGGCGACAGGATGATCCTCGCCCGCTAGGGCGGCTAGAGCGGCGTCAATCCGTACTAGAGCCCGCCCAAGCTCCGTCTCGGCGAGGGTGTCCATTACGGACTTCCGGCGGCGTGTCAGATCCTTGACGGCAGAGTCGATTTCGTTCACCCCGTCATCCTAAGCGCGGCATCTAATGAAGCGCAACCCTTAGATGGGGAATCCCACGAGAGTGATTCAGGCGCCGTGTCGTGCCCACCGCGCGGCGGCGGCCTTCCTGGCGATCTCAGACCGTCGCTCCGGCGTCAACTTCGCGGCCCGGCTCTTGCCGCCCTTAGCGCCCGTCCGTCGAGCCTGCGCGGTGGCTTCCGACTCGGGCTCGGGCTTCTCGTCCTGCTCGTGGCGAGCCACGATCGTGTCCACGACGCGGCGCGCGGTCTCGGAGAAGTCTTCGCGCTTCCTGGCAGGTTTCGCCATGGGGTCAGGGTACAGACCCGCGCTACCGCTGGCGAGGTTCGTCAAGATCAAACTGACCCACTACCGACGGTCGTGCGGGCAACGCCGCCAACCGTTGCGGTGGCCGCTGCGAACGGCGTTTTTTGGGCCTCCCGGCCCATGGAGGGGCTGCGGAGCCGTGTCGATGAATCGAGAAGGGCACTGGGACGTTCGCCACGGAAGCGGCCGCGCTGCGCCCGGGAATCGGGAACTGGCGCTCGGCATCACCCGAAGCCGCCGCTTCGCGAAGCAACACCCGTCGTACACCCGTTAATCGGCCCGCGCCCGACCGTCGACGCGCACCGCCCCACCATCCGAACCAAGCTGGACCACGCCACGCTCGCAGTAGCGTGCCGGCACATGAAGGACGGCAGCCGGCGCGCGATCGTCGCGGCCCTCTTCGCGAACCTCGGCATCGCGGCAGCAAAGTTCGTCGGCTTCGCGTTCACCGGTGCCGCGTCACTGCTTGCAGAAGCGATTCACTCCGTCGCCGACACCGGGAACCAAGGTCTCCTCGTCCTGGGCGGACGACGCAGCCAACGCCCGCCGACCGAAGAGCATCCGTTCGGCTTCGGCAGCGAGCGCTACTTCTGGGCCTTCGTCGTCGCGCTCGTGCTGTTCTCGCTCGGCTCACTGTTCGCGATCGCCGAAGGCGTCGACAAGCTCGTGCACCCGCACGAAGTCGAGTCACCCGCGTGGGCGTTCGCGATTCTCGGCGTCGCGGTCGTACTCGAAGGCTTCTCGTTTCGCACCGCGTTCCGCGAGGCGCAACCCTTGCGGCGCGGCCGCTCGTGGCTCGGCTTCATCCGGCACTCGAAGAGTCCGGAGCTCCCGATCGTGCTGCTCGAAGACTCGGGCGCGCTCGTCGGGCTCGTCTTCGCGATCATGGGCGTCGCGCTGACCACGATCACCGGCAATGGCCGCTTCGACGCGATCGGCAGCATCGCGATCGGCACGCTCCTCGGCGTGATCGCGATCGTGCTCGCGACCGAGATGAAGAGCTTGCTCATCGGCGAAGCCGCCTCGCCTCGGCTGGAGCAGGCGATCCGCGACGCGATGGAAGCGTCACCTGAGGTCGAGCGTGTGATCCACTTGCGGACGCTGCACCTGGGGCCCGACGAGGTGCTGCTCGCAGCGAAGCTCGAGTTTCGCTCCCCGTCGGTGGAACAGCTCGCGCGCGACATCGATGAGGTCGAGCGACGGGTGCGCGACGCGGTGCCGATCGCGAAGCTCATCTACCTCGAACCCGACTGCTACCGCAGCACCGCGTCGACGCGGCCCGCGGCGAAAGACCCCCAATAGCCGCGCCGGCGCCCGCCGCGCCGGAAGATTCAAAAAGGCGTACCACGGCGTCGATGCTGAGCGGGTGGGGAGACAACGGTCGACTACCGCGACGCGACTGATTCGCGGCTTCCTCGCGCTCGCGGTGGGCGTGATCGGAACGCCGATCGTGCTCGTGGCGTCCATGGCCAGCCCGGCCACGGCGATGCCGACCAATGCGATCGCGGAGTTCCCAGTGACGCCGACCGACGCCGGACCACTCGGGATCACGGCGGGACCCGACGGCAACATGTGGTTCACGCAGCTGAATTCCAACGGCGACCCCAGCGCGGATGACATCGGCAAGATCACCAGCAGCGGCGTCATCACCGAGTACCAGATCCCGACGGCGAACAGCGGGGCATGGGGCATTGCCTCCGGTGGCGACGGCAACTTGTACTTCACGGAGCTCGCCGCAAACAACATCGCACAGATCACCACGAGCGGCGTGATCACCGAGTTTGCGATCCCAACCCTCACCGCGCACCCGACCGCGATCACCGCCGGTCCTGACGGCAACCTCTAGTTCACCACGCCGGCCACGACCACACCCACCGACGCGACGACCACGAGCACCGGCGGCGTGCTTCCGGTCACCGGCGCGCACCACGACGTCGCACCCATGACGCTCATCGGCATCGGGCTCGTCATGATCGGCGCGGCTGCGATCCGCGCGAGTCGCCGTCGGAGAGTTCGTACGCGGAGCCAGCCCTCGTAACTTCTCGTGCTCGGGCCGTTGCCCCGAAGATCTCTGATCGGAGCCGACCCGCTACCCGTCGAGGCGGCGGAGCTCGGCGCGATACCGGCGGCCGTTTTCCACGTAGTTCGCCGCGTTGGGACCGATCATCTCGGGCGTCACGCAATCGGGTCGCAGCGTCGCGGGCACGCCGAGCGCCATCGCGCCGGTCGGTACCTCCATCCCGTTGGGCACGACCGCGTTGGCGCCGACGAGTGAGCAGGTCCGCACGATGGCGCGGTGCAGGACGATCGAGCCGCTGCCCACCAGCGCGCCCGACTCGACCACGCAGCACTCGAGATGCGCAAGGTGGCCGATCACACAGTCGTCACCGATGATCGTCGGGATGAACGGCGTGCAGTGCACGACGGTGCCGTCCTGGATCGATGTGCGGGCGCCGATCTCGATGTAGCCGTAGTCGCCGCGCAGCACTGCTTGGGGCCAGATCGTCGCGCCGGCGCCGATCTTGACGTTGCCGATCACCGTCGCGTCGGGATGCACGAATGCGTCGGCATGAATGTCGGGCTTTGCGTCACCCAGCGCATAGATCGCCATGGGCCGGTGAGGCTACCGGAGCCTCTCGACCGGCTCGGAGAGAGCACTTCGGGACCCGCGGTCGGTAGGGTTGGAACATGCTCGACGATTCGACCCTCGCGACGCATGTCGAACGCATCGAGCGCGACGGCTACACGATCTTGGAAGATGCGATCGAGCCGCAACTGCTCGACGTGCTCACCGACGATCTCGAGCGGCTCGAGCGCGTGTTCGAAGTCGCTCCGGCGGGCAACAGCTTCGAAGGCACGACGACCGTGCGCGTCTACAATTTGTTGGCATTCGGGAAGCTCTACGAATCGATTCCCGTACATCCTCATGTGCTCCCGCTCGTCGAGCGCGTGCTCGATCCGGGATGCCTCGTGTCGTCACTGTCGTCGATCGCGATTGGCCCGGGCGAGGCCGCGCAGCCGATCCACGCCGACGACCAGTTGATCCCGATCCCCAAGCCGCACGTGCCGACGGTAGGCAACACCATGTGGGCCCTCACCGACTTCACCGAGGCCAACGGCGCGACGCGTGTGATCCCGGGTTCGCATCTGCGCGACCACTCGCCCGACTACGGCCGGCCCTACGACAGCATCCCCGCGGAGATGGCGAGAGGCAGCGTGCTCGTGTGGCACGGCAGTCTCTGGCACGGCGGCGGCGCCAACACGACCGATGAACGTCGCGTCGGCATCGCGATGAACTATTGCGCCGGCTTCATCCGTCAACAGGAGAACCAGCTGCTGGGCATTCCACGCGATGTCGCGGCGGGATTCTCGCCGCGACTACGCGAGCTCGTGGGTTACGGGATCTACAACGGCCTCATCGGCCACATCAACAAGCGTGACCCCGCCGAGATGCTCGGTGATGGGCCCGCAGACGACCGAATGGTCTGGGACGCACTGGGCTGACACTCGCAGCGGCCGGCAAGGTCGTCGACGTGTGCAAGGGCAAACCGTGCAAGGCGAAGCACGTCGGCTAGCGAGCGACCGTCCGTCCGCGTACCGCCGCAGCACGCTCAGTCGCTACTGCACCACCGCCCCGCCGTCGACCGCGAGTGCGTGACCGACCACGAACGATGCGGCGTCGGAGCACAACCACACCACCGCTTCGGCGATCTCATCGGGACGACCGAGACGGCCGATCGGACTCGCGGCCGTCATCATCTTCTCGATCTTGGGGTCGCTACCCATGAAGCCCTCGAGCATCGGTGTGCGCGTGCTCCCGGGACAGATCGCGTTCACGCGCACGCCGGCTTTGACGTATTCGAGCGCGGCCGCCTTCGTGAGCCCGACGACGCCGTGCTTGCTGGCGACGTACGCGGGCAGACCCGCAAAGCCCACCAGCCCCGCGCCCGACGCCATGTTGACGATCGATCCCCCACCCTGGCCGACCATCTGCGGGATCTCGGCCTTGAGACACAGAAAGACGCTCGTGAGGTTGAGCGCGAGCGTGCGGTTCCAGTCGTCGAGCCTGTAGTCGGCCACCGGCGCGCCGGGGCCGGTGGTGCCGGCATTGTTGAGCGCGCAGTCAAGGCGTCCCCATGTCTGCACCGTCTCCGCCACGAGCGCGTCGACACTGTCGGGTGAGGTCACGTCGGTCGCGACGAAGATGCCCTCCCCGTGCGCCTCCTCAAAGATGCGCGCGACCGTCTCGGCGCCGCCCGCCTCGTCGACATCGGCGACTGCGACCTTCGCTCCCTCCCTCGCCAGCGCGAGCGCCGACGCGCGACCGAGCCCCGACGCGCCACCGGTGACGAGCGCCACCTTGCCCTCGACTGCGCCCATCACGTCTCCGCCTGTCGATGTGTCAGTGGAAGTACTCGCCGCCGTTCACGTCGAGCGCCTGGCCGGTGATGACGTTCGCCCAGTCGGACGCGAAGAAGACGATCGCGTTCGCAATGTCTTCCTGCGGCGGCACGAAACCGAGCGGGATCTCGCGCACCAACTCCGAAAGCATGTCATCCGGTGATACGCCGCGCTGCTTGGCCTCGTGCTTCACGTACCACTGCACATTGGGACCCCAGATCCAGCCGGGTACAACGGTGTTGACGCGAATCTTGAACGGGCCGAGCTCCTTGGCGAGCACCTGCGTCGCCGTGAGCAGCGCGCCCTTCGATGCCGTGTACGCACCGGAGTTGGGACGGATCTTGCGGGCGCCCATCGATCCGATGTTGACGATCGACCCGCCACCGCGCGCCTTCAAGTGCGGGATCGCGGCCTGGGTCATCGTGAGCGTGCCGAACACGTTGACGTCGAAGACTTTGCGCCACTCGCCCAGGTCGACAGCTTCGAAGGCCACGCCGGGGTCGCGGCGAAAGGCGCTGTTGACCAGACAATCGATCCCGCCGAGCTGGTCGGCGACCGACGCCGCGATCTCCGCGCAGCGGCCGGCGTCGCTGACGTCACCCGGAACCACGAGCGCACTGCCGCCGGCGGCCTCGATCTCGCCGGCGACCTGCTCGAGGTGCGACTCGGTCCGGGCGACGAGCGCCACGGCCGCTCCCTCGCGAGCAAACGCCTCGGCCGCGGCGCCACCCAGGCCCGGTCCCACTCCGGTGAGGATCGCCACCTTGCCGTCGAGCAGCACCGCATCTCCTCCGATCGGGTTTGCGGACCTTGCCAGACCCCGCGACCGCCCACAAGCGAGCGGCCCCGACACGCCGGCAGGCGGGCGAGAAGAGACGATCGGGACGAAGCACGCAGTGCGCCAGAGCACTTCACTCGCGCCCAGTGCGTGCCGATAACTCGCGCTATGGGAGATGACATCAATCCCAGGGCCGACCCGAAAGAGCTCGGCCGTAGCCTCCTCCACCTTCGTCGTGCACACAAGCTCTCGCGCAAGACGCTGGCGGAAGCAGTGGGGCTACGCAAAGTAGAACTGGCCAACTACGAGACCGGTCGCGTCCCCGTACCGCCCGAGCACCTCATCCTGCTGACGGCCGTCTGCGGCGTCAACGCCGCGAGCATGTTCCCCGACGAGGTCGCAGCGCTGCACTCCGACGATCCCAACATAATCGACCCGACGCGGCCACCGCCGGCCGAGCTCGAGGACACACCCGAGCCACTCGTGTGGGAGACGCTGCGCGGTGCCGACCACTCGGTCGAAGTCGGCGAGGGCGGCGTGCTGAGCCTGCACCGCGCCGACGAGCGCTGGGCCCTTTCCGGGGAAACGATCGAGCGCGACTTCCGCCTCACCGTCGGCGTCGACTTGAAATCCGGTCCCGGTTTCGGCGTGCTGTTTCGAGCTGAAGTCGACGAGAGCGGCGCTCTGTCCGGCTACAGCCTCGAGTTCGATCCCGAGCGACCCGAGGGCGCGTTCACGATCCGCCAGTGGCAACAGGACTGGGAGTTCTGGCAACCGCTTGCCGAGGCGGAGGCCATGAGCGGCACCGATCTCTACGGCGACCAGAAAGTCACCGTCACGGTGGATGACGAGCGCCTGGTCGCGACGGTCGACGGCATCGACGTGCTGATCGTCGAGAACCTGCCTGCCGCTTCGACACGCCTGGGTCTCGAACCTGCTCGCGGCGACCGGGTGGGCGTCCAGGCATGGCCGAAGTCCGAAGTCTCGATTTACGCCTTCGCGGTCGACTAAATCATCGCCTGATTCGGCCTTGCGATCGCTGCAATCTGGCCCTCTAGCTCAAGGACCTGCGGGCCCGCGTCGATATTGTGACGTGACTCCCACCCGACATCGCGCTCCCGGTTCCACGCAACCGCCACCGGTGAGCGAGGTGTTGTGCGACCTGCGCCGGCGAAGTGGCCGCTCCCGCCATGATCTGGCTGACGAGTCCGGAGTGACCGCGGCCGAACTGCGCTCGTTCGAACGCGGAACGACCACACCCTCAGCCGAAGTGCGCCGTCGCCTCGCAACCGCGCTCTCGGTCGACCCCGAAGTGCTGGTACCGGCGCGTTCGGCGGTGGTCGTCGAGCCCGACGCGCTGATCGTGAACGGGCGCGCACGTCCGCTCCATACCGGCGACACGGAAGAGATCCTGCGCGAGTACCTCGCTGCGCTCTACGAGATGCGCGACCTGCGCCCAGGATCCGAAGCGCCGCTGCGTGAACACGATCTCGTGGCGCTCGCGGGGGCGCTCGGCCCCGATGCCGACCCCGACGCCATCGAGGCGCGTCTCATCGACCTCATGGGCGTGACCTGCGAGCAGGCCGCTCGCATGCGGTCGATCATCTTGCGGCGGCGCGCTGTCGCACCCGCCGCCGGGTTGGCGCTCGGAGCCGCCGCGCTCGCAGGTGTGCAAGCACCAAACACTGCGCCGCCGTCAACGAGCCCGGCGGCGCACGTTGCCGCGCCGGCGCCCAACGTCCAGACATCGCCGATCGTGGCGGATGGACCTCCGCCCGCCGCAAGTCCGACAGGTGGCGGCTCGCACGTCTCATAACCGCGACGGACAGGAGAACTGATGCATGATGCGCGCACCCCCGAGACATCGGCAGGGCGAGTTCAAGCCGAGAAGCTTCTCGGTTATCTGCTCGAGACGGTGTCGATCATCGATCGCGACGGCAAGATCACGTACTGCACCGACGACGCGGGCATCCTTGGATACGGTGCCGGTGAAGCCGCGGGCCGCTCCGCACTCGCGATGGTGCACCCCGAGGACGTCGAGCACGTGACAGATGAGCTCGGCCGGTGCATGAGTGAACTAGACACGATCGTGTCGGGTGAGTTTCGCTTGCGCGACGACAACGGGCACCGGCAGTGGGTCGAGGCGGTCGCCTACAACCGCTTCGCGGATCCCGATCTCCGAGGCCTGGTGCTCGTTACCCGCAACATCACGCCACGGGTCGAGGCGCAGGATGCCGTGCGTCGGAGCAACGATCGCTTCCGCGCTCTCGTTGCCTACGCGGCCGACATCGTGATGCTCGTCGATCCGGACGGTCGCTTCGAGTACGTCAGCCCGGCCGTCAGCAGTGTCTTCGGGCGCGATCCCGACGAGCTCATGGAGCTGGAGGCGATCGAGCACCTTGTGCGCCGTGAGGACCGAACGCAGTTCGATCGCGCGTGGAGGGCCGCAATCGCGAGACCGGGCGTGAACATCGAGACCACGTTTCGATCGCGGCACCGAAACGGAAGTGTTCGGCACCTCGAGACGACGATTACCAACCTGCTCGAGGATCCGAGCGTCGAAAGCATCGTGGTGAACCTGAACGACGTCACCGAGCGCGACGCGTTCGAACAGGCGCTCATGCACCAAGCGCTCCACGACCCCTTGACCGGTCTCGCCAACCGCACACTGCTCGTCGACCGCCTCCGCGAGGCGTTCGCAGAGCCCGACACTCCGGGAGTGCTCCTCCTCGACGTCGGCGGGATGGAGTCGGTCAACGAGACCCTCGGGTACGCCTACGGCGATGAGCTCCTGATGGAGCTCGCGTCTCGACTGCACCACGAAGCGTCACCTACCGACACGGTCGCACGCCTCGCCGGCGACCAGTTCGTCGTCGTCCGTCGCGGCGCCACCGCGGTGGCGCTGCGCGAGCTGGCCGACCAGCTGCTGCACGCGTTCGACGAACCGGTGCCGCTCGCCGAGCAGCGGGTCACGGCCGACGCATCTATCGGCATCGCCATTGCGAGCCTCGACGACTCGCCCAACACCCTGCTGCGCAAGGCCGGCATCGCACTGACGCTGGCGAAGGAGCTCGGTCGGTCACACTGCGAGCTCTATCACGAGTAACGGCTCAGGGTCAGTGAAAGTAGCGGCCCGCGTTGACGTCGAGCACCTGACCAGTGATGACGCGAGCAAGGTCGGAAGCAAAGAACAGCACGACCCTGGCGATCTCCTCTGACGTATTGATGTGATTGAGTGCGGTCATGCCCGCGATCTCGTCGTACACCTCCTGGGGCGTGCAGCCACGTTGCTCGGCGAGCCGGCCGAAGTACCACTCGAGCGACGGTCCCCAGATGTGGCCCGGCGCGATGGAGTTGACCCGCACGTTGGACGGGCCCAGCTCCAACGCGAGGATCTGCGCCGCCGTCATGAGCGCTCGCTTCGAGCTGGCGTAGCCGCCCAGCAACGGGTTGACGATTCGAGTCGACATCGTGTTGATCATCACGACGGACGCGCCACCGTCGGCCTTCAGCAACGGCACCAACGCTTGGGTGAGCTGGAGCGTGCCGAACACATTGACGTCGAACACCTCCCGCCATACATCGGGGCCGCCGTCCTCAAAGCTGATGAACGGATCCTCGGCGAAGGCGTTGTTCACGAGCACATCGAGCCGTCCGCACGCGCGCTCGACCTCGGCCGCGAGGTGACGACATGCCTCCGGCTCGCGGATGTCGGTAGGCACATACCAGGCTGTGCGGCCGACGGCCTCGACTTCGGCGGCGACCGCGAGAAGGTTGGCTTCGGTACGCGCCGCGAGCACGATGTCGGCGCCGGCACGCGCCAGCGTGAGTGAGATGTCACGCCCCATGCCGGGACCAATGCCGGACACCACCGCGACCCGATCGTGCAACAGCGCGTCGACGCGTGCGGTCGGTTGGGCCATATGGGGCCCACGTTGGTGCATTCCCGGGGGATAGAGCAACCGGGTGCGCACAAACGTGGTTGAGTACGGGGCCACGGCGGTGACCGGAGGCTCCCATGGTGAAATTGATCTGCTTCGTGAAGCGCAACGCCGCGCTGAGCATCGAGGAGTTCCACCGGCATTGGCGCGAGGAGCACGCCCGCTTGTTGTCCGACACACCGGCTGCCCGGGCGCGCATCCTCCGCTACGAGCAGAACCACCGCGTGCGGCGCGACTACGAGCGCGACGACGATTTCGACGGTGTTGCTATCCAGTGGTTCGCGTCGGCGCGCGACTTCTTCTCCATGATCACCGACCCCGAGTATCAAGCCGCGATCGGCCCCGACGAGCGGTACCTGCTCGACCTCGAGCGCACCAGATGGATGCTCACCGACGCCGAGGAGACGGTCTTCGCCCAGTAGCGTCACGGGCGATGGAGCTCGACGAGTACGCGCGTATCGCAGCCGCGGAGGACGACCACTGGTGGTACCGAAACACCCGCGCGCTCATGGCCGATTTGCTTCGACCGTGGCTCCGTCGCGACCAGCGGATCCTCGATGCCGGTTGCGGCCCGGGAGGCAACAGCGCGTGGCTCGGCGAGTACGGCACGGTGATCGGCAGCGATCTCTCGTCTCGGGCGCTCGAGCTCCTGCGGGACCGCCACCCCGATACCCGCCCCGTCCAGACAGACGTGCACGCGCTGCCGTTTCCGCGTGACAGCTTCGACGTCGTCGTCGACGTGACGCTGCTGTACACCGTCGACGACGACGGCGGTGCGGTGCGCGAGCTCGCCCGCGTGCTGCGGCCGGGAGGGGTGGCGCTGCTGGTGGAGCCTGCGTTCGAGGCGCTGCGGCGGGCGCACGACCGCACGGTGCATAGCCGGCATCGGTATCGCCGTTACGGCCTGGCCGAGCTCGTCACCGAGAGCGGGCTGTGGGTGCAGCGGGCCACGTACGCCTGTTGGTTCCTGGCTCCGCCCGCCGCGCTCCTCGGCATGGTCGACCGGGTACGCCGGCCGGCGCCCGGCGGAGCCGGCTCCGATCTCGAGCGCCCCGCGTTGGGAGCGGTGTTCGCGCGCCTCGCGAACGCGGAGCGGTCGTGGCTGCGGCGCCACGACGTACCGTTCGGAACGTCGGCGGTTGTGCTCGCCACGAAGTGACGCGCGACTAGCGGCCGCCGACGCGGCGGTCGCGCACGACGAGCTGGGTCCACATCACGATCAGGTCGCGCAGGGTTCGCAGCACGTTGCTCGGCCGAAAAAACTGCGACGAACCGTGTTCGCGTGCGTAGTGATGCACGCCGACCTCCACGAAGCGCGCGCCCATGTCTTGCAGCTTGCGCACCATCTCGACACAGATCACGCCGGTCGTATACGTGAGCTGCACCCGCTCGAGCGCGTCGCGACGGATGAGCCTGAAGTCACAGTCGGTGTCGCGGATGCGCAAGCCGAACATCAACGCAACGAACCAGTGGTACACGCGGCCGATCACACGGCGCGCCGCGCCGTCGGCCCGGGCGAGCTTGAAGCCCTGCACCACGTCGACATCGTCGCCGGCGTGCTCCACCAGGAGCGCGAGCTCGGTCGCGTCGAATTGGCCGTCGCCGTCGGTGTAGAAGACCCATTGCTTCGTCGCGGCGGCAAAACCCGAGAGCAGCGCTCCCCCGTAGCCGCGGTTCGCGGGGTGGGTCACTACGCGCACGCGCGACTCGCGGACCTTCAGCCTCTCGAGCACCGCGCCGGAACCATCGGTCGATCCGTCGTTGATGACGGTCACATCTCCGTCCACGCCGACGCGGTCGATTGTGCTCAACGCGGCCTCGACCACCGACTCGATGCTCGCCTCGTCGTTGTAACAAGGAAAGAACGCAGAGATCGAGGTGACTGCGGGATTCACGGGAGTGCGTTGCACACCGCTCCGATCTCCTCGTCGGTCATCTCAGGGAAGCACGGCAGCGAAACGCATGCCGACGCCCACTGCTCGGCCACTAGGCATTCCGCGCGTACGAACGCCTCATAGGCGGGCTGGCGCGTGAGGGGGCGTGGGTAATGGACTGCGGTGTGAAACGACATGCGGTCACGGAACCGGTCCCGGTCGGGTACCCGAGCCACGCACAGGTGATACACGTGACGCTCGTGCGGCGCCTGCCACTGCAGCGCGGGCGCCGCGGCCCGGTACGCGCCCGCGATCTGGCGCCGGCGCTCGTTGGCTGCCGCGAGGCCGGGCAACGCGACCCGCAAAGCCGCGGCCTCGAGCTCCGACAGACGCGAGTTGCCGGAGATCGAGCTGTGCACGTAGCCGTCGGCATCCGTGAGCCCGTGGCGACGCAGACGCCGCACCCGGTCGGCGAGTGCATCGTCGTCAGTGACGACCGCGCCGCCGTCGCCGATCCCGCCGAGGTTCTTCGTGGGATAGAAGCTGTAGGCCGCCGCGACTGAGCCCGCGCCGGGATCAAGCGCGCCGAGCGCCTGCGCGGCGTCCTCGAGCACGGGCACGCCGACATCGGGAATCTCAGCTGGCCGGCCGTACAGGTGCACCGGGATCACGAGACGGGTTCGGCTGGTGCGCGCGGCGGCGACCAAGTTCCAATCGATGAGCGCGGTGTCGGGATCGACGTCGACCGGCACCGGCACCGCGCCGGCGGCGCACACCGCGGCAGCAGTGGGCACAGCGGTGAACGCGGGCACGATCACCTCGTCGCCGCCACCGATCCCGGCCGCAACCATCGCGAGCCGCAGCGCCTCGGTGCCCGACGCGACCGTGACCACATGGCGCCGGCCGAGCGACTCGGCGAGCTCGGCTTCGAACGCCGTGGTCTCGGCGTCGAGCAGGAACCGGCCCGACTGCAGCACCCGCGCGATCGCGGCGTCGAGCTCCGGTTGGAGCGCGGCAGCCCGACGGGCGAGGTCGACGACCGGCAGGCCGGCGGCCGGATCGCGTTCCCCGTTGATCGGTGTACTCAGCGGTACCACTCCCGATGGGAGCGGTAGAACGCCATGGTGCGGCCCATGCCGTCGTGGAAACTCGTGGCCGGAGCCCAGCCGAGCATGCGCTTCGACTTCGACGGGTCGGCGAAATACGAGCCGATGTCGATCGCGTCACGTTCCGGTGGCCAGGGCACCGACTCCACCGTGCCCGAACCCGCCGCCGCCACGACGATCTCCGCGATCTGCCGCAATGACAGATGCTCGTCGTGACCGACATTGAAGACCTCTCCCCACGCGTCGGGCGACACCGCCGCGCGCACTAGGCAATCGGTCACGTCGTCGACGTACAGGCAATCTCGCTGTTGTTCGCCCTCACCAAAGACCGTGATGGCTTCGCCGTCGAGCGCGCGGCGGATGAAGATCGGCAGGAAGCCCTGAAAGTCGTCGCGGAGGCGCTGGCGCGGTCCGTACACGTTCGTGAGCCGCACTGCGGTCGCACGGAGGCCGTACTGCTCGGCGTAGAGCAAATGGAACTGCTCGGCGGCGTACTTCGTGATGCCATTGACGTCGACGGGTGAGATTGGGTGCTCCTCGTCGACCGGCAGGTAGCGAGGCTTGCCGAACACCTGGCGGGTTGACGTGTACACGATCGCCGCGTGTGGATTCACCTCCCGCAGCACCTCGAGGAATGCGAGCTGGCTGCGGGTGTTGACGTCGAGATCGAACGGCGGATCGCTCATCGAATCGAGGTGGCTCACCTGGCCCGCGAGGTTGAAGATGAGCTCGGCGGCGGCGACCGCGTCACGCACGGCGTCGGCGTCGCCCACGTCGGTCGCGATCACCTCGATCGGCCCGGCCGCGCCGTCGAGATTGTGTGCATTGGCACCGTGCCGCTTGTAGCCGGCGTCGATCACGGTGACCGGCGCACCCGCGCCAACCAGCGCGAGCGCGACGTTGGAGCCGATGAAGCCCAGTCCGCCCGTCACGAGGCAACGGCGACCGGCAAGCGCGTCAACGAGCGAAGTGTCCAGAGCGGACGTCAGCTTAGGTGAAAGCCCGAATTGGCGACGGTCTGGACAGTCAACCGGTTGCGA